>JAAUZT010000001.1 GCA_014804485.1 Lachnospiraceae bacterium
TACGTTGGTAAAGTAAGCAGCTTTACCAACGGGCTTTTTAAGAGTTTGCCACTCGCTGCAGTTCCTCTTTCGCATCATCGAAATTCACATGGGTGTAAGTATTCAATGTTACACTGATGTCCGCATGACCCATGATGTACTGTAAGGTCTTCGGATTCATTCCCGACTTCGCCATATTGGAGCAAAAGGTATGTCTGCATACATGAGGGGTTACTTTCGGCATCTGGACGCGATAAATCTTATTATACTTTTCAATGATATGCTCCAGATACTTTTCCCAGTGAAGAGCAACCATCGGCATATCATTCTTATCCAGACACAAGAAACGGATATAACCATCTACCATAGGCTCAACTTTCGGTGCTTCCCGATTAGCAATGATCCTGCGGAAACACACTGCCACTTCTTCCGTCATGGGAACATAGCGGACCCCTCTTTCTGTTTTTGGTTCCTGAATCACATATTCCATCTGTGATGTGCGCTGTAACTGATGGTCTACCTTAATACGCATTTCCTCAAACTCAATATCAGGTATCGTCAGCCCGCAAAACTCCGAAATGCGAAGCCCTGTATGAAAGAGAATGTAGATTGCATCATAGTATCTGCTAAAATGATTATCTTCCTTGATAAACTTAAGCAGATCCCTTTCCTGTTTCCGGGTAATCGCTTCTCTGGTAACAGAATCATTGACAATAACCGATGCTAATTCAAATCCAAATGGATTTTTGCGGATCAGGTCATCATCTACAGCCATCTGAAATGCCGGTCTTAAAACTCCACGGATAGAGTGAATGGAACTATATCCTCTGCCATCCACCTGCTGAAGCTTAATAAGCCACGCCTTTGCATCTGACAGCCGTACTTTATCAATGCGCTGTCTGCCGAATGCTTCCTTTTTCAAGACGTTAATGACCGTCTTATATCCGGCAACCGTGTTGTGGCGGACTCCTGTTTTCAGAGACACATACTTCTCCACCAACTCCAGCACCGTGTAATTACCGCCGTTTGTTACGATGTGGTCAAATAGATCCGCTTCGATCTGTTTTTCTTTCTCTCTCAATGAAGGCTCCCGCTTCTTGCCTTTCGGCATAGGATCATTTCTATCCAGACGCCAACTGTAAACATTTTTCTCTTTTCCGTCCTCGTCAATATAACGGAACCGATACCTCCCATCTGAGCGCTGGTACTCGCCCTCACGCAAAATACGATTACGGTTATCTCTTCTTTTCTCACTCATCGAATCTCTCCTTTCAAAAAAAGGAGAGTCAGACTTGCAAAATCATCATACCACAAATCTGGCTCTCCGTATAGCTTTATCATAGGATACAGGCAATCTGCCATTCTTTTTTTCAGAAATTTTTATACGGCTGTTGCATCATCCAGATACCGTTCAAATTTCTCACGTTTGATCAAGACCCTGTTTCCATTCATCACATAGAAATCTTCATTAGGATGTGTGTCAATGAGCATCCGCAGCTTCCCTTCTCCGATATGATAATATACGGCTGCTTCTTCAATGGTCAGCGTATATCTACGCCAGACTGGAATGTCTGAATAGCTCTTACCTTCATCTTTCATAATTCTTCACTTCCTTTCCACAGTCTGTAATAAGGGCTTCCCTCTCCTGCCGGATACGTTCCTGCCTCCCTTTCAAGCTTTCCTTTACGGACGGCTTCTTCCCCGGTTCGGCAGTCTGGCGGTACTGTTCCGATGGCAGCACCTGATTGAGCCAGTGGCGCACATCCCGCAGTATCTTCACATCTGCCTGAACCACTTCCAGCTCCTTCCTTTGTCTGGGCAAGGCGTCTGCAAGCTGTTTCCGCTCGCCTTCTAATTCTTTTCGATTATAGATGTTATTTTTTAGATTAGCCTTAAAATATCGCACGGCGGAATTGTAAGCGTCCAGCTCCTCCCGGTGGTTCTCTGCAAATCTTTCCTTTTTCTTCTTCCAGCCAATGGTGGCATATTCCGCATGGATTGGCTTGTACTTCTCATATTTATCAATGTAGGAAAGCATAGTGTCGATGGCTCTTATCCGCTTCTCTGCTTTCTTCATGCTGCTTCGTATGGAAACGGCTTTTTCGCTGATTTCATCCAGATGACAGTCAAGGCTCTCCACGGTGGAGATTTCTTTTTTCCTCAGGAAATCCAATGCTACCTGCACTATATTGTAGTCTGCAACAGTGCCTTTGAGTTTCCCTCTGGAATTCCAGTCGGCACGCTCCCTGCTCCGCAGTTCCAAATATCGAAATAACAGTTCTGGGAGTGTCGGTTCCTTCGCCTGCTCCAGTGCTTCCATGATTGCCGCCCTTTTCTCCCGCAGGTTGGTAATCCAACTTTTCAGATGGCGCACCATCTGTCGGATAGACTGCATGATACGGTTGGCTTCCTTAATGTCCCGATTCAGGTTGCCAATGTTGGTCTGGATTCCTTTCTTCTCCATGTAGGTGACGGCGGCTCCCATGTGGACGGTGGGGATTTTGTCAATACCCTGTCTGGTATAGGAGCGCAGGTCAAGGCGCTCAGTACGCCCGGCAGCTTCCAGATAACGGTTGACGGTATCAGACCAGCCCTGCCGCCAGATTTCAGCATATTTCTGATCGTTCCAATCCACGGTGTTTTCCTTGTGGCTTTTCCATCGTCCGGACGGGAGCCGTATTCTTTCGCCGTTCTCGTCAAGATCGTACACCTTCCGGCTCTTGGGAAGCCACTTTCCCTTTTCGTCCATTGCCCGCATGGTGAGCAGGATATGAGCGTGTAGGTTCCCGTCTCCCTTGTCGTGAATGGCAAAATCGGCACACATTCCCTTGGAAACAAAAAACTCCCGGCAGTAGTCCCGTAGAAGGTCAGCATACTGTTCCGGAGGAAGTTCCCTCGGAATGGCAAGGATGACCCGGCGGGCAAGCTGGGAGTTCCATTGTTTTTCAACGGCTTCGGCGGCATTCCATAAGGTATTGCGGTCTGCGTACTCTGGCGGAGCATGAGGCGGCAGCATGATTTCCTTGTGAACAATCTCACTCTTATGGGAATAGTATTTCTGTTCCTGATCGTATTCAGAAAACAGTTTTTCTCCGCTCTGGTAAGCTACGGCAGCGACGGCGGATTCGTTCTCGCTTCGCTGGACGATTNTTATGTCATAGTGTGGNCATGGCAAGTGTGTNTCCTCCTTTCTCCNGNATTNNGGGCATAGAAAAAGCAGGATACCTNTCAAAAGATTTCCTGCTTGGTNGTGCCGCTGATGGGCGCTAGTTATTTAGTTTCTNTTGGGCTGTCAGTTCAACACACTTAAATAAGTCTAGGTAAAAAAGTAGTCTCAACATATAAGCTTTTTTAAATACAATTATNCACTAATACCTTAGAGGTATACGNGATTTATGTATTGGTATCGCAATCCCNTTGCTTCTACAATACATTGATATTCCAGCAGTTGCAATATCAATGTTATTTTTNGGGCCGACAGTTATAGATTTCAAAGAATCGGTTACCTTACAATGAACTTTTATATATGGTATTAGGGTTTCTTTGGCTGGACGAAAAAACAAAGTTTCTGGATTTTTAACATAATTAGTTTCCTCATGAATAGAGGCAAACACAACTCGATATTCGCTTTCCGAGTTGAATTCAGGTTGTTTAAAAAACATACCATANACAGTACAAAATGCATGCAAATCCATAGCAAGATACGTAATAATATTGTCGGGTGTGTTATCAAAAAAATCAAATAGAGATACAGTGTCCCCATATTCAGGTCTCCAAGTCATTGCTTCTTCCAGTGCTTTTTTCAGCAACAGCAATTGTTTTTCTTTGTCATATACTACTTTGCCATGCCACGTTATCGTTTTGCCCAAAGAACAAATAAAGGACTCTGCATCCATCTCTAAGTTAANCCCCATAGCATTTGAAAACTCCGACCATAAGGCTAAATTGTCTGAATCTGTTGAAAATGACGCAATATAATAACCATTTAACGGTTTCCGTGATATATCATTATCCTGATTAATTAACGCATCAAATGCATTAATAAGTTTTTGNCGAAAACTCAATTCAGTTATATTACATAGAAAATTNTCTTTAAAAAGATTATAGGTATATTGAAATTCTGATCTATCATTTAAAAAATCNGATTTCGTTACCCAAAATTCATTGTTATCCAAAATACTTTGCAATGCATTCAATGTCGTATAATGGTATATATAACCATTTTCCATTTGTTCAATATGGATTACTTCGTCAAGAAATTTCAAGTTCTTTCCCCTCTCATAGAAATTATTTTAAATTTGTTCAAAGTGGAAAATGCGAAATCNGCAAATTCCANTTTTTCNCTAGCTTCATTATACGCTNTCCCATAGAAAAAGTATAGCCGGATTTCGTTTCGGAAAACTTGCCCATAAAAGGGTAACTGGCGGTAGCCAGCGCAGGGGAAGTGTAGCNTCCCCTGTGATGATTGGAGCGGAGCGGAAATNATCNGCTNTCCGCAGGANGCCCCCGGCAGGGCGCAACGCACCACCGGCAGGTGGTGTATAGTTGCGCCCTCTTTCAGAGGGNGATGATTNACTCTGTCTCCTCNTTTCCNTTTTCTGCAAGAATTTTTGCTATGNACTGCCTTATATCGTTCCTATGGAAAANTGTTTTCAAAATNACANTGATNTGTTCGTCCGTCACATTTTCCGGGTGAGGCAGATAGCTTTCCAGCATTGCTCCTCTGGTACAGAGNCGNTGNGTNCNCTCNNTCCNGNTNAGCTTCTTNATCTGGTGTTCCAGAATCTTTTCCTGATGCTGCNCNCGCCGCAATTTTGCTTCGGTCTNTTCCAATTCCNGATTCAGTTTTNCCANCTTTTCATTNACGGNATATCCCCTCCATCCTTGGGATGAGTACATATATTTTGTTGGGCTTTCCNATNCCNTGACGNACACGCATGATCAGCCCGGCTTCCTCCAGTTCTTTAAGGNATCGNTTGACTGTCATGTGGCTTTTGGAAAGTACNTCTGACAGTTCCATGATTGGGAAACGGATAAATAAAATCCCGTTCACNTCNTCCANNCCATCCGTCATTACAGCATCCAGCATACNAGCATACATGATCTTTGCNGTGNTGCTGACNGGNANCCGGANTANCGCTTNCGGGAGCGGNATACTCGGNGGCAGCNACGTGTCTGCGGTCATAAATTCAACTTCCATCCNNTCGGTNTCCTCCTTCTTGNTTTNGTNTGTAAAAANATTGTTGTTCNGTATCNTTCTTGTATCCATTTGCCGGTTCGTCCTGTTGTCGTTCCTGCCCCCGGTTTTACGGCANCGTTTNGCTCCCTCTGGTACGCTCNTTNCGGTTNGGGTTCCTTCATTTCCCTACCGGAAGTCGTTGCGCTACATCGCCGGGGTGCATATCCCATACAGNCCGGTCATTCGATTGGAATAATCCATCGATGAACTATCTGTATCATAGAACATTTNCGTTCCTTGTGCCGTATNTCCNCAAATCAGGAATGAAGTAGTAAATTCCCAAAAATTCCATGTTCGTGGAATTAGTGTGGTATAATGGTTTGGCAAAAGCAACGAATGGGAGGGAGCGCGAATCCATGAAACAGGGAATGACGATCCAAGAGCGTCTGAAAGATTTAAGATTAGAACGGCACTTAAAATTAGAAGAACTGGCGACAGCCACAGGTATTTCAAAATCAGCTTTAGGCAGCTATGAAAATGAAGAGTATAAAGAAATCAGCCACGGCAGCCTTGTGACGCTGGCAAAATTTTACGGAGTGTCAACGGATTACCTCCTCTGCCTGACAGAAAACCGGAATCATCCGAACACAGAACTTACGGAGCTGCATTTGAATGATGATATGATAGAGCTGTTAAAAAGCGGGCATATCAACAACCGCTTACTGTGTGAGATTGCCACGCATAAGGACTTTGTTACCCTGATGACGGATACTGAGATTTATGTGGACGGTATCGCTACCATGCACTTCAAAGACTTCAACAGTCTTCTGGAAGTCTTACGGGAGCAAGTTCTTTCCAAATATCAGCCAGTAGAGGAAGATACTGTCTTAAAAGCTTTGGAGGCTTTACAGATACAGGAAGAAGATTATTTCTGCCAGGTCACGCATCGGACATGGGATACTATCCTCTATGACATAAGGGAAATTCATAAGAATGATACAGACAGTGCGTCGGATGATTCTAATGCCATGAAACTAATCAAGGATGCACAAAGGGCAATGGCGGTACCGGGTTCCTATCTTGATGTATTCACCGCCCTTATGTGTACGCAGTTGCAGATCCGGTATGAAAAATTGACGGATCAAGAACGCACAATCTTAAAAAACATCATGAAGAAATCCCCGGCATATAAAGATTCACCATTGAGCCGGATGAAGCGGTGACAAAAATGCCGTTGCTTGGTTTTTGTCCATACAACAACATTTAAGGAATTACTTATGTATTTTCAGGTAACAAGCGGAAATCCAGAAATATTAGTAAACCACTAGTAAAACTGAATAAAATCCACAAAAAATATTTAATTTATAATCATTTTTCATCATGACCGAGAAGCACATTCACAGCGCACAAAGAGTGTAAAAATTATGTTTGTTTTCCTTCTAAAATACTCTGATTTGCATGGTTTAAAAATTTCGTTAAGTTTATGATAAATATAACGAAATTGGCAAATCTAGATAAAACAGGGCAAGCTGATACCGTCAAACATAGTAGGTATTATGGACTTTTACTACTCTCCTCCTTTTCCATACACGTTTAATAGCTCATTTATACTTTTCATAAAATTAATAGCCTTCTCTGAACCAAATAAATACAATTGAGCCATACTTATCTGCATCATATTATATGCTATAACACCCTTCATAGACATATCTATTATGTTATCTTTTGCTTTATCTATCGAAACCATCGGTGCCTTATCATCCTTTACTCTCATCACAATAGCTATTTGTTTTGATATCGGGATACAAATATCATTCAAATGACACCATACTGTTTGAGCCGGATTGTCACTAATAACAAAATCAAGTTCTGTATCATTGTAACCAATAAACCAATCATAATTTTCCAATAATATTTTCATTGTTTGCAATGTCGGCCCCAATGATAAAATATTTTCCAACTGTATATTAATGCCCGGAATGCAATTTTCTTCTATAGTTTTCCTTTTTGTATCCTCATCCAAACCCAAATTATCGCACATCTTACTTAAGACATCTTCCGTTTTAGACGTGATGGTATCCATCCTATCCCTAAAACTTTTTGTCCGATACGCAAGTTCATTTACAAAACTAATAAATATTGCTCTCGGTTTGTCTTCATAAATTATTTCTGGATTAGCTTCTATACTGTCAAGCAACTCCTTATAAGCCCCTTCCATGCGCGACAATGTATGTTCTGTTAATTGTTCATCATGATAAAATCTACTTTTCTTAATTGATGTAAATATTTCTAAATCCCTTTTCAATACATCCTCTATCACATCTTCTGTTGTATCGTAAAAAAATCGCTTAGATGCAAAATTTTCTGGATTCTGATTATGCAAAACAGTTCCTTCCGCTTTCTTTAAAACAGAAATTCTAGGATTGTCTTCTGTCCCATACCCAAACCGTTTTATATACATTCTCGGAACATAATGTTGTTTTTTTGTTTTCCCCATAGCATTACCTTTCAGTACACTCTCAAAGAAAAGATTACTACGCCACACTAAATAATATATCATAAATCGGTGTATCTTGGTATAACAAGTATAAATTAAAAGTGCCCTGCCGAAGCAGGGCCCAGGTCATTCTTTCCATTATTAAATTGCTCAAAACCTTTTCTATGATACGGGCTTCTTCTCTTTATTCCTTTTTCATTTCTTTTCCAGTGTGTCCATCCGTTTCAGTTCATCCGCACCATCCTCTAAGAAAGGCTGTTAAAAAAAGAAACGCCATTTATTTAATAGAAATAGCTAAATGGGGGATATGATAAAGTAGAGACGATAGCCAGATTTATTCAATCCTTATTTGAAAATGTATTGTTGCATATTTTTACTCATATCAGAAGCTGTTGTTATAAAAGTTGCCATCACTGATATAATATAAATTATAATCGTGATAAGAGCTATAATGTCCGATAGAGAATAAGGAATTCTTTTTTTGGACTTAAACATTTTTATAACTAAACCTATGCATAATAGAACTGAGATTACAAAAATAATTATAGTAAATTTACTAATATATATGTTGGTTCTTTTTTTGGTATTGCTTATTCCTGCTATTCTAAAATTGTAATATATATTGGTTTCTTGATTGGTTATTAATGAAAGAGTAAAGGATTCATCTGCATTCAACAAAAAAGGATTTATTAACAAACGGTTATTTTGACTATCCAAATTTAGTACAATTTCATCTTGAATATTGCTAGGGACTGCATTAGTAATAGAAGCATCATATAATATGACATCTTTATTAAAGGAAATTTCAAATTTATCGTTTTTGAAATCATCCGCTGTTATTTCTTGATTTCCAGAATTCTTAATAGTTACTTTAATTACATGTGGATCGTAAATTTCTTTTCCATCATAATATACTTGTATATGTTGGTTGACATCTGATTCGTCTATTTTATTCCTAGTGAGAAAATTATATTGTGATTCTTCTATCATCAACTCTTTATTTGCTTGAAAATGCGATGTAATCCAATATGTAGCAATAACGGTAGCGCAAAGAATAACTATCCCCATATAACCAGAAGGTTTTTTCAGATAATCAATAATGCTTTCTTTTTCAGAGTTCATAATCTCCTCCACAAAAACAATACTACATAATATCTTACATTTTTTGTGTATATCTGTCAAATTATTCCATAGACCAAGATATATATTCAAAAAATAAGTTTGCTTTTTCGGTGGAGATTGTGAACATTTACATTTTAGCTATGGCGTACTCATTTTTCCTATCACTGTTGCACGTCATCAATTGTTCTCTTCAAAATTTTCAACCTGTTCCATGACTTTGCGAAAAACTTCAGGACTGTACTGTGGTGGATAGCCGTTCTTAATCAGGCAAATTTTAATGTCAAATTTGAGCTGATCCCGTACTATCTGGTTATTGAGCCAGTCTGCAAAGGAAGATTTAGTATCAATAATTTCCTTAATCTTTTTTGCCAAAGATTTGCATTTATCGTTAATAGTAATACCATCGACAACTTTATCTTTGCCATACTCAAAATTATATTCGTCGCGCAATGCCATCAGAATATCATAAAACGCCTTTTCCTCAAACGTGAGACCGACCTTACGAAAACTTTCGCGATCAACATTCATTTCTTCCAAAATTTTCAACGCTTGAGCGGTTGCATTCTGAATGATTTCCTCAGAAGTTTGCTCCTGAGCTTCCCCAGCTTCTTCCGCTGTAAGATGCTTTCGTCTCTCATGATACTGCTTGATCGTTTCTTCGAGCATTTCCTGAAACCTTTTTGCAGCCATCTGGTTCGTTTTGCTGTACTCTGAGATTTGTTTTCGAAGCATTTTTACTAGTAATTCCAACTTAGTAGCTGGCATTTTTACGTCCGATAATTTTTCGAAATACTCCGGGCTAAAAATATCTTCCTGCACTCCGTTTTCAAGAACACTTTCAACCTCGTTATATTTTAAAGCTTCTTCAACCATTCTCGCCACATGTCGATTCATGGTATCCGCATCAACATCACTGGTTCCACTCATTTTGCGGACAAAACCTGCAATTGCCATAAAGCACTGCGCGAGAGCAGATTCTTCTTCACCCAATTCGCCAGACGGTTGACAGATGTCATAAGCCGCTCGCATCCTTTTTACAGTTTTCAGAAAATATGTTTTGAACGACACCTTGCGAAGATTTTTACCGCCGTTACTTTCCGTTTGCAATTCCTGCGTAGAAATAAAAACATATTCTGCCGCCTTTGCTAAAAGTTTATATCGCAAGGTAGAATCTCCGGCAGGGTCAAGGAATGGCCTCAAATCATAACCAGAAAAAAGATCTTTCAGAATAGAAAGTTCCTCTCTGAACACATCCGTAGCCTGTTCAACATCGTCAGCCGAAGGTGCAACAGTATTATCTCCTCCGTACATTTTCATGGCTTCTCGCATATTGTCACGAATGCCGATATAATCAACTACTAAACTATATTCTTTATCGGGAAACTTCCTGTTGACGCGGCTGATTGTCTGAATTAGCATATGTTTTTTCAACGGCTTATCATTGTACATATATGTAAGCGAAGGGACATCAAAACCTGTTATCCACATATCAACAACAATTACTATATGGAAATTTGATTTTTCCTGCTTAAATGCGGCGTCGAATTCTTCAGACCGCTTATTATTTTTCACGCCGCCAAGATAATTATACATCTCTTTCTTATCATTGCTGCCGACACTTGCCACCATTGCTATAAATGGCATTGGTTTCAATTCTCGCAACTCTTCATCAGACATTTTCATCCCATCCGGCGCCTTTTTTTCTATAAACCATTCTGGATATTTATCTTGAAATTTTTTCAAGAGTTCATAAGCAATCGGTCTGTTGGAACATACAATCATTGCTTTCTGCACCCTATCCGGATCATTGGCACATGATGAAACATAATGATCGTGAATATCAACGGCAAGACGTTCCAGCCGGGAGGGTTCTCCTAAAATCATTTCCATCGAACTCATTGCTTTCTTGCTCGCCTCAATATCTTCTTCCGTGGCACCATCGTCCGCACATCGCTTGTAGTATTCCTCAATTTGCTTAACTTTTTCTTGATCCAGCAAAACCTTTGCAATGCGCGGATGATACTTGATAGATACAGTAAGACCGTCGGCAACCGCCTGATCCATTGTATAGCGGTCAATTTCGTCACCGAAAGTCTGATAGGTTTCCGCAATCGGTGTGCCGGTAAATCCGACAAATGTTGCCTGCGGGAATGCTTCCTTCAGAACTTTCGCATACGGCTTGGACACCATGGCCTTCATATTCTCGTCTGCGTCTTTGCTAAACTTGATCTTTCTTGCATGCTCAAGTTGCGTTCTGTGTGCTTCGTCAGAAAAACATATGATATTTGCACGATCGTTTATCAGCCCGATTTTATCATCTTTTCTATCACAAAACTTCTGAATGGTGCAGATATAAAAGCCTCCACTTTCACGTGTACCGAGTTCCTCCCGCAACACTTTACGGTTAGGGACAACGCTAACTTCACCGAGGTTCAGAAATTCTTTGCTCTTTGTAAAAAGTTTCGCACCTTGCTTTTGAAGTTCATCACGATCAACAATCATTACAATCGTTGGGGAGCCGATTTCCGGCACATCTGTGCAACGCAAAGCAAGCTGACGGGCCAGAAACGCCATTGTATAGGTCTTACCACATCCTGTAGCGCCAAAATAGGTTCCGCCCTTGCCGCTTTTTTGAATAACAGATTCTACGATACTTTGCTTCAAAAGACGCGTAGCAAAAAACTGCGGATAACGGCAGACAATTTCTTGTTCATCGCTGTCGTACTCGCTGTCCTGAAAATAAATGTAATCACGAAAAATTTCAAGAAATCTATTCGGACTGTATACGCCCTTTATCATCGTTTGCAATTCATCAAAAGGAAGGGTAGAAACTCTATCCCCGTCGTTCACACGACGCCACGCATAAAAATGCTCATAAGGAGTGCGAACAGTTCCGAGTCTCGTTTTTACACCATCGGAAATACAGGCCAAAGGGCAATAATGCAGCAAGTGTGGAATATCGCGCCAATAGCGACCATTGATCTGCTCCCACGCATCATAAATTGTTGCGCGTTCATCTGCCGGATTCTTCAATTCGATTATACACAGCGGCATTCCGTTGACGAAGAGAACGACATCTGGCCGACGAGTCTCTGTTTGCCCGTTATTGGTATACTCAACGGTAAACTGATTGACAGCACGAAAAATATTGTTATTTGGTTTTTCAAAATCAATCAGAGGAACCATTCTGGCAAGACCGCTTTTCGGTGTAAACTGAATACCGTTGACCATCCAACCATACACCTTATGAAGCGTGGCGAAATCGCTTTCTGCACCCGCAAGGCGAACCGTATCCATAATCTGTCGAATTTCGTCAGCGGTCAGATCCAGATTTGTTTTGCTCAAAAACTGTTCCAAATCATCCATATACAATACCTCTCTCCGCGAGTTGCGAGAAATCCTGCTCCCGGCAAGGTATTGCCAGTTCTCTTCTTCCAAAAATGCAAGAAAGGCATATTCGTATTCTGATTCACAATAGTAGCCATTATAGTTCTGTAAATTTGCCATTTCTTTTGTAACCTCCATCTTCGAGTGACCCACGAATCAATATCGGGCAGATGTCTTTGATTTGTGCTTTCAGTTGCTCGTTAATTCTTCTTCTCATGGTGTACACGTTGTAAATGTCTGCGATTGCCGTTTGAATTTTGGCATCAGGGACCGGAATCTGCACATCGCATATTTCGCTCCAATCAAAAGTCTCTCTGGCAGATCCCCAAGAATTAAACCGAGCATAGCGATTAAATTCGGGTCTTGAAAAAAACAGCATTAAATACTCAGGTAAAAGTTTTTTCGCATCTTTACTTCTGAATACCACATACGATGTCGAGCAGATATATGTATAATCAGAATCGTTAAGTGCGATAGATATTTTGCCACCATTTCGAGACGTCACCGGTACATAGGCAAATTCATTTGGCTGAATAATAAAATATGTATTAAGATTCACATCTGCCATATCTGCTTTTGTTGCGATAAACTTCTTATCTATAGAAATCCCTCTAACATCATCAATTTTAAATCGTAAATTGTCGTTTCTTGATTCAACCAGTTCCAAATATTTTCCAATTTTTTCGCACGGTATTTTTCGACGCAAATCTTCAATATATCCATCACAAACGATTTTCAAATCCTCCAACCCTCGCTCATAGCTTTGCTGATTTGCGAACATGGATTTATAGATATTAACATACTTCTGTTGCACGGAAATATCCGGCAACGGAATAAGAATGTCGCTCATATCATAGTAATTGAATTCAGGTCGTTGACTTCCAAAATTCCTAAAGGTCACTTCCCTGTAGAATTCCTCACGACGAAAGTAAATAAACAAATATTCTGGATCAATTCTTTTCTTGCCATCCTCACTCAAATAAAATACTACGTAAAGGTGAGAAACGATGCATAATCCATCAGTACGGTAAGCAATAGAACCCAAATTAAGCCTAGAGGGATTGTAAACAAATGCTCCATTTTTGACAATTTTATATGGCTTCAAGTCAACATCAATAGGATTACCCTTTGGAGCAGCAAATTTTCCTTCATTAGTTACTCCCTCTATCAACTCGACTCCATATTCAAGATTGCTATTGTTAACTGTAGAGCGCGTTATATAGTCACCAAGTCTTATTTTGGGAACATTATGAAACAAGGCTTCCTTTTTAGAGTTCATAACCTATCCCCCTGAAAGCATACTCAAGCAACCTTTGAGCTTGCTTTTCTTGTGCTAGTACATCACGCATCTCCATTTGGATACGACTCATTTCCGCATGGAAATCAATGTCCAAATCATGATCAATAAATTCTATATATTTACTTGGTATGAGACTCCAGCCTTGTTTTTCAATTTCGCCCATGCTTACACTACGGTAAAGCTCCGATACCTCGTACTTCGTACCGTCTGTTCCTTGACTTTGCCACGTATGATAGATATCTGCTACTTTCTGAATCTGTTCCGTAATTAAGCGTACCTTCTTTTTGTTTTCACCTTTAACAGGATTTTCCGTCCATGTGCGCAGATCTATAAAAAGAATTTCATGTTCACGGTTGCGCAAATTTCTGCCATGGTAAGAACCACCTTTTTTATTTTGGTTCAAAATCCAAAGCGTGACACTTATATCTGTTGTGATAAAGAGTTCACGAGGAAGAATAATAATAGCTTCTATCTTATCATTCTGTATCAACTTCTTACGGATTTCCACAGTGTCGCTGTCACCCAATGCACCGTTTGCCAAAAGGAAACCGGCAACACCGTCTAACGGCTTCATATGAGAAAGTATGTGCAAAATCCATGCAGAGTTTGCATTGCTCTCCGGTGGCGTCGCATAATCTGACCAGCGAGCGTCATTCTTCAGGTTCTCATCATACCATCCCTTCAGATTAAAGGGTGGATTTGCCATAATGTAGTTAAAATAAAGTCCCCTGTGCAAATCATGCGTAAAGGAGGAGTCGCTCATTTCTCCAAGATTATGACTGATTCCGCGCAAAGCGAGATTCATTTTTGCCAGTCTATATGTTGCGGGTTCTTTCTCCTGTCCATAAATATTAATGCGACTGATATCACCTTGCTTTGCCTTAACAAGTTCCGCACTCTGAATAAACATTCCGCCCGAGCCGCAGCACGGATCATATAAAGTGCCGTCAAACGGCTCGATCATGGCAGCAATCAACTGAACCACATCATGGGGCGTGTAGTATTCGCCCTCCTCTTTTGTTGCGTTCACAGCAAATTCTTTGAGAAAATATTCATATACACGCCCAATCAGGTCTTTTTCTTCACCAAATGCCTTGTGAGTAATTTTATTGACCTCGTCGACAATCTTTTTAATATCATTCGGTGCAAGATTTCGTGTAGTAAATGTACCTTCTATAAAACAGCCTTTCAGCTGTTTGCTGCTGGCTGCAATGCCGTGCAAGGCTGCATCAAGCGCTACATTAAGGTTAGGCGCAGGTGTATTGATAATTGTTGACCAACGTGCTTCCACCGGCAAATTATATGTGCCGTCCGTAAAGGTAGCATCATCAAAGAATGCTGCTCTTATTTCCTCATCGTCAGGATTAAGTCCCTTCTCAATCAAAGTTTTACGAAGGTTCTCAACACCGTCTTCAAATTTTTCTCCGATAAATCGCAAAAAAACAAGCGTAAGCATCATATCACGCTTCTCAAAAAATGAACCGGAATTACGCGCCTGACGCAAAATATCTCGACATTTGAATAGAATAGTATCCAAATTCAATTTTTCTTCTTTTTTTTGGGCCATTACAAAGACCTTCCTTTTTTCTTTTGAAATAATTATCCTCTATCTTTTATTTTCTCTATAGATATTGTCTATTATATCATATAGCTTTTCTTTTCAATAAACTTTTTCTTGATCAAGGAAAATAGGGTCTTCAATTGACTCATAGTCTCCCACGCGCTTTACTCCCCATAGTACTATGTTGCCACAAATAATTTAAAATTCTTAGTTTGTGGGAATTCAACAATAAATTATATTAATAATATTCCAAAGGCATGATTGAACTTAGAAGAACTTAAAAACAGATAGATTTACACTACTGGAAGGTTACCTTCAGTGATAAGCTGTCCACAATTCATTTTATCGTCCTGATGAGAGTAAAATAAATATGCCTCAACATGGATATTCTCAAGAATTCTCATCAATTCTGTCATTCGTGAAATTTCAGAAGGGAGAAGGTTATTCGCGCTTGCCGCTGCTGTGGTGTTGAGCTTTGATATACGCACATAGACTCTGGCCTCTATGCCCTTGATCATATCGGCAAACAAACAAAAATCATCTTTTGAATCATTTATTCCCTTTATTACAAGGTAATTAATCCGAATTTTCCGTTGTGGAAATGTACTGGTCATGTCAGTTATAATTCTCCCAAAATCAAACGTATGCTCTGGTAGTCCCCGGATAAGCTGTCTTATGATTTCAATCTTTGTAGATACATATGTTACCTGCACTGTTTTTACATTGTCCACCAGCTTGAACGCCCCTATTCTTTTCAGCATTTCTGGTGTCCAGAAGCACGAAGAAAGATTAAACAAAATACTGCTATCAACCTTATAAATCATTTCCATAGCAGCAAGTACATTGTTCATTGTATATAATAAATCACCAATGCCCAAAAAAGAGACAACAAGGTTGACTGATTCGGAAAACCTCTGCACTTCTCCTTGATAAATATAGTAAAACATATCAAAAATTTCTTGTGCTGTCAGCGAACGGATGTTCTCAATCTCCGAAGATGCACAGAAAGCGCATTTCATGGCACAACCGATGCTAGAGGAAAGTTCAATAACGTGGTCAACATAGTGCGTCATTTCCTGATCAGCAAAGTGAATAAAGTAGCCTAATTCAACATAGCCATCTTCAAACTCAAAAACATATTTGTATGTTTTCTCTGCTTTCCAGTTACGTGTCTGGTATTTCCCCTCTGTGTAATATACATTTATAGGCTTCATTTCTTCGCTTCCTCTTCTTGCTGTAAAAAATCTTGTATCCAAGTATTGTTAATATGCCCTTTTATCATGCAATCAAAATCAACCTGATACCTGCACGCAAAAGTACACTTTGGAGCAAGTACCAACATAATATTTTCAGCATTCGATGTGTTATTGAAATATTGCGCAACAACCACCTGACTATCTATAGCTGTGTATAAGTATGGCAGGCTATCAACCTCATATATACTAAAAACCTTGTTAATTTTTTCCAAGTCATTTCCACAGGTTTTAACCAGATGTGGGAATATTTTTTCGTACAGGAAAGTTTGTAAAGCCATCTTTTTTTGCATATTACTTGGATTACTGTAAATCACAAAAATAATTTGTGTCTTTCGAGATATCAGCTCTAGTAATGTTTCTCTAAAAATCTCATCAATTTTAGGTTCAAGCCATCGGTGTAAAGTTTTGCCTGATATGATAAATTTCGATGTACCTGTCATTAAAGCATCATTTAGAAGTGTGGCCCAGAAGTCATAAGAATATTCTTTACGGTGCTCTATTTTTATGATCCCGAATCTGTTTTTCAAGCTGTTAGAGTCGGTATCAATATGCTCACTTATAACTGAAATTTTTCTGTCTATTTCTCTAATTTCATTCTTAATTTCATCGCTTGAACTATCGACTAACATTGTAAAAACAAAAAACAAAAAGGACGCGATTATAGAGGTAATTACACCATTAATAATTGTAGGAATGTCTGGTTTAGCAAAACAAGCAAAAACAATAAATGCAACAATTAGGAAAACTAAAAAAATAAGATTTCTTTTTTTCATATCATCACCGACTTATTATTTCATTTTATATCTCTATTAATATAGCAGATAAATCCCCCATTTTCAACTATTGTTGACATTGGTTTGTATCAAGCCTGCAAAAGTAGGGCCCCGAGTGTTCTTTCCTGATTAAATTGCCTGATATATTTTCTGTGAAACGTGCTTCTCCTCTTTGTTCTTTTTCATTTCCTTTCTGGTATTCTCTAGTCCTTCCATCCTTTAATCAAAGGTGCGTGTAGGTATTCAGCATGACACCGATATTGCTATACCTCATCAGGTATTGTTGCTTTTTGTGGGCTTTCATTTTTCCTTGCCATAATAAAACCTCCAAACTGAGTGATTTATCTTACATCAATTTGAAGGTTTACACAAACTTTGGGATACTCCTACGGTCACAGCTTTTCTCATTATCCTGAACATTCGCTGGTTATTCGTTGTCCTTTTTCTCCATGGCCTACGAATATGAGGGCGATAAAATCAAGGCAATCTGTTCCACCTTTGTGATCGTTACGGCGATCTGCCTGCTGGCAATGCTACTCTATTACATCTCCCTGCTGGTACAGGCAAAAATAAGGCATTCTGACCCTCATAGGAACTCAATACACTTAATCTGAAATATAGCTATTCTGAACTATCTTAAAAGTGTAAAGGCGCCTATTGCTATCTTCCAATAGGCGCCTCAGTTTTTGATTCCTTTCCTTATACTTCCTGTCCATGTAGACATTGGGGAGTTGCTTATACAAAAATCCTAAAATTTCTTCCACTCCATGTAGCCCTTCAAATCGTCCATGCAACGGCATTTTGCATATCTACTCAATTATAAATCAATTCACTTCTTATGATTTCCTCCGCCCGATTGCGGATATTATTCATCCAGCCTACCCATTCAAGCTGATTTTGGGCTTTCAGTTCCTCGGTCACGCCTTCAGCAGCTTTCATCTGCTCTATGATAAGGTCAAGTCGTTCCTCTGCCTGATCGTTCAAATCAGCGAGATATGTCCACAATTCCCCGCTCAGGACAAGGTAGCTGTACCGTGCCAAATGTTGCTCTTTGAGATAGTCCCGGTGCATCCGCCCATAACGTCCAATGGGTCGTTTTTCCTCCGACAGCTTCAAGTCGGGGATATAGTAATCACCTTCCAACGTATAATGCAACCCGTTGCTTTCATCATAAATATGCTTTTTCAATTTACCCATTTTTTTGATCTCCTCATTCTGATTTTGTAGTAGCAAGTCTGACTCTCCAGAAATATTGGTAAATCATTGGTAAAATTGAGTAAAAAACACAGAAAACACTTGATTTATAAGCATTTATCGTGACCATCAAATCCTGCCGTGGCAGACGAAAAGTATCTTAATCATGTTAATTTTTCCTCCTGAAATGCTTTGATCCAGCGTCAAAAGTAGTAAAACATAGTAAGAATTGGGGATTTTTACTACTCCGATATTTTAACATAAGTCCGTGTATTATGGTATAGTAAAAAGGCAACCATCCTAGTTTCATCTATAAAGTCAATGTAGAGTTTTTCACAAAATACTATCTTTCCAAGATTCGTTATTTGACACTTACGTATTATAAAAAACGGGTCCTAGACTATCACATTCATGAGCCCTTTCTAGTTAGGTTCTATTGATTAGTTGAAAAATTTATCAATTAATGCCTTAATGGCAGCTGAATCGATTCCACCACTTAATGAATCTTCCGAAACTATCAGATTTTCACCTTCGATAATATCATGTTTTTCATAAATAGCTTTCTTCTCTTGCCAATGTTTATTATATCCAGCATCGCCAAGCATTCCACAATGCTCCCAATAAAAGCGCATTCCACTTTCTGCATCATCAATAGTAAAATCTGGTATACGAATTCCATCCTCTCCAAGATTTAATTCTTTCTCGTATTCGTATTCAATACCAGCCTCATAGAGCATATTTGCAATGATAACCTCAGATTTTGACCGAACCAACTCGCCTTTCAAGGTTTTATGAATTAATGCCTGTTCATAATACTTCTTTTTGTACTCGACAATATCCGGTTGTTCAAACAAACACGTGAACCTGCGAGCAACCTCTGAACATGCTACAGATGAATAATCTCTCAGCTTATACGCACCTTCATTATAAAGAATAACAAGCTTGTCCTTCTGCCGTGTAATTGCGGTATATAACAGCTCTTTTGAAAGCATTCTGCCTGGCTCTCCAAGCACAAGGATTGCCTTTCCAAATTCACTCCCCTGTGCCTTATGCACCGTAAGTGCATATGCTAATTCCAGATCAGAATTACCTTCGTCCGATACTGTAGATGACCAATTATAGTTCATATTTGGCTGCGAAGAAAAAACAATTTGATGTGTATTCTCTCTAGCCTTAGGTTTTTCCCAAATACGTTCTACAATTCCGACCTCCCCATTAGCAACATAGCCATCTTCCTTTCCTCGCTTCACGGCATTGTAACCATCTTTACGCTGATTACGGACATTAATAACTTTATCCCCATATACAATACCATCAGTTCCCAAAAGATTTCTTGTACCGCGTATCTGACAATTAGCCAGCTTCATAGATTCTTTTGAACGATATTTCTCATGTATATATCTATTAATGGTAGCGGTTCCTATAGCTGTATCATTACGATAAGCAGACAGAATCTGCCATCCCTCAATCTTCTTTATTCGATCTTCGGATCCAGCAAAATTCATCCATCCGCTGTTGATATGACCACCAAGAGATATATCAAAACCTTCTATATCGTCTATATCCTGCATTTCTGTCTCTTCATAGATAGTTTCAAATATGCGTTCTTCCAACTCTTCCGGAGTACTCCATGCTTTAAAAGAAACATGCTTTCCTAAAAACCCTCTCTGTAACTCGATAAAAATATTGTCATCTAAGTGTTCTGCATCACCTGTATACCATTTAGATAATTCAGTATCACCGCGTGGATTACCATCATCTGACAGTTGTCTCATCGTAACTGTTAATTGTCCAAAACCGAGACCAACTTTCGGGAACTCATTGATTCCTTGATTCAGCATTCTAACCAAATCAACAAATGGTCTTCCTGCACCAATAGGTGGCAACTGATTCGGATCTCCCACGAAAATAATACGCTGCGCACTCTTCCTCAATGCCTGAAGTAATGATCCAAACATTTCCTCGGTGAGCATAGATGACTCATCAATAATAACAGTGAAAGGCACATTTTTTGCTTCTACATTTGACAAACGGTAATCCATCAGCCGCCCATCAAATCTTCTGCTTTCACTTAAAAACTGTGCTACCGTCTTTGCTGTACTTGCCACGCCCTGCTGCTTCATTGCCTGGCTCATTCGTACTCTTGCTTTCCCCGTGGGCGCCAGTAATAAGACCCCACCATCTCTTATGTGCGGAGACTTACATAATAATGCGAGTAATGTTGTCTTTCCTGTACCAGCTCCACCAATCAATACAGACAGTCTTGATTCTGCCAATTCCTTTAAAATTGCCGCCTTCTCTGTTCGAGCTCTTTCCTCAAATTCAGTTGCCTTCTGACCGCCGAATGCCTGATCAACGATTAGTCTCCAATTCTCTTTAATCTCATGACGTTTTCCTTTTAGTCTCTTATTTACAGAATCCCTGATAATCTTGTCAAATTCAAAAATTCTATTCAACTGATAAGCCTTCTCTCCATTTTTGCATTCTATAGAGACAAGTTCTTCCTTCAAAAAATCAGCTATTCCGTTGATAATATCTCCGGTCGAATGGCATTTTGGATCAATCGGCAAATCATTGATTTCTTCTATAAGATTTGCAATCGGATACACTGTATGCCCATTAAGTGCATGTTCTTCCAACAAACAAATTATGTAGGCTCTGATTCTCCGCTTATCATTTTCAGAATCCACTGCGGAAGGACTTGGTATAGGATTGGACATTCTGATTTCTTCTGGTGGAAATACAGCCATATCAACTTTTTTTACCGGAACAGAACACTCAAATGAACACCTTCTGGTCTGCTCATATACTATATACGGATTTTCAATAATCTCTTTATCTGTACAATTTATGCCGTAATTTTTTCTTTTTTCAGGATTATAAATTATATCCGCCTGTTCTTCTGTTAGTGACATCCGCGCCAATAGCCAGAATAATTGTCTCCTCTCAGCAGTAAGCATTTTGAATGTATTTTTCTCTGTGCTTCTTATATTCTTAAGTGTAATCTCAGAGAAGTACTTTTCAGGCGTATCAATAGCATCGCTTAACACCTTTTCATAATCTGCCTGATCTCTGATTTTATCCTTTATTTCTCTGGACATGATAGTTCCACAGCTAAATCCAATTGCTGAAAGCATAGATCCTATTCCTGGGAAAGAACCTCTGTCACGCCACACTTCTTTCAGACGATTTTTTGTCCATGTAATGCATTCGTTCCAATTACCTGGAATACATTCCTTTATGATTTCTAAAGCCTTAATTGTCTGTAAAAGTACACTAATGACTGCATCATAAGAAAGCTGTTCAGTCGCATACGAAAACTCTTCAAAATAATCATCCTCTGCAAATACAGTGATGTTTCTCATGTCAAATTCAGGATTTTCCTCTGCATACTTCATCATTTCTCTATAAGGCATGAGAAATCCATTTTTTCTATCATCTCTAATTGAATGACCAACCATAGTTTCCCAAAGGATTGATCTTAATTTCCCTTCGTCTGTATGATTATGTTCAGGCGGTTCAGTGATAGAAGTAACAAATCCTATTCCCATTACAACTCGTTTTGAATCGTCAATAAAAGGAACCTGTTTTGTATATGGTATTACCAGTGATTCATTTACCTTCACATCTTGATAGAATACGCGAAATATTTCTCTTTGATTTGTCGCATCCTGAACCCAGTTAGTCTTGAATGATAAATCTGGCTCCCTTTCTTCCTTATAGTCTATTCCGTATTTAGCCGCTACATCAAATATTGTTTTATCAACACCTGCAACATTTCTATGCAACATAGTCCATGAGAATGGTCGTGCTGGTAAAGAGAATGGTGGATAATATAAATCTGTTTCTAAGAAATGACCATGAGAGCCACTGTTTCCCTTTTTATATGGATGTACCGTCGTTTTTTTGTATGTTTCAGATGACATAAAGCAGCCACCTTCTGAAAGACAAGGTATCTCTGACTCATGTCCAAGAATAGGGCAGCCACGTAATGATTCTTCTAATTCATCATCACGATTATCTGCGATATTGCTTAATCTTAAACATGCATTATTAAAGCATGGTTTGTTACAAACATTTCCCGAATATCCATTATCTTTCCATGGTACTCTTACTGAAATATGCTGTGCCATAACCAACACCTCCCTTTTTTTTCACTCTTTTATCAATAAATTCTTATGGAATAATTCATTAAGTACCCTTCTAATTTTTATATTTTCAAGTCCATAATATTTTAATTGCATAGCATATAACACCATCTCGAGATATATCAAATCCAGCAAAGACAATCCAACAAAATCTTTATCTAAATTACCATGTGCATAATTATTCCGTTGTTGTGATAATCGCTCACCCATTTGAGAATAGTTCAATTCTTCACCATTTAGGCCATATAGGTATTTACCAAACACATCGATTATCTCTGTAAGATTACGGCCAACAAAAGTAATCTTTCCACTTAAAGGACTGGAACCTATACTTTTCTGCAAATATTTGTATATACCCTTTATTTCTCCAGTACTATTATCAATCAACCCTTGTAATACTTGTTTTGCATCTTCCTCAACATTAAGTGTCCTTTCTTTCTTTTTTACCCCTTCCGGAAAAATACGTCGAAACTCCCATTCAAAGGCCGCTGTAATCATTACAAATCTCGCAGCATCTATGTGTCGTCCGGCTTCATACGTGTCAGGCAAATGACGCATATAGATCGTATCCGAAGCAATATCTGATAATATCTTACCTTCCAATCCAGCAATATAATGTTGACTAATATAACGTCCTTCTTTTATAGTCTTTTCCTCACATTGTTGATTGCTATCTAAAATCTGCATTTTTGCACATATATGATATTTACCGTCTTCCATTAGTTCGCTAAGTTCAACCGCATCAATAACAACGTTCTTTCTGTAGCATAAGTAACTAATAAACATCTTCGCTATGCTATACAGCCGAAAAAGAAAATCATAATCATCAGTAGATTCGAACTCAAATATCATAATAGAAGTCAGTTTCAATGGGGTATCTTGTACACCCATACTTACTTGCCTTCCAATACTAAAATGAACATATACATTCTTATCATCTACAATAAAGGCGCTTTTTTCCGTTGTTGTTTTCTCATAATCAGCAGTTTCGATTGAAATTATTCCTTTTTTTGATTCTTCTTCGTCATATACTAATGAGAATGCTTTTCCCACGGAATAAATTGCATTAATCTCTGGTCCTGCAAAAGCAATCTTACTAATCATGCTTTTTTCAGTACTAAACAATATTACTGCCGCCACTTCGATAATCAATACAGAGTTTTGGCTACCAATAGCTGAGCCCTGCCTTGTTATAAATATTACTTTTTGAGCAGTTTCATTAATAGTCCCTTCAAGATAAGAACTATCTATAGTTAATGGATCGCCCATTGTGAAAACACCTGGAGCTAATTCCTTCCTTTTCCAATTCCATATCTCGGTTTTCTTATCTGAAGGTGGAATCAATCTAAGTTCTTGTCTATTATAAACAAAATCAAAACATATATCTTTATAATTCAATTTACCAGAATACATATTTAAATCTTCCAATCTATCACCTTCTTTATAAATGTTGATTTAACACCAACTTCTGTTCAGATCCATTTATGTATATCAGTCTTCGCCTATCAAATACCGAATTTATATAATGTATTATACTATGATAATTCAGACATACAATAAGCTAATTATTTGCATCATTATTAAGACTTGATACCAAACAATCAATATGATGAGCCTCTGATATATGCGAACCGAATTCCTCACAAATTAAATTGTCACATATGAAAGTCAGGCATAGAATTCCCTGCACCGTTTTGATGGTGTTTGAGCCTTTCCAAAACCTGACAGTTAAAATATAATATCTGTGTTATTTATAAGAAAAATAATATTTTGCGGTTTCATATAGTAGTCTATATGTTCTGGCTTAGTTATTTCTACGCCACTTAATAATTTTGAAATATATCTTTCTTTTCTTCTATCCAATTCAGTTAGAATTCCTTCATCTAATTGTGGAATTTCAAGTCGATTAGCCTCGGAGAATGCCCTCATTACTTCAATCCAAACATGACTTGCTAACAATATTGCAAATGAATCTTCTATCCAATACTCAATTTTTGTTTTTCGAAAATGTCGACCAATCTCTTTCACCGCGAAATAGGGTATGATATCTTGTATTCCAATCCATATATCTGCAAAGCAGTAATCAAAAGTCCCATCTTCCATATCACGGAGAAATTCTATCGCATCTGCTTTTATTATTGTAATTTTGTCTTTATTTTCAAACTGTGGCAATAGACATTTCTCAAATAAGTCAATTACGCTTTGCTCTAATTCAACAATTGTAATCGACTCGACATCTTCTTTTAGGGATACCATATAAGCAAAGTACCCCATTCCACATCCCAATGTAAGAACTTTACCTTTTGCATTTTTTATTGGTTTCTCCATAGTAAACACTTCATTTGGCGAAACCGACATCCAAGTACCCTTAATGCTTTTTTGAAAGATAACTGGATATTTAAATTCCTCCGGAAAACAACCTACTCTTGGAATGTCTACACAGAGTTCTTCTATCCTCTTTGGGATATTATAAATATCCAATTCATACGGCATCAAATCATGATATCTCAACTCATAGTCTCCATCTGATTGATTCGTAAAATCAATGTTTCTTATATATGGGTTTTTATTAAATTCTTTAACATCAAACACCCTGCTTTCTGCGGCGATCCAATTCATAAAAAATTCCATCACTTCTGGTTGCCGTCCTAAATATGGTCCAATCAAAGATTCAACCATAAGTAACATCATTACTTTGTCAACAGAATATTCTGGCATTTCCTCTTGTATTATAACGGCCTCTTGTCTCAATGCTTCAACATTAGGCGGAACAATCGAATTAGCTGCAATGCCATTAGTGATAATCGTATTTACCATTGATGATGCCTGCTTAATCTGCATTATCTGTATCAATTTTTCCGCAATTCTTTTTGTATTTGAAACCTTCAAAAATATCAGCTCCTAAAATAATATATTTTTCTATATATTACCATAAGCGCAATATTTCTTCTATCAGAATCTATCGAAATCTTCCTGCGTTACCAGTTCCTTTTATCCCTTATAATCATCATTCCCGTTCTCAGCGTACATATTGTTAACCAAGCCAAGGAAGATTAGAAAGACCAGCCGGGTAATCGGCTGGCCTTTGCATATCCAATCAAATATAAATCAATTCGCCTTTTATGATTTCCTCTGCCCGGTTGCGGATATTATTCATCCGTCCTACCCATTCAAGCTGATTTTGGGCTTTCAGTTCCTCGGTCACACCTTCGGCAACTTTCATCTGCTCTATGATAAGATCAAGCCGTTCCTCTGCCTGCTCATTCAAATCGGCAAGATATGTCCATAATTTCCCGGCCAGGACAAGGTAGCTGTACCGTACCGGATGTTGCTCTTTGAGATAGTCCCGGTGCAGTCGCCCATAACGTCCGATGGAGCGGTTTTCCTCCGGCAGTTTCAAGTCGGGAATATAGTAATCACCTTCCAACGTATAATGCAGTCCGTTGCCTTCATCATAAATGTGCTTTTTCAATTTATCCATTCTGTTAATCTCCTCATTCTGGTTTTGTAGTTGCAAGTCTGACTCTCCAGAAATATTGGTAAATCATTGGTAAAATTAAGTAAGAAACACAGAAAACACTTGATTTATAAGCATTTTATCATGACCAACAAATCCTGCCGTGGCAGACAAAAAGTATCGAAATCATGTTCATTTTTCCTCCTGAAATGCTCTGATTTGCCGTGTTTTGGCACGATTTGCGAGGTTTGCAATTTTCATGGAGATTGTGAAAAATGTAACGAAATTGCCAAATCGGAGCAAAACGAGGCAAGTTGAAGCCGTCAAACGTAGTAGGAATTGGGGGCTTTTACTACTCTCGTATTTTAGCATAAATCCGCCCATTGTGGTATAGGGAATCAAAAAAAAGCCCTGCCGGAGCAGGGCGTAGGTTCAGATTGCCCGGAACATTTTCTGTGATACGGGTTTCTCCTCTTTGTTCTTTTCCAGTTCCTTTCTGGCATTCTCCAACTCTTCCATTCGTTTCAGCTCATCCGTAGCATCCTCCAAGCCAAGATGTGTATAGGTGTTCAGCGTGACTCCGATATCACTGTGCCCCATCAAGTATTGAAGTGTCTTGGGGTTCATGCCTGACTTTGCCATATTGCTGCAGTAGGTATGGCGGCAGACGTGGGGCGTGATATTCGGTATCTGCACCCGGTAGATATCGTTGTACCTTTTGACCATGTGGTTGAAGCGGTGTTCCCAATGCATGGCCACTTCCGGGTAGCCGCTCTTATCCGTGAAAAGGAATCCGGCATAGCCGTCCACCACCCTCTCGTATTCTGGCGCTTCCCTGTCCTCAATGATTACCCGGAAGCACTGTGCCACCTCATCCGTCATGGGCAGCTTCCTTGTTCCGGCATTGGTCTTGGTGGATTCAATGACCAGCCGCATATCGGAAGTCCGCTGCAATTGGTGGTCGATATTGATGACCTTATTCTCCAAGTCGATATCCCGCAGGGTCAGGCCGCAAAATTCCGAGATGCGCATCCCCGTATGGAAAAGGATATAGACCACTTCATAATACTTGTAATAAACATTGTCGTCATGCACGAATTTTAAGAACTTCCGCATGCTCTCCGTCATCCGCTCCGCAAACCCGGCGGCGGTCTTGCTTTTTATGCACTATCTCAATAATGCCATGCTCCCTGTTAATTTGTTGACTTTCTTTTTTGCGCCGCAGATGGCGATCCCAAAATAATTCAGTTCCGCTTCTGAAACGTCCTTCATCTTTTCTATAAACTCATCGTAGGTCTTGCATCCCTGCGCCAGATCAGAGAAATCAACCACCGTCAGTTCTGAAAATTCCGGCTCATACAGCTTTTCACGGATGGCTTTGATTACACCCACATTGCCTTTTAAGATTGGCACCGGAAATTCAATAATCCCCAAATGTCCGTTGCCTGTCTTGTCATACACATCTGCACCTACAACTTCTGGCATCTGCTTTCCAAGCGTGGTGCCCATGATAGCCGCCGTGTTTGCTATGATGCCAAGGGGGCAGGTTCTCGTCAATCACCATGACACACTTCTCATTCTGTGAATCCATTTTCAATCCTCCTGTTCTTTGGAGGATTTCTCCTCCTTTTGATAGCAGCGGTAAAGATAAGATCTGTGAAAGCCTGCCCGCCCATATTGTTCCGGCAATTCTTCCTTTCCCGGAATATCTGCCAGTATCCTTGTAATTCCATTATCAACCGAAAACCGCAGAATATCTCCTATACCTGCATCTGGCAGGTTTCCATCCGGCAGGAATAAAAGTTCCTGCCGCTTTATGCCGATAACCGTGTCCACATCCGCCATGACATACTCTGCATTTTCCCCTTCTGTCCCGTTTTTGAGTAACAAGCTGTCCTGTGTTTTCCTTGGAGCATACAAATTTCCGACATCTTCCGTTATAGTCCATTCACCTACCACGCCACATTCTTTTAGCACATATCCATTGTCTGTAAGTATGGAACTCAGGTGGTAATTGGTATGTTCCACAATACGGAACACACAGTCCATCCCGCTCCATCGGCTGATTTCCTCGCATTTCTGTATATTGTCCGGAATATTCCCCTGTGAATATTTATAATACAGCGGGTAGACCAAAAGACGGCCTCCCATTTTTTTCAGTATCCATCCCTGGCAAACTAAAGTCTCCCTGTCCTGGAACAGGCTGATGATCTGCTCCTCACACTTTTGCGCGGGTTCATTCATTTTTCCGGCTCTCCTTTCCGCTGTATTCAGAAAGGAAAAGTCCCGCAACCGCCATAACCGTCCCAACGGCAGATATCCATGTCACTGGCTCTTTCAGCACCAGAACGGATGTCACCACTGTTATGACGGGAACCATGTAAATATAAACACTGGTCTTCACTGCACCAAGTGCTTTCACCGCAAGGTTCCATGTGACGAAACAGAGTGCGGATGCCCCCAATCCCAGATACAGGATATTAAGCAGATGCGTCATATCAGCAAACCGTTCCAGCCCGATTCTAAAATCAAAAAGAAATAATGCCGGAACCATGAAAAGGATGCCGTAAAAAAATGTCCTGCGTGTGGTAAGGATGACCGGATACCCAAAGCTGCTGATCTTCTTTGTCAGTATGGAATAACACGCCCATACAAAAGCCGCCAGAACTGCCAGCAGGTCACCCACAAGGTTCAGCTCCAATTTAGAGCCGTTAAAACTGATCAGCGCAACACCCGCCATAGCCACCACAAAACCGATAAAGAAATTTGTCCGCAGCTTCCCTTCCGATTTCAGGAATAGCCGCGACAGTATCGCTGTGAAAAACGGTGCAACTGATATGATAACTCCCACATTGGAAGCCATCGTGTATGTAAGGGCGATATTCTCCAGCAGGTAATACAAACATATCCCGCACAGCCCCGCCAGTACGAATGTCGCCTCCTGCCTACGGTTCACAGCTTTCAGCCGGTGTGGGCAGACCAGAAATAATGCCACAAAGCCCATGGCAAAGCGGAAGAACAGAATTTCCACCGGCCTGAAATCCGTAAGCAGGACTTTGGTGGATATGAATGTCGTCCCCCATATGATGATTGTGAACAGCGCCACCAAATGCCCGGCTGATCTCCTACTTCCCATGCTGCCCACCGTCCCCGTCTTTTTCCGAGAATATTTCACGGTAAGTCCCCGGAGCAAGCCCTATGAACTGGTTGAAATAATTCGTAAAATGGCTCTGGTCTGAAAAGCCTGTCCTGATTGCCGCCTCCACAGGGGGAATCCCTTCTGAGAGAAGTTTTTTGGCTTCATTGATACGGATTGTCTCAAGGTAGCGGTACGGCGTGACTCCCTTTTCTTTTATAAAGGCCCGCAGCAGCGTTGATTTGCTAAGTCCTGCGTGGCGGCATATCTGGTCTAAATAAATGCGCTCCGTAAAATGTTCCCCCATGTATTCACAGGCTCTTTCAATCTCCTGCCTGCACTCTGGGATGCAGCTTTCAAAGGGCTGTCCGTAATTCTGGATAAGATATGAAAGCAGGAACAGCAGGGTTTCCTCCTTCTTAAACTCCCCTGTCCCTTTCATGACCATCTCATGGAGCGGTCGCAGGTGGCAGGCTGCCTCTTCATCATAAACAACATTTTCTGAAAACCCCGGAAGCTCCCGTTTCCCCGTGACTTCCTCCGCCAGATCAAGCATGATCTCTTTTGAAATGTTGACGCCCCGGTAATCAAATGTCCCTCCGTCACTCTGTACGCAGGCATGGCTGTCCCCCGGATTGAAAAGTACGATACTTCCTTCCTCTATGGCATATTCCCTGTCCCTGCAGGAAAGCACCCGCTCTCCTTTTTCCACAAATCCTATGACATAATGTTCATGGAAATGGCTAGGAAAAGGCTGCACGATTCCTTCAAAGCGGTATGCTTCAATCCTTAATTCATCATCATATACCACTGTTCTTGTTTCTTTCTTCATGTGGATCACCTCCTTGTCAAAAGCCATTTTACCTCTTATTTTTTTCTGCGTCTTGTAAAATATCTTCATTTTTCAGTTTTATCGGCTCTATTTCCTGTCGGTATTATCTGATAGAAAAAGCTGGTTTTATGTTCTTTGCAGGATGTTTTGCAAGAATATTACATTTTAGAAATAAAGAAAATTATGAATTGCTTGAAAAAAGAAAAGAGCCTTTGCAGCCCTTATCATTTTCCCATATTCTTTTTATCAATTCTCTCATACACTATTGGGCGAAACCCATATACTTTTCGGCAAAAGAATCCCAGAACAGAAGTTCCCCCACTCCCGAATGTAAAAATGCCCCTAAAAACACAAGAAAATAATGTAGCTTTCAGACTTATGTAGTGGAAGAAATACCGTATTTACGGGCTTTCTGAGGTTTCCGCAACTTTATCCACCGGAAACTAAGACACCTCTGGATGACAGGATTATTGTTCCTGACTCAGGATAAATTCCTATCGTTAAAATTTATAACCAAAATCATGCTTGGGTACATTGTATCAAATTATGATACGCAAGTTAGTATAGCACACCTTTGACATCCAACATCATGAAATATCGGATATAATGACTATAGCTTAACCTTTGCATCTATTAAGTTCAGTTTTTATGATGTCGGTCCTGCTCCTGTGTTTGGATGTATAATAGATTTCAAGCCGCTTCATAATCCAGTGCTCTTCATTCTCACAAACTTTTAAGATACATAGCCACGTTATCAATCTCTGGAAACAGTGTTGCACTATTAATTCCAAGCCTATCAAGATCTTTCAGTATCTGTTCCTTATTCCGAATTCTGAGCTGAATCTTACTTATCAACTCAAACTTTATCTGTTCCTCAAGGCAGTCCTTATTCAAACCGCTTACTATAAATGCACCATCTTGTTTAAAAATCCTGCGATTCGACTTATCCGGTTGAACATAAAGCGGTTTAAGTAAATCGATTGGTCTTATGCGCCTCTTAAACGAAGGCAACTCCCTGGAGATTTCATGGTAGAGCTTTTCAACTATTCCATCCTCATATCTCTGATCATCTAACGGAAAACTCTCATCAGATAAATGCTTTATAGCTATATCTATCAGATGATTCTTATCAGCCATACTGAATCTTGGGAGACAGGATAGTAGCAATGCCCGGTCACTATCCGCATATGCTATCTCATCTGAATTTACATAGAAGACAAACACCATGCCCTCATCACAGGGAGAATCACCGTAATTTTTGCAAGCGAAGAATAGAGCAACTAAAGGATTTGATGTAATATCGAGCATCCTTGTAGGACATCCGTAATGCTGCATAATAACAAGCTTCTCTAAATGTGATGTGTCTCTAAATTCATCGTGGCATCTCACAAGCATCTCATGGTAAAGGAAATCTTCTTTGCGCTGATTATTCCCCCGATAAATACCTGTCTGTAAAGCATGGGCTGCGTTATATTGTCCCCGATAGAAAAAAACAGGATTTGATGTTTCATAATCGACAGAACCTTTTACAGGATTAGCAAAGCTATCTAATACAGAGTCAAACTTCTTCGTAATTTCATTTAAATCGTGTTCATGTTTTGTGAAATATTCTAGATAATTGACCACGCTTTTTCTGGTATCTAGCTCGTTGAATTTATCTTTCGAAATGGTCTGCAAATTGTTTTGATGACTCATCTCGCCTAAGTCTTTTATAGACTCATTCAAATAAATGGATTGATCCAAATTGAGAATGAACGATACATATTCGTTCAGACCATCTATTATCCTTTCACTCATATCTGATAACCTTTCCGGGCTTTCAATCCCCACGTTCGCCACACTTCAAGCCTTTGCTCTTCACTTAAGCTACTAGCTGGAGAAGAAAGAACCGGAGCTAAATCCTTTTTCCCTTCCTGTGGTCACCGCAGACTTTACCGTAAGCATCAATCTCCCTATATTCTTGCAGAAAGTGTTCTACGGGGTATAAATGTTTAAAGCCAGCTTTCTATCGTTACTTTTGATGTTATTTCAGAAATACGTAAATATTTTACCACATTTCACCTATATTTACTATCCGAAAAACAGCACAAAAAATAATTGTCAACTCATAGGGCACAATATGAAAAGTATAAAGTTCTCCTCTAACCCTAAAAAGGTCTCTGCTTCGCTTTCTTCTCACATAATACTTTTCCAAAAGTTTGAAACAGGCAAGTAATAGACTACACCACGCAAAATTCAACAACATTTTTCTACAAACAGGCGAAACTCCAAACTATCACGGAACCCCCTATACTTTCACGCAAAACTCGGATACTAACACGGAAACTACTGATTTTTGCCTGATAGTGTAATTTCTCCCCTATCGCCACTTTATCAGCGGCATCAAAAAAGCCCAAAAAGAGAGGCCCACTACTCACTCTGGCGAACTCCTCCAAGCCTGAAATCCCTTGATTTCAAGCCATTTCTCTATACTTTTGCCTGATAGTTCAAAAATTCCTATGGCATCAATTGGAAATAGCCGCCTGTGCCGCTATAACACATCAGAGAAAAAATCTGTTTTGAAATTATCACTATTGCATATCAAAGCATCCTTAAAAGCTGTACCAATTCATGTGGCTCATCTGTATCTGATGCGGTCTGTCTGGTATCAAACTGCGAAAAACGATTATCATGATAAAATGTTAACAACTTTTCCTCATTTTCAGCTTCCAAAAATGTTACCATGCCGCCGCCCAGATACTGTATCTCCTTAATCTTATCCCATGCCAGTTTGAGTAGTTCTTCCCCAGTAATCTCTTTTCCTTCGCTTTCTGTGAAATTTTTCCCAAGCTGTGCGACCAAATACGCAGACATGGTGTATGTATCAGATTTTTCATCCAGCTCACTAATACGCAATAGCTTTCTTTTCACAGTATTGCTTACGGTTTCGCCCCTTACTGTCAGCGGCTTTAATGCAAGAGTAAAGTACCCAAGCAGGCGGACATCTTCTGCTGAAACTACAAGATATGTAACGGATTGATTCTTCTTTGTAAATTCTATGGCGCTTTTCTTCAAAAACCGTTCAACATCCGGATTCTTTGGACAGGAAAAACCGGAAAGCAACTCAAGAAGTGCTGGCTCTCCGGCTTCTTTATCATTCCCTAATGCTAAATACTCACGGATATTGACCGAAAAAAACTTATCATTTTCCGGCATTTTCTTTCTCCTTTATTTTCAATTTCCGCAGCTTCATCATTTCCCTTAATTCTGTTTCTCCCTTTATCTCTCTTGCGGCCACGGGTATATAAACAGGACGGTTTTGGGCAGATTCTTCAATCGCATTAACAAACATCTCCACCTGTTCCTTGCCGGAAATGACAAAATTTTTCGTGATGCTCGAAGTTGCCATAAGAAACACCTCCTCTGTTAGTTTGGCTTTTCTGTATCAATTCATACTTTCCTATCTACATTTTATTATCTTATTTCGGTCAATGCAACAAAACTTTTATGAATTTTTTATAACTTCTTTTTCGTTCCCTCAATCGTAGCAAAACCGTAGTACCCCACTGTCCCAAAAGCCGTGGTTTGCCCCGTTTTGCCCCACAAGTGCCGATAAATCCCGGCTATCCGCCATGGTGCCGTGGCGGACGAATAATATTTTAATCATTACTCTAAAACTCCTTAAAATGCTATATTTATGCACTTTTGTGGCAATGATTTTCTGCTTTATCATAGCATATCGTGGCATAAATTGATATATTTTTAATTCATTCTTAGTAAAATTATCTCTCTTGCATCATCCAAACCTAAATGAATATATGCATATAATGTCACTCTTTAGTGTAACCAAGCTGTCACTTTCACGATTGAAAAATCGTGAAGCGCCAGTTTCAAGGTCAATACTACAAGTTGATTTCAAAAAATTCTTTTATCTGCTCTATAGATATCGGATAAAAATTATTAGCTTCCACACCCACATCATATCGCAATATCCCATCATTTTTTGCTGTAAATCATAGTCTCCCTTACTATGAATGTGATCATGCAAATGCAATGAACTGTGATGGGATTTTTGTCACGACATCATTGGATAATGCATCAATGATACATTAATACCATTTACGGCAATCTCCAAAAAATCATAAACTCCGGCAAACAATTTCACATCGTATTTTTTGTCATGATTACCTTTACACAATATTTTCTTGCCATTCACTTATCCCCACTCTCTTCTCCAGGTTGCGTCCTCTTTGTTGTATTATCTAAAGAAAAGCATTGGTCTCCCGATTCTTTTCAACAAAATTTATACTATGTGCCACAATTCTATGATATTTCTTAATTTGTGGCACTATGTGAGATTAATATCCTTCTTTCCAATTAGGAAATCCACTATGTTGATGTGTGAAATACCATCCCTTGAAAAATCCAGTCTGTCCATTGAAAGTACATATTTAGGAGACGCATCACTGATCGGCTTAAATGCACCAAATTCCCTCTCTATCGTCTGATTACCGCTTAAATAGTATGCTACCTGAATGAAGCATTTCCTTTTCCCACTTATAACGACAAAATCAATCTCTCCCTTATATGTCTTTCCCACAAAAACCTCATAGTCTCTCGACACCAGTTCATTGTATAAAATGTTTTCAAGGAAAAATGTATCTTCGATGTTTACAAGATTCGTATTAACCATTCTAAATCCCGTATCTACAGCATACTGTTTTTCAACGTATGCCATCTACATTAAATCCCCGTATTTTCAATTCACAAAATATAATATTTTACATAGCATGAGTTCCTTCCAGTTGACGAAAGCTAAGCCGGGCATTACGCAATCCCAAATCAGTAAAATAATATTTGACCAGTGTATCAATATATTTCTTGCTCTTGACATCATAGCGGACAGCACTGTCGAGCAGGAATGAATCACACAAATAATCCCATAAATACCCCTGATACATAAAATGACACCATCACTCATATCTCAATAAATAATGGTGCCGTTTTAAAGCATTCGTATATCCAGTTTATTATAATAATTAAACTCACTCTGTCATTAAAAGAATTTGCTAAACAGACTCAATCCTGCTGCTTTTCTTGCTTTCGAAGCATATGCATAACCCATTCTTTCAGCTTGATTAATACATTCAGCAGCTTTTTTCTTATCGCCCATCTTTGCTACTGCCATACCATAATTTGCTAATGCTACAGGGTAATCCTTATCACGTCTATCAAAAAGAGGCAATCCTTTTTCATAAAATTCAATTGCACTTTCATACTCTTTCTTAATAAAATAAACCGCTCCAATATTTGTATAACTTTGTGGATATTGAGAATCCACTCCAATTGCTTTTTCATAGCAATCGATTGCCTTATCCAAAAGATTAGATTCTCTATATGCTCTCCCCAGTTTAACCCAGGCTATTGCTTGATTTTCGTCTAATTCTATAGCTTTGATAAGATATTGTATCTCATCAATGTGATTTTTTGTTTTTCTACATTTTTCAGCATCAAGAAATAAAGACATAACTTTTACATCTGTTATTTCCTTACTCATAATGGTTTCATTTTCATCTAATATGTATATGCTTCCGCAAAAAGAACAAATCATTGAATTGCCAGAATTTTTCTTTAACTGGTTTCCACCACAACATTCACACTTTATTAACTTCATATAATTGCTCTCTCTACTTTCTTATTTAATTTCCTTCCTCCAGCCTCTTTAACTGTTCTGTGCTGCCTCTATTAGGGTCTGTGCCCTCTTTATCCCAACCGCATGCACCTTGGCATTACGTCATTCTTCATTTGGCTTGTTGTAGCTGTATAGAAAACATATTTCTTATCATCAATCACAGTCCTCTTTCTAATATCTGCTTAAAAATCAATGTCCGGTATACAATTTTCATATATACGATTTCCATGATTAATGGAAAACTATCAAAATTACTTTCTGCGTAACGTACCATCTCACTTTCAAATAATGCTATTTGTTTATTTATATTTTCTGATTCTTCAATTAATTTTCCGTCTTTATCATATTCATATGTATACAGCCTTTTCCCGTCAATTTTCCTGATATCTTCATATGCAGCAATCCTGTCATCTCTTATTTTCTTTAAGGTAGAGCTTTCTTTTATTCCAGCCTTTTTATATGCTTCATTTAATGCACACTCTTCTTCTGTAAATGTATCAAATGTACTTAGCTTATATTTTTAGCCGAAAGACCATACCTATCCATTTCTGTTTCCATTTTATATATAATGATATTTCTATTTTTTGCCCATTTGATTATTTTATCAATATTATTTGTTATACCACTATTTGCTCCAATATATACTCCACTTATGGCATTACTTAAATCTATTAAATGATCGTTTAATCCAAAAAAAGTTTTGGGCACTACTATTCTCCACTCTTTTTCATACGACCATTCCTTTGCTTTTATCAATAGCGGAACATATATATTATTTGTAACATCCTTTAGACAATATTCAGTATTTACGTTTAATATTTCTAATGCTTTCATTGCCCTATAATATGAATCATCTAACATTATCGCCATTTCAGTAAAATCATAGCATTGGTCTTGATAAATTACTGGATAAAGAAAATCCCTATACATCTGACTAACTTTCTCCATATCATATTCAATGCAAAATCCCTTATGACTATCTGCGTAATGCGACCACATAAGTATGGATTTAACATCTTCGCTAAAGCATGTTAATAGAAATCCCTGTTTTATTTTTAAACATTGGCGTTTTAAATTATTTTCCATTCTTGAGTTATAAACTTCACAAATTTTATCATATTCAATCTCAGGAAATACATATTTGCTTGCGAATGTATTCATAAATTCACTATATCTTTTAACATCAATAAATGTATGGCAATCAAAGGGATCATTTAAAGTTATCGCTTCAGCAAAATATAATTGACCATCAAATAATGTAGTTTCCCAATATTGATCAAATTTTCTATATTTATAAAGATATTTAGGAACATGCTTATTTACATAGTTATTTACTCTATTTAAAGAAACATTTCTATTAAAAAGCAATGTTTGATATTTTTCTCTCCAAGTTTCGTTCATTTTATATTTCTCCCATCACTGTGATAAACAAATTATACCATCCCATCCACCAACGTTAAAGCTACGAAAAAAGTAAACATATATTTACTTCTTGAAAGAGGGATTTCATTGGGAAAATATTTAATCAAATACCTATTCACTTTGCAAAACAATTATAGTATAATTTATTTATATCAGCAAAGGGGCATACTGTGAAAGAAAGTAGCGGACGGCCGATAAATGGCGTACTTTAACAAGCTGTCTCGTTGCAACCTTTGAAAAAGTATTGTTTTAGAGAACTAAGAAGCCAGCTGGGATTCAGAAATGATCCCTTCGGTGATAAGCAGCTTCTTAGCCTGCTTGATAGCCTTTTCCTTCTGCTTTTCTTTTAAAGGTTCAGGCATATCAATCTTGTATAAATCGGTTGGATTCCATACTTCACCGGTAGACAGCATCTGGTAAATGGCAGTAAGAATCATCCGGGCAATTGCAATAATGGATCGTTTTTTGCCACGGCGCTTCATAATGCGTTCATATTTCTGCTTGTAGTAAGGCGATTTATCAGATTTCACGGCTGCATGGGCAGCTTGTACCAATGCAGGTTTGAGGTAGACACCGGCACGTGTTATTCTGACAGATTTTTTCTTACCAGCGAATTCATTGTTGCCGGGGGGTTAATCCCGCCCAGCAGCATAAGCGTTTGGAATTGGAAAAGGGAGTCATATCAGTACCAATTTCGGAGATAACAGTGATCGCACTGGTACGGTCAACACCCGGAAGACAATATATTGAAAAATGGTTTTCGAATGAAGGAACTCGTAATGATGTTGTTTCTAAAGACGAGTATTCATTAATTCATTTTGATGTTGGGTTTACGCCAGAGCATATCCGTAAAGTTATCAAATGGTTATTTATCGAACAAGACATTGCCTATTGGAGTAATTCAGGAAGAAATATGACATGGGGACTTGTTCCAAACAAATATTAGATTATACTTTTAAATTAATTTTAATCAACAGGAGGAATTATTATGATTTACACATTACCTTTACGTCTTGAAAATGGACAAGTATTTACATCTTTACCAACACAATCTGTTAACTTTTCTAAAACAAGTGGTTACGATGGTAAAAACCTTCGAGTAACCAATATTGTTGGATTCTCTAATGGTGATTTTTTAAAGGAATGTCCTAATTGTGGAAAAATCAAACCATCGGAAGCCTTTGGACTAAGGGAAACCGTTGACCGCGACCAAAGCAACTGTAAAGATTGCAGGGGTAAATACTAATTCAATCCACCAAAAGCCACAATCCCGCTAGTTTTACTACCACTTATCTTTGCGATACATTCAAGCCCTATTTTTACAAAATCATTAAATGAAAAAATTGGTTAATATATAGCTCACTCCCCCTGGCATCCTTTCACCCCACATTTTATTAATCTGTTCTTGGACAACTCAATATACTCTTCACAATTATCTATTCCTATATATTTACGACCCAATTGTTTCGCAGCCACGCCGGTTGTTGAACTACCACAAAACGGATCTAAAATCACATCACCTTCATTCGTTGACGCAAGAATGATTCTCTCTAATAAATACACTGGTTTTTGTGTTGGATGCTTACCTTCTGTCTTTTCTGCCTTTTTTGTTAATGGGCCTTCCCAAACATCCTTCATTTGCTTGCCGCCATTCAATTCTTTCATTAGTTGGTAATTAAATAAATGCTTTGATTTTTTATCAGCCTTCTGTGCCCACAGAACCGTTTCAGTGCTATGCGTAAAACATCTGCAAGCCAGATTGGGGGGTGGATTTGTTTTTTGCCACGTAATATTATTAATAATCTTGAAACCTTCCTGCTCCAAAGCCATACCAATACTATAAATATTATGGAGTGTACCACTTATCCAAATGCTACCATTTTGCTTAATTACTTTCTTACACAAACGAATCCAACGTCGATTAAAATTATGTTTTTCTTCCAGGGAATCAACCTTATCCCATTTTCCTTTATTTACCGAAACCATTCTGCCAGCCTGGCATGTAATTCCATCATTACTAAGAAAGTATGGTGGATCCGCAAAAACCATATCAACGCTCTCTGCCTTCATAGCTTCCAGCGCCTTAAATGTATCTTCACATATCAATATCTCTGCGTCTGCTTCATAGAAAGGATTGATAGATTTTGCGAAATATTCTTCCATCACCTATACCTCGTAATTCGTAATAATTACTTCCTTGCCAACTCGTTTCTTGGCATCGCTATTAATGCTTCTTCTTACATCCACATTTTCGATTTTGAATCCATCATACAGTTCATAAACCAATGGCACATCATGATTGCTAAGCATAACTTTTACGCCACGATCCGCCAAACGCTTATATAATTCTGCCAGACGAACATGGTCCTCATAAGTAAAACCATCCTTTGTATAATCTGTAAAATTAGCAGTTTCACTTACCGGAATATATGGCGAATCAAAATACACAAAATCTCCTGCCTGGGCTGAATCACATGTAATTTCAAAATCTTGGCAAAGAATATCGACATTTGAATTTTTCAGAAAATAACCGATACTCATAAGATTTGCTTCATCAATTGAATTGCCAGTCTGCTTATTATTGTATGGCACATTGAATAATCCCTTGCCATTAACTCTATACAAACCATTAAAACAATGCTTGTTAATCCATATCATCAACGCTGCACATTCTGCATCTAATTCATGCGCTTGTATTTTTTTATTGTAGGCCTCTCTCGTCACAAGATAATAATCTTTATCACAAATTCCCTCATCAAGTCTTTTTACCTCTCTAATAACAGCACGCGGATCAGCCTTTAACTGAAGGTATATATTTATAAGTTGCTCATTAACATCACTTATAATTGCCTTTTTAGGCCTTTCATTTAATAACAAAGCCCCGCCACCAATAAAAGGTTCATAATATGTTCCATAGCTATTTGGAACTCTATTATGCAGCTTATCCAGCAACTGATTCTTTCCTCCGGCCCATTTTACAAAAGGTCCCATTTTTTTAAATGCCATATAAACATCTCACTTTCACATTTTTCCCGGCTCAGCATAATCAGCATTTTCAACACAAACACAAAAATCAAATCCATTGTACAGATTTGCCGGCCTTTGAAGATATACTCGGCCACCGTATCTATTAGTAGCCATTCTCAAAATCCCCTCTCACAACACAATGCGTCTATTTCTTTCCAGCCCATTCTTTTCATAAACACAACTGCATTGTCTACATCTCTCCCGCCAAACAATATCTCATATGCTGCAAGTCGTTTGATTTTTCTACCAAGTTTTGTGTTTGGATAATTCTCTTCTGAAGTCATGGCCATGTAAAACGTTGTAAATAATTTATCCACCTCCAAAGGATCACCATATGTTTTCGCCATCTGTGTAATATGTTTTAATACGTTTTCATCAATATCTCTTGTCGTTGAATCATAAATATCAACAAAGTCTCTATATACGCGTTCAGCTCCATATTCATCGGCTAATGCTTTCAGCTCATTAAAATAATCCCTGTCCAAAGGAGGTCTACGTACACCATCTGGATTTGTCATATATACACACCAGGAATCTATCTTTCCTCTGTCATATTCCAAAAAAGAACCGTCCGGAAACTCTTTAACTAACCTTCCCATTTCACACCTCCGTACATTATTCAAAATCATCACTCGAAAAGAACTTGAATTTATTGTTCTTTTTACATAGCTCTATGATTCTATTTTCAACTGCATTATTTTTCATATTTAATAAACCCAAATTATTTATACGCTGTTTATACGCTTGATATCATATACAAATTGCTTCTGAAAATAAAAAGCGTGATTCTTATCTGAAACCTCTCTCCCATAGATATTAGAATAAATCGGATGATATGGCATCGAATCTTTACTTCTCACCTGAATATGCTTACCGTTCGAAGTGTGCACAAACCCATCATAACGAATCAGCTCATCAATTACACTGCTAATCTGCGTAATAAATACTGTCTCCTTTGGATTCCCTCTAGAATCACATTTATTTGTTTTTAGTTCTCCATCTTCAAAATCCAAACTTGTACTTGATAAATTCATACCTAGAGCAAGCTCTAATAACTGTCCTGTTTTTCCTTTATTGATAATGATCCAATCCATATCAGACGAAGAGAAAAGTTTTCCGAATCTAATATTGGCTAAAGAATTAAACTTTTCGCATGCTTCCTGTAACCTCATTCACTTTCCTCCATAACGTAAAACAGACTGTATTTAGTCGCCCAAATACAGTCTATATTATATCACGCACATATAAAAATGTATATATCGCCGTTTTTTGCCGTCAACCGGCTTGGAGCGTCATGATCCACATTCCCGAAGATATGTGCCTAAAAGACGCATGGGACGGCGAAGTTGAGATCCATCAGAATGTAAACTCGGGCAGCGTGAAATCGGACTTTATCATGTACATTCCTTCAAAAGCCGAAGACTACTATCTGCACTTTCGTCAAACATAATACTGCGCCTGTGCATTCCAAAGCTGTTTGTATAATCCATCCTGCTTCTCAAGTTCATCATGTGATCCATGTTGAACCACATTTCCGTCGTCAAAAACAAGAATGTCCTCGCAGAACCTGCAGGAAGCCAGACGATGAGAAATATAAATTGCAGTTTTCTTTCCGACCATCTTATCAAATCCTTCAAATATCTCCGCCTCGGCCTCTGGGTCAAGCGCAGCTGTCGGTTCATCCATAATAACAAAAGACGCATCTTTATAAACCGCTCTTGCAATGGCAAGCTTCTGCTTCTCGCCGCCCGAAAAAGAAACACCTTCTTCATCATAGTCTTTTCCGACACATGTACTAAGACCGCTTTCCAGCGTTTCAAGTCTTTCCCCGAGCCCTGCCTTATTCATGGCATCTATGACCAGCGCTTCATCCACTTTACTTCCTGCTGCCACATTCTCGCCAACCGGAAATGCAAATATTTGAAAATCCTGAAATACAACAGCGAAGAGATTGCAATATTCTTTGTAATCATATTTTCTGATATCAATGCCGTTCACTTTAATGCACCCGTCTGTCACATCGTATAAGCGGCATAACAGCTTTATAAATGTTGTTTTTCCCGAACCGTTCTTACCCACGATTGCCATTCTTTCTCCTATGACAAACTTTAAGTTGATATTTTTTAATGCATAAGTATCAGACCCAGGATACTTGAAGGATACATTGACGAATTCCACAGAAAACTTATTGTCACGGCGTTTTTCCACAGGAATCGTCCCGTCATATTTTCTTTTTCCAAGCTCTATAAACTCTCTATAGTCCTCTGCATACATGGCTGCCGACTTCAGATGTCCGATTGCCGTAGAAAAAGAATTAATAGAAGAAATAAAGTGTTCCATGCTGGAAGCATAAGTAACCATATTTCCTATAGTGATTGCTCCCGCATATGCCCTTAGGCCGGCAAACAGATAAATAAACAGGCTGCTAAGTCCGAAAATCACCTTCTGCAAGAAATTTCTGCGCACGTAGATGTTATTCTGCTGCTTTTCATTTTCCTGAATCATTCCGAAAAGATTTCCCACATCATTATTAATCACATTTTCAAAATTCATCACCCGTATGTCCTTCTGCGGCTCTACACCGGATAATAAATCCATATAATACATCTTTTTGTTATATGCCGCGGAGCTGTCAAAAAATTTCTGCATAGCTTTTCGTGTGCCCCCGACACTTATCCTGCAATTAAAAAATGCTAAAATTCCCAATAATACAAGTATGAAAACAGAGCACCACGCTGAACTGGCAAAAGAATTTCTTTCATTATGAACTGTTTTAAACATGGGCACTACAATACAAATAGAGATGATAATGGATAACCCGTGTTTTAACATAAAATACACTCCCATCATCAACCAGCCGCCCACTCCGTAAAATGATTTCTGAAAAGAACGGAAACGAATATCTCTGGCATGCGCATCTTCCAAATACTCATAATCCATAGTCAGCGCCTTTAGATTTAAATCCCTGCTGGCAAATTCCTTAGGATAATTTATCATTTTTTTACTGAAACTTTCATTTAATCGGCACTGCAAAACCTCTAAAACAAACTTCGCTCCCATAATGGTTCCGATCATCAGTAATATACCTTTTAAGTCCATACCGCCAAAAGCCGCATCTACGATCATTCCCAGCAGAACCATAAAAATATAGGGATTCACGGCTTCTAAGACGGCGTTTCCCACACCAATATAAAAGGTTTTCTTTTCCTGTCGATAAACGGCTTTCAACAAAAACCACAGATTTTCAAAATCTTTCTTCTTCATTATCCGACCTCCCCTTCCCGATAATATTTACTCTGCATTTCAAAGAGCTCTGCATAGCGGCCGTTCTTTAATATAAGCTCCTCATGAGTACCCTCTTCGATAATATGAGCCCCTTCCAGTAACGCAATCCTGTCACAGAATCTGGTACTGGATAAGCGATGGGATATAAAGACGACGGTGCGGTTCTTAGCCGCCTCTCCATATTTAAGATACAACTCGTTTTCCGCAATCGGGTCCAAAGCAGCCGTTGGCTCGTCCAGAATCATGAGCGGTGCCTTTTTATACAATGCTCTCGCAAACAGCAATTTCTGTTTTTCGCCGCCGGAAATATCCGTTGCATTCTCATTTGCCTCCCGGACCATTTTTGTTTCTCCGCCCTGTGGAAAGCTTTCGTATCGCTCTTCAAATCCTGACAGCTCCAAAACATACTTAAGTCTCTTTGTATCTGTCTGCTCTTGCGCAGAACCTGTCAGATTCTCGTCAACCGTTACCGGAAACAGCATAGAATCCTGAAACAGTGCGGATACAAGACTCACATACTCATCTCTGTCATATTCGCTCTGCGGTATTCCATTCACGAAAATTTCACCTTTTGTCGGTTTATAAAAACCGCACAGTAATTTTACAAAGGTTGTTTTACCTGCGCCGTTTAATCCTATTAACGCAAGCTTTTCATTGGAATGAATCGTAATATTAATATTACTTAACACCTCCGCATCTTCATCCGGATATCGGAAAGAAACATCCTTAAATGTAACCTCCGCACCCTTACTCCTATCAGTATGAAAAAATTCCTTTTCTTCCTTTTCCGGCAGATCCAGCAGTTTTCTGATATAAGTAAGAAATGCATGGATACTATTGAGATTCTGTACCATATAGACCAATGTAGAAAAGTTGCTCAAAAAGGTCCTGACAAGTCCCACTGAAAAAACAAACTCAGAAACAGATAATCTCCCCTCTGACAGCAAATATGTCAGGTATCCATAAGAAAACAATTCCGCAATAAATCCGAATCCTAACTCCTTAAATTTTCTAAAAAAATACTGTGTATGTATTTTCCCGTAGATACGATCCATGCCGGAAATGGCAGCATCATACTTTTCTAAAAACCAATCCTGCATCTGATAAATACGGATATCTTTTCCGTCACTTCTCTCCATCGCATGACGACTGATATATGATACGGCTTTTGTATACCTGGAAAGTTCCTCATGATTTTTACCATGTACATCTCTCACCTGTTTCAGCAGGAAAGCATTGACTCCTATTGTTACAATGAGCATCAATACCAGAACCCAATTGACCCGGCAAAGCAATACCCCATATAAAACCGAACTGAAAACAGAAACAATAAGTACCGGCATAGACGTTACAGACCAGCGGATTACAAATTCATTTCGAAGCGTATCCCAGACATTTCCCACCAGCTTACGGACATCCTTACTTTCCAACAGATCATAATCAATCTTCATAATCTTTTCAAATGACAACTTGTCATAATACAGAGTCAATGACAATCCGTTACGGTACAAATATTGTGTCATACCGGTATCAATTACATTACTGATCAGCATTCCCAATGAAACGATGATAATACTCGCCATCAGCGCCTTCAGTGATACTCCGCCCTGCAGTTCGGAAACAATTAACGAGGGTAACCATATTCCGAGAAATGTTGCCGCCATATTGGGAACCACATCCAAAAACTGGAAATAACATACCCACTTGTTCCACTGCTTTGCACTTTTTAAATGAAATATTATATTTCTTCCTAATGAATATTTTTTATGATTCATACGTTTCCTCTTTTCAATTTAGTTGATCCGGATACATGCAAAGCTATTCTATATTAATATTGACATAAAAAAAGCAATTCCGCACGAGTTGTATCTCTACGCGCATGAATTGCATTTTTTATAGAAGCGGCAGCATGACCTCCGTTGCAAATACGCCTTCCTCATTCTGCCTGTTAATAAACCCACCGTATTTCGACGCGATCCTGTCAATTCGGATCAGCCCGAAACCGTGAAGCCCAACTTTTGTCGAAAGATACTGTAATCCCCTTCTCTTTGCTCTCCCATTCATGGAATTGGTAACAGAAATATATAATTGCTTTTTTACTATATCAATATAGATCCTGATAAAGCTCTCATCTTTATTTACGATCTGCATGCATGCTTCCATGGCATTATCTAAGAGATTTCCAATAAGTACAGACAGATCAATCCCGGAAAACGGAACATTCTGCGGCACAATTGCAGTTGCATCTACATGAATTCCTTTCTCCTTTATCATGGTGAGTTTGCTGTTCAAAATGGCATCTACCATAACATTCCCTGTCTTGATAACGGTATCAACGGTAGTCAGATCATCATTTAACATATCAAGATACTGCTTTGCTTCATCGTAACGGCTAAACTCCATATGCGCTTTTAACACTTGGATATGATTATGATAATCATGCCTCCAGCCACGCATTTTCCGGTACATAGTCTCAACCTCAGCGTAATGCTTGTCAACTAACTCATTTTGAAACCGGCTTATTTTCTGATCTACATACCATGGCATCAAAAAAATCCACAACCCGGCATTGATCAAAACTATCGTTATAATGATTATTGCTATTGTTAACCCCATGTCTTTCACCTCTGCCCGCTTCTATAGTATTTCAAAAACTCATGCTGAACATTTTTCATCCGGCCTCTTGCAATCGGAAGATTCTCACCATTATCCAAAATAAGATTTGCATTCTGAATGGCAGAAACAAACCTCAGATTCACAAGATATGCCCTATGGCATTTAACTGCTTCACCTAACGGATGTACTTGTTTTTCAATATCACCAAAGGATTCTTTCAGACGAATCACCTCATCTACTGTATGTATAATACTTCCGTGCCCGGCTGCCTCTACATATAAGACATTATTTATTTGAATACGCCTTACCCCATTTTCGGAATTTAATATAAGGCTCTTTACGGTTTCTTCCTCCTCGGACAGCTTATTAAGCGCTTGAAACAGCTTTTCCTTATTCACCGGCTTTATCAAATAGTGAAGAGCTGATACATCATAACCATACTGCATATACTCATCATAGCCGGTGACAAAAATAATGGGAATCCTTTTGTCCTCGGAGCGTATTTTTTTCGCCAGTTCCAGACCGCTTATTTCACCCATCTCTATATCAAGGACAAGAAGCGCGTAATCCTTGACATCTTCCCATGAGAAAAGAAATTCTTCACTGCTGTCAAAACAGTTGAATTCCACTAATACTCTCTTAGCCTCCGCCCATTCTCCTATATACTTTGCAATGATTTCCTGTTCTCTTATTTCATCATCAACAATGGCTATCTTCATGCTAATATCCTTGCCTTTCTATCAGCCTGATTTCTTCACCCTTAAATGCTTCCGGCTCTATTGGCGCCTTCTCCTGCTTAATCGTCTCTACACCCTTGTCTATATTTTATTATCTTATTTCAATTAACGCAACATAACCCTTATGGACCAGTTAAGACATCAGCCCTCTTAATTTTTAATCACCTCACCAAATCCACGACCAGCTCTGAAAATATTCCCGAAACACAGATTTCACTTTCGCTGCCAGCAACATTTTCACACTCTGCTGCTTTCCCTTCTTTTACATAATAAACATTACATTTTCTGCCTTTATTAGTAACATTTACCATATTTTCTTCCGGAATATGAATGATTGCTTTTGCCTTCCACTGGTTTATATCCAATCTTCCTGCAATCTTATCAACCGTAATTTCATAATCTGTCTTTGCCGTGAATTCCAAACTTCCACTGCTGTCTGAAATCAAAACCTGCTCTGCATCACCGTCATATTCTAAACGGTTCAGATGAAGATTACTTATTGCAAGAAGCTTAACACTGGCTGCAATCTCACAGACATCAGAATATTTATTCGGAAGAATAATCTCAACTGTCAGCGACTCCTCCGCCTCATAGCGGCTTAGCTTATTTTTGTTAAGACAAAATACATCAAGCTTGTTTTTCCTGTCATCCAACTTTATCTTAAGCATGGAGTCTATATTCTCAAGAGTTTCAGAGGCCAGCTTGACATGCAGCTTCTCATCACCTCCTGATGACAGCATGATCGTAGCCGCACTGCCAATATTGACATCAAAATGTTTTTCGCAGTCAATGTCATAAATTGTTTCACTGGTATACGCAAATGTTTCCGGGGTTTTCTTTGTGACGGAATCCATAAGCAGATCATCTATGGTCGTCTTAAAAATCTCTGCTATGATTACCATGTTTTCAACATCCGGTAAACCTTTTCCGGTTTCCCATTTCGTAATCGCCTGCCTTGTAACACCGATTCTCTCGGCAAGCTGCTCCTGTGAGATACCTTCTTTTTTTCGTATTTCCTTTAATTTTTCAGAAAAATTCATACTAGCGCTCCTTCCTCAATGCACATTCTTCTGCATGAACTATTTCAGAAGAATCTCCTAAAAGTGATTCTTCAAGACGAACTTTGCCTGTCTTACGATACTTAGATTTTCTTAGACGGTATCCGTTGACTCCTCAGAAAATCATTTCGTCTTTTTCAATCTTTTAGAAGTGAATATGCCGTAATTTTTTTAATCGGTGCTGAAAGAAGTACGCTGATTAGAAATGCTACCGCAGTAAACATCATAGCAAATGCAATCAATATCCAGACAGATACTTCAAAATGATTTTTTACAGCCCCAATCATGGAAAAAATGATATTGTTGATTGCGGGAAGATACCACAGCCCGGCTATTGCCGAAATGACTGACGCCACAGCCACAACGGGTATAAACTCAAGCGCGGTCTTAACCGTAAGCTGCCTGTTTGTGTATCCAATCGCTTTATAGATACCGAATTCCTGTCTGCGCCTGCTTATCATTGAATTTATGATTACATACATCACAAGCAGCACCATCAGAACGGAAATCACAAACAGAATCATCACAATCACAGAAACAATACCCGTATACATCATTCTGCCGTTTTCACTCATCTGTTCAAAATTTACTGACGACTTGATGACTGCATCGTGTTTTTCTTCATACTCCTTTATAAAGGCAGCGGCATTTTTATCATATAAGTAAACATTGACGGAATTCGTTGCTTCACCGATTTTTTCGTATCCTCCACTTGTCAGCTGACATACCGCTCCTGCATTATTAACACTTTGAATATACCCGGTTACAATGTAATTTGCCGATTGATTGCCTACTATCAGCTCTATTTCACTACCGATAGGAAACCTGTCCGAAATTGCATTTCCTACTGCAATTTCATTATCTTTCACTGGACTTTTGCCCTCATAACATATATCATTTATTGCTTTTGAAAAATCTTCACACACAAAGGCCGTAAGACTTCCGTCTTCATAGCTTACAGGTACGGAAGCATATTCCATAAAAAGCTTTACACGACTGTCGTTTTCAAGAAGTTCCTTAAGTTCCGGCATTTTTTCATCCTCTGCCATAAAAATAACGGACGGTAATTCTTCTGAAAGGGTATTCATAAAATTATCCGGCTTGACATTTACATTATATAGGAGCGTTCCCGCGAAAGACAGCAGCACCATAATACCAAATGAAACAATAAATAGTAATATATTTTGTCCCGCCGACTCGTCTCCGGTGATGCCTCTTATGGCATTGATCGGCTCCAGTCTATGTATTTTCCCTGCTGAAAGGTAGGAAAAAAGCAATATTGCACATGTCAGTGTCAGTATTACAATAAGTAAAGCCATTATATCAAAATCAGGCGTATAAGAAAATCCTGACTGGATTGCCAAAATACCGGCTATGGAAGGCAAAACCGCATAAGACAAGGCTATTCCGATTACTGTAGAAACAATTCCTACAAGCATGTAGGGCATAATTGTTGACGCAATAATCAGATTGCTCGTATAACCGACCGCTTTTAATACACCCATCTGTGCCAGCTCGCCTTCAATTGCGCTTCGTATCCGGAAGTTACTGAGGAAAATACTCACTACAAGTATAATCGTCGCAAGCGCTAAAAATATAACGATAAGCAGGGTACAAACCATCGTTCTGGTTTGCTTTGCGGTGTCCCTGTCATTGATATTTAATAATGCAATTCCTTTTTCTCTTAACATTTCGGAGACAGTATTTTTCACTTCGCTTAAATCCGCGCTGCTGATTGTTTTTAAGGAGTATTCCGCAATGACATTGTCACTATATTCATCCGCAAAGTCCTCATAGACACCTTGCGGAAAATATCCGCCAATCATCCCAGTACCGTAGTTTCCATACTGCATTTCCGATACAATTCCGCCAATATCATAGATATGCTCCTTGCCATCTATGGAATAGGCAATACTGCCGCCTTCTGCAAAACCGCCCAATTCTTTCATATACATGGGAATATAAACAGAATTGTCACTTTTTTCGGAATATTCCGTAACAGTAAGCAGATTTAGTGTTCTTTCCTCATCAAGATTGTAGAAAACAGTATTCATGTCAAAATCAGAGCCTGCAAATTCACGGACTGTTACCGGCGTAAATACCCCGCCATGCTTTTCAACAAATGACACCCCTTCAATTTCTTCCACTCCTGTGAGCAGATCTTTATTATCCTGAATCTGTGGAATGATAAAATTAATGTCCGCTGTGTCAAGCTTATCAAACAAGCCATCATAAGCGTTAAATGTCTGAAAAGCAAGCACAAGGGCAATATTGATAATAAATGCGGTCAGGCAGATAAACACTCCAAAGGATATGTATTGTCCTTTCGCTTTATTCAGATTATGCAGAGTCAGAGTGGATATTTTCTTCATGATTCGAAGAATCATTATGCCAAGCTTCATTTTTTACCACCCCATTTCTTTGATAAATCTATCAAGTTTCTCTGTTCTTTCTGTATCGTCCTGCTCAAACTTTCCCAGATCACACTCTCCATATATTTTTCCATCTTTAATATAAATGATACGATTTCCCCGCAGAGCTGATTTTTTATCGTGCGTAACCATGACGATGCTCTGCCCTTTCTCGTGAAGTGAGGTAAAAACATCAAGAACTGCCCCTGAATTTGCAGAATTTAACGCACCTGTGGGCTCATCTGCAAAAAGTACATTGGGACTGTTAATCACTGCCCTGACAATACCTGCTCTTTGGGCTTCGCCCCCGGAAATCTGAGAAGATGTTTTTTTCCATGTTTTTTCAGGAATATTTACCAAAGAAAACAGCTCTTTTGCACGGTTTTTGATGTCTTCCCTGTCTTTGCTTGTCAGTACCCCTGCCGTAATGACATTATCCATAAGGTTCATCTTTTCAATCAGATAAATCTGCTGGAATACGAATCCACACTGTTTCCGCCGAAACACAGCTAATTTGTCATTGTTTAACTTCGTGATGTCCGTTCCGTCAAAGTGAATCTCCCCGCCGTCAGGCTTATCCATCCCCGAAAGGGAATACATCAGGGTGGACTTTCCTGCCCCCGATGAACCCATGATAACAGTAAAATCTCCCTTGTAAACATCAATATTCAGGTCCGAATAAATAACCTGAATACTCTCGCCTTTGCCAAAAGCTTTTTTCAAATGCTTTGCCGATATGACTGCTTGTTTGTTCATGATGCAAACGCCTTCCTTTCTATTCCCACGAACAGAATTCATGTTTCATGGTTTTACAAATACCCGAGGGTCAACAACTCCGTTGCTTGCAGCGTGGTTGTTGGCTATATTACAACCATAATGAAAAGGCTTAACTTGCGCCACCAACAATTGTATACATTTGATTTTTTTCAGGCAACTTTCCGTTGCGTAGTAAAGAAACTTATTAATATATATTCAGATTAAAATTAACAGGGTGTAAAATCTTAATAATTTAATAGACTTTACACCCTGTTATGCGCAATAACATATTTTATAATGTTACTCTTTTATCTTGTCAATATCTGTTAAGTTAACACCGGAAATTTGTAAAATTGCTTTTAAAGCTAAATATTCGTCTTTCAATTCTGCATATGTTTCAACGGCATTTTCCTTTTTAGCCAACATCATATATTTCTGGATTTTTTTGAAATCGTCAATAGCAGCTTTTGTAACCTCTAAGCTAGTTGGCATACAATCACCCACTTTCTATATTATGATTATGAATTGCATTGCTACAACATCAGTATATCATAACTTAGATTCAACGTCCAGTCAGCGAATGCACACTTCCCTGAACCGGATGCTTATCGAATAATAAATTTGCGTGCTGCGTTGATGCCGATCTTGTAGGGCAGAGGTCTGAGTTCGTGATCGGCTTCCTTCAGTTTTTCACGGATATTGATATGCTGAGGGCAATGTTTCTCACACTTGCCGCACCCAATGCACTGTGATGCAAAACCGGGTTCCTTACGCAGCCCCATGTTCTGAGCAAACTCAAAACGTGCGGTGGACTTTTTCTCCATATACATTAAATTATAATAATAGAAATTGCCCGGAATATCCACTCCCTTAGGGCAGGGCATACAGTACCGACAACCCGTGCAGCCCACCTTTTCCCGCTCACGAATGACTTGCTTAATCTGCTCAACGATCTTCCTGTCTTCTTCTGTAAAATGTCCCGGATCGCTCTCTGATGCGATGCGGATGTTCTCGTTTATCATATCCTCAGAGTTCATGCCGGAAAGCACGCAACTGACTTCCGGCTGATCCCACAGCCAGCGCAGCCCCAGTTCAGCGGGCGTATAGCCCTTGCTGTCAGACGCAAGTATCTCTTTCGCTTTATCCGGCAGGTTGACCAGCTTACCGCCGCGGAGAGGCTCCATAATGATCACCGGAATCCCTTTCTCTGCCGCCGCCTGAAGCCCTCTCTTTCCGGCTTGAGCATTCTCATCCAGATAATTATATTGGATCTGGCAGAAGTCCCAGTCATAGGCATGCAATATCTTCAGAAACATTTCTGTATCGCCATGGTAGGAAAATCCGATATTATGGATACGGCCTTCCGCCTTCCGGCGCGCGATCCAATCCTCAATACCCAGAGACTTAAGATGCTCCCATTCCGCATGATCCGTGAACATATGCATCAGATAGTAATCAATATGATCTGTGCGGAGACGAGACAGCTCCTCGTTAAAGGTTTTATCAATTGCCGCAGAGGAACGAATAATATACTGCGGAAGCTTTGTTGCAATATATACCTTATCACGGCATTTGTTTTCATCCAGAATCCGTCCGAGACATTCTTCGCTGCCGGGATAAATATAAGCGGTATCAAAATAATTGACACCCTTTTCGATGGCAAGAAGAACCTCTTTCTCGGCCTTGTCATAGTCGATGGTATTTCCTTTTCTGCTGAATCTCATACAGCCATAACCAAGCTGAGAAATCTGATTACCGTATCGGTCAAGTCTGTATTTCATGATAACCTCCTGCTGTGTTCCATACAATCGTTCCACATTATTATTTACTGACGCTTTCAGCCGGAAGCGTCACCACTGTTTCCCTTCGCTCAAAGAAAACGCACCCGTCCGATTTCATCAGTCTCTTTGAAAATAGATAACCGGGTTAAGATAGCCCGTCAAGTAGTTTATACAGAAGCCGGTATAACTGCTGCGCCTCCTGCGGTTCCACATTGACACAGGATCCCAGGCTTGCAGGTATCTGAACTGCCTGTTCCTTCAAGTCTTCGCCTTCCTGTGTAATGGATACGATCAGATTACGTTCATCTACTTGAGAGCGGTTCCGCACCACATAATTTTTTTCCTCCAGCTTTTTCAGCACAGGAGTGAGCGTGCCGGAATCCAGATAAAGACATTTTCCAAGTTCCTTGACTGTTACTTCTTTTTTCTCCCACATTACCATCATTGCAATATACTGTGTATATGTCAAATCAAGCTTATCCAGATACGGCTTATATCTTCTTATCACTTCTTTGGAACAGGCATAGAGCGGAAAACATAACTGATTTTCAAGTTTTAAGCTGTCGTATTTGTTGTTTGGCATAGTATTAAAACTCCTTCTATCCTCCCTCATATATTAATTGTGCAAAATTAAATTTTTCACAATTCTTGATTTAGATTGTATGCAATCAATCCAAATTTGTCAACTATATTTTCTATTTTTAGCCTGCCTGCCTGTCCTCTTCGCATTACGCGCTTCGTCCCAGTTCAAATGCTTTCTTATTAAGCTCCAGAAATTTTGCCGGCACGCTATGCTCAATTGCCTCCATCCACTCTTCCGATGTAAAGTCAAAGTGATTGGCCAACTTGCCCATGAGTACCAGATTCACAGCCTTGCTGCTTCCCGCCTCTTCCGCCAGAGCAAGCGCATCGATCGCGTCCACTTTAATGCCAAGCGTCGCAAGCTTCTCTTCCAGATTCTCCGGATAAACTGCCGCCCCCGCAATCACCGGCATGGGATTGACCTGCTGACTGTTGACGATAATCCTGCCGCCCTGCTTTAAATATTCCGTATAGCGGGCTGCTTCCAGAAGTTCAAAAGATAAAATGCAGTCCGCCTGTCCTTTGTCTATAATGGGTGAGTAAACCCTGTCACCCCAACGGACATAAGTGACAACGCTTCCTCCCCGCTGGCTCATACCATGCACCTCGCTGACTTTCACATCATATCCTTTGCCAAGGAGCAGACGCCCCAGAAGTTTACTGGCAAGCAGGGTGCCCTGTCCACCTACACCCACAATCATAATATTCTTAGTTTCCATATTTTATCTCCATTCTTTCTGCGCTTTCCTGACACAGCCTTTTATCTCCATCCAGAAATGATTTAGATTTTCTTAGGCGGCGTATCATGACGCCTTAGAAAATCTTCATCTCTTAGTCAAGTGCATCAAATTTACAGAGCTGTTTGCAGACTCCGCACCCCACACAAAGCGTAGCGTCAATCTTTGCCTTGCCGTTCTCCATGCTTATTGCCGGACAACCGATGTTCATACATGCCTTGCAGCCCTTACATTTTTCCGTATCGGAACAGATGGGTCCCGGATGTTTCACATACTTCAATAATGCGCAAGGACGACGGGAAATGATAACGGAAGGCTCTTTTGCCGAAAGTTCTTCCTCAATCGCCTCCTGACAGGCTGCCATATCATAAGGATCTACCACTCTCACCCGTCTGATTCCGACAGCACGACACAGGCTCTCCAGATCAATCTTCGTACAGGGATCCCCTTTCAGGTTATAGCCTGTAGTCGGATTCTGCTGATGTCCCGTCATGCCGGTGATGGAATTATCCAGTATAATCACCGTAGCGTTGGACTCATTATAAGCGATATTAATCAGTCCGGTGACGCCGGAATGAATAAATGTGGAATCGCCTATGACTGCCACAGTTCTTCCTGCCCACTCTTCATCATTCGCCTTAACGAAGCCATGGAGTCCGGAGACAGAAGCGCCCATACACACAGTAGTGTCAATTGCGCCAAGCGGCGGTACTGCTCCCAATGTATAGCAGCCGATATCTCCGAGTACCGTAAGTTTCATTTTTTTCAGAACATAAAAGATGCTGCGGTGGGGACAGCCTGCACACATCACCGGCGGTCTGGCAGGAATATTCTCATCCAGAGAAGCTCCAGTCTGCACCGTCCCTCCTAATTTTTCTTTCACCAGATTCTGGCTCAGCTCCCCGACATTTGAAAACATATCTTTTCCGGATACCGAAAGACCAAGATTCTTGCAGTGAGCCTCAATAAAACCATCCAGTTCCTCCACTACCACCAATTTATCTACGGAAGCCGCAAAATCCCTGATTTTCTGCTCCGGCATAGGCCAGATCATTCCCAGTTTCAGAACAGGATAGGTATCTCCACATGCCTCTTTCACATACTGGTAGCTGGTTGAGGAAGTAATGATACCATAAGACTTATCACTTCCCTCTTCAATCCGGTTAATCTCCGCCGCTTCCGCCCATGCTGTCAGCGCTTTAGTACGCTCCTCTATCTCCGGATGACGTTTCTTCGCATTACCCGGCATCATAATATATTTCCCGGGATTCTTTTCATATTTTTTCTGCTCCGGGAGTATCCGCTCCCCCGTCTCCACTACGCTCTGTGAATGGCTCACGCGGGTACACATCTTAATTAACACCGCCGTATCGAATCCTTCCGAAAGCTCATAGGCAAGCTTCGTAAAGCTAAGCGCCTCCGCAGAATCGGATGGCTCCAGCATGGGAATCTTCGCCGCCTGTGCATAATGGCGGGAATCCTGCTCATTCTGCGAGCTGTGCATACCGGCATCATCGGCCACACCAATCAAAAGTCCCGCGTTAACGCCGGTATAAGAAATGGTAAAAAGAGGGTCTGCCGCTACGTTCAAGCCTACATGCTTCATGGCGCAGAAGCTCCTCTTCCCCGCCAGAGAAGCGCCAAACGCTGCCTCAAGAGCTACCTTTTCATTAGGCGCCCACTCTGCATATAGTTCTTCATATTTCGCCGCGCACTCAGTAATCTCCGTACTGGGCGTCCCGGGATAACTGGATACAAAGCTGCAGCCTTCCTCATAGAGACCTCTGGCAACCGCCTCGTTACCAAGCATTAGTGTTTTCATATATCATTTTCCTCCTTCAATACTACTCACCGATGGAATCCTTCACAGAAACCGTTACCTTTTTATCATAGCAGGAGAAAATATTCTCCAGAGTCTTCTGCTCAGGTGCCTTTGTCACCATACTCACCACGGGCACAATCACAAGCCCTGCCAGCATACAGAATGCACCGGCATTGATTGGCGACTGCAGGTATGTAGGAAAGCTTGAACGGAAGAAAATATTAGCGAGCATCACGATGGTAGAGAATAAAAAGCTCACCCAGCATGCCGCCTTCGTGGTACGCTTCCAATATAAGCCATAGAGGAAAGGCGCCAGAAATGCTCCGGCCAATGCTCCCCAGCTTACGCCCATGAGCTGCGCGATAAAGGTTACGTTAGAGCGGTACTGGATAAGCGCAATCACAACGGAAATCGCAATAAACACTACCAGAAGCGCCCGCATCCATTTAACCTGTTTCTTCTCATCCATCTCTTTTATAATATTACCTTTAATAAAGTCCAGCGTCAAAGTGGAGCTTGATGCCAATACCAATGAAGAAAGCGTGGACATTGAGGCTGAAAGCACCAGAATAACCACCACAGCAATCAATATCGTCGGAAGACCTGACAACATGGTAGGCACTACCGAATCATAGCCGTTCGCCGCAATATCGATCCTGTCACTGAAAAGCCGTCCGAAACCGCCCAGAAAATAGCATCCGCCGGAGACGATGGTCGCAAATACAGTGGATATAACCATACCTTTATTAATTGCGCTCTCACTCTTGATGGCATAAAATTTCTGTACCATCTGCGGAAGTCCCCAGGTTCCGAGACTGGTGAGTATCACCACACCTAAAAGCCCTGCCGGGTCCGGTCCGAAGAAGGAATTGAAAACGCCCGGCGCTGTAGAAACTGTCTCATCACTCACCGATGAAAGTGCATTAAGCGCCGCAAGAAAACCTCCCTGACTGTTTAACACTGCAACAATCACGGCAATAATACCGAAGATCATGATAATTCCCTGAATAAAATCATTGATGGCCGTAGCCATATATCCGCCGGCTATGACATAAATTCCGGTAAGCACTGCCATGGCTATTACACACACGCTGTAATCAATATCAAATGCCATACCGAACAGGCGGCTCAACCCATTGTAAAGACTTGCCGTATATGGAATCAAGAAGATAAAGATAATCGCCGAAGCTGCCAGTTTTAACGGTTTGCTCTCAAAACGATATCCGAAAAATTCCGGCATGGTAGCGCTGTCCAGATGCTGCGTCATAATACGGGTACGACGTCCCAGCACAGCCCACGCAAGAAGAGAGCCTATGAAAGCATTCCCCAGCCCTGCCCATGTGGCCGCAATTCCGTATTTCCATCCAAACTGTCCCGCATAACCTACAAAGACCACTGCCGAGAAATAACTGGTTCCGTAAGCAAACGCGGTAAGCCAGGGACCTACGCTCCTTCCTCCTAACACAAACCCGTTTACATCAGTAGCATGCCGGCGACAATAAAGTCCGATTCCAATCATTACTCCGAAAAATATAATCAGCATAAGAAGCTTGATAAAAAGATCCATTTCTGTTTTCTCCCTTAGTTTTTAATCTGTACTTCCACGAGACTGCCATGACAGTATCGTTCTCTTAGAACAGGTTTCTCAATTTTCCCCGTAGGGTTTCTCGGAACGTTTGCAAAGATAAGCTTTCTGGGACGTTTATATCTGGGAAGTTCCTCGCAGAAATTCATTATTTCCTCCTCCGTACAGGAAACGCCCTCCTTAAGTTCTATAACCGCCGCCGCGATTTCACCAAGCCTGGGATCCGGCAGCCCAATGACAGCCACATCCTTAATCTTTTCGTTTCGACGCAGGAAATCCTCTATCTGTACCGGATAGAGATTCTCGCCTCCGGAGATAATGACATCCTTCTTCCGATCCACCAGATAGATAAATCCATCCTCATCCATTCGTGCCATGTCTCCCGTATAGAGCCAGCCGTCTTTTAAAACCTCATCGGTAGCTTCGGGATTCTTGTAATAACAAAGCATAACTCCCCGTCCGTGGACAATGAGTTCACCGACCTCTCCCTGCGCGACCTCTTTCCCCTGCTCGTCCACAATCTTCGCCTCCCAGCGATAGCCCGGTTTTCCGATGGCTCCCACCTTATGTATATTTTCCACACCCAGATGTACACAGCCGGGTCCTATAGATTCGCTAAGACCATAGTTTGTATCATACTGATGATGCGGAAAATGCTTCTTCCACCGCTGAATCAAACTCGGCGGAACAGGCTGGGCTCCGATATGCATAAGCCGCCACTGCTCCAGCAGATAATGCTCCATATCCACCTGCCCGGAATCGATGGCATCTAATAAATCCTGTGCCCATGGTACCAGCAGCCAAACAATAGTACATTTTTCTTCCGTGACCGCCCTGAGAATCCACTCCGGTTTCACACCCCGAAGCAGCACTGCTCTTCCTGCTGAAATCAGAGAGCCGAACCAGTGCATTTTTGCTCCGGTATGATATAGCGGCGGTATGCACAAAAAAACGTCCTCTCTTGTCTGCCCGTGATGATTCTGCTCCGTCTCACAGGACGAAAAGAGTGACAGATGATTGTGCAGAATTGCTTTCGGGAAGCCGGTGGTCCCTGACGAGAAATAAATTGCCGCATAGTCCGTCTCACTCAAAGCAATCGGCGGTGCACTGGAAGAACAGAATCCCATCAATTTTAAGAAATCCTCTGTATAGGAAGGACCTTCTTTTCCCGGGAAAAACATCATCCTGACACCAGGCAGATCCTCTGCGATCACATCCATACGGCTGATAAACTCCGGTCCGAAAACCAGAACCTCCACATCTGCAAGTTCCAGACAATACTTGATTTCCTCCGCGGAATAACGGAAATTCAAAGGTACGGCTACTCCGCCCGCCTTCAGTATACCAAAATAAATAGGCAGCCATTCCAGACAATTCATCATAAGAATGCCCACCTTCGTCTCCCGCTCCAAACCGCGGCTAAGGAGCAGGTTCGCAAAACGGTTGGCACGTCTGTCAAAATCCGCCCAGCTTAGTTCCCGACGATAAGGTGCTCCGTTTCCCGCGCTCTCAATCAGGCTCGCCTCCCGCCATGTCACCGCGCTGTCACGTTCCGAGGACGGATTCAGCTCCACAAGCGCCGAATCCGAACCGTAGAGACGTGCGTTCCGCTCCAAAAGCTCCGTAATTACCATGATATGGTTCCTCCTTCTTGTATCTTCTAGTTAATCGCATAGCCATTCAAAACGGCATGAGCCACATAAGTGCCCAGCTCATCCCTTACATCTGCCGTATATAATGCGGTGGTTCGCCCTTCCCTCAAACAGGAGGCCTCTGCGATGAGGCGTTTCCCTTTTGCCGGTGAAAGGAAAGTAATGGAAACATTCTGGCTGACTGTCTTTCTCTCGGAATACCCGTTGGCCGCAATGGCGCAGGCAAAATCCGCCAGTGTAAAAACAGCTCCGCCCATCGGCACGTTATTTTCATTCATATGCCGTTCCTCTAAGACCATAGAGCATACCGCCTTGCCGGGCTCCGCCAAGTCAATGACGATACCTGTGGCCTCCGTAGCAAAATGATCGTTTTTAAAACGATTGCGAATCTCTTCTAACGCGGACATAAACTGACTCCTTTTCTATAAAAATATAACTTATCCATTGCTTACATAAAGCTTATTAAAGTGCTTATATAGATTTGTTATCAACACTTATTCCGGAGAAGGAAAGTCTTTTACCGCCACCGGAATATCGGTCCCGTCGCCAATCTTCGACAGCAGCTGCCACCATGCGGTACGCGCCTCAGACCATTCGGGAGTAATCTGATAATAGTCGCCCATATATGGCATAAAAATGCTGTATTCCGTCATAAGCATATCATTTTCATATATATTACCCATATCCCGCACCGGCCAGTAGGAAGAAGCCCTTACTGCTCTGGTATACGGAACATCATTTTCTGTCATATAGCGGATAAACGTTTTTGCTGCCGTAATCCGTTCTTCACTGCCATTGTCAAAAATTCCAAATCCCCAGATTCCACCCTGAAGCTCCGGTGTATCTTCGCTGGTCGGAAAAGCAATCGGAAAAACTTCAAAATCCAAATCCGGATTGTTGATAGTCTGTTGCACTTCTAAAGATACATTCCAGCAGAAACACATAGCCGTTTCTTTTTTGCAGAACAGATTAATTGCATCCCCAGAGGAAAGAGATGGCTCAAAAGTGACACCTTCTAAATCATAAAGAAGCTGCAGAGCTTTTCTGTTTTCTTCGCTGTCAACCGTATAAAATGTGTGTTCAGCATCGGTAAAAGAGCCGCCATACAGATTGTTCACCAAGGCGCGTGTCCCCTGATCACCGCTTTGATTTTTGCAGTATACGATGCCTGCACTTATATTCTTCTCCTGAGCATCCGTATAGGTATTCAAAGTATGAACCGCTTCGATAAAATCCTCAGTGGTCCAGGTGTGGGTTTCTTCATCAATGTACTGAAGAGCTCCTGCCTCTTTAAACATATCATAATTGATAGCCATACAGTGTGCGGACATACAGATCGGAAATGCATAATACTCTCCGTTTCCGTAATGACAGGCATCTCTGATATTATCATATATCTCATCTGCCGTATCAGACTCCCACAGATCAGACAGATCGACCATCCAGCCTTTTTCTCCCCAGTTTGCCACGAGACGCTCCGGTCCTTCTAAAACCAGATCTGGCATAGATCCGTCTGCTGCTGCCTGATTGATTCTTTCATCTCCGTTATCGTAATTCAGATATTCCACAGAAACATGGATGTCAGGATATGCTTTATGAAAATCGGTTAACATGCTGGCTACCGCTGTAGGATTTCCCCAATTACCTATCGGAAAAGTCCATAAAGTCAGCTCCGTATCTTCCATGCTGCCGCTATCGCCCTCCGATTCGATATCCGGGGTTTTACCGCAGGAAGACAGCAAAACGGCGGCCAACAGGCCACTTGTCAAAGCATATATTTTTCTCATAACAAAATATCTCTTTCCATTCATATTAATAACCATGCCTCTCACGCTGCTTTAATGAAGATACTGTCCTAACAGTGATAAAAGCTCCGGTGCTTCTAAAGGTTTTGCCATATGAGCATTCATACCGCTGTCAAGACATCTTTGCTTATCATCATCAAATGCATCTGCACTGGCTGCAATAATCGGAATAGTCTGTGCATCTTCCCGTTTCAGCTTTCGTATTGCCTCTGCCGCTTCAAAACCTGTCATAACAGGCATTCGAAGATCCATTAATATGGCGTCATACCATCCCGGAGCAGACCGGTCAAACAGCTCCACACAAATCTGCCCGTTTTCCGCCCACTCCGTTTCCAGTCCAAATTCGCGAAGTATTTCATTTGCAATTTCCCAGTTCAATTCGTTATCTTCCGCTACGAGAATACGTCTGCCCTCTAATCCATCGCCGGATTGTGCTTGCTGTTCCTGCTGCACATCTTCCACTTCTATGAACCGGCGCAGACCATAATAAAGACTGGAACGAAACAGGGGTTTTGAAATAAAACCACAAATATTAGCATTCTCGGTTTTTACCTCCACTTCATCCCATTCGCCGTCCGTGATAATTATGATGGGCAGATCCTTTCCGAAATGGCCGGCCAGCTCCTCGGCATCCTCAATCCAATCATTCTCCTGTATATCCCAATCCAGTAAAATCATGTGATAGTTTTCATTTTTACTATTGCGCTCCTCTATCACCCGAAAAGCCTGGTTGATATCTGTTGCCTTCTGTGCTTTAAGCCCGATGGATTCTAATGATTCAACAGCGAGATTGCCTGTCTTTTCATCATCATCAATAATCAAAACATTCCGCTTCGGCAAAAGCAGCTCTTTCTCCTGATGCACTGTTTTTTCCATATCCAGAATAATATGAAAATGACTTCCTTTTCCCTGCTCACTCTCTACGGTGATGGTACCCTCCATTGCGTCTACAATATGCTTGGTAATGGTCAGGCCCATTCCGGCGCCGGCTTCTTTATCCACACGGGCGTTGTCCTCTCTGGCAAACGCGTCAAATACTTTATCCTGAAATTCTACAGACATACCAATGCCGTCATCCCTGACATGCAAATGGGAACGGATATAATCATTTCCTTTCGGAGAAGCCTCTTCATACAGGTCAAGTTCAATAGTGCCGCCTTCCGGGGTGAACTTAACCGCATTTCCGATAATGTTCAAAAGAATCTGGCTTAAGCGGACTCTGTCCGAACACACATTTTCATGATAGATATCATGTATATAAATATTGAAATTCTGTTTTTTCTCCTGTATCTGCGGCTGGATGATTGTCTCAATATTCTGCATAATATCACGAATACAAAGCGGCTCCATGTTTAATGCCAGCTTCCCGTTCTCGATTTTAGACATATCCAGCATATCGTTGATCAAGCCCAGCAAATGCCGGCTGGATATATGTATCTTTTTCAAACAGGACCGAACCCTAGGCGGATTATCCAGACTGCCGATGGCGATCGATGTCATGCCCATAATGCCGTTCATTGGCGTGCGGATATCATGGCTCATATTGGAGAGGAATTCATTTTTCACCTTGTTAGAGCGCTCCGCTGACAGCATTGCCTGCTCCGCTGTTGCCCTTGCTTCCTCCAATGCCTTCATATGCATTTTAGTCAGACGGTAGTATCCCAGAAAGACTAGAAGCAGCGCACAGATAATTAGTATGCCGCCGCCAACGGAAACATAGGCCCATTTTCTCTGAAGAAGATTTACAGTCTCATTCAGCGTATTATGAGAAATTTTCAAAAGCAGACACCACTCTGAATTAGGAAGACTGGTACAATAGACATTCCAGGATTCACCCGAAATCAAGACTTCACTGGTATAGTCCCTGCCATTCTCCAACGCGTCACGAAGTTCTTCCGCATACTGGGCCGGATCCTTTCCATTGCAGGTTTCATAAATTCTTTCAACCCGCTCGAAATAATTTGTTTCCTCTACGGCATGGTTATGCAAGACATAGCTGCCATCCTTGCGAATAATCGAATATTCCATGATACTGCCTTGAATATTGGTTTCCAATCTATCACTGAGATACTGGCTGGGCATTCCCGCAACCAAAGCAATACTCGTATTTCCGTCACCCACGGGATAAACGGCCGGTACTCCCATTAAAACAACCGGAGTTCCTGCTGCATCCTTTCCCGCACAGACATTATACTTGCCCCCTTGAACAGAGCGATGCAGATCCTCCGGAACATCTGCCGTCACCTGAGAGCCGTAGATCATATGAAAGTTTCCGTCCTCCGTATAAAGGGCCAGATATTCAAAGCCTACGGAACGTGCATTATAGCTCAGCACTATGCGCATGGCGCTTTCTCCTGTAACGCGTCCGGGCGGGACAGAATCTACAAGCGATTCCACCTGTGACAGACGAAGTTCAATGGTAGTTCCGAAATGGGAGGATACCTGCTCGGTGATTCCCGACATATAAAAGATACCCAGCTGTCTGATGGCATCTTCTCCCATAAGATTCACGCAGATTGCCTGAATGATAAGTATAAATATGCAGAAAAGCGATACAAGAACAAGGCTTATATTCAGAAAACGTGTTGTTCTTTTTTCCATGATTCCTATCTCCAAAAGAGTGATGATTAAAGTGTCTGTTGATATTCTGACTCATGCAGATAAAGCAATATGTATCTATTATAGTACATCAGATATCTACTTTCAAGGAATCTTGCTCATACCCCGTTGGATGAACGCATAGAATGAATGGTATAATCCAATCTTCGGATCAAAATAACATAATTAATAATCAAGGGATATTCCAAAGTAGTGAATCAGAATATCCCTTTTGCTATTATTTGCTTTTCCATTTTCATTAACAACTTCAAATTCTTTTTCTTTTATGCTCTAACTGATGATACTCTTATCCTTTACTGTCTATTCGATACGATCCGTATTTCCTTTCTGCCCTTTTTAAAGGTGACATCCCGATATCCGGAATGCAACTCCTCCCGCACACCGTTTATGATGATAACACATCCCGCATTAGCAGTCCCGGTGACAACAACTTTTCCCTCCGCAGAACGCCGATTGATATCGATCAATTGCTCACGCTTCGTAGTAATATCCTTTAATTTCAGCTGATAGTTGATCTTTCTGCGCATCTGCTCCGCTTTTTCCTGATTTCGCTCAGGGGTCATAGGTTGTGTCTTTAGCTGCCATGCAATAAGGTCAAGAGCCTTCTCGGCCTCTTCCATGTTATTCTGATATTCTTCCACCAGACGATCGATTTCCCCCATCTTTTGTTTGAATTCACAATCCAAACCGATAACCAGCTGCGTTGTTACACCGGCGCGGTTTCCGATAGAAGCCGCCGAAATCTGTTCCACCGCCGTAACAGTGCCACCAATGATGTTGCCCCTGCTGCCGGCGATCACCACGCTCTGTCCCGCTTCCACTTCACAATTCATCAAGGCTCCCGTGTTAATTTCATTTCCGGCATATACCTGCGTCTGCTCCAAAAAACGTGCCATAACATTACCGCCTGCCCGAATGATGCCATTGCCCGAACCCTGCATTCCGTTCTTTAAGATAACATCCTTTCCCGCAAAAAGGCTCGCCGTTTCCACATGTCCGTTCACGGTAATATTGCCGGTTGTTTTCACGGTAACACCGGCGAATACGTTACCCTGTATCAGCACATCCCCATGAAAATCCACATTCCCGGTAGCGGCATCCAGATTGCCTTTAACCACATAGATCGGCGTTACGGTCAGACGCCCTCCCGACACCGTGACATTTCCCTCAGTGCCGGCATAATACTTACTGCCGCTTTCATCCGGCTCACAGCGTTTACACTGTAACGGCGGCAATTCTTTCCCTTCATAAGCTTCAATGGTATTCCCCAGAACATCCCTGCCGGTTACGTACGGCAGCGCCGGATGATAGGTGACAAGAAGCTGTCCTTCTGTCACAAGCTCTATCTTACCCAGTACATTATAATCTACCGTACCATCAGACAGAATAATCGGCTTCGTTGCCGGATTCGGATTAAAATGATACTCAAAATAGCCATCGCTTCCGTCCTTTGCTGCAGTACCGGTTGCAACCACGGTCTCCTCATAATTCTTCTTCCCCTGCGCAAGCTCGTTAAGCGTTTTTTCTCTGATGCCAAAGACAATGCCGTTCTCCTTTAACAGACCGTTAAGCTCCTCTATCGAAAAAGTGCGATATAAAGTGAGCAAAACCTCCATTCGTGTCTCATTGATGCGTAAGAGATAATCCGAACCGTTTATAACGCTCGAATCCTCCTGAACCATTTCCTCGTTAGAATCACCTTGCAGCGTTTCCTCCTCCGAAGTGCGCTGCCCGTTCTTACCTGCGGAAATATTTCGGTCCTCAGGCGAAAGAAACATGGTTTTCTCCAACTCATCGTTCCCAGAAGATGTCTGTTCCGTCTCCGTTATCTGAACTTTTTCCGCATGATCGGTCTGCTCTTTCTTCTTTTTCTTTCCTGCCTGATTAAAAAACCCCATATCAAATCTCTCCTGCCAATGGCTCCTGCACTCCGCGTATTAACTCTTCGGCTAATCTGTATTATATTTACATTTTATCCGAAACAAACAAAAGGTGCAACCCTAAGAAAATACCGCAAAAAAGCACCCCGCGTATATCTGCCACGAGGTGCTTCCTTTCATTCATTAACCATGACCGGTCAAAAACAAGCACATTCAGATTAAAGCGTGAGAAAATCAGGCTTTCGACCTAATCTACTCCTGCTATCATACAGGCTGAGGAATTTTATCCTGTCTTTAGCGCAATCAACTCTGTTATGTACTCTTTTTCCTCAAACCATTCCGTCCGGATTGGATCACCCCACTTTCTCAAAAGTTCCTCGTAAGAATCATTGGCACAGTCAGCTTTCTCCGGCTCACCATAATACCAGAAAAACGTCCCTACATCCTTATTGGTGCCCTTATATGTCCATGTCGTCCAACTGATACCATACTCGTTGCAGATGCCCAGCCCTAACATATTCTGGAACTCTCCCACATACGCCGCCACATCATATTCCTTTGCTGTAACAGCCAAATCTGCCGCCCATGTCCTGAATCCATCCTCATCATCATACAGATGAAGCTGATACATCATATTTGTCCAGCCCATCTGTGCCGGATCCGGCAGATTTGACACACGCCAGATTCCCTCTACCGTTATGACATGATTCGTGTCAACGGTCCGTATCGCTTTCACCATCCTGTCATACACTTCATTGCTAAGCTCCCAAGACGTACTTTCCCATGGATCATAGCTGTTTATCCCTTCATATCCGCTGTTATTCTGCGGTTCATTCATGATATCGTATGCAGCAACCGTTGCATTATCACAATATCTCTCTGCCAGCGCCACCCACAGTGTCTCCATAGTCTGCTGACATTGTTCATCTGTATATAGCCTGTTCTCGCAGAGCGTCCCACAGCAATGATCCATACTCTGCCCTCCGGGACAGCCATGCATATCCAGAATGACATACATGTCATATTTCTCAGCCATATCGATAATCCAGTCTAACCGCTTCACTCCCGGATTATCATCCAAATCCTCTGTGATCCATGTTCCCTGCTCATCCTTCATGAAATTGCGATACCAAAACGGCACCCTCACGACATTACATCCCAGATTTGCTATGTTTTCGATATCCGCTTCCGTTATCCAGTTATCCTGATAAGTATCCAGCAGTTTCTGCACTTCCTCATCGGTAAATCTGCTCTCCAGAAGTTCCAGTGTGTCAAGGTTTGCCCATTTCCTGTCCTCACCGTTGACAGGACACATCCAGCTTTCCTGTATCATCCAGCCGCCAAGGTTCACACCTCGTAATACTACGGACTCACCCTTGCCGTCCACAAGCTGTCCGTCACTCACTTTCAAAAATTGCTTATTTTGATTTCCTATACCGCAGCCGCTCACCATCAATGCTGTCATTACCATCAGTATTCCCACTCTCTTGATTTTCTTTAAATCGATACGCATAGCTTACTCCCAACAGCAAGTCATAATGGAGTGTTTTCCGATCTCCATTTTACCGCTGTTTTTCCCATCTGCATTCAACACAAATGCAATATCATTTTCCGAACGGTTGAGCAGCACCAAGACCTTAGTGCCATCTTCATTCTCAAAAGCTGTCGCTTCTATATCAGGAGAATACTTTGACACCAGGATCCTCTTTGCACCCGGACGGATGAACCGGCTGAAATGTCCGATATAATAATAGGAGAGTTTCACGTTGATTGTGTCTGTATCAACATCACACATAATCGGCGCATCGCAGTAATTACTTACATGATTTGGACCGCCCTGCTTATCAAGTATCAGATTCCAGTCTATAAACCCATTCATACCGGCATTGAAATCTCCTATCATATCATGCGCATACATCTCGGCATGACGTACCTGATTATCTGTTGCAAAACGTGAATATTCCACACAACCCTCTGTAAAAATCAGTTCTTTGTCCGGATATCTTCTGCGCACCTCCGCCAAAGCCTCAAAATGGTCTCCCGTATACCAGTGGAACGCTATGCCATCGATTGCTTCCCGTGCCCCCTCCACGCCAAAGCTTTCCGCTGTACGTTCCAAAATAATTTCTTTATTATGATCCCACACGTTAATTTTCACATTGGCATGCCCTGCATTGTCCAGTGCAGTCCTCAGATATCTGACGGCATACTCTGCCTCCTCTGCTCCCGTAAAAACACAAGAATCCCAAGTCTGAACTGCCGCCGGCTCATTTTGAACAGTAAGCCTCTGAATCGGAATTCCTTCCTCCTCATAGACACTGACATATCGCGCAACCATATCTGCCCACATCTGATAATATTCTCTCTTGAGTTTCCCACCATGGTTCATTTCACCGTTAGTCTTCATAAACGCCGGCGGACTCCACGGAGATGCTAAAAAGCAAATATCTTTATCTTTATCCAACGCAGCCTTGATAAACGGAATAATATATTTCCTGTCCCTGTCTATGGAAAAACTGTTTAAATCTTTATCCTGTGCATCTTCTACATAAGCGTAATTTCCCAGTGCGAAATCACAGCTTTGGATATGCAGCCTGCAAAAATTATAATGATTATTGCTGCTCCCGAAATATAAATCCAGAAGCTGCTGCTGTTTTTCATAACTCATCTTGGAATATGTATAAGCGGCAGCCTCCGTAAACGCACCTCCGATGCCTAATACCTTCTGATAAGAAACTTCAGGATATACATGCACCTGCTGCATCTCCCCACCACTGCCCTTTACAAATTTAACTTCTGTTTCCTGAAACTGAACATCCTTATCTGAGATATAACACTTCATAATCAAACCTCCTCCCGATGATAAGTATCTATCATCTTACATAAATTTTCTTTTTCCTTCTCCTGTTCCGGGAAACGAAAAAGGGAGAGTATAGATTTCCCCATACTCTCCCACCCTTTTTACTCTCCTAACTTTTCTCTGTTAGCACTCATTTTTTCGTTATAAATCTTTACAATATCATCCCAGCTATTTGCTGCCCTGAAATCTATATGTCCCGCAAGAATAGAATCAAACTCATCATCATTTCCGGAACGAATCAGACTTGTCAGGGTCGTATTCCAATTCGTGTCGATGGCACTAAGCGCCCTTGCTTCCGCGGAACCCTGATCCGGAGAAATATTCTCAATAACAAACTGCGGTTTGAGCTTCCCTTCTCCCCATTCCTGCATCTGCTTCGTGGATTCTGTCACATCTGCACTATATGCATCATACTTATCATTACCGAAAACAATAAACTCGGAAAGCCTGTAAACCTTTTTAAATTTATCATTGTCAGTTTCTTTCATTTCCTTTACTTCGGGAAGGAGTTCATAGAGACCATCACTGTTAATTGTATATGTCTCACCCTCCACGCCATATCTGCAAATCATTCCGCCGTAATCAGATATCAGGTATGTAAAGATTTCTATTGCCTTAATCGGATCGGAACAGTCTTTTGATATATAGTTGATCATCCATCCCGAGAGTCCTGCCTGAGAAAGTGTGGGAGCATTGCCTACCGTACTCTGCGGTCCGTCAATCGCAATGTACGCCGCATCCGGATTCGCGTTCATCCAGACTTGCAGAGGTCCAGACCGCTGTGGCGTTCCTCCGATAAAGATACATGCATATTTACCCGTCTTTACTTTATCCTCATGCGCTGTGCCATCATCCGAAAAATTGTCATCACTGATTAACCCTTCGCGATATGCTGCACTCAATGTCCTAATCCATGCAAGATAATCCTCATCCATATTCCTGTCATACCATGTACCGTCCGCATTTTCAATCGGTACGCCCAAGAAATTCTGTAGATCTGCACCGAGTGAACCCGTATTATCTGTCATGGAATTTGAACCAAACGGGATCAGATCAGGATATTTCTCCTTGATCTCTCTCAGTACCGTAAGAAACTGTTCCGGTGTTCCCATCTCCGGCTCGCCAAGCGCCTCATATACATCTTTTCTGATAGCAAAAGCCGTTGAAGCCTTCAGCAGTCCGCTGTCATATACTTCCTGTCCGTTTGAGTAGTCCGGATAACCATATGTCTTGCCATCTGAGAGCTTGAACCAGTTAAAAGTATCCTTCGAAGCCACCTCGTAGAAATACGGATCATATTTGTCCGCCAGGTCATTCAAGGACCATGCCCAGTTTGCGGCCGACTGTGCCACTGAGGAGTTTGCGTCAAATATCGTAATAATATCGGGCTTCTTACCTCCTGCAAAAAATGTGTTCAGCTTGGTGTCATCACCTGTTATAAACTGCACATCAAGGTTAAGGTCTTCCTTAATCTTCTTGGTAACGGTATCCGTCGCCCAGTCCGTGTTCCACCAGTCCGCATTGACGTACCATGTAAGTTCTGTGGTGTCTGTTTTCTTGTCAAGCTGCCATGCAGGCTTCGTTGCATCAAGTTCATACCTGTCTGATGTAAGCTCAGGCAGCCCTCCATCTGCTGAAGCAGAGCTTCCGCCACTGTTTTTGCCGCAGCCTGAAAGCAATGTTGTTACAGCCATCGTCGTTACCAGCATTGTTGACAAATAACGTCTTGTTCTTTTTTTCATGATTTTTCCTTCCTTTCTCAATATCTCCTACTTTTATTCTTTTACCGCCCCGATCATCATTCCTGACACAAAGTGTTTCTGAAGAAGCGGATAAATGATTAATATTGGCACAGTAGTTACTACAATCGTAGCAAGTTGTATTCCCCTTGAAGTTGTGGTAATCTCCACACTTGTCGGATTCTGCATGGATGACATCTGCGACTGGACAATGATCTCGTAGAGTTTCATCTGCAGTGGATAAAGTTTTTCGTTTAATATATACATTTTGGCAGTCATGAAATCATTCCACTGCGACACGCCATGAAAGAGGGCTATTGTCGCAAGCGCCGGCTTTGAAAGCGGCAGGGCAATCATGAGAAAGATTCGCCAGTATCCTGCGCCGTCAATTTTGGCTGATTCTTCCAGAGACTGCGGCAGCTGCCGGAAAAAGTTCATCAGGATAATCATGTCATAGTAGCTAAAGAGCGCCGGTATAATATACACTGCAAAGCTATCCAGCATCCCTAATGACTTGATTAATAAATATGTAGGAATCATACCGCCTGAGAAAAACATCGTAATGACACCCATCACCGTATACAGTTTCCTTCCCTTCAGATATTCCTTGCTCATGGCATATGCAACCATCGCACAGAAAAACACATGGCACACAACACCAATTAAAGTTTTTAATACTGAAATCAGAAAAGCGTTCCATATACTGGTATCTGAAAATACCGCCTTGTAATTCGCCGTGGAAAATTCCGCCGGCCAGAATATACTTTTTCCCGATGCTACCGCTGTAGCGCTGCTGAAAGAGTTGACCACAACGTTCCACAATGGAAACACAATAATACAGGTAATCAGTGTCAATAACAGTTTGTTGATAATGTCAAATACTTTGTCACCGCTCAATCGAATACTTTTTTGTTTCATCCCATCAACCTCCTATAATACTGACTGTTCATTCAATTTGCTTGTTAACTTATTCGCCACAACCAGCAATATTACAGATACAATGGAAACGCCCAGCCCTGCCGCGGATGCATATGAGAAATCGCCCTGCGTAATACCCATGCGGTACACATATGAATTGATGACCTCTGCACGCGGCTGGTTCTGTGTATTCATAAGCACAAGTGTCTGGTCAAGGTTGGAACCCAAAAGTCCACTCACTGTAAGAATAAAATTCAGACCAATAATCGTCTTGATTAACGGCAGCGTAATACTCCAAATCTGTCTGACTCTGCTCGCACCGTCAATCTTAGCTGCTTCATAATAAGTGGGGTCGATGCCTGCCATGCTCGCAAGATACAGGATTGTACCCCATCCCATACTCTTCCACACATCTGACAGTGAAGCAATCCACCAGTATTTATCTGCATCTAAGAGGATATTTCTCCCCTCCGAAACCAAACCTAAAGTCTTTAATATAGAGTTAAACATACCATTGGTAGACATCCAGCTGATCAACATACCGCCCAGTACGATCCAGGATAGAAAGTGCGGCATATAGGAAATCGTCTGCACTGTTTTCTTGAATATGCCATCCTTCAGCTCATAAATCATAACAGCCAGAATAATCGGAGTAATAAATCCAAACAACAGCTTTAAGAAGCTGATTCCCAGCGTATTGTAAACGCTGTCCCAAAAATACCGGTCAGTAAGAATAATTCTGAAATTCTCCATTCCTACCCATTTCGCCGAATCAAGGGTATCTACCACCGTGTAATTCTGAAATGCAATCTTTAATCCATATATGGGAATATAATTAAAGATGATCATGAACACAATTCCCGGCAATACCATCATCTGCAAAGGCATCTGTTTCATAAAATCCTTTATCCATAATTTGATTCGTACACCAACCGGTTCCTTTTTTTTCTGCTTCATTTGCTTTCCTCCTTCCTATGCACCAATCTTAGCATGGCGCTATAATCCCCAACAAGCGCGTATCTTGTCTTACGATAGGTCGATATTGCTTTTTTAAGGAAAATAAAATATACTTAATGAGAGAGGAGAAACGAAGTATGAAAGCAGACATCAATTCTTTTACACACGAAAATGACCGGATTACGGACGGATTTGACATTTTTTTCTGGGTGTTTAACGATTCCAGCAGCTTTGTTGCCGCCCACTGGCATAGCGCAATAGAAATAATGTATATTATGGACGGAGAGGTCAGTGTGACCATTAACGCACAGAAAACGCTCCTGCTCCCCGGCGATGTCTTTCTGATTGACTCCTCAATCATCCATTCTACCAAGTCAATCCATGGAAATCACGCCGTTTTAATACAACTTCCATATGCGCTTCTCCAGAAATATATTCCTGACATTGACAATTTGAGCTTTGCCTTTGACTGCCATACCGGTAACCCAATCATACATACTAAAATATTGAAACTCATAGAAGTGATCAAAGAAATGCAGATTATCTTTGAAGTGAATCCTAAAGGGGGAATTTTGCGTTTTAACAGTCTGGTTTTTGAAATGCTTTATCAGTTATACCACAATTTTTCCACTCCCATTCCTGACACAGACCTCAGAAAAGACAAAAAACATTTTGACAGAATGAAACTGGTTATGGACTATATGAACAGCCATTATAACCAGGCATTATCACTTGACGAAATATCAAATGTTGCATGTTTCCAGAAAGAATACTTCTGTCATTTTTTCAAAAAAAATATGGGAAAGACCTACCTCGAATATCTCAATGAGATCAGGCTTTCCCATGTATATAAAGATTTGGTCTCGACAGACCTTCCGTTAAAAACAATTTTGGAAAATAACGGTTTTACAAACTATAAATTGTTCCGCAAGCTCTTTTATGAGAACTTCCACACAACGCCCGGAGAATACAGGAAAACGCACAGTTCCTAAATCCTTTTTAAGAGCCGCCGTAATTTATCAATTATCTTTCCTACAACGTCCAGTCTCCGAAAAAGCTGCTGCCCAGCGCATTGTTCATCACATTTCCGTAAGCCGAAGAGGCCAGACTGCTGATTCCATAGGGTGAATATCCGTATCCCGACATTCCCAGACCCAGACTGCCCGTTCCACCGATCAGACTCTGTATCAGATAATTCTGCAGACTGCTTTGTCCCGTCAGATTCAGATAACTTGACTGTACATTATCTGCGGCATAGCTGCCTGAATAATAATCCTTCACTTTACCCATCACCGATTCTTCCCATTCCGGATCGGTCTCCATCTTCTTGAAGGCTTCCTGAATAATAATATCGCCTGCCGTTGAAAATGAAGGAGTCACTGTAGACTTCTGATTATCCACTGCCTGCTTCATCACTGTGGCATAATCACTCGAGGTTTTCCCGGTAGCCGCATTTGACATTCTTGCGATATTGTTCCTGTTATTAACTGCGGAAATTCTTCCTACGCTGCTTCCACTATTTATTCTGCCTATGCCGAGATCATTAATATACATATGGGCTTCCCCTTTCATGCTACTGTGGTTATTGTAGCATATAATTATTTGTTTGTAAGCATAAATGTCACAAAAAAAGTAGAAAATGTCATAAATTCGCAGTTCGACTGCTTTCCCCTTCACACCCTGTTCTTTTGTAATTCCAATAGACCGTTAGCGCTCCAATACATAACACTTTTTCCAATTCAACTTACATGAAGCTTTTTTGCGCTTTTAATAATATGCATAAAAGGTAAAAATACAATATAAATTGGAACGCCTATCAAAATGGCTGCCTTAAGCTTATCTAATCCATTATTATATAATTCATAATAAACTCCCGCCTTGCAGGTTTTTCCGAAATACAGATATATGCCCCCAGATTAGCATTGGCGCTTGCCAAAACCTTGCTGTAATCTTTTTTATGTTTTATACATAGGTATTCTTCATTTTATTATGCGAAAAAGCACCTACTGATTATCCCAAAATAGATGCCCATCGTTTACTAAAATGTTTTTCCTTCTTTCATGAAATCAATTAAATTAACATGATGAATTCCGTTTCGTTTCTGCAACAAAAAATCCGTAGTTGCTACATATTTGGGATAATTATCCCTAATTTGTTCTAACGGACGATATTCCCTATCCTCTGTATCCTTGCTTAACGCAATCGTATATGCAACCTGCACATACGAATACTGTTTATCTGTTCCCCTCAATATAAAATCGCATTCTAACTTTCCAATTTTTCCTACGCTTACGGAATAGCCATGCGCCCTCGCATAAATATAGACCATATTTTCCAGTGTTGGACCGTAGTTGATACGATTATCTGTATTTTGAGAAAAATAGAAACTTAAATCTGCAAGATAATACTTTTTTTCACCACCTAATGACTTTTTTGACTTTAAATCAAACCTGCTGCATTCGTAAAGAATTTTTGCATCCTGCAAAACCTTTACATATCTTGATACTGTTGGTTTCGTTATTGTCATTCCGTTTTTGCACAGACTCTCACACAATCCATTTACACTGGTTGTAGCGCCAAAATTATTAATGATAAATTTCTGTACTGCTTCAAATGACTCTCTATCCCTTATTTTCACCCTTTTTTTTATGTCTTTTTCGAATATCTCACTAATTACACCTTGCACATAAGTCTGCTTATCTGCCTGGTCTTCAATAAAAAGTGTTCTTGGAAATCCTCCTTCCATGATATAGGAATTCAACTCTACCGCCATATTATCAACTGTTTTAATATTATAAAATTCTTTCATTTGAAGGTATTCCTCAAATGTAAGTGGAAACATTTCAAACTCCAGATAACGTCCTGTAAGTTTTGTGACAAGCTCTCCACTTAATAAATACGAATTAGATCCTGTTATAAATATAGACCACCCGCCTTCACTGCGAAACCCGTTCAAAACGTCTTCAAACCCTGTAACATTTTGTACCTCATCTATAAACAAATACTTCATGCCTTCTATATTATCGTACTTTACAATTAACTCATCTAATTGATCCGCATTTTTTATGCTGCGATACCCTCTGCGATCCAAATCGATGTATATTATATTTTCCTCTTTTACACCAGACATAACCAGCTCATCTGAAATTGTCTGCATAAGACTGGATTTTCCACATCTCCTAACTCCGGTTATTACCTTAATCAAGTCATCACTATGATAAAATCCGCGAATTTTCTTTAGATACTGCTCTCTTTTATATAATTCCATATAATCAGCCTCCGTGATTAGTATGTCCAAATTATAAAATATTCATCCGTTATTTTCAAGTTAAGGCTACCATTTTTTAATTTTTTTCATTTTTTGTTTCCTTAACGTAAATTTTTTCTTATTTTTATGTTTCTGCTTTTAAATTGACCTTTTTACTGTTTCAAACTATAATATCTCAAAAAGGCATCCTAATTGCAAAGGTCAGAAAGGCCCCCGACACACTCGTAAGAGTACCTGAGATGATGGATACGCCGCCCATCTTGTGATTTGATGAATATAAGGTGTGACCATTTGGTTGCACCTTTTTGTTATTAGTAAATAGACCACACAATAAAAGTAATCCTCCCCTACCGTTTTATATGCTTTCTCATGCTGTCTCCTTACATCACGTTATAATTCCAGCTATAAAATTATTTTCTTACCTATCGCCCATTAACTATATAAATGCTCAAAACAAGTAACCAACCGCCAAGCAAACCAATTTGAATTTATCACTTTGTACCTTGCTTATTTTTTAAGGACATAAAAAGGACAATCAAAATCACATTGACGAACAAAATAATAATGCTTCCTTCAATTTTGCACACTCCGCCAGATAAAATCTCATTTCCGGCAAAAGTCGTAATAAGCAGGTTTGGATAATCATCAGCAAGCGACACACCGCCAAAAACCAATGCACCAATTCCGTTCCATAAAAAGTGCATGATAGTTGGAGCTATAATAGAACCACTGTACTCAAGGACTACCGTCATGAGCAAACTCATGGTAAGTACATTTAATACGGGAACAACACCTGCTTCAAATGCCCCGCCATGTAATGCTGTAAAGAGCGCTGTTGTAACAACCGTGGCCACAACTATATTGTGTTTTTGCTTCATCATTTGATACAAATAGCCCCGGACAAGAAGCTCCTGCATAATGACATTTAGAAATGCCGCTAACATCCAAACAGGAAATAGATCAATTGAGTTTACTCCATCAAAATGAATAATCTTTGCTATGTACATTACCAAAACAGGAACTGCCAGCCATACAATCCCTGTGACTATTCCCAATGCTGCTCCTTTGACCGGATTATCAAACAGATATAATCTTACATTCTTCTTTTCAATCAACCAGAAGATGAGAGTAAAAGCTATTATTGCCAACAACGGCATAATTTCTGCCCACAATCTCCATATCGCCGGATTTTCCGAGGATGATAACGGCAATATGGAAGTTAATATCGCCCATCCCAGAAAAAATCCTATAAATTTAATAACTGTAAATGCTATTTTTTTCAAAACGAGTACCTCCGCCATATGAAGTTGGTATTACATGATTGATATGCTTATAATTCCCAAAATAAGTAAATGTGCGGGATAAAATGGAATCCCTGGTTAATAGTTTTTGACATTCACCTAAAGGTTTTATTACAGCTCCCAATCATGTATTCATATATATCTATGTTCTAAATATATAACGATTTTTCTTAAATTAAATCTTCACATATTCCAATTCTTATTCAACAATCCAATCAATAAAATGCTGTATATGTATTTTCATAGTATCTAAGCATGGGACAGGGCTCACTTCATCGTTAAGCAAAAAAGGCAACTAAAACTCGCATATCTTAGCTGCCTTCATGACACTGATAAAATTAGTTGAGCGGTAGTTCATGGATGTTCTTTCACATATTGCTGGAACTCAGGGGTTTTTGACCAGTATTTAATGCCCCAGTTTTCAAAGTTCCATTCGTCCATGTAATCATTGCACTCGAAATCAATATAATATATTTCTCCATTCTGTACCACAAAGTTTGTCGGGAAATAATCTATATTTGTATGGGCGGCATATAGCAAAACACACATACTCCGCAACTGATCAACATAGACGGATTTCATCTTATCTTGCAGAATCAACTCGTAAATGGTATCGCCGTCAATAAACTCTTTCAAAATGCGTTCATTTTTTATATCAACATCTATCATAGCAGGAATTTTTATCCCGATTTCTTTTAGCCGATTATAGTCGTTTAATTCTGCCTCAATCTTATTCCCAAACTGGTAATAATCACAGGGTTCATGGTGAATTTGCTTGAGAACGTATTTTTGAGTTCCGTCGCTTGCCAGATAAGAATATCCGCCTTTTCCCTTTCCTAATAACTTAAGTATTTCGTACTCTTTTTCATTTACAAGCATTTTCTTGTCCATAATTGCCACCTATCTATCACCTTTTCCATAAATCAGAAGTGGTCTTAAAGAACGCTGACTAATATAACTATAATAATTACAAAGATAATATTAAATATCCATGTCCACTTATTTCCTAAATTCATTGTATAGCCAAACCCACTTTGTGGTCTCTTGATCATTACTCTTTTATCTTCTCTGTTGAAATATAGTCTTCCAGTTAACCAGCCATCACCTCTATTGCTTGATTTCATAAAATTCTCCTTTGCAGCTTTCGATTGAACAGCGCATTCTCTTTAAATACTAAATTCCGCCGTATACGCATAATCTGTATAATCCCCGGTTCCCCTAAAATCCGTAACAGTTTTTACAATACGGTATCTGCATCTTTTATAGAGATCAGTGTTCCATAGTGCGGCGCTGGCTCTGTAAAACCACCAGAACAAGTAATAAGCACTTCCGCATCTATCTTTAACATCCAATCTTCTTCGCCTTCTGGCAATTCAAAAAATACCGCTTCATACGGAATTACCTCTTCATCCAGCGTCTTTACACAAATCACAGGCACTAATGACTCAACCGTATGGTCAATGATTATCCCGGTAAAGGTAATGGTATTTTCATTAGAAAATGGAGTGCCTAAATACCATTCGTTCTTATATAAAACCGCTATTCCGCCCTCCACCTGTGCATATGGCATTCCCAATTCAGGATTAAAATTAGTCTCTCCGTTATTTTCTGGAAAAGTACCTGTATATGACTCTGTATATCCAATAATCGCACTTTCATCAACTTCTGCGGGCATAGGATCGCCCTCCAAAAGATAGATCGTGTCATTTACCATAATCGCTGCCGGATAGTCTGCAACACCATCTGTTGATATATTTTCCTCTGTATCTGCCTGTTCGTCATTTTCCACAAACGTTATCTTTATTTGATTGTCAGCTCCAGCGGAATCTTCTGTACTGTTTGAAGCTCCACACCCCGCCATCAGTAAAACACATACAATTACCATAATAAATGCTATTCGTTTTCTCATGCTGTCTCCTTACATCCATCATGAAATCCCCTTCAGCTTTTCAAGAAAAGCCACATAAAATGCCCTTTCTTTCATAATCTCTTGCTGCACCTCTATACTTTTTGTTGGCGAGCTGGGAAGCGGGTGATCTATATCATATAACGCCTTTTCCGCAACCCTGATGGCTACCTGGGTAATCTCCGTATCCATTATCTCAGTACTATCGGTTTCAAACAGTTTTTTGGAAAATGAGAAGCCCAGCAATTTGTCGGCCTCATCAAAAACCGCTTTTGCCACCGGGCATGTATTGTATAATTCTTTTCCCATTCCCCAGGCCTGTGTACCCTGCCCGGGAAATAAAACAGCTGTTTTCTTCATATTATACGTTCCTATTAAGCATTCTGATTTTCATACCACTGTGCCTGTGACATGAACAAAACATAATATGTGCCTTTTTTATTAATCAGCTCATCATGGGTTCCGATTTCTGCAACACGGCCATCTTCCATAACAACGATTCTGTCTGCAATTCGGGCACTTCCGAGTCTGTGAGTTACAAGCACCGTTGTTCTTTCATCGGATATCTCTTTGAACTTCTTATATATCTTTGTCTCCTCAATGGGATCGATTGCTGCAGTAGGCTCGTCCAACACGATTACCTTACTGTCTCTGTTGATACCTCTTGCAATAGATACCCTCTGCCACTGTCCGCCTGAAAGGTCGACGCCGTCAAACTCACGGGAAAGCATTGTTTCCAAACCGTCGGGATAAGACTGTGATTCAATATCCACATCTGCTTTCTTTAAGGTTTCCAGCAGAGTTCCGTCTTCCCTTTCCATATCAAGATTGCTAATCATAACATTTTCACGAAGAGTCATCTGATATTTCTGGAATTTCTGGAATACACCGGACATAAGTCCGTAAAGGCTCGATGACTTAATATCCTTTGTGGGTATACCGTCTATTGTTACACTGCCACCAGTGGGCTGATATATACCTGTAATCAGTCTCACGAGAGTTGATTTTCCGGCTCCGTTATGTCCCACAATTGCAATGGTTTCACCCTTGTTAATTGTCAGATTAACATCTGTCAGAGATTCCTCTTTTGCTCCCGGATATGTAAAGGAAACATTCTTAAGTTCAATCTTTTCACAGAAATCATTTACCTTTGTTTCACCGTCTCTTTCGGGCATATCTATGAAATCAAGAAGGTTGTTGATTGAACCGCTGTTTTTACCTATATCGCCCACAAGATTAATCATTTCTCCGACCATTTCCTGCAGCTTTACGATTGCCGTGAATATTGCGGCAAATGTACCCGCCGTAATATCACCTATAAGCAATGCTTTAACAAAAAGCAGAAGGACAACCAGATAACCCGCAAGGCCTATTCCTTTTCCCGCAAGATCAAACAGACAGGCTCTCTTTGCCACCTTAAGGCTTTTCTTATTCAGAACAACCATTGTGTCATAATAAAGCTTCTTAAAATAGTTCGTTACGCCCAGGATTCTCGTTTCCTTGAAATATTCCTTGGAGCAGATGGTGCTCTCATAATAATCATAGTATCTTCTCAGCGGAGCAATCTCATCCTCAAGATTAGCGTACATACTTACCTGCACAAGCTTTGTCAGAAGACAGGGCATCATGGAAATAACAATTACTATTGCCAGAATCGGCTTAATAGTAAAAATCCATATTCCCATAAACAGCACATAGGGCAGGAAAAATGCCATCATCATGATAAATGAAAATACCATGTTGAAGATATTATTGATTCCCATCTCGGCCTTGTTGATGCTGTCCAGAGTTGACGCATTTTCATATTCGATGGCTCCAATTTTAGATATCTTAAGATGAACCTTCTGCATCAATTTTCCGATAACCTTCTGGTTAAATGGCAGATACAGGAAATTGTTAAGTGCGTTAACAAGCTCTGCCAGAATAATAACCACGCCGTACACAATAAGAGAAATGTATATGGTCTTTATGCTTCCGCCTGTATTTATTACTTCACTGGTGGTATCATAAAACTTCTGCAGAAACAAAATCTTTACTGCCCATGACAAGCCATGGAGTATTGTAATTACAATGAACAATCCAAAAAAGACGGGTGTTGCCTTAAATACAAGAGGCGTTATTCTCTTAAGTATCTTAATGGGACTTATTTTCTTTTCACTCATTGATACCACCTCCTCTGACTGTCATACATCGTATAGTAAAGCTGCTTTGCAGCCATTAGCTCATTATGCGTTCCCTGTTCCTCTACATGTCCGTTATCAATTACGTAAATGTAGTCTGCCAGCTTAACCGAGCTCAGTCTGTGACTGAAGAACAATGTGGTTCTTCCTTCACAAAGCTTTGCAAATTCACTATAAAGGTTACTTTCCGCAATGGGATCCAAAGCGGCTGTGGGTTCATCCAGTACACGAATCGGTGCTTCACTTACAAAGCATCTTGCAAGGGCGATTCTCTGCCATTCACCGCCGGAAAGATCCTTGCCTTCTTGTGCCAGCTTACCCAGCAATGTATCCTTACCATCCTCAAGGCCTTCAATAACAGAGTCCAGTTTAAGGGCAGTTATGGCATTGTTGATTGCTTCATCATCCGCTCCGCCAACGCATCCTATGGCGATATTATCCCAGATTGAAATTGAATACCTTGCAAAGTCCTGATAAACAACTGAATAAAAGGCTTTAAGCTGAGCTGCCGTATATTCTCTAAGGTCTCTTCCGTTAATAAGTATCCTGCCCTCATAATCCTGATAAAGACCTGTCAGAAGTTTGGCAATGGTACTCTTTCCCGCTCCGTTTGCTCCAACGAAGGCATAATGCCTGCCGGCTTCTATCTTCATGTTCATATCCTTAAGAATATAGGTTTCCGTACCGGGATATTTGAAGGTTACATTCCTGAATTCCAAAGACTTAAATTCTATACCGCCTTCAGGCACGGCATCCGCATTATCATACTGTTCAAATGCTGCAAACTTTGTAATCTCCTTAAGGTATTCGATATGTGTGGATACAGCCTCGATTAATCTTGTGAGTGACCATGACATGGTGTGTACAAGATCAAAGGTTGCATTTATCAGTGAAAAGAACATACCGATTGTAATAATTCCCGTTGCAACAGGGTTGATAAGCATTGCTGCAATAAAGGTACATAGAAATGCTGTTATCATACTTCCGGATTTAAGCTTTACAAACCATTTGGCACGTGTTCTTGTTTCCATTTTTCTGGAAATCTCATACTGCTCAAACCACTTGTCATTAAGCTTTTCGTTATATCCGAATACCGTTCTCTCATCAACATTTTCTCTTCCCATCATTACGGTAGTGAGATATTTGTATTTTCTCTGATATTTGGTAATCTCTTTATTGGCCTCATAGGTTGCCTTTCCGCTTATGAACGAAAGATAGAGAAGCGGTATGGCAACAGCTATAATAATCAGTGCAACCCAGGCAATCTGTGTAATAAGGACAATAAGAAGTCCCGCAATTGTCATAAACAACGATATCAGATTGACTATATTTGTAAAGCCGTCGATAAACTTATGCTCCATTGTGTCGGCAACACGGTTCATTAAATCCATACTGTCCGTATTTTCAACATACTTAAACTCAATCTTTGAACATTTTTCAACATATGCGCCCTTAAGACTGACCCTCATATCCATCTCGATTTTGTTGGCAAGATATGCCTTTATGGGCTCAACAAGCCATTGATATGCTATAATCCCGATAACAATCGCCAGTGAAATATATACCGCTCTTTTTGTTGCGGAGCCGTCTATAAGTCCCAGCGCATTATCAATAAATCTTGCATTAATAATAACCTGGTAGGTTGGCAGAATTGCAACAGCAAGAGACAGAATCAAATACAATATCGTACACACAGGTGAACTGATTATAGAAAATCTCAGGGAATCCAAATATGTATACTTTTTCTTCTCAAAACGTACTTTCTTCATTTTCCTCCTCCTTGATCCTGTTCTTAAAATCCGTTTTTCAATTGCAAAGGGCAGAAATATTATATTTTGCATTTTTTGTTCCTTATATCTCCCTTCGAATCAAAATATGCATTTTATAATTATACAATATATCGGAAACTTTTGCATCCCAGATATAGATGATATTCCCGACTTACAGATTTTTTCCCCGAAAGACAGATAAAAGACCGGGAAAAGTACTTGACAGATAATTATCTACTTTTTTACCTGTTCTACATTACCGGCTGTCCTTTGAAAAGTAACATTCAAACGTAGGATTTAATGTTTATCATTAATTAATTATTGATATATTTTAAATTATGTACTAAAATAGGCATAAGGAGGTGATCAATTGTGAAATACATTCAGAAGCTCGCAAGTGAACAGTTTGCAAAATCTGCCGCCCGGCTAATGAAATATGTCTGCTATTTTGTGATTTTCTTCTTTATTCTGTGCACTGTTCTCAGCTTTATGGGGCGTCAAACCTTTTTCCTGCATACAAAAATGGGAATCCTTGAACGGGCAATCTACGCGGAGGGAAAATACGATGTCACTCGAGACATGACCGTCACTATGGGTGATGATATCCATGTGTGGACGAATGCAAATGATCAGATCGATTCGATTGTGCAGATAGGGCTTTCTTTTATGTACGCGCTCCAAACAGTTCCCATGATTTTTGCATATTATTTTTTGAGCCGTGTGTTTTCCAATATCCATAAAGGGCAAATTTTTACACAGCAAAACTCTTTGTACCTGCTTTATTATGGTGTGCTCCAATTTTCAGTGGCTGTTTTTGTTCCGTTTATCAAGCTGTTGATTTGTAAGCTCATCAATCTTGTATCTGAGAGCCGGATATCCATTGCTACAGGGCAGGCGGTGTTTCAGATGCTTCTTCCCAGTATCGCTTTTATTGTGGCTGCATACATCATTCATTACGGAGTGCATTTGCAGGACGAGGTGGATCATACGTTATGATTATTATACGACTTGACAGGGTGTTGGCGGACAGAAAAATGCGGCTGAATGATTTGGCGGTGCGTGTTGGAATATCGAATGTCAATCTCTCTTACCTGAAAACAGGAAAAGTAAGAGCGGTTCGGTTCAGTACGTTAGACGCGATCTGCAAGGCTTTGAAGTGCCAGCCGGGGGATATACTTGAATATGTTGAGGATACCGAGGATGAAGAATAAAAAAGCAGTACCAAAGATGGGGTGGCACTTTCGCGGTGCCGCTCTCTTTTTATTCACGGCGGCATCCGCATAACAGGCTTGCTGTCAAGCTGAACATGGTGCGACAAACAATTTCTAAATGGAAGAAAGAATTTTTGCAACCAATATTTTCCCTGTTTCTATGTCTAACTCAATCAAATGATCTTCAATTTCAACGCCTAAGCGTTCATATAAGCTTTCATGTAATCCATGTTCCCTGGCCCTTTCCAGATTATCTGTAAATCGCTCAAACGAAGAAATCCAAATCCTACAAGGGTATGTTTCTCCATATCGATAGCTGAACCACAAATCTTTTCCCTTATCATCTACAAATATATAAGCATATTTATCATTTTGAAGATATCCTTCAGAAATAGACAGACAGTAGTACCATGCCGAAGCATCAGTCCATTCATCTCCGCACATCATATCCAAAGCCTTTCTTGCAGATTTATAATTCTGTGTCTCATCAATCGGTTTCATGAAGTCTGTGCCTTCATCTGTTTTCATTTCCTCTGACTCATATTCCTCCATCCGAAAGTCACCGCGCGTTTTTTGGGGGGAAAAATACTATGGCAATACATTGATAAACTTCGCCGAAAAGGTATCCCTCACCCCTTTTTCGTTTACGGCCGGAATCAGCGACACCATGAAGCAGATGCAGACCTTTCTTCCTAATTGGATGATTTCCTCAGTGCTTTCCATCTCAATCCATTCTTCCCCTGACAGACGATCGGAATGCCACCAAATATCCCCTTCATCCTCCAAAGAAATTCCCCAGACTCCGATACCTCTGGTAATCTCTCACCGCATCCGGTCATCATAAGCGCAGCAATGCTAATCATTACGCATAAAGACCGTACCTTATTCTTTTCCGCCAAACCAGCTTTCCATAACTTCTTTATCTTTCTCCACAACATAGCCACTTCCTCCTGATCTGTTCTCCAAATTGATGCTTTTTTGAAAATAATTGTTAGTCAAGAAAAAAAGAAGTTTTTTTACATCTAAAATAAATAAAATTCAAACCCTGAAAGTTTTTTCCTCTCTCTGCGATTTAATAGATAGAATGCAGATTATGATGCTACACAAGGAATGGAGGATTTCTATGAAACGAAAAAAACAGACGTAAGGAACTGCAAAGTTCATCCGGAACCGGCGGCCGCTCTATCTGGATGGAAACATGAAATAATGATATGCTTATGAAAGAAGAATGAAAGGAAAAGCTTATGAAAGATACCGAAATCATTACTTTGCTCTGGCAACGCAGGGAATCCGCTTTGGATGAGATCCTGCGCCAGTATGGCAAACTGCTGAAAAATTTTGCAGGGCGAATCCTTCCCACGGCGCAGGATGCCGAGGAATGCGTCAATGATACCCTGCTGGACATCTGGAATACCGTTCCCCCAAAACATCCCGCATCGATTGCTTCCTATGCCGTCATGCTGACCAGACGGCGATCCATAGACCGTCTCCGCCGCCTGACAGCCAGTAAACGGGGCGGTGGTGTCTATTTCGTCGCTCTGGATGAACTGGAGGACTGCATTCCCGGAGACACCGCATTTGATGAAGATGCCGATGAACTTCGACAGGCCATAAACGGTTTCCTCGCCGGACTGTCCGCCGAGGACCGAATCCTCTTCATGGGCCGCTACTTTGCTCTTGAATCAATAGAATCACTGGCAGAAAGCCACCGGGTGACAAAAAACACGATAAATATCCGCCTCTCCAGAATGCGGAAGAAGCTGAAAAATCATCTGACAGAAAGGGGAATTTTCATATGAGTGATAAAATGAACGAACATCTGCTGAATATCATGGGAAGTGTGGATGAAGAGTACATACAGGAATATATCGACGCACAGGCCAAAACACATAAATCCCGACGAACCAAAATGCGTTTCAGCGTCGCACTGGCTGCAGCCATGGTACTTCTCCTCGGCACGATCAGTCTCGCTGCCGCCCCGGTAATCGGCCACTTCCTTGCCAATCGGGCAAACGCAAACCGCATCGTCATCCAGAATTTTGGCGATATTGAAGTTGCCTATGCTGTCAGCATAGATGACACGCAGGAATGCAACGGAGTAGTCGGTACGCTGCACAACGCAGTAGTGGAGGATCACCGTATCCTGCTGCACTACACCTTTGACTGGAGCGGTCTGGATGAGGCCAGAGACGGCTCTTTCCACTCCTATTTCCTGCCATGGTTTTTCTACATTAAAGAAGGCAACACGGTGCTCTGCCAGTCAGAATACATGGAAGGACTCTATGTGGAGAGTTATGATATAGATGACACGAAGGCGACCTACCTATATTGCATTGATCTGAACGATACGGAGGGCCAGGACCTGATGGGAAAAGAACTGACTGTCCAGTTGCTCTATGAACAGGGCGGAGAAGGTTTTACCAGCACCTTTACCCCCACATCCTGCTTTACGGACAGGAGTTGGGACATCGGCAAAACTTATTCATTTGATGAGCACAGAATCTCGCTGGAGCGAATTGAGGAATCTGCCCTTTATGTGACACTGTTCATCGACTGCAGTACCATCGGGCACAACGAGGATGATTATCGGTTCGTCCTGTCTGATGAGCTGGGCAATGATTATACCGCCTATCCGAACAGGGACGATGACACATACGGATACTGGTTCATCAAGCCGGAAAAGGTGGGCACACAGTTGACCCTGAAAGTAATCCGCAGCAACATGGAAACAGACCCCTATGGCGCAATCATTGACGACAGTTACGACGTGTTATATGAGATTCCCATTTCACTGAAGAATTCCTGAACTTTCACAGGAAGCATCGAACCCCTTAGAGCCCCCAAACGAGGCTAAGGGGGTTCGGCTTCCTCTAATCGGTGCACTTTAATAGATATCTTTTTGCCGTCCGGACGGGCGCAGATAAACCAAAAACCAAACATTTTTTCGGTTACCCGCATTTTTATTTCGAGTAATATTGACTTCCCACATCACTGCTTATTACACACCCCTATTATGTCACGCCACGACACCGTTTCAGCCAGTTCCCTCTCAGATAATAAATGATAAATAAGAGGGATGTCGCCGTCCAGGTCAAGGGATAGCTGAATGCCACCGTGGACATCTCCGGCCGCATAGGAACCGCCGTCAGAATCCATACTACACGCAGCCCACAGATACCGACACAGGTCATCAGCATCGGAGGAATGGCATCGCCGCATCCTCTTGTCGTACCGCCTAATATCTCAATACAGATATAGGTCACGTAGCTGGGTGAAATCACCCGCATCATCCCCAATCCGATGGAGACAACACCCGGATCATCCGTAAACAGCCGGAAGAAAATGCGTCCTCCCGTCAGCACAATAGTGCTCAGCAGCACACTCGTAAAAGCCGCCATCCCCAGACAGATGCGCACGCTTTTCTTGATTCGGTCATATTTGCCCGCACCGAAGTTCTGTCCTGCAAAAGTGGTGATCGACACGCCGTACGCTCCCATGATCATCCAGAAAATACCGTCGATTTTACCATACGCTGTCCATGCCGCTATCGTATCCGTACCAAAAGAATTGATGCTCGACTGGATAATCAGATTGGAGGCTGAATACATCGTAGATTGTATTCCCGCCGGCAGGCCGATCCTTATAATCTTATGTAGAAGAAACGGCGAAAACCGGATCTCTTTCACATATAATCTATAAGAATCCTCCGTCCTCATCAGGGTTATTATCACCATGAGCGCGCTAAACACCTGAGACAGTGCGGTAGCCGCCGCCACGCCCAATACTCCCATTTCTAACACTCGCACGAAAAGAATATCCAATATAATATTCGTAATGCAGGACAGAATCAAAAAGTAAAGGGGACGCTTGGAATCACCCACCGCCCTTAAAATGCCCGACCCCATATTGTATATGAGCGACGGAATAACACCCATAAAATAGACCCGCATATATACAACAGATAATGACAGAATCTCCTCCGGCGTATTCATTGCCCGCAGTGCAGCCCCTGAAAAAAGAAGCCCTAATATCATAATAACGGCACCGCCCGCAATGGAAAGCGCCACGGCCGTATGTACCGTATTCTTCACATCATCCTGTTTCTTCGCGCCGTAATACTGGGAAATAATCACGGTGGCACCGGAAGAAAGCCCGGTAAAAAATCCGATCAGCAGATTGATCAGCGTAGCCGCCGGTCCGCCCACTGCCGCCAGCGCCTCTTTTCCCACAAATTGCCCTACGATCACCGCATCCGTGGTATTGTATAGTTGCTGAAAAAAGGTTCCGAACAGAATCGGAAAAAAGAAAAATAGAAGCTGCTTCCAGATCACTCCTTCCGTGATCTGATTAGAAACCTGTTGACTGTCTGTTTTCATATCTTCCTCACCTATTAAACTAAAATACTCTTTTTACGTAACTGTCAAAACCCTGTTCTTCACAAAAATAGCTCGTGTAAGCACCTTCTGAACAGTTACCTTTTACAACATATCATATTCCTGCACATATTACTACCTAAACCTTCTCCGCCGCAAACAAGTGTAACCAAAGTTTACAGACCAACGCCGGACAGATACATATATTTCCGCTACCTCTCATTCGGTTTATATGGTACACTGGCTTATATATAATATTTCAGCCAAGAACATACAAAGGATAACATCATGCAGATTGAAATTACCGACGACTTTGACCTTTCTAAAATCATAGACAGCGGACAATGTTTCCGTGCAAAATGTCTGGACGGCAGCATTTACCGCTTCATCACCGGAAGCAATATTCTCTATATTACCCCGCTCTCCCACCAATGCTTCGACGTTGACTGTACCGCCGAGGAGTGGCTGGAAATATGGCAGCCGTATTTTAACTTAGATCGGGATTACGCACTGCTTCGCTCCCAGATCGACAGCAACGACTCTTATATGAAAACAGCCATGGATTACGGAACAGGACTTCGTATTTTACGGCAGGACCCTTGGGAAACATTGATCACATTCATTATTTCCCAGCAGAAAACCATTCCCGCCATCCGGTCTTCCGTAGAAAAAATTGCAGAAAAATATGGTGTTCCTGTCGAAACACCATATGAAACCGTATATCTCTTTCCCACAGCGGAGCAAATGGCATCAGCCTCGCCCCAGGAACTGGATCTGTGTAAATTAGGATATCGCACTCCCTATATCCTGGATGCCATCCGGCGGGTAACTTCCGGACTGCTGGATCTGAATGCACTGTATGCCTATGATGACATACAACTCTTTGATATGTTAAAAACCGTACACGGTGTCGGCGACAAGGTCGCAAACTGTGTCGCCCTGTTCGCCTATAACCGCACCGCTCTTGTTCCCGTTGACACTTGGATCAGGAAGGTGATCGACGGTGTCTATGACGGACACAATCCGTTTATCCGTTATGGCAGCGCCGCCGGGATCATGCAGCAGTATATATTTTACTATGTCAGGCAGAAACCGTAATATCAAGTACATGCATATAAGCATCTGCGCCGCGCACACAGGTCACCGTGATCTTCTTATCTTTAGTGAAAGCCTTGCAGCCTGTGATGCTCCGCACCGTATCCAGTTTCAGCTCCATATCGCCTGCCGAAGTCTTCAGGTATAATATGTTTTCATTCGACCGGCTGTCCACGGTTCCGATCACGGTAGCCGGAGAAGTGGTATCGACTTCCGGCGGCTGGGTAGTATTCTTTGAGCCTACGATCACCGCCGCATGCATATTGGAATCTGAGCCTCTGTATACGGAAACCGTCAGTTTCGCATCCGGCATAAGAAACATGCCGTTTCTGGTATCTGTATTCTTATCTATCACGATCTGCATTTCTCCGTTGCTCGTCGATAAGCATAACAGATCTTCCTTCGTATTCTTACCCACCGTTCCCGTCACCGTAGTGGTCTCTGCACTCACCACCGTTACCGGAGCCGGTGTAAGGGACATATCCACCGTAGCCTGCGCGGCTGAGGCTGTATTCCCCTGCCCTGTGACCGCTGACGCATCAGATATGCTGAGCGCATGCATGTAACTGTCAGAGCCTCTGGAACAGTATATGCGATATTCATGAGCGGCAACCAGAACCGAACAGCCGCTTAAGTCCGTGGTCGTATCTAATTTGATCTGCATCTCTCCCTGTGCCGTGTTGACATACAGAAGCGTATCATCAGATTTGGCTCCTATCGTTCCCGTGACATAGACATTCGTTGAAGAATCCAGTGTGACTGCCGGGTCCTGTGTGCCGCTTGTTATCTTCACCGCATGAAGATAACCGTCGGAGCCATGGGAAACCGAAACATTAATGCTCTTACCCGTAAGCAGAACCTTACACGATGCAGTATCTGTTCCGCCGTCCAGCTTAATCTCCATATTTCCTTCTTTCGTGGAAAGTTTTAACAGATCTGTCGTCGTACCTGCCATAACCTTTCCCTGCACCGTCGCCATGATCTCATCTGCATGCACCGTCATTTTGCTTCCGGGAAACATCAGCGTTCCGATCACAAGACAGCCTATTAAAGACAATTTCGCCATCATTTGTTTTTTCATAATTTTCCTCCATTCTGAAACGTTTATCCTATACGCAGCGTCTCTTTGCAGCTTTCCGTTTTTTTACATAAGATCCATATTATGTAAATATGATTATGTAAACTTATCATACAACATCTATGACAAAAATGCAATAGATATTCTACATAAAGTGGTTTTTACCGTTACAGAATGTTTTGCTTGAATCCTCTCCCTTAATTTGATAATATGGATTTCTAGTCACTTGAAACATATACCTTTACATATATCAGTGAGGTCACCGTGTTATGGCGATACGTATGAAAAATATGACTGACGGCAAACCGTCAACTCTCATCTTAACATTTGCACTGCCTCTCATGATCGGCAATGTGTTCCAACAGCTCTATACCGTCGTGGACACAATGGTGGTCGGTAAAGTTCTGGGCGTAAGCGCTCTCGCGGCCCTCGGTGCCGCGGACTGGATGAACTGGCTTATGCTCGGCATTATTCAGGGAATCACACAGGGTTTCGGCATCCTCATGGCGCAGGAATTCGGTGCTGCCAAATATGAGGATTTGCGGAAAACAGTGGGCTGTTCCGTCGTGCTCTCCATACTGTCTTCCATCGTACTTCTTGGGCTGGGGCAGTGGATCGCACGCCCCGTACTCATGCTTTTGCAGACACCTCCGGAAATTATCGACAACTCGCTTCTGTATCTGCGGATCATGTATCTGGGCATACCCGTTGTGATGACGTATAATCTGCTGGCAACCATCCTGCGCTCTCTGGGAGACGGTCAGACTCCGCTGTACGCCATGATCGTTGCTGCCATCACAAATATCGCTCTGGACATTTTATTTGTCCCGGTTCTGGGATTCGGCATCAGCGGCGCTGCCATCGCTACCCTGATTGCACAGGTGATTTCCGGACTGTACTGCCTGCACCATATCCGCAAGATCGAGATTCTGGCACTGACCTCTTCAGATTACAGCCTGCGCGGTCACTTGCCGTCCAAGCTGCTTATGCTCGGTTTCCCGATGGCCTTTCAGAACGCAATCATTTCCATCGGCGGCATGATCGTGCAGTTTGTGGTGAACGGCTTCGGTGTTATCTTCATCGCCGGGTTCACTGCCACTAACAAACTCTATGGTGTGCTGGAAGTGGCCGCCACATCTTACGGATACGCCATGGTCACATATGCGGGACAGAATCTCGGTGCCGGAAAAACAGACCGTATCCGCAAAGGTATCCGGGCTGCCGTTCTGATCGCCCTGATTACCTCCGCCTTAATTGCCGCCGTCATGCTGCTTGGCGGCGAAGCCATATTAAGCTGTTTCATTTCGGGAACACCGGAAGAATATACACAGACTTTGCAGATTGCTTACTACTATCTCACTGTTATGAGTATCTGTCTGCCGATCCTCTACATCCTGCATGTGACACGTTCCACCATTCAGGGAATGGGGAATACCGTACTGCCCATGGTGTCCGGCATTGCCGAATTTATCATGCGCGCCGTTACCGCTATCCTGCTGCCGATGATCATCGGCGAAACCGGTATCTTCTATGCGGAGATCATGGCATGGCTCGGAGCGGATGCGATCCTGATCAGCAGCTATTTTGTTGTAATAGGAAAAATAGAACGAAGAATGAAGCCTGCGGAAACCTAACCGTTTTCGCTAGTTTCCGCAGACTCCTAGAAATTCCACGGCGTAAAAGCAACAAGCACGGCAATCACAATCGCAGGAAGCAGATTGGCCACACGCACTTTCTTACCCCAGACAAGATTTAATCCCACACAGAAGATCAAGATAGAACCTATCAAAGACAGATTCGCCAGTGACGTTTCCGTCATGATCGGTTTGATAAATCTTGAAAGCAGTGTGATACTGCCCTCAAACACAAACACCGGAATCGCTGAGAACACACAGCCTTTTCCCATGGAACAGGTCATCACCATGATAATGATCAGGTCGAGAATCGTCTTAATCGCCAGGATAGAATAATCCCCCAAAATTCCATCCTGTATCGCGCCCACGATAGCCATAGCGCCGATACAGACCGTAAGGGAGGCTGTCACAAATCCATTCACAAAATCTTTATCTTTCGCGTTGCCTGTCTTGACCTTAAGCCACTCTCCAAACCGCTCAAACCATCCCTCGATATTGATAGATTCACCGATCAACGCNCCCANTGCCAGACAGATCACGACAAACATGGATCTGCCGCCCGAAAGGGANGNCCCTTCCACCTTCATCATTCCTTCCATAGCACCCGCGATACCGATAAACAGTACGCTTACGCCNCATGTGGTATTGAGCGTATCCTGATGACGGTCNGATAAGTACCTGCCGAAGAAATGCCCGGCGATGCCGCCCGCTATAATACCGATTGTATTGATTANTGTGCCTAATCCGATCATATCTTTATCACCTTATGTATAATTTTTACAGTCTCATAGTTTTGATAATACGTTCATTTTCCGTCTGACCGGAAGTTATAGGTCAAGTTTCATATATATAGAAGTATCCATAGGACTGTCATTATAGCTTTCTATTTCATAGAATCCNCACTTCTTATACATATGGATTGCACTTTGTAAGAAAGGAAGTGTATCCAGTAACATATGAGAATATCCAATGTCTTTCGCATCCGCTATGATTTTTTCAACCAGCAGATTTCCTATTTTCTTCCCTCTGAATTGCGGTCTTACATAGAAACGCTTCATTTCACAATTTTGATTGTCAATTTTTCTTAATCCTATACATCCCGCTAATTCCTCATCATAATAGACTACATATAACCTTCCGTCCGGCACACCATATTTTACTTCTAAATGTTCTATTTCTTCATCGTAGTTTTGAATATTAAGATACTGCTGAATTGAAGGATCATTTTCAATCAGCATATTTGTATATTCTGAAAATAAGNTGCTGACTTCTTCAGNCCGGTCATANGCNGACACTATTNTTATATTNGGCATTNNTTTTCCTCCGCAAANTACATAGACTCTTTTCCGCNACACGTCGAATTCCGATTGTGATTTGACACTTAAGGGAAATTATAACACAAAATGCATGGGGATGGTGAANTGATTGAAATGTTTTTAAAATTTAAAAAGAGGACCTATAAAACTGATTAACAATAACAATCAGTTTTATAGGTCTTTCGCCTCATAATATTGTGCCTGAGCACTCCACAGCCTGTAATACATTCCGGATTTGTCGCTCACCAACGTATCATGACTGCCGCGCTGAACCAGCCTGCCCTCGTGGAATACTACGATATCATGGCAGAAACGGCAGGAAGACAATCGGTGCGAGATGAATACGGCCGACTTCTCCCCTATCATTTGGTTCATACTGCTATATACCTCAAACTCCGCGATCGGATCAAGCGCTGCCGTAGGCTCATCAAGTATAATAAATGGCGCACCTTTATATAAAGCTCTTGCCAACGCAATCTTCTGCGCCTCTCCCCCGGAAATGTCAACCCCTTCCCCATCAAATTCCTTATATATGACCGTCGAAAGACCATGCGTCAGTTTATCAAGAGGTATACCGAAACCGGCCTTCTGAAGACACTGCACCGCTTTGTCTGAGTCTACGTTCATGCTGCCGGCAACATTTTGACCCAGCTCAAAAGAGAGCAACTTGAAATCCTGAAATACGACAGAAAACATCTGCATATACTCGTGATAATTGTGTTTTCGTATATCGATTCCATTCAGCAATATCTCACCTTCGGTCGGATCATACAACCGACACAACAGCTTGATAAAAGTGGTCTTCCCGCTTCCGTTCGTACCCACTACAGCCAGTCTCTGCCCTGCATGAAATNTCATCGATACATTACTAAGCGCATAATCCTCCTGACCGGGATACTTAAAAGATACATTACGAAATTCAATCTCATATCCTTTTCCACTGTTCTGGCTGACAGCCATATCCCCTTGCTCCATCTTATTCGGCATGTCTAAAAATTCAAACACAATACGCAAAAAAGAAGTATTATTCCTTAGATCACCTAACGTCTCAATCAGNATGGACAGACCGCCGGATAATGCGATAACGGCACTCACATACTGCACAACCCGGCCCACACCGAAGGCTCCTCCCAGCGCTTTTAAGGCTACAAATATATATGCGACTCCTACAAATATCTGTGACACAGCTCCGGATAGTGCCTGATATCCTCCCATAGGGCCTCTTGCCGCTTTAGCCAGCTTTGAGGTTGGAATAAACGGGTTATACTTTTTCAAATTGCTTCTACTCAGAATATCCTGTCTATAGATACGTACATCCAGTGCCTTCGCACGGTCATTTCCGAGACTACCAAGCCAGAACCCGAAAAGCCGGTTTCCCAATTGATTTTCATCCGCATACCTTACCCAGTAGNAACCCGCTTTGACAGATAATAAGGGTGCCGCAAACGTGACAGCAAACATGAGCACAATAATGAGCAGAATAAAAACAGGATGATTAAGTATCATTAACCCGCCGTTTCCTGCTGTGACCGGCAATATGAACAGTGACGCAGTTAACAGGATCGCGCTAATCATGGACATAACGGAACTGATAATCGCTTCAAAACTATGGATAAGCTTATACAGTCCCCATCCTCCTGAATCCGTATTTTGCCAGATCCGGGAACGAAGTTCCTGCACATGTCCGTCATCCATATCCGCAAAATCCATCGACAGCAGCTTTTCCATGAACACTTTATTCTGCGTATGCCAGAGACAGGCTAACTGAACATTCTTCCACCTTGTCAATCCTGCACAGAGCAGTGAAAGCACCGCAGACGTGCTCATNAATGCCAGTGCNTATACCGTGAGCAAATGTGGAACACGCCCTCCGGCAATCTCATCGATAAGACGAGCCAACAGCCAAATGTCTACATAAGGCGTCAGGGCGCAGACAACCCCGCATATCAGTACGGATAATAGCAACGCAGGNTTTTCTCTCCGCCAGACCTTGAATCCGCGCAGAGAAAACTGCATTGTTTCCTTAAAAGAAACAGTGGACTTACTTGGATTACCCTTCTTCCGTTTTCTCATTTTCCACTTCTCCTTCCCGATAATNTCTGCTCTGAATCTCAAAGAGAGCCGCATAATGCCCATTTCGGGCGATTAACTCGTCGTGTGTTCCCTCTTCATCGATACTCCCATCCGCAATCAAGATAATACGGTCGCAAAATTTGGTAGAAGCAAGACGATGAGAAATATAGACAGCCATCCGGCCATCCGTAAGTTCGCTGTACTTGTTGTATATTTCACTCTCAGCAATTGGATCAAGCGCAGAGGTCGGTTCATCCAGTACTATGATCGGAGCATTTTTATACAGTGCCCGGGCCAGCATTAATCGNTGCAATTCTCCTCCTGACANATGAATGCCATCTTCAAACACCTTACCTATNTGCGTCTCTACACCGTCAGGCAGGCTGTCTATTTTCTCCGTAAGCCCGGCTTGGCTGATACATTGCTCCATCAGTTNCGTATTTATATTTTCATCAGTCTGCGCGATGTTTTCGGCGATNGTCACATCAAGNACCGAAAAGTCCTGGAATACTGCGGAAAAAAGTCGATAATAATCACGCCGGTTGTATGTTCTGATGTCTGTATTATTTAACAACACTTTTCCTTCCGTGGGGTCCAGAAANCCGCATATAAGTTTAATAAGNGTCGTCTTCCCGGCGCCGTTTAGACCAACAATTGCTAACTTCTCTCCCGGNTTAATTGNTAGGTTAATATGAGAAAGTGTGTTCTTCTCAGCCTCCGGGTAACGAAAGGATACATCCTGTAACTCAATCTGATAAGGAAATTTCAGATCCGGAGTTATGGGGATACCTTCCTCCATTTTAAATGTTTCTGGATAATCCAGAAATTCCCGTACCGCACAGATATCATGACTTTGTTTTCGTAGGGTTGCAAGATCAGTCATGATTTTGCCTGTGCCGGTTGTAAAAACATTTACCGTGTTAAAGTACAACACAAACTGCGCAGCGGACATCTCGCCCTTAAGCACAGCNCCAATCAAAAAATAATAGACAATACCGTTTCTCATAAATGTAAGCACTACATCTATCATATTGCCCCAAATATATACNCGTTCCCCGCGTGCGACAAAGCTCCGATACAGGCGCAGTGTGCTGTTATATACATCTTCTATCCAGTCACGCATTTCAAAAATACGAACATCCTTTGCCAATGTATAATCTCTGGATCTTTCGCTGAGATAATTCATACGACGGGAATATTCCGATTCTTCATCCCTGTGCCGGTATCCCCATCCGCCTAAATAATTGCTCACTGAAAAGCTAACAATGGTAGTAATCAAAACGACAATAATCATCAGCGGATTAAGAGTCGTAAGCAAAGAGAGATAAACCACAAATTCAACTGCGTTTTGTAACAGATTCATCAATGTTGCCCAGACAGCCTCAGTAGCGGCCGTGTTGCTGGTAACAAGCATGGAAGCTTTATCCATTTTCTTCCGGACATTTTGATCCTCAATATCGGGATATGACATGGTCAGCGCCTTATTCTGNATCATAGATCCGATAATAAGACGAATTTCAATACGACCAAACTGTGAGCATGATGAAAGGTACGCACCGGTCGCGCTGAGTAGTATTAATGCTCCTGTAAACAAGAGTATAATAACAGCAAGCTCTGCAATAGAAGCTTTAGCTTCNACAGCTCCGAGTATAGACGGCACAATAAAAAGTTGTGTAAGACTGAGCAGGATTGCAGCACCCGACATTGCCAGCGCAAGCCAAATTACACTACGTCGCTGTCTCCATGCAAGTAATATCATATATGCAATGTTTTCTCCTATATCGTGGGCAGGCTTTTGCTTCATATGCTTAGCAATACTCAGCGCATTTAATAGAGCAGGCATTACGATTCCCCTTTTTCCTTTTTTGTAAATATCTTATGAATAGAATGCCTCNTTTTCAATACACCAAACATTTCGGTACTATTTTGTACATAAANAAATTCGCAATAACCTTAAATAATTGAACATAAAAANAGAGCTGTTGCTCCGGTAGATTAGTCATCTACTTTTGCAACAGCTCCACTNATTACTTCTGGTAAACTATTTTTCGGATCGTATGAATCGAAAGGCAATATTCATCAGCTAAATCGTCAATAGAAGTTCCTTTCTGGTATTNATCTGTAATCCTGTTATTTCTTTGTTGTAATTCCTTACGATAACCGGATAATTCTCCCCANCATTTTCGTTGTTCNNGAATTGCAGGTATATAAATATATCCCCCTTGTATATACCTTTGTAATTCTTCAACTAATGTATCGGGAAGAAGTATTTTGGCATTTACATATTCCATACAGGCTTCCTCCTTGCTCATAATAGTCAAGTAACAAAACCTGCGATTCATTCAATAAGCCAACCCGCAAAGCGTGTCAGATTTAATATTCAAGTGACTTCNNTCCCTCCATGCAAGCGTCACTATCCGCAGGTCTTGCATGGAGCCAAACTTGCTGGCCTCTTTCATTTATCCCCATAAAATCTCTCCTCTTAACTNGTNTATATCAGCTTCAATAGATGNNATTATTATANCATCCTTTTAATCTACAGGCAACATCGCTACAATTACTCCAAAGAAGTAACGTGCCTCTATTNTTCAAAAACCTCTGCAACCTGCNCTAAAAGCGTTCTTATCTCTAAATGCTGCGGGCATGCCTTNTCGCATTTTCCACACTTGATNCAATCGCTTGCCTTTCCATGCCCCTGCGTATGTACCTGATTATAATAGTAATCACTATTCCAATCCTGGTATTGTTTCTTGGCATTCATATCCGCAAACAAATCCGGTATCAGTATCTTTTGNGGACANCCATCTGTACAGTATCGACAGGCAGTACACGGAATTAAATTCTGCGCCTTAAAGATTTCACATACCTTTTCTATGGCGNCATACTCCGTTTCATTTAGCGGNTGAAAATCTTTCATGGCACTGATATTATCCNGCATCTGNTCTAAGCTGCTCATTCCCGAAAGNACCATAAATACCTGTTTNCAGCTTGCNGCAAAGCGGATTGCGTAACTCGCATTACTCCCNCCGTTCANACNTTTTAANATTTCATCGGCATCAGNCGGAAGATTNACAAGGCTCCCNCCCTTGANAGGCTCCATNACTACNACNGGCTTGTTNTGCTTTTCGCAAACTTCAAGACATTTNCNGCTCTGNACCCCGGGATCATCATANTCCACATAGTTNAGCTGTATCTGTACNAGNTCNACNTCCGGGTGCTCTGTCAAAATCATATCTAAATATTCCGCATTATCATGNAATGACAGACCAACGTGTCTGATTTTTCCCTCTGCTTTTAATTCCTGCGCTACTTCATAGGCACGACACTTTTTGTATTTCTCATAATTTACTTTTCCCTGTGCATGCATCAGATAATAATCAAAATAAGATACTCCACAAGTTTCAAGCTGTTCTTCAAAAACTTTTCTGATATCCGATTCTTTGTCAAAAAAATTCATGGTCAGCTTGTCGGTAAGCGTAAAGCTTTCCCTCGGATAACGCTTTACAACACACTCCCTGACAGCTACTTCGCTTAAGCCTCCGAGATACCCCTTTGCCGTATCAAAATAAGTAAATCCNGCTTCNATAAAAGCATCTACCATNNGGTTACATTCATCAAAGTCAATATTTCCNTTCTGCATCGGCANACGCATACAGCCAAAGCCAAATTTTTTACTGTTCTTCACAAAATCCTGTTCCATAATAATAATCTCTCTCCTTTCTGTGAATTTGTGCCCAAGCACAATAATTGCAAAACAAACAAGTTTGTCTGTAAAAAAAATTTCCACACTATTCCATCCATTTTTTCAGCATATCATCACATCTGTTTACGCTGCTTCCCTGAATAGCGAGACCTTTTTTGATAACCGCACCCGGACAGCATTTCTTCANNTCTGCNTCACTTNTNCCCATTCCGCTNCCTTCATGAGTGCATACCGGACGGACTGTTTTNCCCTCNAANTTAATCTGTTCNAGCACTGTAAACATATGCATCGGCATTGTTCCCCAATAATTCGGATACATGATTGTCACTAAGTCATACTGTGCCATATTCTCCGGCATTGCCACAACTTCAGGACGCACACCGCTTTGTAAATCTTTCTTCGCCTGTTCGATACAGGTATTGTAATCTGCTGAATATGGCTTTACAGGCTCAACCTTAAATAAGTCTGCGCCTGTCATGGCAGCCGCTTTTTCCGCCACAACTTCGGTGTTGCCTTTTTCAATGTATTTCAGGCTTCCGCCGAAATAATTCTCATCTGCTCTTGAAAAATATAAAATAAGTTCTTTCATCGTTTCCCTCCAATTAGATACATTCTATTTTGCTACACTTACATTCTAACCAGAATAACCTTATCAATCAATTCGATTTTCCAGTATTATATAATAAGTTTTTCTTATACAAAAATCGCCGCTTTACAGTGACGATTCACCATTCATCGTTATTAGCACTTCCCAAAATACTGTACAATTCATCAAAGTTCATCCCTTTTCCATATTCTGTCAACTCACCGCCCTGAAAATGATATTCCAGTTCTTTTGCCTCCCCATTTTCACAAGTGAGGACAGAAACAGTAATCTGCGTATCATCTTCACAAAAAAATAGTTCAGGAGTCTCATCCCCATCCAGATATGCCAGCCAGAAAAGCCCGTTACTAATCAAATCTATATTGGTCGCCAGATCGTCAAGATAGGCAAGTTTCCAATCCGGTATTTCCTGTTTCTTTATCACCCTCCAGCGCTCTTTGTCAAAGCCGATTGTCATCTCCATCTTTGTATACAAAATACCGCCTGTTTTTCCATAATCTTCCATTCTCAGGACAATCGCATATTCTTCCGTGTAATTGCTCACGACTTCTGTATCGCATGGATTATTTGACAACTCCGGAATATCCACTGAAGGAGAAATTTCTGTTACCGTATCCGCCTCTATCCTAAAAAAATCTACCAGCATATAATTATCATGTACGTTATTCACCATATCCCTGTATACAATAACTTCGTCTTCTCCGTCGCCGGTAATATCCCTATATTCAATATTTTTCACGATACCCGAATACTGAAGTTCTCTATCCACTACGCTTCCATTACTGAAAGAAAAATAAAGAAACGTCTCATACGATCCATCGTTATAATCTTTCCATGTAATGTCCATAAGAGATATCTGACTTGACGTTTCTTCCTCATTTTTCTCCAACACAGGGGTATCTGTCTCTGCCTCAGTAATATTATCCTCTTCACTGTCCGTAAGAGATATCTGACTTGGCGTTTCTTCCTCATTTTCCTCCAATACAGGGGTATCTGTCTCTGCCTCAGTAGTGTTATCCTCTTCACTGTCCGTATCAGATATGATGGCGGTTTCCGTCGGCTCTGTCGCAAAGTCGCTTCCACAGCCTGTCAGATGTATTGTGCCTATCCCAATTACAACTGATAAAAATATATGGTAACTCACATCGTGCAAATAAGTGCAGTTTGCAAACCGCCCTCTCAAAAAAGCTTCTGTTTTCCGGATATTCGTCATGGTCTGTTTCTCCCTTCGCCCCGTATTCAATATCCTTATTCTATCGTTCTTGACACCTCAAACTTACCTCTTAAAATCTCAGCAAATTCCTCCGACATTGTTTTTGCATTTTCTTTTTTCCAAAAAGCACAATAATTCCGCTTCATTGGCTCATCTCCGCGATACAACGGAATCCTCACGATATTTGTACCAAGACTGCCCTCTATAGGCGTTCCCTCGCTTGACATAAATCCTTTTCCGCTGATCACAAGCATTCTTGCCTCTTCCATATTATCGGCGAACAGTTTTTCTCCCTGCAAACCCACAATCGTATGGTAATATTCTGCTTCCGTTTCTTTTTCCGCTTCTGATGATACCAGGATACACGGTATATTCTTTAATTCCTGCGCTGTAACTTTATCCAGCGAAGACATTGGATTTCTTCTTGCAATCTCAATATGTGTTACTGAAGATGTGAGAATCATATTCATAAATTCATCCGAAAACGCCCTGCGTTGGTCATTAAATGCCAAATCTACGTCATTCTTTAAAAGCATATGATACAGCTCATCATGATTGCCATAAAAAACCTCCACCGGAATATCAGGATACTTTGTCGTAAATTCCTCCAATGCAAGATGAAATTCCTGTCCGCTGTAACAGCGTAAGAACCCCACCTTGAAACACTCCTGTTCCCCGCCGGCTACCCTTGTGGTTTCCCGAACAATCTGCTCATAATCGGCCACCAGCACAAGACTTTTTTATAGAAAAACTCCCCTGCGGGCGTCAATTCAAACTTGCGTTTTTTCGCTCCAACAGCAGAAATCCCAGCTCTCTTTCCAATGCCTGTATCTGCTGTGATATGGCAGATTGTGAAATATTACATTCATAAGCCGCCTCCGAAAAGCTATTATGCCTTACAACAGCTTGAAAATATTTTATCTGTCTTAACATAACGTTCGCCTCTAATCAATACTCATATTGTCATTCATTATATTTAATCAGGTAAAGTGTCTAATTTCTAACCGTAATCCAATATCTTTTCATCTTACAGCCATCAATATCTATCGTTTTCTCATAAACGCCGCCATTAGCAAGATGTGTTATCAAATCTTCTTCCAACTGAAACCTATAAAATCCTAATCACTTCTAAATCATCCGGTACAAATATATTCCCTGTAAAAATCTGTCCGGCTTCTTCCGCATATCTCTTGGCTCGATTTTCCAAATCAGAGTCTTCCGTGTGATATAAAATTAAATTTTTAACTCCCAGCTTTTCTGCCATCTGCCCTGCATCATATGCTGTACTATGATTCTTTTCATAGGGATGAAATAATTCCTTCTCACTTCTTAAGCAAAATGCCTCTGATAACAGCCAATCCGCATTCTTAACATAAACCTCACAGGTCTCATGACATGGTTCATCGCCCAAACACACCATGGTCAATACTTTATCATAATTACTGATAACAGCCCTGAATCCTAACTGTGCCTTCTTGGTAGAATTTATATTTATGGCCTCAAATTCTATTCCGCATTCCGTAAATTTACCTTCTCCGTTTATCGAAATCAGCTGAATCTGTTCGCTCAATGAATCATTTAACAAAAAATCACAATTGTATTTCAGGTAGTTCAAATTTTCTGCAAATCCATATACTTTAAAGAAACCATCGTATTTATTATGTTTTATTAATGTATTTATCTTTCTCAGCACCCAGATCCCTCCAAGGATATGGTCGGTATGTGCATGTGTAATGAATAACGCCTTTATCTTTGACCAGTCAAGACCTGCTTTTTCCACCTGCGTTAAAATGCCGTTTCCGCCGCCTGCATCTACCATAACAGAGCCATTATCATTGTCTAAAACAAAACATGTATTATAACACTTCGTTACCATTGCATGTCCTGTTCCCAACATCACTAATCTCACCATTGCTATATCCTCCAAGTTGGATTTTCCCTTAAGTGACATTATAATCCTCCCACCCCGCATTTCCAAATGATTTTTGATATTTCTCATAAAATCGCTACATGCGTAAAATATTTCAAGGACCATGTTTCCATAGTCCTTGAATGTTGTGTCACTGCAGCGACGTTAATGCTTTCTCTTTTCTGTATAATTCTCCGAAATAGCTGTTACTTGCCAATAATTCCTCAAAAGTTCCGCTGCCGACAATCTTTCCGTCCCGGAATACGAAGATTTTATCAAATCCGCTGATAGCAGCCAAGCGATGAGCAATCGCAATCACTGTGGCATTGCCTACCTGCTCTGTCACATTTTTTATGACAATGCTTTCCGTCAGATTATCCAGCGCCGATGTCGCTTCATCCAATACAACAAGATCGGAATGTTCAAACCACAGTCTGGCCAACGCTAACCGCTGTTTCTCGCCACCGGATAAACAGGCTCCTTTTTCACCGATTTTTGTTTCTGTTCCATTCTCCAATGATGTAATAAGTGGCATCAATTGCACACTTTCAAGCCCGACTCGAAGATCGGTCTCCGAAACATCCCTGTCAAACACCAGATTTTCTCTGACCGTGCCGTCAAAAACAGGCGCATCCTGTGATAAGTAAGATACTTTTTCATACAACGATTCCAAGGAAAACTTCTTTAACGGTTCATCATCAAACAGGATGTCACCCTTCTCATACTTAAGCAGTCCGATCAATAATTTTGCCAAGGTGGATTTCCCGGAGCCCGATTCTCCGACAAACGCTACTTTCTCACCTTTTTGAATCGTAATGTTGATATTATTCAGCACTTTTTTATTTTCGTCGGGACCCTTTTCATAGGAAAATGATAAGTTTTCCACTCGAATCTCGTTTGAAAATTTATCGAAAATAATACCTTCCTGTAGCTGCTTATCTTCTTCTAAATCCAACAAATCCGTAAACCGCAGCCATGCCGTTTTGTTCAACTTGTACTGCACATAGATGACATTAAAGATTGCAATCGGGGTATATGCATTATCAATCAATGTGATCAGCGCGACTACGGCTCCGACAGACAGATGTCTGTTGTTCCACGCATAGACTAAAATCCCAATATCCAGACAGGCAACCAGCAAAGCAAATATAGTAAAAAATGCTTCATGGATCATGGTCATTTTTACTTTTGACGATACGATGATCCTCTTTGCGCCTGCTGCCTTCTTTACCTCGTTCGGGAACTGATGTTTCATACGAAAAAGAGGCATTTCCATGAACCCGCGCACAAGGAAATGATTAAGTTCCTCTTCATTGGTTAATATCTTCTCTTTGATCTGATACAACCCTTTAAGCAGCAAATTGGTCACTATAAACACGACGATATATCCTACCATCAGAAAATACGTTATTCTTCTGTCTATTTCCCGAATAAAATATAAGCTGAACAATACTGTCGGAAACAGGTTCCTGACAACACAGAACCAAAAGTCATAGAGAACTCCTTTTCCCGCATTGGCACCGTTCTCAATCTGTTGAACCAACTTGCCAGTTCCCAGTTTTTGGTATTCGGAATAATCCATTCTGCCTATTTTCCGCAACGCCAGCAATTTGAAATCCAGGTAAATCTCATTTCCCAATTTCGCTGCCGGATACTCATCCAAATAATTCATGCCGTAATTTACACAAAGAACAACTCCGTAAAACAGGAGTCCGTAAACTGTTATTGTCCGATCTGTCAATCCGTCTACAATCTTTTGAAAATAGTCCGCCTTATAATTTGCCGTGAACGCATTGAACAATCCGATTGCAAGATATACAATAATCCAATTCCTGTTACTTTTTAAAATTTCTTTCATATAGCGCATAACTGTACTCCTTTTCTAATATCAATATTTCCATTGAAACAGTACAGTTGCGACTGTCAGCAAGTTCAATTACCCTCAGCACAATCTGCCAACAGTTTCAATCAACTGTACTGAGTAATTATCTCGGATATATTTCATAACGTGAATTCACCTCAAATCCTGTTCTATTTATTAACGTTATCTATTATAACACATTATTTCGTCTATGTAAGAGTGTCCGTATTTTTCCTTCTGTCCTTGTAATCATTATTGTTTAAAAGGCAGTTACGAAACCCGCGTCATCCTATCCCCGGATCTCATAACTGCCTTTTTCACAATCCCTATAAATAACCTCGTATATCCGCTGTCAGCTTTTCCTCCAAATGAATCAGCTTCTTTGCGATATCTTTGGACTTCTCATCTGCCGCCTTATACTGATTCAAATACTGGTTAAGCGATTTCACGCCCATGTTACACCCGTCGGTCATCAGATCCGCGATTGTCTGGTCTGATTCATGCATGACCAGCTTGACATTTGTCTTAAGCCATGACATGCTCTTCGCCATAGGGTTCGGCTCCTTGCCGTCGTCATGATATTTCTCCAGAAGCTGCTGTATCTCATCTTTAAGCTTGATGTGTTCATCCTTGCAGTGGGTCAGACACTTCTTAAAATCTTCACTGCTCACATAATCAAGCACATCATCAATCGAATCAACACCCATCTTCACTCCTGCATCGCATTCCCGCAATAATTTTATGGTATCCTGCTCTATCATTCCCTTGCCACTCCTTCGTCTGTGTATCGGGTCCGGTTCAGGCAAATACCTGACACCCGAATCTGTATGATAGAATCAGTATGCGTAATCAGCGGATTTTTATGCATACAACTGGGAAACCGTATTCATATTCTGATAAACCGCCTAGTAGTTCTGTGCACTGATCTCAAAATATGCCTGCGGATGTGCGCATACAGGGCATACCTCGGGAGCTTCCATGCCAACCACGATATGTCCGCAGTTACGGCACTCCCATACCTTGACTTCACTCTTCTTAAACACTTCCTGCATCTCCACATTGTGAAGAAGTGCACGATAGCGCTCCTCATGGTGTTTCTCGATCTCGGCTACCATACGGAATTTTGCAGCCAGTGCCGGGAACCCTTCTTCCTCCGCCGTCTTGGCAAAGTCGGCATACATCTCTGTCCACTCATAGTTTTCGCCCTGCGCGGCTGCTGCCAGATTCTCCGCCGTACTTCCGATTCCGTACAGCTCCTTCACCCATATCTTAGCATGTTCTTTCTCGTTATCCGCCGTTTCCTGGAAAATCGCTGCAATCTGTTCAAATCCTTCCTTTTTTGCTTTGGATGCAAAGAAGGTATAGTTATTTCTCGCCGTTGATTCTCCCGCAATTGCCGCCTGTAGATTCTTCTCCGTCTGTGTACCCGCATACGGGCTCTTCTTTTCCGTCTCCGCCATAATGTTTTCCTCCATTTCAAATGTAAGACTGACTAATCGTCAATCCGTTCCGCTTATATTATTCCGGAATTAATCTAAGAATTCCACGCGTCCGGTATCAATGTGATATACGGCGCCGCATACTTTCAGTTTATCCGCATCCGTCAGTTTTAATCCTTCTTTAATGCGTGTAACACTTCTCTGTACATTCAGGCAGCTTGCCTTGAACTCATCCTTCTCCTCACCAATTGCCGCCTTGATTTCATCGGTTATGTATTTCACGAAACCTGATGGCGCACTGCCGATCGTCGCACCTACAGCGCCACAATGTGTATGTCCCAATACGACTACCAGATTGCTTCCCAGATGATCCGCCGCATATTCTACGCTTCCGAGCTGATGATTGTCCATCACATTGCCCGCCACACGAATGGTGAACAACTCTCCTATGCCTGCCATAAAAATACTCTCCGGTATTACTCTGGAGTCTGAGCAGGTGATCACAATCGCATAAGGGCTCTGACCCTCATCGCAGGTCTTCTGTCTGATCTTAGGTGAGATATCGCCCGTGTTGCTCTCAGCCTCTAAATAACGTTTGTTTCCTTCTTTTAATTTGTCCAGTGCCTCTGTTGCAGATAAATTCTGATGTTCCATAATCAGTTTTCTCCTTTCCGCCTGATAACCCCGTTCTGATCCTCGATCATACAGCGTTATTTCACTTTTTTCTTTTGTTTGAAGTATATCATAAATCAGCAGTGAAATCATCTGCTAAATATTATTTACGCATATTTTGCCAAAGATCACCTACTGATATGATTCACTGCATATCCTCTCTATATCATCGGGAAATCGCAGCCGTTGCCTCCCGCAGCCACTCCAACTCTTCCCCTGCAAAATAAGGTGCCAGCGCCTCGTACACTTTCCGATGATAATCGTTCAGCCATTGCAGTTCCCGATCCGTCATCATTTCCGGCAGGATGGCATCTCTGTCAAAAGGAACCATGGTAAGAGGTTCCAGATACATGAACTGTCCGTACTCGTTCTGTTCTCCTTTTCGGCACAGCACAAGATTCTCATGCCGAATGCCGAATCGCCCTTCCAGATATATACCCGGCTCGTTAGAGATCACCATGCCCTCTTCTAGGGGAATGCTCTGCGTGTTCTCCGAAATACGCCAATGAATCCGCTGCGGTCCTTCATGCACTCCCAGAATAAATCCCACGCCGTGTCCGGTGCCGTGATTATAATCCAGTCCCTCTTCCCACATGGGCTCTCTCGCCAGCACATCCAGATTCTGCCCGCATACGCCATCCACAAACTTCGCCGCTCCTAACGCCAGATGCCCCCGCAGTACGATCGTGTAATATCTCTTCTCTTCCTCTGACACGGTGCCTATGGCTATCGTCCGGGTGACATCCGTGGTACCTTCCTGATAATGTCCTCCGGTATCGGCGAGGCAGAAACTCCCGCCCACAACTTCCACATCAGTCTGCTCTGTGGGTTCATAGTGCACGATGGCTCCATGAGCGCCATAGGCGATAATAGGTGCAAAACTTGCCCCCAGATAACCTTCCATCTGTGCGCGGAATGATTCCAGTTTCTCAGCGGCACTCATCTCGGTAATTCTTCCCCCGGCTGCGCCTGCTTCTGTTTTCAGCCATCGGATCAGCCTTGTTACCGCCACACCGTCCTTGATATGCGCCGTGCGTATATGTTCCATCTCCTGCGGTGTCTTCGCTGCTTTCATGAGTACAATGGGACTTGGCTTATCAACGCGCTCCGTATCTTCCGGCAGACTGTTTAGCAGGCTGTAGCTTACGGCCGCGCTGTCGGCCCATACTTTACTTCCTACCGGAATATCGTGCAATATCTGTTCTATCGCGTCATAGGGCTTGACCGAGATCCCCGTCTGCGTTAATTTCTCCCGAATCTCTTCCGACAAGATCTGTTCATGGACACAGAGCACTGCACTCTCCTGTGTCATCAGCATATATGCCAGAAAAACAGGCGTATACTCGACATCATTGCCGCGCAGATTAAGCAGCCATGCGATCTCATCAAGAGCCGTGACAAGCAGGAAATCCGCCTGCTCTTCAACCATCTTTTCCCTCACATCGCGAAGTTTCTCTTCCCTGCTTATGCCCGCGTAGGCGACATCTACTTCCCATACCGGTTCTGCAGATATATGCGGACGATCCACCCATACGCAGTCCACCAGATCTTCTCCGCCTGCGAAGGTGATCTGCTTAGAGTCAGTCTTTTCCGCAATTTTATTTACAAAATCAGATGTGGCGGTCCGACCGTCAAAACCGATCACGCTTTTTTCTTCCAGCTTGTCACATAGATATTCCTCAATCTTGGGCACGTCCGGCTGTCCCGATTTCATCAGCATAATCGGGCTGTCTGCAAGCTGCGCCGCTGCTTGTATAAAATATCTGCCGTCCGTCCACAGCGCCGCCTCTTTAGACAGAACGATCAGGGTTCCCGCTGATCCGGTAAACCCTGACATATACTCTCTCGTCTTAAAATATTCTCCCACATACTCCGACCCGTGGAAATCATCCGTCGGAATGATATAGGCTGCAAGATTCCTCTCCTGCATCAGCTCCCTGAGAGCCTTTAACTTATCCTCAATCTTCATCATTGATAAACATCACCTTTCCAAGACTTCTGTTAGATTCTGATCAGCTCATACTGATCCGTTCCCAACCCGATCTTCACCGCATGGGCGATGCAGCTCTTCCACTCCGTATCAGGGTGCGTCATGTGGAAGTGGTCGTGTCCTTCCTCGTTACCGTGCTCTTTCAGGTTCTCTCCCAAGACACTGCCCTCCACCGGTGTCATCTGATTGCACAGATCCGCACATGCCTGATCCAGCGCAACCGGATCAAAAGAAGCTAACATGCCCACATTGGGAATGATCGGAATATCATTCTCGGCGTGACAGTCACAGTTCGGCGACACATCGCAAATCAGGGAAACATGGAAGCAGGGACGATCCTTGCAGACTGCCAGGCTGTACTCCGCCATCTTATAATTGAGCACAGCGATAGAATCCGAAAAATCCGCGGCAATCGCATCCTTCGGGCAAACCGCCAGACACCGTCCGCATCCTACGCACTTATTATGGTCAATACGCGCTTTTCCATTCTCGAGCACCGGTGCGCCATGGGCACAGATCCTGTCGCATGCGCCGCAGCCTACACACGCTGCACTATTCACGCTCGGCTTGCCATCACAATGCTGCTCCATCTTACCTGCTCTGGAGCCGCATCCCATACCGATATTTTTGAGCGCACCGCCGAAGCCCGCCATCTCATGTCCCTTAAAATGTGTCAGTGAAATGAAAATATCCGCATCCATAACGGCATGGCCGATCTTCGCCTCTTTCACATACTCTCCGTTAATCGCTACGATCGTCTCGTCAGTGCCTTTAAGTCCGTCACCGATGATGACATGACAGCCTGTCTGATAAGGTGAAAAACCATTTATGTAAGCCGTCTCCAAGTGATCCAACGCATTTTTTCTGCTGCCCACATAGAGTGTATTGCAGTCCGTGAGATATGGCTTGCCGCCCAGTTCTTTGACATAATCCGCCACTACTCTGGCGTAGTTGGGCCGCAGGAATGCCAGATTGCCGTACTCGCCGAAGTGAATTTTGATTGCTGCGTATTTATCCGTAAAGTCAATCGTCTCGAATCCGGCCGTCTTCATCAGACGATGCAGTTTCTGCAGCAGAGTCTCATTTCCCGTTGCCTTAAATGTTGTAAAGTATACGTTTGCTTTTTCCATATTCAGTCTCCTTTTCTTCTCATTACTAATCGAACATCTTAAACCGCTCGCTTATGATTTCATACTGCTCTTTGATCTTAAGATACAGCCCGATCGTACTCTCTTTCTCTTTCTCAAACTCCCCTATGATCTTATCATAGTTGCGTTCCAGACTGGTCACCACATTCCTGTTGATCTTGCCCCTGTCCGCATCGCCGTTCATGATCTCCAGTATCTTTTCCTTGCTGAACGCATCCTTGTAGCTTCGCTTACCATGCAGAGCGCTTAAGATATCCGCCACCGCGATGATCTGCTGCGCCAGTGTCAGGTCTTCCGCCTTCAGTCCTTTATGATATCCTGTGCCGTCCAACTTCTCGTGATGTCTTACTGCAATCTGCAATACCGCGTCATCCACGACTCCTTCCAGAATCATCTCCGTGATACGCACATGCGCCTTCATGATCTTCATCTCGTCATCATTAAGACGCCCCGTAGATTCCAGTATGTTAAGCGGGATCGCAATTTTGCCCAGATCATGCAGGAGTGCGCCGTAATGCAAGTCTCTTAAATCCTTGCCGGACAGTCTGGCCAGTCTCCCCAGCTGCTCTGCGAAATGCACCGTAGCTAACGTGTGGATCACCGTGTGCTCACTTCTGAAATCAATGGTATACACGAGCATTTCCAGAAAGCCTCTCTTATACTGCTCGGAGAAAGCACGCTTCGCTAACAACACATCCAGTTCTTCCCTGTATTTGCCGTTCACCAGATTCTCCGTGATACCGTACCTCTCCTCCGCCTTATGGAAAAGGTCAAGCGCGGCACCGGAGAACTTGATATCACGGTATTTCGCGAAATACTCCGGCTCCAGCCTTTCGTCTTTCAGATGCAGGAAAGTGTCCATCTTATCCGCCAGACTAAGCATCTCAATGATATGCAGGTAACGGCTCTGGATCAGGTTGTGCCTGTTGTAATCCAGGTGATGATACAACACCACCTCCGCCCTATCCCCCACGGGTGACAGATATTTTAAAAACAGAAAACCATAGATGGAATGGGGCCACAGATTCTTCGTCTCAAAATCACTCACGTTCTTGACGTTATCTTCCTTATAAAGTCCTATATCGTGCAGAATGCCCAGCATGGTATAGTCCACCAGTTCCTGCTCCGTGTAGTGCTGCTCCGTGTATGTATTCTCATACTCCATCATTTTATAGAGGATATAGCCGGTAATCTCCCCGTGATTCATGATCTTATTGTTAATGATGCCAAGGGTTTTTCTAATAATTTCGTTGACATCTTTACTACTGATTACACTCATTCGTATATCTTCCCTTTCCTATACTTCAAACAGCGTTCTTTACCGCTGCCGTAACACGGTTACAGTCATTCTAACATTTTTTCATTCTTCTGTCCTCTGTTTCTTTGAAATTTATTTCCTCAATTTCTGCAGCCGGATTTTTTCCGACTTTCCCTTATTTTCCGTTTGCAAACATACGTTCGCATGGTATAATAACAGTAAATTTGCGAAGCAAATTAACTGTGAGTAAATTTGCTTCGCAATTAACTGTGAGTAAATCTGCTTCGCAAATTAACTGTGGGTAATTCTGCAGGACAGATTAACTGTGCGAGTTTGCTTCGCAAACTCGAAAATACACCAGGGACTTTCCTATCAAAAAAACATGTGGCAAATACTGATACGATATTGTATGAAAGGGGTCGGTTTATATGGAACAACAGCGTACTTATCTGTGCATTGATTTAAAATCTTTCTATGCCTCCGTGGAATGCGTGGCGCTGGGTCTTGATCCGATGACCACTAACCTGGTAGTGGCAGACCCGGAACGTACCGAGAAGACGATCTGTCTCGCCATCACGCCCGCCATGAAAGCACTGGGTGTAAGGAACCGCTGCCGCCTCTTCGAGATTCCGAAGAACATCAAATATCTGATTGCACCGCCGCGCATGCAGAAATACATTGACACTTCCGCGGATATTTACGCGATTTACTTAAAATATATTTCTAAGGAAGATATCCACGTATACTCCATAGACGAAGCATTCATGGACGTTACGGATTATCTGACGCTGTACCGTCTGTCCGCCCGTGAACTCGGACAACGGATCATGGAGGACATCTACCATGCCACCGGCATACGGGCAACCTGCGGCGTGGGAACGAATCTGTATCTTGCCAAGGTCGCATTGGACATCACTGCCAAGCACGCCGCTGATTATATCGGAGAACTGGATGCGGAAAGTTACTGTCACAGTCTATGGCATCACAAACCCCTCACCGATTTCTGGCGCATCGGCGCAGGCATTGCAAGACGTCTGGAGCCCTACGGCATCCGAACCATGCGGGATGTTGCCGAGGCTGACGAGGATCTCCTCTACCGCCTCTTCGGGATTGACGCAGAGCTTCTCATTGATCACGCATGGGGACGCGAGCCTGTCACCATGGCCGATATCAAATCCTACCGCTCCCACACCAACTGTATCAGCAGCGGTCAGGTACTGGGCTGTGACTATTCTTTTGAAAAAGGTCTGCTGGTTGTAAAAGAAATGACAGATCTCCTCTGCCTCGATCTGGTGGATAAGAATCTGATTACCAAATCCGTCACTCTGCATGTCGGTTACTCCAACCGACTGAACGTTCCGTCCGCCCACGGCACGGCGACGCTGCCCGTGGAGACGAATTCCGACCTGCTGCTCATCCCCGCCGTGACAGCTCTTTATGAACGGATCGTCAACCCCGGATACGGTATCCATCGTGTCAATATCACCTGCAACAATGTCATGCCCGAAGAATACCATCAATATCATTTCTTCGTGGACGGGGAGGAACTGGAACGCAGCCGCAAGATGCAGCAGGCAGTCCTGACTATCAAGAATAAATTCGGCAAGGACGCTATCCTGAAAGGTATGAACCTTGAAGAAGGCGCTACTACAAGGGAACGGAATCATCAGATCGGAGGACACAAAAGTGGCGAGTAAACCTAAGAATAAAATGCCAATAGAAGAACGTGCCAAGCAGTTCATGCCTTTTGCGGCGCTGAAAAACCTGCCGGAAGCGCTGGCCGCCAAAGAGAAAATCACTGTACCGAAAATAGAATTATCCGAAGAGATGGCCGAAGAATTAGACCGTCAAATGCACATGCTCAGAAAAGGTAAAATGGCTACCATAGTCTATTTCCATAAAGATGAATATATCAAAATAACCGGCATGATCGCCCGAATAGACGAAACCAGCCGGTTATTACAAATTGTAAACATGAAAATACCTTTTGATGATATACTGGAGATTACATTTCCGGCCTCTACTCTCCGAGAACCGTCTCGACCTCACTCCTGATCGTGCAAAAAAGTCTGGCAAGTTCCGGATCAAAGTGGCTGCCGCCGGATTCTCTTATGATATCAAACGCCTTGTTCACGGGCATCGGTTCCTTATAGCAGCGCTTGGAAACCAATGCGTCAAAGACATCCGCCACAGCCATGATCCTCGCACCTATAGGAATTTCATTGCCTTTAATTCCCTTTGGATAACCGCTTCCGTCCCATTTCTCATGATGCGCCACCGCAACCTGCATGGCTATATCAATATAGCCTTTTTCTTCTATGCCACTCATAACTTCCACTATGATGCGTTCGCCCGCCGTGGTATGCATCTTCATCGCCTCAAACTCTTCATCGGTGAGCCGCCCGGGTTTCTGGAGAATGGCGTCTGAAACCGCAATCTTGCCGATATCATGCATAGGCGCCGCCTTAATCAGCAGCTCCGCATAGTCGTCTGTCAGAATATCCGTGCAATACCCCGCTTTCTGCGCGGCATGCGTCAGAAGCTCCACATATCTGCTCGTACGCTTAACGTGCTCGCCCGTGTCCTGATCACGGCTTTCGATCAAGCCTGCCATTCCGATAATCGCATTTTCCTGAATCGCTAGCATTCTGCGATTGTGCCGAATCAACGTTTGTGTCTTAAGCTCATTTTCCGCCTCAAGCTGATTCTTGTACTTTTCCAACCGCGATGTTATACTGACACACAAAAATATACATATTGCCATAACAAGACACATGCTCATAATACATATCTTTTCACTGATCTCTGCTATGTAAATGCTGTGCTCTATCTTTTCACCGGTAGCATTCATCTGCTCGACAATATATTCATCCATGAGATCAATATCATCTGTGATCTCGTCGATAGAATCCGCCAGATAGGAAGTAATATAATATTTCGCGGTAGAACTGTTGCCCTCACGACTCATCTTAAATACATTATCCGCATCACTGAAATAGCCGATTGTATTAGAATATACCGTATGAAATAACTGCTCTTCCTCATTGATCGAGATATGCTCCGTTATCTCATCCAGTTTATCCATGATATCCTGTTGTAACAGCGTCGCTTTCTCCTCATAGAGCTGTTTTTCTTCAGGAGAATCCGTCAGCGTATGCCATGAGAGAATGATGTGATGCCGTCCCATCAGTCTGCACAGATCTGACATATTAAGCCTGTCTCTTATATTTTCCTCAATGCTCTGTTTATAGCCATCCGATATTTCATTCATGGTATACCGCATGACCAGCACACCCGCAACACATACAATACTTACAATCAGATTCAGTATAAACATTTGAAAAGGAATACGTTTGATCAGTTTCATTTGCCCCTCCCCTAAACACACATATTCGGGTCTAATTTATTCAGTCATTCCCGTTATTTCCATGGTCATATTGTCAAGCAAAGTCTGTAGATCCTGATCGTCCGAATTTCCTCCTGCTATTGTAATCCCGAAAATATAAGACGGATGCCAGTATGAACCCGCTATACGCTGGGCATAAGCATATTCTGACTGCTCCGCAAGCGCTGCGATCGCAGGGGAATCCTGCACAAGCGTGGACGAAGCCGCCTTGACGTTTGATGGGCACTCTCCGATCAGTTCGAACCGTTTGATCTGTGCATCCTCATCTGAAAGCCGCTGGGCCAACTTCATTGCCCAATAACTGTTCTCCGAATTCGGATTGATTCCGAGCAGTTTATAACCCGAAAAACTGCACATCTGCACACTGTCCCCTGCCAGCGTATAACAAGGCAGCTTTGCCGCGGCGAAGTTCTCTCCCCACGCTTTCTTAATAGCTTCCACATTCCACGCTCCATTGATGCCTGCGATGATCGTTCCGTTCCTTATTCCGTTTAAGAACCCAGCATCATCACAGCTTAGGAAGCCTTCATGCGCCGCGATCTTAAGCATAGCCTCAGCAACATCGACTCCTTTATAAGGTGTGTCTGTAGCATTCCAATTGCAATAATTTGTGACCCCGTCCGTGTTCAATCCCAGTTCCAGACCGGCACCTTTGAAAAAAGAATAAATATACCAGCCGCTCGAATAGTCGATTGCCATCTTCTTTTCGTTTTCGGCCGCAATCTCCAATATCCTGTCAAGACTCTCAATATCTTCTTCGCCAAAGTAGGCCGAATTATAATACAGGAAATACCCGTTTCCCGACGTCAACGGATAAGCATACAACCTTCCGCCATACATTGCAGCGCGGCATGCACCATTACCAACACCGCCATTTGCCTCAATCACCTGATCCGCATCCTCAGTAATCTCAAGAAGCGCCCCTGCCTGTCTGAGCGCCTCAAACTGATCGTCCGCAAATATATAGATATCTGCAGCATTATCCGGATTGGACAACACTGTTTCTTTCGAAGTCTGAACATTTTCCTTACTGACGGTTATATCAAAAAGAGCCTCGTCAGCATACTCGGTTTTAAATTCTTCTATGATCTGATCAATTAATTCTCTGTCACCTTCGTCACTCCACCAGATTGAAAGTTTAACCTCGGGAAGCGGTTCCTGTTTCAAATTAGAACATCCTGTCATGCCAAGTAATGTTACCGTCAGAGCCACTGCAACCGTAATGATTTTAACCTTTGTATGTCTCATTGTCTTATCATTCATCCCTTTTTCACTGTTGTGTCATGCTGCGTCAAATAAAAAATCAACTGTATACCCTGATTTTTCAATCGACAGCACGATTATCATCATAATATCAACAATGCGGATTTAATTACAATACTCACAGCACGAACGGCACGTTTACAGCGTAAACGGAAGAATATTTTCGAGCCAGATCTCCACAATGAAGGTATGATCTTCCTCTTTAAACTCAACACTTCCCTTATATTTCTCCGCAATCTTTCGTATGGACATAATACCAAACCCGTGAGCCGTCTTATTCTCTTTATCTGTCTCAAGATTCGGGTTCTTTGCAAGAACAGACTCTTTAATACTGTTCTTAACGATAATATAGGTAAAAGCTTTTCTGGTGCCGATGATCAGCTCAATCGCCGCTGACTCTGCACCTGCACATCCGCTTATGGCATTATCCAGCGCGTTGGAAAGCAGTACGCTCATATCTATGTTATTGACGCCTTTAAATCGTGAATCGATCATACATTTCATTTCAATATGATTTTTCAGGCAGACCGCGATCCTGCTATTAATCACGGCATCAATCACCACATCTCCCGTGTCTATTCCGAAGGCTGCCTGATCCACTTTATCATCAATAATTTTCTCAATATAATCTTTGGCTTCCTCCGTTTGGTCTGCACCTATCAGTTCTGCCGCAGTCATAAGGTAATGCCGCATGTCGTGTCGCAGAGTCTTCATCTCCATGTACTGTTTCCTCGCTTCATCGACCAGCCGTTCCTGTGCGGCAAGACTAATCTTAGAAATCCTGTACTCCTCTTTGATCATGCTGTCACGCTTCATTCTGTCCAATAGAACATACAACAAAATGTTCAGAACCATAATTAATATACTCACCAGAAGAAACTCCGGCATATTGTCATTTTTCATTAATATGTTAAGCTGCAGATAAGCAATAAAAAATGTGATTAGAAAACATGATAACTGAATGCTCCACTGAAAGATGCTGAGTGAATATCGATTGCGTTTTCTCATATGTATAACAAACTCACACAACAGGAAGAACGCCAGCTTACTGAAAATCAGCGCCCAAATACGTGCTTTTCCGCCGGGTTCAATGATATCCACGACAAACTCTCCGGACAATGCGCGAATCACGCTGAGAACGATCAGATTGATCGGCAGAATTGAAATGGCAGGCATAATGGTAATCAGTATTTTATCAAAAGTCCTTCCATCCAGAAAGAGAAAAACATACATACCAATCAGGAACATAAAAACGATAGAGGATAAACTTTCTATTAGAATGGTCTGATCTCCCATCCATTCTTCCTGGCTGGTCAGTATATTCTCTGCCGCAAGAATAATAAAGAAGCCCCCTGATTTAAGCAGCATCATATTACTGTTCTTAAACCCAAGGAACCTGTTACACAATCTCACAACAATATAAGTCTCCACAAGAGAAGCGATGATTTCAGCAATATCACTCATAATTCACTCCGTATATAACTTCTGAATTTATCCCTGACTTCTCCTGCCCGGTACCGGCTGAGCAGGATCTCGGTCTTATCATCAAGAATGATATGTCCCTTTTCTATGGCATAGATATATTTACAATTCACAAGATAACTCTTGTGGGTGCGTATGAAATCAAACGGTGCAAGCTCTTTCTCGAACTCCGAAAGACTTCCGTAGCACTCCAGATCCTCTCCGCCGTCCACACAGACATGAAGCCAATGTCCGTATATTTCGATATATTCAATGCTGCTGACATCGAGAAAAACGGTTCCCGTTTTCGTCTGAAACTCAAACTTCTGTCCCGCATTTCGTTTACACATTGTCTTATTCAAAGCGCTCAATACTTCGGGAAGTTCACCTGCAAGATGAGATTTCCTGATAAAACGGAAAGGCTGGAATTTAATGGAAGAATACACCAGTTCATCATGCATTGTCACAAATACTATGATTGTTTCCCCCATGCGGTTGATCTGCTCCGCAATATCAAATCCATTCACTGCAGGCATATCAATATCCAGAAAAACAGCGTCACATTCTAACCTGTCCGCAATAAAAACCGCTCCATCATTGTAAACAGAAATAACCGGACTGACATGCAACGCGGCAAGTTCCTTCTCCATTAATGCTCTTAAATTGTCTGCAAAATCTGCATCGTCGTCACAAATGGCTATACGCATGACATCATCCTCTTACCCATTCGTATCAATAAGTATCAATGTATAAAACAATGCTTATTTTACCAAGAAAAAATATTTTTATCAATAAAAATCAAAGCGCTCCTTTTTCCAGTCCCAGAAGATACCTCTTTGCCTCTATCCCGCAGGCATAGCCGCTGATATCCCCGTTCTTGTGGATCACCCGATGGCAGGGAACCATGATCATAATCGGATTTCTGTTATTAGCCTGCCCCACCGCACGCTGCGCCTTCGGATTGCCAACCGCGGCGGCAATATCCTCATAGCTTCTGGTCTCGCCGTAGGGAATCTTTTGCAGCTCGTTCCAGACGCGCTGTTGAAACACAGTTCCTGAGCCACAGAGGGGCAGGTCAAATTGCCTGCGTTTGCCTTGAAAGTATTCATCGAGTTGACTGCACGCCTCACGAAGCAGAGCGGAATCGGATCGCTGTTCACAAATATTGTCAGTTTCTTGCTGATACAGATTAAGGTTTGTAATTTTTCCGTTTTCTTCTCTAATGCATAGTACACCGATTGGGCTTTGATAAAAGCATTTTGCTTCCATGTTTCAACTCTCCTTTGTTTTCCTGCTCTGTTTCTTTCTTACTCCGGCAGCTATTCTCCTATCATATCACAGCTCATTCAAATCTTCATATTTTCTTAAAAATTTTTCTTTCATCAAATCACTTGACACGCTTAGACTATTGTGATAGTCTGCATACAAGAGGTAGACTATTCCGATAGTCTACTCTCAAGATACACTCTATTGCAATAGTCAAGAAAATGTTGTCGGCGCAGATATATGCGCAGAAATGAGGATTACCATGAAACTGTTTGATTCAGAATTAAAAGTGATGGAAGTCTTGTGGGAACAAGGCGCCAAGCCCGCCCGGGAGATCGTGAATATTCTGTCCGAAAGTATCGGCTGGAACAAAAACACAACCTATACCGTCATAAAGAAATGTGTTGAGAAAGGTGCCATAGAGCGCGAAGAACCTAATTTTCTGTGTAAGCCGCTTATCACGAAAGACGAGGTGGCGCAGAGCGAGACCGAACAGCTTATCGATAAAATGTTCGGCGGTTCCAGCGAACTGTTCTTCTCATCTTTTCTTAAAAACCAAGGAATTTCAGAGGCGGACGCCGCGCGTCTAACTCAAATGATCAAGGAGGCGAAATAATATGCTGCATTTTGGAATGAATATGCCCTTTATCCTGATGATGTTCTACGGAAGCGTGATGATTCTGATCGTCCTGCTCTTCCGCATGCTGTTAAAAAAGAAACTGCCGAAATTTGTTTTTCCGATCCTATGGTGCGTAGTGCTGGTACGTCTGCTTGTACCTTTTTCCTTAAGCAGCCCGCTCAGTATCAAAGTGTCCGGAGATTCCCCTTTATCATCTGCTCTCGAAATACTCAATACGTTTGGAGCAAATATCGCTGACACGGTAACCACTACTTATAATGAAGCAGTTACAGAAGATATCTCTGCCGGAACCGCTTCCGTAACAGAGCCGGTAAAAAATCTCGTGATCAGCAATTCCAAACTGAATACCGCTTCCCAGACAACTGCCATAGAAGATTTCATATATGAATCCCCGCAAACGTCAATCACAGCCGGAACCGGCACAGAAACTTCGATGGTTACCTATGATTATCTCGCTGCTTACGCCGAGGATTCCGGATTCCTATATTTTTTTCACCGCTTCTCGCTGCAAGCCGTTTACTGCATCGGTCTTTTGCTCACCCTCGGTATTCTGTTATTCCAGAAATACCGTTACTCTTTGAGACTGAAAAATTCTCTTCTGATCGAGCATAATGAAACGATCAACGCACTCCTGCGGGAAATGGACATGGGACATATACTGGTCTTTACCAATGATGAGATCGCCTCCCCGCTGACATGCGGCTTATTGGCACCGCGCATCTATCTGCCCACACGCATGGATTTCCAGAACAGAGAACTTCTGCGCCATATCCTGATGCATGAGACTATGCACATTCGGCACAAGGATAACTTTGTTAAAACATTCATGCTCGCCGCGCTTGTCCTCAACTGGTTCAATCCGCTGGTATGGTTTATGGCAAAATGCCTTGCCGCAGATCTGGAGATTGCATGTGACGAAGCGGTTCTTAAGCATTGTCAAGACGAAGACGAACGGAAAAACTACGCTTTCAGTCTGCTTGCCATGGCGATTACCGGCAGCCGGACTGCACTGCTCTACAGCGCTTTTTCCAAGACGGAGGTTGAGAAACGTATCCAAAGTATTCTCCATTACAGGAAAGCCTCTGCCATCCTGCTGATTGCCGCCGTTTCGTTTATGACATGCAGCACAGTCGCCTTTGCAACCTGCGCACACGGGCCCTTTTCTCCCTACCTGACCAGTACATGTGCCAGCGACGGTTCCCGATGGGGTGTTAAGGTTTATACCACTCGTGATCTTACTCTGGGAAAAGATGCACAGAAACGTGCGGAAGATATCGTGTTCAATGTTCTGCGCACAGATAATGACAGCGATCCCATACGTATGGATGAAGAGCTGAGAACTGCTCTTGCCGATGAATTTCATGTAGAGAAAAGTGCTTTTCGTACCGATTTCTCTCTATGCTTAAACGAAGAGGAACTGAAACAAGAATATATGCAATGGGAACTTGTCCGTGACGAATCGGGATTCTATCAATACAAAGGAGAATCCGTCCGAATCTTTGCCGACAAAATGATAGGAAGATATCACTCCAGATCAGAAGGTGTGGTTGATGTTACTGTTGAGAGAGATCGGTTTGGGTATATTACCGATGTAAGGACACAGCGGGCTGGGGATGATGATTATGACCGTCATATCGAACAATTTGAGCGTAACCGGGCATATTCTTCCGAAGCCGGGCTGTCAAATGATGAAGCAATCGCTATAGAATATGCTCAGTAACGGCTTATTACAATGCGTCCTTCCCTCTAAATCGTGGGAAGGACGCTTATAAGCAATTCATGGCAACGGCTTACTGGCAAAGTTTTGCCACCACCTGATTGATCACGCTTCCCTCCGCCTTGCCTTTCAGCTCCGGCATCACGGTCTTCATGATCAGCCCCTTATTTTTCTGTGCTATCAGATCGGCATATTTTTCCGTCAAAAATGTCTCCACTTCCTCGGCGGACATCATCTTCGGCGCATATTCCTGAAAAATATCATATCTGGCCTGATACTCCTGACGCAGATCTTCGCGGGAATTCGGACAGCTATCCAACTGCTCCTTCACCGTCTTGATTTCCTTCAAGATCACACGATCCACGATCTCTTCCGTAATATTATCCCGAGTGCCCTCGTCGATGGCAACCTTTTTGGCTGCAGAAACCAATACGGAAATGGCATCCTTGCGCACTTTGTTCCGCTCCTTCATGGCAGCAATCATATCTTTCTGTAATTGTTCAAACTGCATTGTATTGTCCTCTCTTTCCCGGAAATATTGTTATGCGTGGCGCGGTTCAAACCGCAACGAAATATTCCTTTTTCACAGGTATACCACGTAAAGCCGGCAAATGCAAGCGCATTTCCGCTCACATATAACCATAATATCCGGCTTCTCTCCGTTTTTTCGGTTATAATATCCCATAGTGTGCCGTGAACACTTTCTCATATCTGCTGCACTCTTTCTCAATTTTACTAATCGACTCGAATGCCTGTCTTCGATTCATCGTGTAAGGGTGGACTGCTATACGTCCCTTGTCTGCCTTGAATGCATCTCCCGTGAACAGATACTTCTCATCCACCGCATATATTGCGGAACCTATCGTATGACCGGGCACCCATATGTTGCGCACTCTGTGTCCGCCCAGCTCCACCACCTCGTTGTCCGACAGATAAACGACCTTGTCCGCATCACACACCGGAAGTTTATTTTTATTCATAAGCTGTCTGTATGTGCTTCCGTCTATCATCTGCTTTTCCTGCTCACTCATATAGATCTTCGCATTTGAAAATAACGGAAGAGACGCCACATGGTCATAGTCCGTGTGGGTAAGAAAAACACCCAGAACCTTCCCTGCATCGATCGACAGACGCTCCATCTCCGACTGTACCGCCTTGCTGTCAGAACCTGCATCAATTACGATCCAGTTCTCACCTGCCGGTATAAAAAACAGATTATTGCTGCGGTTCTTAATGGCTGTGATATCCGTACCCTTTACTTTGCCGCTGTGTAACGGGTGCATGAAGCACATGGGCAGAACCGCTGCCAGTGCTATAATTACAATGAGAATGATGATGGCTGATAATATATACATTGTTTCCTCCGATTTTACATTATTTCAATTTATGGCAAGTTTTTCTTCAGTAGTCATATCATAAGCAACCTGAATATAATATCTCTGACTGTTTTAACTGTTCAAGGTACACATCTCTCCTCATTTCCACAGTATCACTCCTTATTTATGTGTATTGCACGATTTTTAGTAATGTCATTCTACCGCTAATTCAATTTTAACGCAATGGTCATTACTATTTTTGTGTATTTGCACTTTTTCATGTAATAGCCGTCTATCCAAATTGATAATTGAATCGCCTTTTCATACATTCCATGTTTCGTTTTTCTTTTCCATGTAAACAGCGAACACACCGAAGAAAACAGATAAAAATAAAAAACAACTTCTGCCCCTCATAATTGAAGGACAGAATCTTTCTTTTTGCGTTTACACTTTCTCATGAAATTTATCAGTCTACATGCTTCCGTCACCGCCCATTAGTCTCGTCATTTCTTCGATCCGCTCGAGGGGAAACGGCGGAGCCGTAAGCGGCTTCATCGCAATTGACATGAGCTTCATGGGATTGTCATCCGCAGCCACACGGTTAGAGCTGAAACAGCCGCACATGCGGCAGCGATGGATGATCGCCCACTCCCCATTCTTCCTGACCCACACAGCTATCGGTTCCATATGCCCGCCGCAATCGGAAGCCCTGTCTCCGGGTTCGATATCTACATGCAGGCTGTTCAGACAGTTCGGGCAATGATTTCTGTGATCGCTGCCCGCGCCCTCCGGCACTACCGGATGTCCGCAGACTTTGCATGTAAATGATTCGTTGCATGCATGATTTTTATAGTAACCTTTTTCAAAAGATTTTCTTTTATTTGCTCTATTCAATTGTATGTCCTCCTAAAGATTGTTCAAAATGTTCCTGAAACAAACCTATTGGGAGGAGATGTCCGATCTACACCAACCTCCCGGTCAGCGCGCCGACTCCTTATAATTATTGTTCTTCATGTAACAATGCTCCTTTCCTATTTAACAAAGGCTGATATCCCATCCTGAAGATATCAGCCGTCCGTCAATTCTTATGCTCTCGGATGATCCTGCGTATGCTCTTCTCCGTCAGGAAATATTGCTCGGATAATTCAGCAACCGTCACACCGGACAAATACGCCTCATACATCTTCGCATTTCGGATCATCAGATCCTTCTTGGTCTCTGTTCCTGCTCCCCAGGACTTATGGTAGCCCGATTTCCTCGGAATGTAGATCATCTGTCCGTCTACATATTGCTGCACCAGAGCAAGCACATCTTCCGGCAGAATATCCTCCGCCCTAATATAGCCCATGATCGCCCTCCTAATATTAATTTCTTTAGGATGTGCGATGGCTATAACAATCAATTACGTTTTATTGCAACAGCCATCGCTATGCAACCACTACATATCTCTTCATATAAAAACCTCCGTTTTATTTCAAATCTGTACACTGCCTAAGCACCAAACCCCAGCGATATATCCAGTATAGCAATACTTATCTGATGAGGCAAGTCTCCTGTTTATTTAGAATTGTTTGTGTTCCTATACTTACTTGTGCTCCAATATGGTATTTGTATAGCGTTTTATGTGGTATTTGTTATACATTTTATTGATTCCTTTAGTAATCAAGCACAAATGCATCTATATCAGAATAATGTTTTACCCGTATACCTGTTTTTCTATACTCTTTCAGATATTCACTCAAAATATCGTCATACGCCTTCGCTGTCTTATGCAAATCTTGTGAATTGTATCCTTCCAAAACGTCATATCTACTGATATCCACTTCGCTGCTAATTTCCGAGAACATTGCATTGGAACTGAGTAAACTCATAAATGCAAGATGTCTGTCGCCGGTTTCAGCCGCTGCATACATCTTGTTTCGCCAATTCGAATACATCTCCTCGTAGGTACCGGTAAGCATATTTCCGGCTTCCGTCTTCTTCTGTATGGCAAAGGTTTCTTTCACATTATGGAACACGGCTATTGTTTCCTTCATAAGTGTGGATAAATGTTTTTTTACAGACGCAACGGAAGTCGCTGATATGACATCATCTATCATGTCACAAAGCTTTTCCGGTCTGTTCAGCATTGCATTCAACTCTTCATAAGCACGCTTTACTCCGTAATGAAAATACTGCTTATTCAACATTGCGATTGCATTTTCAACATAATAAATCACCCCGCCTGCCCCAGCTAACACATCTGACTTATGCTCTGAAATCATAGCCGATGTGTAACAATGTTCCGCTTCTTTTATTAGCTTTTCCGCTTTGGTATAATCTTCCTCTGAGAAGGTAGACGCCAAAATATCTTTTGCCATTTGTCGCAATGTATCCAGTTGTTCTTTATATTTCGGATCTGCACAATAAACGATTTTAGTATCCATAAGTTTGGAAATGTTCGGGTGCTCATATCTGGCATCAGCCTGTAAACGTTCCCATGTGGTACAGTAGATGTCATGTCCGACTTGCAAATCATCTTGTATAAAGGCACATCCCAACTGCCAGCCTCTGTCATCATTGATTATAATGAGTAAATCCAAATCTGACTTTTCATAAAAGTCTCCCATCATAAATGAACCGTATATTCCTATTAAGGCGAGGGCACCCGGACACACAATATCTGCTTTTTTAATGACTGCGTCTATTATCTTTTGGTTTCTTTGTTCTAAAGATATCATTACTGATTTCCCCCTGTAGCATATAGTTTCCAATCGGATTGATATTATTTCGTTGCTATATTTTCCGTACTTATAAGCACACTCTTTTATTGTTTGCTTTTTATATTAACAAAGGCAGAACGCGGGTACAAGACGCAAGAATAGTTATAAATAAAATCACTGTAAAAGACGCCTGCCGTTGCTTGGACAAGCGTCCTTGAATTATCTGGGTAGCAGCGACTAATCATCAATGCAAAACCATTTCCTTTTATTAGCATTAAGCAATAAACAATCATGTAAAACAGCTAATATCAGCAAATCATAGGCCTACTTGCCTTTTTCCAGTCTGTATAAAATTCAGCAAACGTCATATATCGCTCATTCTTGTTAAGACTTACAGCCTTAATTGCAACTTGATAACTTTCCTCATTCAATTGCCAATTAGAATATGTGCATGGTAGAAATTGATTGTTGAAATATCTTTGTTTTATTTCCTCGTCAGAAAAGTAACCAAAAAACTCAAAAATCAGCGCTCCCAGTGTAAAAATATTTGTCTGCTCATCAATAGCACCACCCTTAATATATTCTTCTGGTGCTTTGAAACGTTTTGTTCCAAACCACCCGGCTCCTTTATCGTTAATGACAGGAGCTTTTTTGAATAAATCAATGTCACAAATAGTAGTTTTATCCGTTGAAAAATCATACATAATACTTCCGTCGTAAAAGTCAACAGCAACGTATCCTTTTTTATTTACATTTTTCAAAAAGGAAAATAGCACATCTACTGAATTTAACTTTTTACTGACAGATAATTGCTTGAATTTTTCTTTAGGACTTTTAGCAGCGGTATCTCTTTTGTATTTTTCAAAATTCCAATGATCAAATAAACACTCACCTTCCGTCCACTCAAAAACTACAACATAGAATTGATCGAATTCATAATTCTCAATTATTTTCACTAAATTCGGGTGTCTTAAATCATAATATAAATGAACAGATTCTTTCAATATTTCAATAGATTCTTTTGGTGAAACATCTGCCTCAATTGTATTTACACCCGCAATTTTACAGAAATATTTTTTATCTGCATTCTCCATGCCAATACAAATACATCCCGACCCCGTCTCATCAACAACCCAAAAAGCCGTACCGTATTTCTTCAACCAAGTAAAATCATGCAATTCTTTAAGTCTAAATTCGATAAAATCAAGTTTATTTATTATCATTTTTCCTCCTAAAATTTTGTGGAGGGCTATGATATTTTACCCCTCCAATTCTTTTCAACATGATCAATATTTCTATTTTTCATTTACAACCGCCTCCCTTTACAATTTAATATCTATGTTAACTCTATCAGAGAACTCAGGAACATAAAAATATTTCTCTTATTGTAACATTCCTATTCACCATTTACCACAAAAATATAGAGCGCAACAACCGTCACGCCCTGCATTTCGTTCGGGCTAATGTCAGCGCTAATATATCATCATGCAATTCATTATCTAAATGACGCTGAAAAATTCATTTTTCTATCATTCTGACAAAATCTATAATGAAAGGTGCCTCTTCGCCCATCCTATGGTATAGTAAATACAATACCTTATTAACTTCCCAGAAAGGAATTACAGGAAATGAGAATTTTATTTATCGGAAACAGTCATACCTACTACAATGATATGCCTCATATGTTTGCGGATATCTGTCGCGAGCATCATGTAGATACGGAAGTCACTATGTTAGCTCACGGCGGCAAAGGATGGGATTTCCATGCGGAAGAACCGGAAGTAAGATTCAATATTTTATACGGCGGATATGATGCAGTCATCCTTCAGCATGTCGCTCACCCCATGGGTGATCTGTCCGTCATGGCAGCGTGCGGAAGAAAACTGATCCGTTGGGTGCAGGAAGCCGGTGCAAGACCGGTTCTTTATATGACGTGGACCACAAAGGCTGATGGTGAGACAGCCCAAGCGGCCATGAGTAACGCCTATCGCGAACTACAGAAAGAAACCGGTTGTGAGTTAGCTCCTGTCGGTGATAAATGGTGGGAATACCACAGAGCACATCCCGAAATTGAACTGTATGCCACGGACGGGAGACATGCTTCGGAATCCGGCTCGCAGCTGGCGGCGGCTGTTATTGCGGAGACGATTCTAAAAAGGCAAATTTAATATACAGATACCCATCCTCAAATTTTGCCCCGCTAATCTCTCTGTCTGCGAATTCCGGCGGTATCGGGAATCTGCGCTTTTCGTTACGTACACCTACCGCCAGTTCTCCTTGTTCCTGTTCCAGACACAGGTCATCTTTATCTGCAAACGGCAAATAGATCCTTAGATAATTTTCCGCTTGATTCACCTCGTAAACTTCCCTCGTAAACAAAACTTCGTCGGGATCGCATTCCGTGAAAATCTGTTCTCCCAAATCACTCAGCACCTCCAAGGTGCGAAGCTCACTCGTCTGTAATTCCACATAGAACTTCGGCACTTCACTAAAACTCCGCTCAATCTCCTGCAAAGCCCGTGCCTGCGCCTGTACCCATTTATTAAAATAACCCTCCATCGCTTTTTCCGGATAGACATGATTTACGATAACGGCATCCACATTGTAATGATACAAATACAGACAGGTAAAGCTCCTCTTCGCCTCGCTGATCACGATTTTCTCTGGTGTAGTAACCACTCGCAGGCTCACGGTCTCTTTGTCCAACAGCAGATTCTGAAGACGCTTCATTTTATCCATCAGATATTCTATGTCGTCAAATACATTATCCTTCGGCATGGGAATCTTCATAGCGCTCTCCACTACCTTCCCCACCGTCTTGACCCCGATTCTCTTGATGGGCAGAACTTTCTCTATGAAACCGGACAGCCTCTCCGGATACTTGAGCAATGACAATGTTTCACCCGTAGGCGCACAGTCTACGATGATCGTGTCGTATGCACCGCTCTCATACACTTCCAGAATCTTAAACATGGAAAATAATTCTTCCAGCCCCGGAAAAACCAGCAACTCCTCAACCTCGATGCCACTCCCGCCTTTCAGCGTGAGAAGCTGCTTAAAATAATCTTTGATATTTCCCCAGCTTTTCTCACTCTCATAAACTGTATCGATTTCCAATGCATAGAGGTGCTCCGCAATCTTTGTCTCCTCCCTGCCGATTTCCATGTCGAAAGAATCGCCCAGACTATGCGCCTGGTCTGTACTCATGACCAGCACATTCTTACCGCTTTTTGCTATTTTACAGGCTGTCATTGCTGCCATGCTCGTCTTTCCCACGCCGCCTTTTCCCGTATATATAATAATTCTCATGTTTGCATTCATTCCTTTCACTTTGCTCAGGCTCACAACGTTACAAAAGCCAATAATAAAAATCTCATCAAGTTCATTTTTCAACCATGTTTCCTTGACGTTTCAAGGAATATTAATTCCTACATAATATCAATTTTCTTTACACCTGATTGCTGATTGAAATTGTTCGTTCCTGCATTGATTCTATTTCTATCACTGTCCTTACCAGTCTCATAACTTTTGCAATCGTTGCCTTTTTTCTCACGGTCATCCCGCAGCCATGCTTCCATGATCTCAACCGCCATTGCCTTGATCTCTTTTTCGATTGCATCAAGGTGTACGCCCATCTCTTTCGGAACCAGCGCGTGAACTGCTTTCTTCTGGTATGCTGTTGCTGTCATGATTCTGTCTAATATTTCCTTGCTCATCCGACTCCTCCTGTTGCTGTCACTCATACATAATCAGTACTTCTAATCCTTCTTTATCTGCGCCTGTATATCCATCATTTCAACTCTATTACTCTGCCGTATTTGAAAAATCATCCTAAAATTATGCTCTTAATACCGATTCATCCTGAATAAAATGAATCCGCAGTTTTCCCTCCTCGAATTTAGCTCCTGCAACCGTATAACTGCGGAGAATATTCGGAAGCGGAATGTTACGTTTGAAGTTGCCGGTCTTTATGATCAGGTCAGTAGCAGATTGATACAGATCAATATCCTCTTTGCTCGCATAAGGCAGAAACACCTCCAACTGATAACCATTCTCCGTCTGTATGAACTTTTCCCGCTCCGTAATTGTCCTGCTTGCAAAAACATCCGCACGCTCCAGCACATCCTCCACAATCCTTCGAACGGCACGCTCACCTTTTAGTTCCTCATCATACCAAGGAATCTCGTAAATCGGTAATGCCCCGAAACATTCCTTGATCTGCGTGATATATTCCCGCTGGATTGCAAGCCATTGATAAAAGAAATCATTGCCGATCTCCTGCGGAAGAATGCAATTGATGTAGATTCCATCCACATTAAAGTTATAGAGATTCATATACATATAATTTCTCTTTGTCTCCTCCACAACCATCTTTTCTGGTGTGGTCACGATCCTGACGCAGGTAGTATTCCGGTCTTTCAGCAGTTCCTGTAATTCGGTAAGTTTCAGATACATCTTCTCAATATCATTCATGGCATTTCTATTTGGCATTTCCACCCGAAACACCGCCTTTGAGACAGGCGCAAGCACCTTGACACCNACTTTTCCGATCGGGAAAAGNTTCTCNATATACCATGAAAGCAGTTCCGGGAATTTAAGCAGCGACANNGTCTCTCCCGTAGGCGCACAATCCACAATCAGGCGGTCGTAACNNTCACTGNGATAGANCTCCGCAATTTTCAATAAAGAAAANAGCTCTTCCATCCCCGGCAGCATNCCCATTTCNTNCAGACTTCCGCTCCCTGTGACNCTTGCCCTGTCTTCGNTTCTCTCGNTTTCCTCCTGCCCGCTTCTGCCCGTCTCNGTTCTTCCNNTNCCGGACAGNAGCTTATCCAAATACTCCATNATAAAACTGAACTCATTGCGCATCACATACTCCGGATCGNTCTCGTAAATATCCAGATTCGGAAGTACATTCTCCGCCTCTTTTCCCAGCTTTCTCTCAAAAATNTCACCCAGATTATGCGCCATNTCCGTGCTNATAAGCAGTGTCCGTTTNCCATCCTGCGCACTCTNNAGCGCATGNGCCGCCGCGATACTGCTCTTTCCCACGCCGCCTTTTCCGGTAAAAATATAGATTTTCTGCATGCTCTCATCCTTTCCGGANGCCGTGCAAAGTNCCGGCTTCNNGTNAGTTATAATGTTATGNATATATTTCTNNTTANGAATNNTTCGANCNAAGAAGTATTATTGTTTTTATTTGGCAGCTATTACTTTAGNTNAAATAGCTGCCTGATTTNACTCAATTTCAATTTTTCTGATTTTTTTAGGCNNCGCCTCTTTTTGCTTNTCCTGCCGTAATACTTCCANAACCTTCGNCGTCATGTTNCGAAGNAGNTCCATNTCTTCACCGGTAAGGGAGTTGACCACCTGCAGTCCGTAACGCANCATTTCACTCAACAGAGCATCAAACTGTGCCGCTCCTTTCTCGCTGAAACTNATATGCACTACTCTNCGATCTTCCGTAGAACGCGTCCGCACAATAAAACCATTCTTTTCCATGCGATTAATAATTCCGGTCGCTGTGTTGAGCGGTACATGAATNTAATCGGCGACTTCCGTCATATTCACTTCCTCTCTACGGTAGAGCAGCCAGAAAATCAACACCTCATTCTTGGAGCAGTTAAGAAAAACANTTTCCCANAANTCAGANGATAACAGTTCCTTTACCTCTTCTATGTANTCTNNGATAAATTGGGANAGTTCTTCGGGAACTCCCTGNCTGATCAAATTCATGTTCTCTCCTGCATGNCGGTGATTGGATATCNTAATATTTTTTCAAAATANTTCGCGTGTCGAAGTAATTTTATTCTAATGCTGAATAAACTGATTGTCAAGTGCGATTCTTTTTTCCAAAAATAATTTTTATGAAATTTCCGGCTAAAGAAGCCAACGCCAAAAACTTGAGTTGCGTTTCGGTAACTCAGAAGCCTGAAACATTTTTCTATATGGATTTAACACGACTCAGTCTCCTCCTCAACCATTCTCATAAGCCACTTCACATCCGGCTATGGTGTGTCCGGCATACGCACTTTTTCCTGCGCAATTCCCTGTACGGCTCCGAACATTGCGACGCACATCGCATGTGGATTGCCTGCATGAAAACATTGTAATTCCTGTCCTCTTTGAATAATGGGTGTCCATTGTTTTGCAATATCGGCTTTGTCGAGCAATGTTCTGACCTCTTCTATTCCTGTATCAACGTGCTGTGCGTTGACTATAAAAACAAACATCTTTCTGTAAAAAGAGTTGTTTTCAAGTTGTTCTAAAATTCCGTGTAATGTTTGGAACAGATATTCTTTAGGGGTCTGCATAGCTTTTGCTGTGTCGATATACATCTCTTCGACTCCGATTTTTACTAACTCAAGATAGATACTTTCCTTATTGGGGAAATAGTGAAAAAGCAAGCACTAACTGATTCCTGCCTTGCGGCAGATTGAGCGTGTGCTGGTGCCGTAGAAGCCTTTTGTGATGAATTCATCTAGGGCTACGGATAGGAGTTGTTTTCTGCGTTCGTTGCCTTTTTGCATGGGGTGCCTCGTTTTAGAAATTGAGTAGTTGCTTAATTTTTATTAAAGCATATGCCAAGGAGTGTCAAGTGAAGGATTCCATAACGATTTATTTTGATAGATAATTGAAAGTTATCCGTTGGTTTANGTTCGTTAAGAGCAGGATAGATAATCAGATATTATCCGTTGAATATTCCTTTTGAAAAGATATTAGATAATAAATAGTTATTGGCAGGAGGGAAAGATGTCCTTCATTAATCGAAGAGAAGAAATTTCTTCTTTTAAAAGTAATTATGAAAAAAATATGCAAAATAATATAAGTCAGGTTTATATCATAAAAGCAAATCATGGAGTAGGAAAATCAGAATTTATTAGGGAAGTTTCAAAATATTTTTCATATTTTCCATTAGATATTTTTCAATCAGATGATGATGCGGAACTTTCGACATTTAAGAGGCTGATTTTAGAGTTAGATAAAGCGAGTGGTGAATATGAATATTGTGATTTTAGAACTTTTTATAGTCGAAAAACACGAAATACAAAAGCTATTCAGTTATTATTAAAAATAACGGCAATTTTTGGACAAGCATTTATTCGAGGCAATAAAAATGATGTAGAGCTTACCTCGTTAATTGACAATCCTATTCAGTATGAAAATTTTATTTTAAAGGCGCAAACAGAGAATTTGTTTGAATATGCAATATATGCCCTTTCTAAGAAATACATACATATTGTTTTTCACCATGCCTCAAACATTGACTCGGGATCTCTTGATTTATTAAGCAAACTAATCACAGCATCAACTGGAAGTGTTTTCATATTTGAAAGTAATGATGATAAAAATAGTTTAAGAATAGAACATTGTTTAAAAAATAGTCATAATGTTTTCCTTAAAACGTATCCATTAGAAAAATTATCCAATGAGCACATCCAGACTTATATACAACAATTATTACAGGAATTGAAAATAGAAGCCAATAAACTCGATTCAAGTATTCTCATGGAGAGTATCGAAAAAGGCGATCTTGCAGAAATTTCAAGCATTCTGAAAGATTTTAATGACAGACTGCAAAATGATACTTCTGCTAAATTAAGAAGCACAAAGCAGATTATTGAAAGTTTACAAGAAAAAGAAATTATTATTTTGATTTTAATTGATTATGCAAATAGAAAGTTAAATTTTTCTGAATTAAAGGAAGTGCTGTGCGAACTAGATGATTCATTTGACGAGGCGGTTCTTGATGAACTTCTTGAAAGAAAATTGATAGAAAAAAGCAATGATTCTATTTTACTTCTGCCATTTGTTTATCAAATAGTAAATTTGAAAGGATTTATGCCATCTTTAAAATACGCTGTTGCTTCTGCTCTTATCAAAAACCTAAACACAAAGTTAAGTCAGAATTATAACAGTAGATATATTGATATATTAGTCGAGTACTATTTAAGCAACAAAAATTTTTATCAATTAAAGTCATTGCTTTTAAAAATCAGTCAAAGACTGAAAGATTTTAATACACAATATGAGCGTGTTGATTATTTCAAAAAAATTCATCAAAAACGGCAAGAATTATGTGCGTTTGATGATAGTTTTGCGGTTGAATTCGCAAAAATAGCATATGATACAAATTTGTATTTTGAAGCATACGATTTCATCAATTTAATAAGTATTGATGATATCGCTGACAATGACAATGTTATTTACATAAAAGCATTAATATTAAATCGTTGTGAAGATTTCGGAGAATCAATAAACTATATAAAATTAAATTTAATAAAATTAGATAAACAATCTTCACTTTATTTTAAACTTTCTTTAGTACTTATGATGAATTTAATTCAACTGGAAGAACGAGAGGATGCGGCTAAAATATTTAATGAACTAATTTCATATACAAAAGAACCACTTTACCACTATTTAATTAGATTGTCCAATGTGTTTTATAGTGATTTGAAAAAACGTTTAGCTATTGTTGAATCAATAACAGAAGTTTTTTATCAATCTGATGATAACGAATTTTCTGGTCTTCACGCAATATATCTTGCATATTTATATGCTTTGACACATCAATTTGAACTGGCAGAAAAGTCACTTTCAGTAGCCAGAGATTATTTTGGAGATAATTTGATATATAATCATATGATTCTTCATAATGAGGCTTCTATTAAATTTCATAGTCAGCAAATTGATGCAGATATTCCGGTGTTATTAAATAACGCAAAAATAACTGCGTATGATGAATATGACAAATTTGCCATTAATAATAATTTACTTGTTTATTATATTTTAAGTGATAAGATATCAAATTTGGAATGTCAAAAGATTGCCTTAGAGTTAGAAGAAATGCTTATTCATACAAATTTCAAACGGTTTTTGGATAAAATTTATTATAATTTATATCATTATTATTTAAAAATGTTTAATACCGAAAAGAGTGAATATTTCAAAACAAAATTGCTATTAACAGGAAGCAATTTTGATGATAACTATAAGTATAAATTAATGTATGAAACTTCATGGAAATTACCGATTAGTACAGAATTTTAGATAGTTAATATAACAATTTTCTGTAAGTACAAAATAAAAGATTTTCTATGATAATAAATAAAGATATTGCGGATATTATTCCTAGTCTTTCATTATCATAGAAAATCTTCTGTTACATATTTTTCCCCACATATTTGAACAGTTTTTTTAACATTTCATTATAAGTGTATCCATTGATTTTAAATGTTTTGGGAACAATTGATTTTGGATATAGTCCAGGATTCGCATTAATTTCAATTAGATAGAATTCAGAATTTTTTATTCTTCCATCTATTCGAATTAATTTATCAGGAGCTAAATTATAATAAAGTTGCTTTATGTGAAAAATGTCTTCTTTGTTTAAATAACAACTCTTTTGGATATCAATTGCAATATGTTGTTTTATTTCAGAAGTATATGCCTTATATTTAAAATTTTCTATATCTGGGAAAACAAGTTCCACTTCCTCTAAAAATAATTCGTTGTTATCACCAAATATTGTAATGGCAATTTCACTGCCTTCAATATACTCCTCTATGAGAATACCATCAAAATCTTTAAGTAATTTATTAACCATATGCTCTGCTTGACTCATATTAGAAGCGATACAGTCTTGGGTAATACCAATTGACTCTGCTTCATAATTAGGCTTAATAATTACTGGATAATTGAAGTTGCTTAGAATCTCTTTAGTATAAGAATGTAAAAATACAAGTACACTTCGAGGGGTTTTTATTTCAAAGTTTTCAGCAAATTTTTCTGTCATAAATTTATCTTGACAGAGTACTTGAACATATGGATCAGGATTAAAATACTTGATATTATAATTTTCACAAAAAGCAGGTACATTCATATTTCTGGTTCTGGATTTATATCCAAAATCAAAATTTAGAACAAAGTCATCTAAATGATCAGATACATTTTTTTTGAATTGCTCAAAATTATTATAAAAAACTATGGTTTCAACAAATTCTGAAAAACCTTCTGTTAGAATTGCTTTTAATTCTCGACGAGTATATTCCCTATTGTTGTTGATTTTTGTATGTATATTATTGTCTGGATTTACATTTAATACAACTACTAATTTCATCTTTTCCTCCCGTTATGAAGTGACTTTTAATTCTCCATCACCGATTATCCCGAATTATCTGTCAAATCACCATATCTATTTTCGACGGATAATATCTGATTATCTATCCTGCTCTTAACGAACTTAAACCAACGGATAACTTTCAATTATCATACTAAATCATACCATACTCCACTACAAAAATCATCTGTTTTTGCAAAATTATACAAATAATTTAATCTCCGCTCACCCACAACAAAAAATTACCGTGAATCTCTTCCCGATAGTCTTTCCTTCACTACACTCTTTTTCTTCTCTCCGTCTTACATCAGACAATATCCCCATGAAATGCTCTCCAATCCACTAGCTCATCTCACCCCTCGACTCCACACCCACGACAAATAATTCCGCTCATCATCCAATTCATACTCGTACCCCATTTCCGGACAAAACCCATCTATTATACAGACAGCCTCCTCCAAAACTTCCACCTTACTCTTACCAGCAACATCAATCTGCACCTCGTTCGGCAGCAATCTCCTACCCATTATCACCCGATTCGCTCTTTCGACATTGTCCGGATCATACACCCCGCCCTCATTATGAAACCGATGAATCATCTGCCTCTTAATCTGTTCCGCATCGCTTGACACCAATCTTAATATGATATATCTATAACCGGCAAATATTCTCGGTAGTTCTCTTGCTCTCACATCATCAAAATCCAACGCGACTATATTTTTATATCCCTTGCTATGAAAAAAATCTAACTGCAACAACACATTATCCCAACACAACTGCTCTTCATACACCCCTTCATCTTCAACATTCTCCGGTACACAAAATTCAGGGACCATATTCTGTTCAAAATATACGCCCTTGTAATGCTCATATAATCCCTTTGCAAGCGTCGTCTTTCCGACTCCGCTTGCCCCGATAATAAATATAAAATCCACAATCTTCCTCCAAAAACATTCAAATTCAGCCTTCCATAAATATTCAAAATTAACGTCCGTTTCCAATACCTTTACCGCCTACTTCACAGCCACAATCCGATCCAAATTCGATATCCCAAAACTCTTTAAAACCTTCTCTTTCCTAATCCTATACCCACATCTTCTCAGCTCACTAATCAGCACCCTCATATAAAACCCATGCGTGACAAGATAGCAGTCCTCCTGACGTTTCTCCAACAACCTGATCATTTTCCTTGCACGAATCCTTGTCTTCTCCCGGCTCTCCGGCTGCCTGCTTTTTCCCAGAAACCATTGAAATCTCCCGATAAAATTCCACACCCACAAAGGATATGATCGCTCTGCATTTTTAAATGACCTAAGCGGAACCTCATTCAACAAAGGCGTCTTCACAAAATCTGTTCCGTCAAATAATCTGCAGGCAGTTTCATAAGTTCTGGACAATCCACTGATATAGACTTTCCCGGCACCGGCAATTTTCTCATATTTCTTATCCGGAAAAGCAATCGGACACCGATCATAGCGTTCACACGCCAGATCATATGCCACAGAATTATATTTCCCGTCCCATGTCATATCAACTTTCTCATGCCTTACCACAATGATTCTCACGACACTTCCACCTATTCCCCCTTAATCCCACTGGCAAGGAAACTTCCTCTTAACCGGCGCATCAAACTCTTTCGTAAACTCCTCATTCTCCGCCTCCGGTAAATCCTCGAAAACCTCCGACTCATAAAACTTCCCGCCGAAATCCGCCAGCCCGCCTTCCACGAGTTCTATTCCCATAAACGCGTCAAAATTCTTCCCATCAGCCGTAGTAATTCCGAAATGATCGCAAGTCTGAAAACCGTTCCTCGGATAGTAATCCGGTTCGCCGAAAATCACAACGCCTTCATATCCCGCTTCTTTTGCCAGTGCAAGGGTCTCTTTCAGCAGCAATCCTCCCACACCGCACCCATGCCATTCAGGAGCCACGCAGAGCGGTCCGAAAGTCAGTATTTCCTTGATATGCTCTTTTCCCGAATCACAGCATTCTCTACAATTCGGCTCGCTGTCTTCACTCGCTCCTATACGTTCTTCGACATGACCCTCTATACACGCTGCTGCATGATCTCCTGCACGCTTCAGCCATGCCTTACTATAGCAGATTGCTCCCACGATCTCATCGCCAACCACCGCCACTCTGGACAGCTCCGGCATATACACATCGCTCTTCCGCAGTTTATGCACCAGAAGATGTTCATTACAGCCCAAATGATGTTTATTCCAAAAAGCTTTCAGCGTCATCTCTTCCGTCTTATGATATTCACACGGCTCTTCCTTGCGGATCACAACATCATCTCTCGTCACTTTCTGTTTCCGCCGAGGGAAATATCCCATGTTGATTCGCACTTCTTTTCTCTCCACGTCCCGATTACTATAGCAGCACGTATCGAAACCGATGGGCTCAAATCCTTCCTTCTGATAAAAAGCGATTGCTCCCACATTGCAGGACTGCGTCTCCAAAATAATTGCCCGGCGATTCTCTAAGACTGCCTGTTCTTTCGCAACCGCCATCAGCGCATGTGCAACGCCCTGTCTTCTTATTTTCTCATGAACCCACAATTCCGTAACCATCAAGCGGTTACTCCACTCCTCCGGGCATGTTTCGATACAGGCAAGCAGTTCCTGTTTACCGTCTTGTTCTTCAACGATACCCCACGCATACGCTTTTTCCCAATGATCCTGATACAGTTTGTCAGGGAAATCATACTCTTCCGGAAAATGCGTCACAGGTGTATCAAATTTTTTCCTATGAATTGCTACATCATATCCGTCCGCAGCTTTTTGCATATCCACATCATAATATTCTTCCGTCGTATAACGCATCGGAATAATCGTGCCCTTCCACTGTTCTTTGGGAAGTGGAATAATGTTATCTTTTATCATATTATATTTCCTCCCTCCACGCCGTAATCTGTGCAAATAATTTCTCCATATCTATTTCGGCAAAATCTGTTGTGTCAACTTTAATCTGTCTGCCTTCAACAGAAAAAGTATCAAAACCTCTTTGTTCTATCCCATGTACATAATCTTCATAAGAAATGGATTTTACTTCTCTTTTCTCCGCGCCACACTCTTTTTCCGGATAACAGTCATTCACCACATGTCCTCTGTGCCTGTCGGAACTGGTCTCCCGTTCCAGAAAACGCTGGTAGATCTCTTTGTAATCACCCGTCAAAGTAATTGTCAATACGGAATATTGATATTTTTCCAAAAGATTCTTTAGCCCATGTTCTGACAAATTTTCAAAATTATTCTCTAGGATAAAAGGTTGTCCTGCTCTCATAAGCTGTCCCGCCGCATAGTACATAATTTCCATGCTGGCAATTCCAAGCTTTACTTTTTCCTCTCTCGACTGAAACCCGACATGATCAAATAGTAATTCCTTAATTGTATCCTTTGAAATAACAGGCAGCTTCAATTTCTCTGCTATAGCTTCCGCCATGGTACTTTTTCCCGCTGCCGGAATCCCCGTCACTAATATGCAATACATCACTCATGCCCCTTTCACATCAATCACTTCGCTATATCATATATCCCAATTATATTATTAAAACAGCTATGAAACCCTAAACTCCTATATAAATGAGCAGAATCTCCGCAGGCACCAAGCGAGACTGATTGTACCCCCGCTTTAAAAAGGTCTTCCAACGCCTTTGAGCAAACTGTAGATGCTACTTTTCGGCGGCGATAATTTTCCAGCGTGGAAACAAATTCCAAGGACGCTACATTTCCATTTTGGATAGTAGCAGCCGTAGCAACCGGTAATCCGTCTATTTCGCCTAAATATATACTCATTCTCTCGTTGTTAACCCAATTATAATAGTGCTCTGCATCGATCATATCCCAGCCATGCAATGCAGTATTAACCACATCTATCCATACCTTAAATTCTTCCTTGGACTTAACCTTATGGCATGCTATATTATCGAATATCGGCATATATGGCTGAAAGTCACCTTTATTTAGCAGCATTGTGGGCTCTTCTCCCGAAGCTTCCACTGATAAATTCTGAAAACCATGATTCTCCAGGATTTCAATAATATTTTCCGGTGTGGAATCCGGTGTAATATGCCATAATTGCGGAACCTTTCCCTTGCGAATCTCTTCTATGAGAGCCTGCACTTCCTTTTCAGCCGTTTCTTTGTTCAAATGAATACCGAAAGCTAAAGAAGGACCTTTTTCTCCTTCTTTTGGCATCATCCAGCAAACCGGTCCCTCATGGATATTAACGATTCCGGACTGCCCAAACATCCTATAATATTGATAATAGTTCTGTATAACGATATTCTCTTCTATCTCTGTTACATCTTCTTTCATACTATCATCACATTTGACCATTCTAACATTTTCGTTCTCCATAAGTACCCCTTATCCTTTTGCTATATGACTTTCATAATCTGATTGATTGCAGATGTCTGACATAAAATAACAAGCTGCAATGAACATATTCTATCATCGTTTTTATTTCGGGTAAATAGACGTAACCCATTTCATTTGCCAACAGAAAACATTAATATACATCACGCCATAACTCATCATTTGTTTCACTGTTTCACGACAAGATAAAACGACTCCACCACATACCGTTTTGGGACAAGATAAAAACTGTATGTAAGTTTATCCAAAAGCATTGACAAATAGAATACTTTAAAATATAATTTTCGTTATATAACAGCAATTATAAAACAGGGAGGGAATAAAGAAATGCCGCCGAAAGCCAAAATTACAAAAGATATGGTTATTGACGCTGCGTTTGAGATTGCCCGTACAACAGGTGCGGAAAATATCAATGCAAGAACGGTATCAGAAAAGCTGAACTGTTCCACGCAGCCCGTCATGTACCATTTCTCTACGATTGAGGAATTGAAAAAAGCAACTTATGAAAAATCGGATCACTATCATTCGGAGTATCTGATGAACATCACGAATCCGCAGGAAAATGTTATGCTCGGAATTGGTTTGAATTATATCCGCTTTGCGATTGAAGAACCGTATTTGTTCCGTTTTATTTTCCAATCGGGTTTTGCTGTTGAAAACAGTCTGCTTGAAATGATTGATTCTGAAGAACTTACACCTATTATTTCTGTAATGCAGAAAGCCATGGATATGAGTATAGAGCAGACAAAAGAAATCTTTATAACGCTTGCCCTATTCGTTCACGGGTATGCGAGTATCATTACCAACAATTCATTGGAATATGATGAAGAACTCATAAAGATGCATTTGAACCGAGTATACACAGGCGCAATATTGGCCGCACAGGAGGAAACCCCTCCGAGGGAGGATTGAAATGAACAAATTATATGAGAAAAGCGAATTGAAATTTACGATTGCATGTATTGTAATTTATTGTATTCTGCAATCCTTAGCCAATCCGCTAAACGAATTGATTGGGATTGAATACTCCGCAAGCGCAATTTTCTGCATCTTACAGACTGTCATCGTTTTTTGCTTTATTCAGAAAAACGGATTATTTGAACGGTACGGGCTTTGCAAATCTTCTGTACCCGCCGGCCGGTTTCTTTACTATGTTCCGTTGGTTATCCTAGCCTCCGGAAATCTTTGGAATGGAGTTTCGGCCAATTATTCATCGGCCGGTACCGTCTGCCGCATAGCCTGTATGCTTTGCGTCGGATTTTTAGAGGAAGTGATTTTTAGAGGCTTTCTTTTCAAAGCGCTTGCAAAGGACAATATTAAAACAGCAATCATTATTTCAAGCGTCACATTTGGTGCAGGGCATCTGGTGAATCTGGTAAACGGAAGCGGCATGGAATTTACAGACAATCTACGCCAGGTTATCTTTGCAATTGCGGTAGGTTTCCTGTTCGTAATACTATTTTATCGCGGTGGAAGCCTGATTCCCTGTATTATTACCCACTCTGCGATTAACACTATCAGTACCTTTGCCAATGGAACAGACATAACATTAGAAATGCATATGGTACATATTCTGATTCTGATTGTGATTACTGTCGCTTACACCTTAATCCTCACCAAGACACTTCCGAAAAGCCAGCATACAAATACGAATGGTGAGGATAAATGATTCTTGCATTCTACTCTCAATATGCTATAATAAGACATGAAGTTATACTAAGGTGTCAAAAACGCCACCTAAGTATAACTAAGTCATGTCTGGGAGAATGCGAAGAGCATGCATTCTCCGTGGGTTGTGAGAGTAATTCCGGGTGATAGATGCATAAAACTTGACACCCAATAATTTCCTTAGCAGATTTTGCTAAGGCAACAATCGTGTGTAATGCTTAAATCAATATAAATCTCATGGGGATATAGCTCAGTTGGGAGAGCGATACGTTCGCAACGTATAGGTCACGAGTTCGAGTCTCGCTATCTCCATTTTGATGGTGTCGAAAAGCCTTGATTTTAGTGGGTTTCTGGCACTTCATTTTTTATGGGTAATCAAAAGGTAATCAAAAAAGTAATCAAAAGTAATCAGACATATGTTCGATTTTCTTCATTTTGCCTGAAGTTCAGGAATATTGCTTAGTATTTGACTCTTAGCGTCTATACTTCTTCTGTTCCTGTGATAATGATTCTCGGTACAAGATATATCCGTGTGCCCCATCTGCTCCATGATCATGCGGTTGTCTATATTATGATCAAGTAGTATGCTTCCATAAGTTTTACGGATCTTATGCGGAGATTTCTTGTAGATTCCAAGTTTCGCACAGTTCCTCTCCTGTCTCCGTCTTATGCAATTTGTTGTCAACCGCTTTCCATTCTTATCTGTAAATATATATTCTCCAAACGGATTAAGCATTTTAATCTTGACACACAACCATTCATAATCTTTTGGAATAATGACCGTCCTTACACCAGCTTCACTTTTAGGAAACTCTTTCACATCATAGACATATCTACCATTTTCACCAAGAAACCGTGTCTCTGTCCTGCGTACCTTAAAAGTATTACCATCAAATACATCATGCTTAAGTGCCACAAGCTCTCCCACTCTTATTCCCGTTGCGAACATCAGCAATATGCCTATATTCTTTGCATCAAGATTATTTTTCAGATAGTCGATCATCACCGGCATCTCTTCATTACTAAATACTTCTTCATAATCTTCTTTTATTACTTTCTTGAAATTCATTTCAGAAGTATCCAATTCTTGTAGCAATTCCTCTACGTTAAAAGATATCAGCTTCCGTCTCTTCGCTCTTTTCAATAATCCTCTCGTAACAGTTTTAAGAAGTGAGAACGCCTTTGCTGTCAGTTCTTTCGCAGCCTCTTCCTCCAAAAATTCTTGAAATTCTTCTGCAACAACCGTTTTGATTTTCTCATCACCAAAATTATGATAATGCCGGTTAAAAACCTGTTTATATCTTAAATATGCTGCACTGGAAATTTGCTTTAGTTCAAGTCTGCGGTCATTCCACTCATGGAATACTTCAGATATGGTCGGATTTTCAAGTTCTGATCTCCAATATGCAATTACCTCATCTTCAATTCCCTCTTGTGTTATTTTTTTCTTTAATATTCTTCCCTTTTTTTCATCTGGCAAGTAAGTATACCATTTTCCATCCTTTCCTTCCCATATCTTATATGGGTGTTTTTTTAATAATTCTTTTCTCCTATTCATTTCAATTTGCTCTTGCACATATGACAAATTAATCATATCATTTTCTAATGCGTACTTCAATAATTCATCAGTGCTCGAAAAAATATTATCTATGTAAATACCTCCTTTCATAAAACATAATAGGATAGTATTTATTGCTTACCAGTGCTGCCGTGTCCACCACGATCGGAATTGTCGAGATATTCAACTTCATCGAAAACAATCTTCGGCTGATTTTCCATAATGCGAAACTGGCATATCCTGTCATTTACATGTATCTGCGTATCCCGCACCGCATATACCGGCATAAACCACTGGTCGTTATCGCCGCAGTATGAACCGTCTATCACCCCCTGATGATTCGTCTGCATAATACCGAAATTCTTGAATGTAGAACTTCTGGGTACCACATGTGCCTCATATCCTGCTGGTAACTCCATGGCAACCCCTAACGGGATCAGTTTAAATTCTCCACTCTTAAGACTAATATCCTCGGCAGCACGAAGATCAATCCAGTTTGACTTATTTCCATTTATATATGTTAATTTTTCTATCTTATCTGTAAAATATTTAATTTTGATTATTTGATTTTCCATCTTTTCACCTCTTTATTTTCATTCTTTTTAGTACACTTTCAATTTTTCCATTAATTTCTTTTAACATTTTCTCGTAATTACCATACTCACAATAATAAAATGGTGCATATTTATCATTTGTATTGTAATCATAAACGTTTATACTTATTATCTCTTCACCCAATACGACTTTAAGTTCACACTCTAATATTGTAAACTTATTGTATTTATGAACTGGAAATCTATATGTATATACATCCGATTCATCATCACTTAATAATCTGTTATAATGAAATCCATTAGATAGTAGCCATTCTCTTGTTATGTTTTTCTTCCTATATTTTGTTTTTGTTATATTCCCCCATATTTATATATCATTCCTTCTTCCTCTTTTCTTTGTAATCACACGGAATACATTGTCCAAAGTAATATGTTTTGTCTTTTACACTACAGTATACTTCTACTTTTGCTTTATCTAATTCGTTGATTGTTGAGTGAATGCACTCTTCACATTCACTCGTTATGATCATATCTGCCATAATGCTATTTCACCTTTTTGTAATGATTTTTGAACGTCAATGAGTCTTTGATTTTTACTGCCGCGATACGGAAGTGTTATATCTCGTTGTGAATCTATATATTGCCCATCTATTAATACATTACACATTGAAGCAATATCCATTCTCTTATTGTGATTTATTACAGATTCAAAAGAAAATTGTTGAATAAGGTCTTCGTCACTTCTATCAAATATAATTCTTTTATATTCACTATCTACTGATATTACTTTATATCCCGTGTATAGCCAGATAGATTTCTGTGGCAATGAAAGACGAATTTCATTAACTAAGTCAAGTACATCATCAAGGTTTTCTTCAAAAAGCGGATCACCTCCGCTCAGGGTTAGCCCAGAAATATAATCTTTGTCTAATTCTCTGAACAGTTCTTCTTTTGACGATTCATCAAATAGTATTCCACTGTTTTCATCCCATGTTTGAGGATTTTGACATCCTCGGCATTTGTGAGAACAGCCTGAGAGCCATAAAGTGACTCTCAAGCCTTCTCCGTTACATACATCTTCTTTGTCTATTTTCCAGTAATTCATATATTCTCCTAGAATTTCTGATGCTTTACTCTCATTTCAACTTCTTGCTGCTTACCAAAATTGAATGCGCTTTTATAATCACCAGTTAAATATCCTGTAACCCTACGAAGTCTCCTAATCTCATTACACCCACACATAGGACATTCGCTATTGATATCATCACAATACCCACAACTGGTACACATATCATTTGGAACATTAATTGCAAAATAAGGAATGTCTTTATCCATTGCATAATTAATAATTGTTTCAAGTGCATCTAAATTGTTTTTTACGCTTCCTTCTAGTTCAACATATGTAATACATCCTGCGCTACTATAACCAGTCAATTGTGACTCGATATCTATTTTCTCTGTAGGTGTCATTTTAATCCATACAGGTACATGTATTGAATTTGTAAAGAATTTTTTATCGGACACATTAGGAATTTCACCATATTTCTCTTGAAATTTCTTCATAGCTGTAAAACACAAATTCTCAGCTGGTGTATAATACACTCCGAAATTCAATTTATATTGTTCTTTGAACTCAGCACATTTATCCTTGAATAACTGTTCAATTTGTTTTGCCAGTTTCATTCCCTTATCTGTTGTATGGTCGCATCCAATAAGAATCTGAAGTGTCTCTGCTAATCCTAACTGACCAATAGCAAGAGTTCCATGTTTTAAAGCTGAACTGATATCTTGTCCGTCATAACCTTCCATAACACCATTTTCATACATGAATTTTGCTGAATCTGGAGACTGACTACAAATCCATTCATATCTTTCGAGTAACATATCTTTTGCTTCATGGATTTTTCTATCAAGAATCTTTAAAAAAACTGCAATTGCTTCATCATCGTCAAGTTGTCCGTAAATATGTGGCTCTTTTGCTTCCATTGCTAATGTTGGCATAATAATTGTCACAGGACATATATTTCCTCTTCCATCTTTTAATTGACCAAATCCATTAATATCCCATCCATTTGCAGTTCTGCAGCCCATCGTACTGAAAAATGTTTTAGGATCATTTCTGTCATATCCTTCATTGCCAGACCAGTCTACATTTGCATAATTTGGATATAATCTCTGTGCTGTAGATTTCAGTGCCAGTCTAAATAAATCATAATTAGGATCTTCTGGCTTTCTATTTACACCTTTCATACACTGGAAAATTCCACAGGGGAAAATACTTGTCTTATGTAATTTACCTATTCCATTAATTGACACTTCTAATAACGCTTTTGTTACCATTCTTCCCTCTGGTTTTGTGCAAGTGCCATAGTTAATACTGGTGAATGGTAATTGGTTCCCTGATCGACTTTGAAGCGTATTCAAATTATGGTAGAGTCCTTCAACTGCTTGGTATACTTCTTTTTCTGTTTTGTCCATTGCATATTTGTACGCTTTGCTATCAAGAAGAAAGTATGTAGGTTCTTTGATAGATGGATTATCTCTATCAAAATCTTTCTTATTCATTTCAATCCAGTCATCGTCCATACCTACAACATATTTCATGCCATCAAGATAGTGTTTATAAAAACTTTTTCTAACATATGGAACCATTGTCCAATCTAAATGAGTTGCCGAAACACCGCCAAATTGTTGTAAGGACTGTAACTGAAATATAACAGCAACTAATTGAAATGCTGTACTAACTGATTGTGCTGGTCTTACATCTGTTTGTCTTGTATTAAATCCCTCAGCTAACAATTTATCGAATGGAACGCTGAGACAATTATGCATACCAACAGCATAACTATTTAAGTCATGAATATAAATTTCATTATTCAGATGATTGTTTCTAGCCATTTCTGACATACAATTATCTAATGCATATTTCTTCAAAACAGTATCACTTGCTTCTCCAACACGCCCACCAAATGATTTTTCATCAACATTAGCATTCTGATTTTGAACATTATCAGCATTAAGTTTTTCAGAAATATCCTTCATTAATTGAGTATTTTTCTCTCTAATAGTGGTTCTATTGTTTCTATATATAATGTATTTTCTTGCTACATCTTTTCGATTACTTGCCATCAGTCTTTCTTCTACAAAATCCTGAATCTCCTCTACAGTCATACACTTATTTAAAGATTCTATGAAATTAGCAATATCTCTTGCTTTTTCTTTTGCATAAGCAGTTTCTTCACCATCAACATCAATAAAAGCTTTTAAAACTGCTATCTTAATTTTATCTTTGTCAAATTTAACTCTACGCCCATCTCTTTTCTGTACTGTCAAGAATTATTATTCCTCCTCGTTATCATCTACATTATGTTTTATATCAACATTGATACCATTCCCACCAGTATAAGTTCCTTTAAATGCTGAAATTACTTTAGCAATACCACTAAATAGTGCAAGAATTGGTATCCAACCAACTAAACAAATCGCACACACAATATCATATATTTCTTTTTCGTTCATACTCTTTCACCTCACCATGCCAATGGAACAGGCATTTTATCTAATACAAATTATAAAAATTTCTGTAGCATATCTAAATTATCTTTAGTAGTCTTTATTACACTTTCTGTAATATAATCTTCGAAATCTTCAAGATCACAAACTTCATCCTGTACTCTGTCGTATATATCATTAACATAATTATATGTTTGATATAAAATATTTTTAATCATTTCTAACCGATATAATTTCTCTTGATTTTTTACAATTTCTTTCAATGTTTCTGCCATATATCATCACTCCTAAATTTTAATTAATTTTTTTTATTCGTTGTCCATTTCTCAATATTATTGTAAAAGGCGATTTTAGAATTTTCATTTTCAGAATCAATAATTACTTTCACTGGTTCTAATAAGTTCAAACTGAAAATCCCTAGAATACTTTTACCATCAACTCTATACCTGTTCTGTTTTACAACGATCTCACTATCATGATATGTACTACTTATTTCTACAAAATCTTTTACATCTTGAATTGTTTTTAATTCTATTGTCACTTTTACACCTCTGTGTACATCCAAAATTTTCTTTTTACTTGTTCATTTTGAAAAGCATCTTCTAAAGTACATTCATTCTTTGCACAATACTCATCAACATATTTTTTGAAGTTAGAATTATATCTATATTCATTTTGTATTAAATTCATTTATCATTACCTCTTTAAATTCCCATTACCACCATCACGCAAATTTAATGTCCAATGTGTAACTGAGTCATCAATATTGGCGTGTGTAGCAACTCTTTGTGTGTTACTAATTACATATTCTTCTTCGCCAAGCGTAGCTGTGATAAAACCATCAGGTTTATTTAATAATTCTCTTGCCAACGCATGGCTCGTACTAATTATTTCTGTAATTTCTACTATCTCCTTTCTATTAATTGTAATATTCTTTTATATAACGACATGCTCTATCCATACTGTCTTTACCAGTTTCAATTCTATCTACGCAGCAATATATCCAAGGATGAATCAATTCAATCATGGCTTCAACCGGAAGTTCATCATCCAGAAACCCAATCACAGCAATATCACTTTTATGTGCTTCATACACTTCAATACAACTTCCTATTGATTTTCTAATATCATTTAAATTCACCAATATTACATCTGAGTTTTTAACCTTTCGCAGATCAAATCTAAAAACCTCATTATCAGACTTATGATAATTCTTGCCATATGTATAATACTCAGTTGGATTAATAACTTTAAAGTTGTCACTGTATTTACTAAAAAAATCTTTAACATCTTCTCGCCACTTTTCTGCTTTATTTGTGTTTGCATACGCTTCCATAGCACCAGCAGTATATATGTATTGCATTAAATCCTCCCTATAACATTTAATATTTCTGCAACTGCGTCATTAATTTCTGTTCCTTCATTATTATCAACGACTAAATTTACTTCTTTTTCTAATCCTAAAAACATACCAAAATCCCGCTCTACTCTAGCAGCAATCTCATTTTTATCATCAAAAGTAAATTTATCAACACCACATCTATCTATGTATCTTTTAACTCTTGTCCCAAGGCTGGCATTCACAAGTACAGTAAGAATATTGTCATTAGGACAGTTCTGTTTTAACTGTCTGAGTCCGTTAGGTGTAAGTACAACTACCTTATCTCCATCTGCATAATCAGATTTGAGAGTACCATATAATCTTCCTTGCGAATATTCATCATATTCTGCTAATACACCAGTATTAATCATGGCTGCAAAAGTATTATTTTCAGTAAAATAATAGTCTTTACCATTTACTTCTCCAGATCTGGGCTGTCTAGTGGTATATGAAATAATCTTTTTAAAGCCATGATGTGTTGCCAGTTCATTTTCAATTGTGGACTTCCCTGATCCGGAAGCCCCTAGTAAAACAATAATCATATGTATTCTTATTCCTCCACTTCAATATCATCAAAAATAATAGGTAATATTTCTTTCAGTTCATTAAGCAATGGTCTTGTTACCTCTCTCATCTGCGGATGTGCTGCTTTAGCTGTTCTCAGCTTAAAGAAGTTACGCCACTCACGGTAGTTTGCAGTAATTGTAATTTCCGTCTTTGTACTGTTAGGCAATACAGATCGTGCCTCCTGCGGTGTTGCTCCATCCTTTAACAACTGTAAATATGATTTTTCCGCAATTCCCATTGCATAAATCCACTCTTTATAATTCTGTGTATCCTCTTCAAAGAAAAACGGCTTAATGAATGTCACTCCGTTATCAAATTTATCCTTGGAATAATTGCAATATCTTGTAGACTCCTGCGCAAAAGAAGCGATTCTGTGTCTTACCAATTCATGTGATACGCCGCGATCTACCGTGAATTTTACAGATAATGAAGAATGTTCAATCATAGCTTCATGACCTCTACCAATTAACATTTTTACAAAGTTTTTAGCAGACTCTCCATCTTCCGTAATCTTATCCTCGGATTTGTAACATACACGTCCAATCTTTTCAATGTGCTGTAATTCCTTTACTCCACCTTCGGAAATCTCTGTTAAAATCTTATAACTTGGTTCAATAATTCTCATACTCTTTTTCTCCTTTTTCTTTTAATATTTTTACACTTCAAACTTTCTCATATCTTCAATAAATCTTGAAATAACACTTTCATCAGAACTAATTGCCTGAACTTCAATGACTTTTCCTTGCATAATACCAAACATTGCTATGATTGATTTGGCATCTAAGTTAATACTTCCATCATAAACATTAATATCACAATCATATTTTGAGCAGACATTAACAAAATCACTCACCATTTCCGGTGTTGACAGCCTAATTTTCTTCTTATTCACTTTTACCCCCTGGGAATTAAAATTTGAAATTCATTTGATGTGTTTACGAGTTACATATACTACTTCTCTATTCAAGATGTGTTCAGACCTGAAATAGATTACGATATCATTTTGATAAAATCTTCTTCAGATATGATTGGTATTCCTAATTCATTTGCTTTTTTATTTTTGCCTGATGTACTTGTAATATCATTATTAATGAGGTAATTCGTCTTTGTTGATACTGATCCAGATACCTTTCCTTCAAGACTTTCAATCACACTTACAAGTTCGTCACGATTTTTATAATGATTTAAGCTTCCAGTAATTACAAATGTCTTATTTGATAAATTAACATTAATTTTTCTTTCAATATTATGATTATCAAATATAAATTCTTTTGATAAATTTTCAACCATTTCTGAATTATCTAACCAGAATCTTGCCATTGATGTATACATAGCAGAACCAAAATCAGCTAATTCTGTCCAAAAGAATCCAAATCCACATGACCATTTTTTGATTAAATTCTCATAATTATTATTGAAATATTTAGCAACCGTTTTACTTGCTGTTCTACCAATCAGCGGAATACACAATCCATAAATAAATCTATCCAATGTAGTATTTCTACTTTTCTCAATGTTTTCTAATAATTTATCTACAGTTTTTTTACCAAACCCATCAAGTTTGTACATCTCTTCTTTATGATCCGATAGATAATAAACATCCCTGAAAGAATTTAACCAACCTAAATCAATAAACTTTTGTAGTGTCTGCTCTGACAAACCATCTATATTAATAGCATTTTTACTTACAAAATGTGATAACTTGCCAAGCAGCTTACCTTTACAATCAGGATTAGTACATACAAGAACTTCTGTATCATTATCTTTAACAATTTTTGTTGTAGAGCCGCAAATTGGACATACTTTAGGAATTTTTATTTCTTCTTCCACTGTTACACAATCCATTTTTTCTGCATAATCCACCTGCGGAATAATCATATTTGCCTTGTAAACACCAATTTCCTGATATTTTGATGCTATTCCTAATTCTTTCATGATAGATAAATTGTGCAAAGATGCCCTCTCAACTATGGTTCCATCTATCTCCACTGGCTCAAATACTGCTGTGGGCGTTAAAATTCCGGTTTTCCCCATAGTAAATTCAACATCTAATAGTCTTGTGGGATAAATATCATCGTAAAATTTATAAGCAATAGAATGTTTTGGATGATGACCTGTTGTTCCTAATGACTCTCCATATGTAATATCATTGTATGTCATAACAAGTCCATCTATCGGAAAATTGTTCTTGGTCGCAGTATCTTTTAAATATTTTATATATTCATTATAATGAGATTCAAATCCTTTCACTAAAACATATGGAACTATTTCAAATCCAAGTTCTTCTGTATCCTGAAATCCTGCAAGCATAAAATCTTTTTCTGTAGGTATTTTCCATGCAATAAATTTGATGTGCCGCTGTGCTGCTATACTACTATCTAACTGTCTGACAGATCCGCTAACTAGATTCCGAGGATTCTTATACTTTTCATTTTCTGGGAGATTTTCATTGTTTTTTTCAAAGTCGTTGTATGTGATGATTGCTTCTCCCTCTATTTCTAAATGCCCTGAATAATCAATATGTAGTGGAATATTCTTAAATACTTTAGCATTATGGGTTATAATTTCTCCCTCTTCACCATTTCCACGAGTCTCTGCCTGGATTAACTCACCATTTTCATAAGTCAACAGTACAGTTAATCCGTCCATCTTACACATGAGGAGACAATCTTTATCACCAGCAAACCTTTTCAAATCATCTACTGACTTGGTTTTGTCAAGAGACAACATAGGATGGCTATGTCTTACCTTTTTAAGTTCTGATTTTACTTCATATCCAACCGTTTGAGTTGGTGAATTAGCCATTATAATATTTGTCTCTTCTTCCAGTCTCTTTAACTCATCAAATAAGTTATCATATTCCTGATCTGATATTTCTGATATAGAATCGTTATAATACGAATTTCTATATTGATTAAGTTGCTGAGTTAATTCCTTTATTCTTTGTACCTTATACAATCGCATTCCTCCTATAATCTTGCTACAAATTCTTTAAATTCCTGTAACTCTTTCTGCTCAATAAGCAAATCAAAATAACAATACTCTTTACCAATAATAACGTACCAAATACGCTTGATTTTTTCTTTAAATGTATTTCTTCTATTATTATGTCCAGAATAGAAATTATCGCTTACTAATTGCAAAGATACACCAAAATCTTTATCATTATCTGCCTTTAATACTACTCCGTTGCCACATCCACATTTACAAAACATTGTTTTATAGTTTCTATCTTTTCCGTTTACAATCATGTTTTCTCCTTTAAAGCACACATTTAATCAATACTTTTCTCTTCTTTATTCTCCTTATTGAAAATACTCGCTATAATAGCAATTGGTGCTGCAATACAAAATATTCCTATGACATATAGAAGAATTACTGTTCCACAGAATATCCAAAAGCTACTAAATATATATATTGTAAAATTTCTAACATAGCGTCCTCCACTCTGAAATTGCGAATTCAATATTGTTTTTCTGGGAAAACGTGGCATAGATAAAACATCCGCAATGAGTTCTTTCAAATTACTATTTAGCAATATTCGCTAATCTTTTCAATAAAATATACCTAATTTTCTCTTATTTTTACATTTTTATTGTGTTTATTCTATAAACCATCAATTTATCTATTCACTTTTTTTACTTTATATTCTCTCTTATACTGATAGACTACAAATATATATACTATAATTAATTACGTAACCGCAAAAAGTATATTGATTGCTATAGGTCATAACCTGGACATTGTATATTTTTATTTTTTAACAGCACACGAATTATGAATTAATAACCGATTATTTTATGATGTATTTTAGCAACAAAACATAGGGGGATAATAATGCAAAATGTGATTATAACTTTAAATAATTTAGGTATAACTCTTTTGAATAATCTTCCATTTGTCCTATTCTTTCTTGCAAATACTATTCTAACAACTATTGTTTCTGTACGTTTTAATAAAAAGAAAAATGTTTTCATTAAAGAAATTCATATTTCTTTATTCAAAACTAGTATAAAATTTTCTGAAACAAATAATATTCCAAAAAAGAAAAATTGATAATTGTTTTTTGTTACAAAAATATTCTTCTTAAAACCGTGATTTTATTACCATAAGTCATAAACATCAAATTCATCAAATATATCATTTGACAACTGATAAATCAATGTTGTGCCAGAGTCCATATTTATTCCACGCTGTTTTGATAATTTCTCCCTCGCCTCATCTTCTGATACTGCCCTAATTATTCCACCACAAATATTATCTTGAATACTAAACACCCATAATTCCTCAATTTTCATATCCACCTCCACTTGAAAGACTTGATTCATTGGCAAAATCATCTGCCATTTACTGATAAATCAGATTGTAGTGAACCTCTACATCTATCCAGTCAATTTTCTTCTGGAATACCTATTCTATTCTTCTTCATTTTTGATTGGATGTGTTTCTTTATATTCGTCCAACTCTTTCAAAATACTTCTATAATAATCCGTTGCATGTGGATCACCATCTTTTAAATCTTTTACATCCTGACAATATAAACATCTGTATTTACTAATTAATTCTTCCTCATCTGTATCTGTTATTTCTACAACCATATCTTTTGAATATAGTTTCCCACACTCATTACAAACTCTCAGATCACTTTCTTTTATACCAAGCTGCTCTTCAATAACCTTTGACAAATCGCCTAATATAAAATGTCTTTCAATTAACATTTCTGCTAGTTCTCCATCAAAAATGTCAGAATCATACCAAGGGAATGTTCTCCAATAATCTAATACAGGTTCCTTGTGAGTCAATAAACATGCTTTACCAAAAGCAGCAAACCAACCAGCAGTTGATGTATTTATTGGGATTCCTTCTTCAGCAAATAAATCTAAGCTATAATGTTCATGAATTCTAAATAATTGATTGCGGAATTCCTTTAAAAAATCATCTGTAATAAGATTTTTAATATATTCTGGCATAGTATATTCAATATGAATATCATTACCTTCTCCTACCAATGGCATATTTTCTCTCCTTTCTTTGCCAATGAAAGCGTGGTTTTATAGTATGAATTATTTACTATCTTCAGTCATAATTTCATAATTAATTGTTACAACACACCCATCTTCCGTATATTCCTTTTGATAATCTTTAAGAGTATATTTTTCATCAATCTGAATGTCTGTGCTAGTATCTTTAAAAGAATTTCTACCATAGATATGAATATTTTCTGCACGACTACATCCGGTTAATAATACGCAGCTACATACAATAAATAATAAACGTAATCTTTTCACACTTTACTCCTTGCTTAATTCATATAATTTAGGATTATGTATTTTATGATATTTCATTATTTCTTTTTGATATTCATCCCATACTTCTTTATCCTCTTCTGGTACTTTCCAATAACTTCCCTTTGGACATCTACCACAACACATACAACTATATCCATCACAAACTTGTGAATACTCAGGTTTTGGAATCGGAGGATATAATCTATTCCATTTTTCTTTTAATGGATTTTTTGGAAATTCAAAATTATAATCTGTACCATCTTCGTTTATAAGTTGTATTGGAAATATAAATTTTTCAGAAATCATTTACTTCTTTCACCTCATGTTTCATCTCTATAATATTCCAATGCTTTAATTGTGACTTTCATCAATTCTCGTTGGTGTTCTGCTTTCTTCTGATGGGCTAAAGTATTACCCTCATTCCGTATCAATCTGTATATTCTGCATTTTGCAGATTCAATTGCTTGTTCTATCAAATCATACTCATGATTGTAACTTGAACATTCTTTATAAGATTTATAATCGAATTTACAAATATCATGACACCTATCAGGTGGCATATTATCATCTCCAATAGGATATCCCATATTACATTTCCACATTATTCAAACCACTCCTTCTTCACTCTCACATATTCTTTATAACAAGGGTAAGCTGTTTTAGTCCCAGATTGTTTTTTGCACCATTCATCCATAAAATTTTGCAAACGCTCTATATCTTGGTGGGAAATATGATCCATTGCGTCTTCATGTAATTCTTCACAGGCACTTTCAAGTATTGAATAAGCATCCATTGCTATATCTACTGACTCGCACACCCATAACACAGGAGGAAGGTTTTTTAGCATCTGTTCCTCAGTTTCAAAATCTTCATTATCCCTATAAGCATCTACAAAATAGTCAATATCCGAGAAATAATCATCTGTCTGCTTATCATATAACCAAACGTCCTCTGGAAGACTCTCTACTGCAATTTCCTTTGCCTTATCAATAGTTTCTTGATATTTAATTCTTCTCTTTTGCACATCTTTTTCTTTTTGTTGCCAACAATCACATTTTATTCTGCCTTTTGGCAACTGTTTTCTACAGTATTCACATAATTGGATCACGCCATTGTAGCAATTGGGACAAAACTTAATCGCTTGATGGTTATATGGAAACATTGACTTTTTAGCAACTTCAGACGTGTCACCTTTAATTCCATAAATATTGTTATCTACTACAACACCAAGTCCGTGACATACTGGACAGATTTCTTCATTATCTTGCAAGTCTTTTTCTAATGTATCTGGGAGGATATTTTTGATTTCTTTTGATACATTTATTGATATATGTTGCACTTAGTCTTTATACCTCACTTATCCATTTTCGTTTTTTCATTCAGCACTTTAATTAAATCACCTACTAATGTTATTTCTCCAAAAGTCTTTGCTTTGTTATACATTTCTTCCAATTTATTTGCTAAATCTATGTAGAATTCCTTACCTATTGAATCATTAAATTTATCTATATTTTTATTCATCAATTACCTCCGTCAACAAATGCATCAAAATTATCTAATAATTCATCTGCTTTTTCATCACTTAACCGTTCTTCTACTGCTAAGTCTAAAACTTTGATAAATAATTCTCGAAGTTCTTTTTGTGTGTATTTAAGATTGTCAATCTTATTTTCTAACATAAGATTCTTTTCTTCTAAATCCAAACTTGGCTCTCCACATATTTCTTCTACTTTCTGAGCAAATTCATCTCCGATATTTTCAGATACAATTCTAACAATATCTGATAAATCTTTAACCTGCTCCCAGTTCCCATTTATCATGATCATAATATTTTCATTTCACCCCCACTTAAAACGAGCGTTCTATTGGGTATACACTTCCATCTATAATAGGTCATACATCTTACTTCTACTAATGCCATATAATCTATGATGTTATCTGATAATGTAATTTATACAGATGTAACACCATCAAATTCTCTTTTGTCTAAACACCATTTATAATGGTTTAGATTCTTGCGCTATCATAATCTCTCTTATATTTTGTTAAATATCCATATTATTTGTAAAATACTGGACTTCCTCTTTGTAAACATCATAGTCCTCAATCTTTTCGCATTTCATCCTTGATGATTTTGTTCGAAACAGGTATTATAAAATTAAGCAGTAATTATTTGTAATAACAAAAATTTTTAAAGAGGTACCACATGGATATTATAATGATTTTAAATATTCTTACTACATTGATTATTAGCACATTATATATATCTTTATATCAAAAGCGAGCAATTAAAATGGTTGAATATATTTATAATAATATTGGTTCAAGTGAAGAAAATGTAACAGAAAAAATTTATATCACTCAAACTCATATTATTGCAACAACATGGTTTATAATAATTTGTGGAATTACTTTAACAATAGGATTTACAGCATTATTTATTTTTCAGTCTAAATCATCATGCTTTTCTCCATATATCCAAACTTTTATCTCATCTGGACTATATGTGCCAATATTTCTATTTATTATTGGATTAATAATCAGCTTATTATATAAAGTATATACCAAAATAAGCAATAACCTGTCTCTATCGCCACTTGAAATGAAAACTATCGTTTTTATTATGGCTATAATTATAAATATAACTCTAATAATGCTTGATTGGCAGATTGGCTTATTTGTGGCAGCAATCATTATCGGAAAATTTGTTTGGATTGATTTTGTATTTGATACAAAATCTTTTATTACGGTTGTATTAGATACATTTAAAGTAGAAGAAGAAATAGGTGCTAAATCCTTATGTTCTCTTTATGCGAAAAACTTTTATGCTACATTTTTGGTTCCCACAATAACGTATAAACTGTTTATTAAAAACATTCCAGATATTTCAACCAAGATCTATTGTATGGTGATGATATATGTGGTAGTTATTTCTATGTGTGCAAATTATATTCACGGTGTGGATATTGCAAATGCTTCTTTTATAAAGAATTATAAGTTCAAAAAATAAAACCTATCTTTCATTGGCTTTTATTCTATTTTTACACCTATATATTCCAATACTTCTTTCATACCTAAGCCGCCATTTTCAACAGACTTAATACAATACTCCCACACTTTAGGATGAGTCTCTTTTAGTTTTTGAAATCTATTAGGCTCTTTTTCAAGATGACATCCATATGCACAAAACATACATCCTGTTCTGCTACAACCAGTGGTATAATATTTCCCTTTACTGTCAGTTAAAATATCTCCATATACACTTGCATATGGTAATTCAAAATCTTTTATATATTTAAATACATCTTTCTCTGTCCAAAATGACATTGGTTGTGATGATGGTCTTTTACCATCAAAAGCATTGCAACCATGAATTTTCCAAGCAGTTTTTCTTGCCTGACTCTCATTTGCCATTGTCCCAATAATAGGTTTTCTTCCAGTTTCTTTTTCAAATTTTTTCGCTGGTTTCTTTTTCATTTCATTACAACACTTGTTTGAAATTTTGTATGGTGCATCCATCAAAAACTTCCATTTCTCGCAGTTGTAAATACTTTTATTACCATTTTTATCTAATAATTCTCCATTAAGCCTTTTAATTCGATAAGTGTATTTTCCTGTGGTTGCATTACGTCTTGCCTCCTCAATCACCTGAGAAACTTCTTTGCTTATTACAGGATAGCCATATGTAAGAATAACATCTTTAAAAGTAATTCTTTTACCAGTCTTTTTGTCTTTTGGATAATCAATAATTAGTTCAACTTCGATACCATACTTATCAATTAAATAATCAGCATATTTTTTTGTATGTTGAGATAATTCTGGATATTCAAGACCTGTATTTGAAAACCACAGCACTAACTTTTCATTTAATAATTTACACACTCTTGCAGCTAAATCAGCCAAAACAGTACTATCTTTTCCTCCAGAAAATGATACATATACTTGACCATTCCATTTTTGATACCACTCTAAAATTCTTGTTTGTGTAACTTGTATTTTTCTATCCAAACTCCAACCTTGCATAATTTTAAGGTCTTCATTTGTATAAGCTTGTTTATTGTCGCCCTTATTGAACGATTTTGAATTTATACTTTTATTGGCAGTTGCAAATGTCTTTAAAAGTAAACATTTTTTAAAATTCAGAAAGGAGCAAAACAAGTAATCCTAGGTAAATTACTGTATACAGTCTTGTAAATAAAGGGTTTTGCAAGATAAAGATAAAAGTATAATTTCTTTGCTTTACACTTTTTGCCTCTATATTTACTCAATTTACTATGGAAATGAAAGTCCTATTTTATGGAGAGTGTGGCTGCTACGCTACACTCTCTTCTAGCATCATCCAGGTATTCCTTTTATTATGACTTGTCCGAATACACTGTAAAAATGCTTGTGGTTCTGCTAATAACAAACATCTCTTCTTAGCTCTCGTCAATAACGTATATAGCATACAGTTATCTAAAAGCTGATGATGTGTATTATCAATAATCCCAATAACAATCTTCCTACCGGCTCCCTGTAGCTTATGTACAGTCATTGCATACGCAAGATCTAAAGATGATAACTCTTTCTTTGTGTACTCAATAAGCTTATCCTTTCCAAAAATATCTGTATAAGTAACTACACAATATTCTTCTTTCTTTTTACCCTCACACCTTTCATTTATTTCTGTTATATATCCTACTTCTCCATTGAAAACATTCTTATCATAGTCATTTACAGTTTGCATGACCTTAGCACCAAGTTTAAACGACATTTCAAATCCAGATATACTTTGTAATTCATCTCCAAGTAATTTTTCCTGAATGACTTTATTCAGTTCATTAGTGCTATTTAGGCAATCTTTTCTCCGTGGAACTGCAATAACAACATTATCTATACCATCCGATTCAACAGATTTTAAAAATGTTTTTACAGCAATATCAAATAAGGACTGCCTATTATTACGAAACATATAATACATATCCTGTAATTCACCATGAATGATCCTTGGTTGCAACTTCTCTGTAATGGGATTGATATTCTCACGAATTAGATTAGCATCAACCAAGATTCCAGACTTTTCTGCTTGTCTCATCGGTTTTACCAACTTGCTAACCACCGTATCATCAAACATTTCTATCAAATCTGAGAATACATTACCAAAACCGATAGGCGGTAACTGCTTATGATCTCCAGAAATAATAATTCTTGTATTGTCATCAATCGCTTCAAGCCAATATAAAAACAAACTTGCATTAACCATACTTCCTTCATCAAGAAAAGCTACGCTGGTAATCATATGGTTATCTTTATTAAACGTAAACTCATTCAATCCTTTACATCCCAATGTTCTATGAATTGTCATAGCTGGGAATTCTGTAGCTTCAGTTATTCTCTGTGCTGCCATAGCTGATAATGCAGATGCAGTTAATGTAAACTGATTCTCTGTATATGCTTTTACAATCGCTCTCATAATTGATGTCTTACCAGTTCCAGCTTTTCCCGTTATAAGACTAATCGTTCTATGCAAACTCTTATTGATCGTATCCAACTGCTCGACTACATACTCGAATCCTTGCTCATCTTCGGCATGTTTGATTGCCTGTTCAATCTTTTCATCAGAAATGTTTATATCTGTCTGCTTTTTGGATTTTTCAAGCAATATATGATAAATCTGCATCTCAATATCGTAATAATATTTCAGTCCAATCCTATTATCTGAAATATACAAAAACTCATTATTCTCTAGTAGCCAATCAATTTTATCAGCACATTCAGGAACATTATTACTAATTGCAGATTTCAGTATTTTTACGGAACACCATGTATGTCCTTTACTTTCTCCTAAGTCCGTAAAATAATATTTTATAAATGCGACTAATCTCTCATTAGAATTTATTAGCTCTGGCTTTATTTTCAAAGCTAGATCGTCTATACGTTTAAACCCTAATTGCGGAATCCTCGTAAGCGTATACGGATTATCTTCTAATTGCTGCTTTAACAGCACTGGATTAGGTTCATCTGTTAGCAGTTTTTTAATCATTGTGTATGTAACACCTAATGGCTTTAACATGGTGATAATATCAGAGATCAAATAATTATTGATAATCTTCTCCTTTATCTTATTCCATGTATACTCCCTTACGCCTTTAACAAGATCATAATCAATTTCTTTCAAAGTGCCATTTGCTACATCATTTACAACATTCGGATAAGCATTAATCAAATTTTTTGCCATCCAAGGTGAAATAATTGATTGCAAAAACATTAGTTGTGATTCTTTTGTCTGTGGTATCAAAGCATAAATAGCAATCGGTATATACTGATGACCATATGTTTTATCATATTTATATTTTGCTTTCACCATATATTCGCCACCAATAACAAGTTCCTGCATTTTCCCAGCAAGTGTACTAAACTTCTTATCTGGATTAGCTGCCTGACTATCCTCAAATGGTACATCTATTTTTGTTTCTTTTGTAAACTGAGGAATATCATCTTCTGTAGAGAACCCAAAAACTCCCCATGTGCTGTCCTCTGAGTAATATCTACAATAAGTTATCGTTGCTTTAAATTTTAAAATATTATCATCACTATCAAACAACTCTATACCGCCACCCCTTTCTTTCGCATCTGATCTAACCAAGTATTATATGGCTTTACTTTCTCCACAAAAAAGTGTTCTTCTCTCTTTCTGCCAAGAATCGCAAGACAGTTACCTTTCTTAATGTCATCACTATACTGTTTTAACTGGCTCGACCAAATTGTTGCTTCAATAATTCCAAACGGTGTATATAAATCCAAATATGCAAATTGATTCCCATTTTTATCTTTCTTTCTTTTAATGTCTACAATTACACAAAACAATGTGGTCTTATCTCCATCCTCTACCATATCCCAATCTGTCTTAGTATATTTGTAGGCATCTTTCAATGGATCATTCGTTAGAAACATAGATAATGTATCAAATTCCCACATATACTCATCTTTTGCATATTTTTCTTGGAACTCAAGCATATGTTTCTTATATTTCTGGTTCTGTTCGTCTAAATATAGTTTCTCTTTTGCCTTATTGTAATCTACTAATAATGCTTCTTTATTTACCTTCTTACCATCTCTATAATCATCAACATTTAATCCAAAAGGAATGAGTTTTGAATACGGAGATGGCAATGTAGTTACTGGCTTATAAGCTTTTCTTTCAAATAACCTGTTTGCATATTTCTTTAATGAAAGCATTTTGTCTTTTGTCGGTACTGCTCCAGCTTTAATCAAAGTAATAATTGCAGTCTTATCAGCAACTTTTTCTATAAAATCACTCATATTTTGATATGGTCTATTTTCAATAATCTTATAAACAATAGACTCTCCCAGACCTTTAACTGCCAACAAGCCAAACAAAATCTCATTATTTTCTGGTAAAGCAGTGAACTCAATATCAGATTTATTGACATTTGGTGGAGATACCTTAATTCCTAACCGTTTACAGTCATTGATGACAATACTGATTTTCTGCACTTTATCACTTTTAGATGTAAGCAGAGCTGCCATAAAGTATATGGTATAGTGAGTCTTCAAATATGCTGTCAGATAAGATAACAAACCATATGCAACAGCGTGACCACGATTGAAACAATACTCAGCTTGTTTAAGCATTAATTGCCAAATCTCAATCAACTGCTCATTGTTCCATCCTTTTTTTGTAAGCCCTTTTCTAAAATCCACCTCCAACTGAGCCATTACATCTTTTTTCTTTTTACCGATGGCACGTCTTGCATTATCAACTTGATCTTCTGGAAAATCTGCATGTCTAAATAACTGTAATGCCTGTTCCTGATAGAGCAGAATGTAGTGTGTTTTACCAAATAATTCTCGTAAATCTTCATGGAGAACTGTTACATTCTCTGGATAAAGTTTATTTTGGCAATATGTAGGAAAACTTTCTTTTGTTCCTGGGCGGTTAGCAGCATTAACAACAATAATATCCTCTACATTATCAGCTTTTGCTTCAATACACATTCGTCTAGCCTCTGCTGACTCCATCTGGAAAATTCCAACCGTATTACCATTCTTATATACATTTTCAAATACTTCCTTATCTTCTAAGTCTAAATGGTTAATATCAACATCTTTCCATGTAATACCAGCCATTTTTAATGTGTCATCAATAATATCCAGTGTTTCCAATCCAAGGTAGTCCATTTTGACTAACCCTAAATCATCCATTGCATTATGCATCTCTAACTCAATCATAATATTTTTCTCAGAATCAAAGCATAATGGACAATAATCTGTTACAGGTGTTGGTGTGATAAGCGTGCCTGCTGCATGTCTACCCATTGACTTAGGTAATCCCTCAACATCCATAACATATTTGAACCACAACGGAAATCTATCATATACTTCTTTTAACTTCTCATTCTTGTTAAGAATATCTTTCAGCAGTACGTCTTTCTCTTCCTCTTCTCCTAAATCATTCAATGTTTTGATTGTAGGGATCATCTTTGCAACTTCATCTCTTAGCTTATATGGAATCTGTTTATAATATGGAGAATCATCTTTCTCATCTAATACTTTACCAATATCACGGATCGCCACTTTTGTACTAAGAGTATTAAATGTAGCAATAGGAGCCACATTCTCCTTACCAAATAACTCCTCCGATATTTCTACCATTTCTTTTCTTCTTCGCTTCGATATATCCCAATCGAAATCTGCCATAGATTTTCTACCAAGATTTGCAAAACGAGAGAAGTCTAAATCCCATCTAACACTATCTATCTGTGTTACATTCAGCATAAATAAGCAAAGACAGTTTGCGCCTGATCCTCTTGAATATCCTAATGGAATACCCCTATTTCTTGCCTCCTTCGCAAGCATATACAGCATAATGAAATAATCTGTATAATCAACTGCATATAATACTGGAAGCTCTGTTTCAAGCCTCTGCCTTCTTATTTCCTGATCTTCTTTAGACNTATGACNNAACTTTTCATCAAAAGTTTTAAATACCAGATANCTTANATANTCTTCNTGGCTNTCATATCCANTTTCTATATTTATNTTTGGCATGATATTACCTTTNTTTAAGCCAATATCAATGTTTTCAACAATATCTGAGATATTAACAGATTCTTCAATCCCNTTTTTNATTACNTCNNTNGNNAACTGNTNAGNTAANTTTTCATANATNTCATCNTCNGTCTGTAAATANCANTCTGTATAACTTTCTCCTACTTCNCTNCCTTCNCCAATTTCAACAAACANTGCATGTGAATCTTTTAATGAATCACTTAGCATATGTGCATCNGTTGTAATNGTATANGGTAAATTNTNTTNCTGGGAAAATTCATAAATCAGNTTATTAGCTACTNNCTGATCTTCTGTATTGTGTGATTGCAATTCACATACCACATAATCAAAAGTGTTTTTTANNNTNTNAATATGNTGNTNTGCTTCNTCATANTTNCCNCTTACAAGNTATNTACTNAANCTACCNGCTTGACANGCAGTTANNCATATNATNCCTTTNCCAANACCNTTTTCNTTTATGTACTTAATATCAATTCTTGGTTTCTTATACANNCCNTCNGTTCTTGATACAGATGTNATTTTNATAAGNTTNTGATANCCNTCTTGNGTNCTTGCCAGTANAATNAANTGATANCGNGGCTGNGTNTANTCTTTNGTATCAGCCTTTTCCCACATATCATCNACTTCATAAATTTCATTGCCAATTATAGGCTTAATATTGTACTTATTACATTCCTTAACAAAATCNACAAATGAAGCCATACTGCCATGATCCGTTATTGCCATAGCTTTCATGCCATTTTCGCTTGCAAATTTAACCGCTTCTTCAACAGTCAAAATAGAATCAAGCAAAGAACCTTTNGTTGTATGTATATGTAAATGTGTAAACAATCAATCACCTACCATTCTTCATCATCGTCATCTGAATTATTTGTACTAATCACAATAACATCCTCTATAATTATCTGAGGCGTTCTAACTCCGTTATATTCATTAATTGATGGTTTTCCTACTATATTAAATGTAACGCTATCATTCTCATCCCACGCATTTTGAAGCCAGTCATAAAGCTGATTACCNTCTTTACACTTAAACTGTATATACTTAATCTCATCAATCATATAACTTATGGTATCTTCATTTTTACCAAATATCTCAAATTGTTCTTTTGTAAGACTAATGTTTTCTATCGCAAGCATTGGTTCATCAATACCTTGTCCAATAATATCTTCAAGTCTTGCTAAATCAGTAATGATTTTTATAGAAACATCATCAATNTCCATAATNAAATCAACTCGATAAGTAGAATCATATTCAACATCTTGCAAAATGTCATTTAATCTGTTCAATGCTTCTTCTTTCTTGTCTATTTCTAAACCAACAATGCCAAAAGCATTAGCATGACCTCTTCCATCTAAAATGTTAGTGCTGTTTACAATATCTTTAAAGCTGTCAATAGGACTGTGATCAATATTTCTAGCACTTCCACCATATGTAATCTTACCTGTTTTTTTATCTAAAAATTTATTTAGTAAGATACAAGGTTTATTAAACATTTCAGCAATTTTAATAGCAACAACACCTGTCAAACCATTATCCAAAATATCAGAAGTATCAATCATAACTACCTTGTCTTCTTTTGAAATATTCTGCGTAATCTCTGCAATTTGTAATACACTTTTTTCTTTCTGTTTATCCTGCCTACTTTTTGCATTCTTACAAAGTCTAGCTGTTCTATCATATATACTTTCCTGGATTGTTTCAGCAGGTTTATCTTTAGTGGCACGTTTCTTATATTCAAAGAATTCGTCTTGTTCAATAAACGCCCTAAATAGTAATTCCTTTTCTTCCTGTGAACCAATTCTGATCATCCCGTTTAAGATTGGCGTTATATACCATTGCACATTATGCACATTGATTTTCCCACTCATGCTATAATCTTGTGCGTTCACTAATGCTTTAAAACATTTATTGTTAATATTCAGCAAACCCATGTCTGTTAGATACCGTGTCTCAAAAGAACGCATATCCATTACATCACTTATATTGGCTAATGCACACAAATCTAAATAGTCATCTGCAAATTCATTCCAATTTTCTTCATCCAATGCTTGAAGAAAACGATATACTACACCAGCCCCACATAGATTTTTATTGTTATAATCCTTGCTCAGTTGATTATTGACAATTAATGCATATGAATTTTCTTCTTCCTTTTCGTGGTGATCTAAAATCAAAATATCTATACCACTTTCTGATAATCTTTTACATTCATCAACATCATTTGTTCCAGCATCTGGAATAATTAGCAGTTTAATATCTTTAGGAACAGCCACATCATCTGATAACCCATGCGCTTTTGCTCTTCCGTGTAAAATATATTCGACTGGATAATCTTCATCCATTTGTTTGATATATAAGTACATCATTGCTGCAGAACAAAACCCGTCTGGATCTTCATCAACTAATATCCCCATTTTATCTTTGTTATTAAAATGATTCATGAACAAATCTACTGCATCTGAAATGTTGTCTAAATCGTGATATGATTGAACAACAGACTCATCTAAATTCAAATATCTGTTATAATCATCTATTCCTCTATTTTTAAGAACTTCCTTCAAAACATTGGAAGTATCATTATTTCCGTTTTCATATAATTTGTACTGCAAATACACACCTCACTATCTCAATTTATAAATATTGTGTTCTACCATATACTGCCACTTTGT
>JAAUZT010000002.1 GCA_014804485.1 Lachnospiraceae bacterium
AATACACCTTCTTTAATCCGGACTATACCGTCGGTTTTGGAATTTCACCAAACCCCGCGCTTTCGCGCCCGCGGACTATAACCGCCGATCGGGAATTTCACCCTGCCCTGAAGACATTACTACTATTCAATTGTTTATGTGATTATACACTGAATCAATTCAAAAATCAATTACTATCATATCCGTCATAAAATGAAATATTTCTGAAATGATTTTTCTTCCATTGATTTTTCCTGTGTTCCTCATCTGCCGCAGTTATCGTTTTGCAGCACAGTATAGCATGGCAAGTTTTTTTCGTCAAACTGCCTGCAACACCCACTAAAAGGTGGAAAAGGTGGAAAAGGGCAGAAAAGCAGTTGACAATGCGGTAGCTGCATGATAGGTTATAGGTAATGAAAAGCTTCAGTGCTTTTGCGGCGACAGAGAGGAGCTACCCGTCCCGGCTTTGCGGGCAATATAAATACAAAGGTCGTCTCTGCCTATGGAGTATCATAGGTCTGCTCCCAGAATTGCAATTCAAAAAGAAATGTAATGCCTGAGCCTAACCGCTCAGGCAATTTCTTTATACATCGGGAGGAAATATGAAGGATACAAGGCTTTTGCAGGTTTTCCAAAACGTAAAGGACACAATCTGCAAGTATGATTATTATATCCACACTTCCAAAAAGATCATCCATCTGTCTAACACAGAAGATAAGATACCGCATTTGATGGGGCTCCAGTATGCAGGCAGACCAAAGCAGTACACGGGAGATTTTGGGGCATATGCGGTAAAAAGGGAAGAATCACGCTGCAGTCACTGGAAAAGTTGGTGAAGAAATATTATAAGACAGAAGAAAAGCAGCGCAGAATTTTGGATGTCATTCACTTAAAACTGGATAATCTGTCTTTCCTTCCGGAGATGTTTGCATCTTATTCAAAACTGTATTTATATGATTTAGGGAAGCGTGAGGATTCTGACTTTGACAGTGATTATCTTTTGGTGCATGAAATGAGGGATCGGACTCTTCACTTGGGAATTATAAAAACGGGCAGGCAGGAAAAAGATTTGTGCCAGTGCAATTCCTTTATGACAACGTATAAGAAGGATAAAAACAGCGACTCATTTTACCGTGATTTGGCGCATTGCTATGAAATCACCAGAATTGTCCGTGAAGACAAGATGACAAAGCGGGCAGAGGTAATCTACTTGAGTAACATGGCAGAGTGCAGGGAACGCACGGGGATTGAAAAAATGCTGTGGGCGGGCGGTATCGAGGCAGATGAAAAACTGGTTACGGAAATTGTAAAAGTAAATCTCAAATTCGGCATATATCACACAATGGATATGTTAAATGACAGTGCAGGGCTGTTTGCGAAATGCACGGATAAAAGGGAAAAATCCCTTGTATCAGATTTCCTTGCATTATGGGAGGAGAGAAGAAGCGGGATTGAATCTCCAAAACATGACAAATAATATTCCCAATAAGAAAGTATGTACGAGCCAGTTATAGAGCAGGAAGAGGAATAGGTGTTATTCTGAATGACGCTTTTAAGGTCTTGCACGTTTTTACGTCTAAATTCCAATAGAGAAAATCACAGGGATATGATATAGTTAACGTAGCCGGATCGCTTTTTTGGATACTTGACAGCGGATCGGGATGCGCGGAGGAAACATTCTTATGGAGATGGACTATAGCGGAGTGAGGATAGACGGTTTTTGTTGCAATCAGAAGACGAGAGAAAAAGCGTTTTTACGTCACTTTGGCATGGACGGACAGACCATTTCCTCAGAGGAACATATCTATCCGTTTCGGATCACCGAGCGTGAGGGAGGGCTTTCGCTGTGCGGAAAGGTGACTTTCGTGAGGGGAACTCTGAATCATATAATCCTACAGGTGTTAAACGGTGCCGCGGGTCAGGATTTGTGCGAATTTGTGGAATCCATGCTGGGTGGCGCAAAGGACAGTGCGGAGCATATGCCGGCATACTCTTTTCGCACGATGGAGCTTCTGATCCGGAGAGATACGCTCACGGACAGTTTATATCTGGATATTTCTTTTTATCAGGCGGTGCGGCGCCCGTTCTTTCACTTTGACAACCCAAGGACTCTATCAAGATTGTACCGTTATCGCGGTATCAGGCGGTATCTTAAGATGTATTTCCTGATTATCTGGACAGTATTCTTCGCGGTCCTGTCGTGGAGCAAGATGAAGCAGGCGGAACGAATCGCGGCGGAAGGCACGCATACATATGAGGACGGTTTCCGCTATGCTTTTACGGAGGAAGATACCTATTACGAGGAAGGGCTGCAGCGTGCCATAGAGAGGGATCTGAGAGCAGCGCCGTTGAAGATTGAGACGTGCTATGCTGACGCAGGGAGATATGGATGCACGGCGGTGTTTTTTATGGCGATAACTCTCTACGCGGCCACCGGATTGTATCATCTGGAGCGTTCGCCGTTTGGACGTTCTGTCAGGAAATTCGTAGACGGGCGGGACAGAGGCTTGTATTTGCAGACTCTTCGTGAAATTAATGAAGAGCTGGCGGCTCCCTTGTACAAAGATTACTATATTACAATCACCGCTCGTTGGGTGATAATGAGAGATTATCCGCTCTACCAGGCAATATGTGTTCCGAGACGGGCGGTGACTGCCGTTACGGAGGGTGTGATCCGTTATCGTAACAAGTTTCATACGATTCGTCGTTCCTGTCTGGATATCAGTACGCCGGACGGTCTGCTTCATAAGTACGCGCAGAGAGCGGATAAGATGCAGCAGGTGAAGGCGATTCTGGGCGGCTGATTTCTTTACGATCGGTTCAACGGCAATACGGGTTATATAAGGAGAAAAGAATGCAGGAGCGTACAAGAAGAATATGGATGACAATAATCGGTGTACTGATCTGCGGGTTCAGCGTCGGGATGTTTAATTTTTCGGCTCTGGGTCTGGATCCGTTTCAGGTTTTTGTACACGGGATTTTTTATATCATGCCGGAGAGTGCGCCGGGTTTCGGCACCGTATATGCCGTGGTGAATCTGTTGATGCTGATCGTGATTTTTCTGGCGGACAGAAAGAAGATCGGGCTGGGCACTCTGATCAATATTTTTTTGCTGGGCTATGTGGCGGATTATTCTTCGAAGCTCTTTGAAAGGCTGCTGCCGGAGCCGTCATGGCCGGTCAGATTTGGATTTCTTCTGCTGGGGATCGTCATTATGTGTTTCTCCGCGGCTCTTTATTTTACGGCGGACATGGGCGTATCCACTTACGATGCGGTTTCCCTGATCATTTCTGAGAAGAGAAAATGGAAGTTTCAGATCTGCAGGATATCTTCGGATCTGTTCTGCACGCTGGTGGGATTTTGCTTCGGTGCGACGGTGGGGATCGGCACTGTGGTGACGGCCTTTTTCATGGGACCGCTGATCGCTTTTTTCAATCGGACGGTGGCGGAGCCGATCAGGTATGGGAAGAGACCAAATGTGCGAAAGGAAGAAGCTGACTAAGGTGCATCGGAGCATTTTAAACTAAATTATGGTAATTATTCATAAAAATCGGAAACTCTTTTTGTGAAAAGAGTTTCTTGTTTTTTTTATATAATAGTATTAGAATAAAGGAAACTAAAAAAAGAAAAACAGTTTCCTTGGCTTATGTGTAATTCAAAATGTGATAAGCACAGAATGAAAAATTTCGTAATTGTGAAGAACAGGGTTCTGGACAGTTACAAAATTACTTTGATAAGAACAGGAGGCGGCGGATGGAACTGAAGGAAATGATCTTAAGGGGGACGCTTCAGATTTTTAATGACAAAGGACTGAAGTTTACCATGGATGATATCGCAGAACGGCTGAAAATCAGTAAGAAAACGCTGTATAAGGTTTTCGATGATAAGGAAGCGCTGTTTCTGACTATGGTGGATTATATGTTCGACAAGATCAAGGAAAGCGAACGGAAGGTGATCGAGGATGATAGGCTTAGCACGGCTGAGAAGATACACAAAGTGCTCGGTGTGCTTCCGGAGGGGTATAAAGATGTGGATCTTCGTCAACTTTATCTCCTAAAGGACAAATATCCCAGAATCTATGATCAGGTGGAACTTCGGCTGGAAACCGGCTGGGAGACAATCATCGAACTGCTGGAACAGGGAATTGCGGAAGGGTGCATTAAGCCGGTGAAGATTCCCATCCTTAAGATGATGCTGGAAGCGTCGGTGGAACAATTTTTCCGGAGGGATGTATTGATCCGAAACAAGATCACTTATCAGGATGCACTGGACGAGGTGGTGAGCATACTCATGGAGGGGATTCGAGTGCACGATTAACGGGAGTAAAAGATGTGAGTAGCTTAAAGTCAGAAAGGCGGCAGAATAAGGATGGAGGACAATAGTCTGACAGAATATGATGGAAGGCAACACGAAAGAACATAGTGAAAGGAGCAAGGACAGATATGAGTGAGAAATCAAAAGTTATTTTCGGTAATCCGATGCCGGAGAAGGTATATCGCAAAGCGCTGCGGTCTAAGCAGAAGTACAGCAGGAAATTCGGCGATGACAGTGACGTGGATTATCCGGTCATCATCGAGAAGAATGCGCATATCGGTGATTCTTTAGGGGTTATGGATGTACGGCTCGGGGAGCCGGGCAGCAGTAAGGAAGGCGCCGATTTTGACACAGACAAGGGAATCATCGTGGGCAACATCCGCATGGGATTCGGGCATTACAGAATATCCATGGCAATCGCGTCGGCGGCAAACTCCATGGGGTATACACCTTACTGGATGGATCTGAATTCTTACAAACAGACTACCTGTACGAAGGTGATCAGCGCACAGAATGATCTTTATTCGCTTGGTTCCAGATTATCGGGTAAGAGCAGGCTGTTTAACAAGCTGGTGTGGGAGCCTATGAATTATGAGGGATTCCGTAAGCTGAGCTATAATGCGTCGGATCAGATGAACGCAGAGCTGATGGCTCCGGTATATCGGAATGTACCGAAGGATATGCCGGTGGTGGCGACCCACGTGTGGCCCGCGCAGGCAGCGATCCATGCGGGAATGAAGCTTGTGGTCAATGCGATACCGGACAACTGGCCGATGGCGCTTCATCTGTCGGAGGGAAGCTTTCACACGGTGCAGACACATTATGCCTATCAGGGTTATCATATCTTAAACGGCATGCAGGGGAATGATGTTCTGCAGCCTATGCCGGACGATGCTTTGGTATATACGGGACACTATATCGATCATGAACTGGTGAGCAATATCGAGGCGGACTGTGAGGCCAGATTGAAGCGGCAGGAGGAGGGAAAGCCAATCCGTTTCCTGCTGACCATCGGCGGAGCGGGCGCACAGAAAGAGATCTTCTCGGCAATTATCAAGTCGCTGCTTCCGCTCATTCGCAAGAATAAGGCGGCACTCTATGTGAATGTGGGAGATTACCGCAATGTGTGGGAAGAATTAGTGAGAGAGATTCCGGCACTAAAGGAAGTATCTACAGAGCACTTCGATCAGTGGAAGGAAACGGAGCAGTTTGCCAAAGAAGCGCTTACAGGGGATGTGCAGGGTGTCCATGCATTCTGGCATATGAATATCTTCGAGGCGGTCTACTGCACGAATCTGTTAATGCGAAGCTGTGACGTGCTGGTGACGAAGCCCAGCGAACTTGCCTTTTACCCGGTACCGAAGCTGTTTATCAAGCGGGTGGGCGGACATGAACAGTGGGGCGCAATCCATTCGGCAGAGATCGGAGACGGCACCTTAGAGTGCAGAGATATTCCGCATACGCTGCAGATGATCAGACTTTTTACGGAAGAGAGGAGCCTGTTGGCGGATATGTGTGAGAATATAATAAAGAATAAGGCTGCAGGCGTCTACGATGGCGCATACAAGGTTGTGGAGCTGGCTATGGCGGGAAAAGGTAAGCGGGCGTAAAATCAGCGATACAAAACTATATATGAATAAGAAGCAAAACAGTAAGAAGCGGAACAAAACAGTAAGAAAAAAGTAGAACAGCAAGAAAAGAAGTAAAACAACAAAAAGCTAAGTAAAGCAGCAAGGAACTAAGTAAAGCAGCAAGAAGTGAAGCAAAACAGCAAGGAACGAAGTAAAACAGCAAGGAACGAAGTAAGACAGGACGACATGAAGCAGAGCAGCAAAACAGAAACAAAAAAGAGGAGGAAAAGTCATATATGAAACTGACAGCGAAAGAAAAAGTATCTTATGGTTTAGGCGCAGTCGGAAAAGACATGGTATACATGCTTTCCGCAAGCTATATCCTGTATTATTATCAGGATATTCTGGGAGTGAGCGCGATTGCGATGGGAATCATCCTGATGGCGGCGCGTGTGTTTGATGCATTTAACGATCCGATTATGGGTGTGCTGGTGGCGAAGACCAGAACAAAGTGGGGTAAATTCCGTCCATGGCTGCTGATTGGAACAATTCTGAATGCAGTGATTCTGGTAGTCATGTTTACCGCGCCGCCCGCTCTTGACGGCAGCGGTCTGGTGGCGTATGCCGCGATTACTTATATTGTGTGGGGCGTCACTTACACGATGATGGACATTCCATATTGGTCCATGATCCCGGCTTTTACAGAGGGCGGCAGAGAGCGTGAAGGATTGACCACGCTGGCGCGTTCCTGCGCAGGAGTAGGCTCGGCGCTTATCACCATCATCACTATGATGTGTGTACAGGCGCTGGGACAGGGCGATGAGCGCAGCGGTTTCCAGAGATTCGCATTGATTATTGCTGTGCTGTTTGTCGTTTTCATCGTCATTACTTGTATAAATATCAAAGAGAAATCCACCGTGGATGTTGAAGCGCCGTCTGTGGGACAGATGTTTAAGGCATTGATCCAGAATGACCAGACCATGATTGTGGTCATTTCGATCGTGCTGATCAACTGTTCTTTGTATATTACATCGAATCTGCTGATTTACTTCTTTAAATACGATTTCGGCGGTGATACATGGTATAACGGATATACGCTTTTTAACACTTTCGGCGGCGGTATCCAGATTCTGTCCATGATGCTGTTTTACCCGGTGTTACGTAAGTTTATCAGTTCCCTGCAGGTATTTTATGTGAGCTTTGTCATGGCAATCACGGGTTATGCATTGCTGTTTATACTCATGTGTCTGGGACTTACCAATATTTTTATCTTGTTTGTTCCCGCGTTCTTCGTATTTACGGCATTTGGTATGCTGACCGTACTGACTACGGTATTCCTTGCCAATACGGTAGATTACGGAGAATTGAAAAACAACAGACGTGACGAGAGTGTCATATTTTCCATGCAGACCTTCGTAGTGAAGCTTGCCTCCGGTGTGGCGGCGCTTATCGCTTCTGTTTGTCTCTCTGTCTGTAATTTGAGTAACGATACGACAGACACTGTGGCGGCAGAGGCGGCGGGAAGCTCTGTATTCGGTCTGCGAATGACCATGACGGTAATCCCCATTGCGGGACTTCTGCTGGCAGTATTTCTTTTCCACAGAAAATATATTCTTTCCGAGCAGAAGGTGGAAGAGATTGCAGAGCAGATCAAGAGTAAGCGGCAGCAGGAAGCATAATGTGAATGTCCTGAATGCGCCATGCACTTAGGGTATGGCGCATTCTGAGCGTATAGGGAAATTTGCATGAGTGTGAATGGTAACGAAAAGAGGGATAACGGATGATTCGGGAATATAATCAAAACTATGTGTTAGAGACAGACAATACGACATATTGCTTTCGTGTGCTTCCTACGGGACACTTAGAGCATTTGTATTACGGAAGGAAGATTACGCTGACGGATGACGAAGATATGAAGGCGTTGGTCGAGAAGCACACATTCATGCCCGGCAATACCAATGCATACAATCAGGAAAACACCACGTTTTCGCTGGAGGATATCCGATTGGAGATGTCTTCTTACGGCAAAGGGGATATTAGGGAGCCTTTTATCGAGGTGATTCATGCGGACGGCAGTTACACATCGGATTTTCTGTTCGAGTCGGCACTGATCACGAAGGGCAAGGAAGCATATAACACCCTTCCGGCATCCTATGATGAAGAAGGAGCGGTGGATCATCTGTGCGTCGTGTTAAAAGACCGGCAGTATGCGCTTACCTTGGAACTGCACTATTATGTATATGAGGGCTGTGATGTGATTGCCAGAAGCGCACGCCTCATTAACGACAGCGAGGACGAGATCAAGCTCACAAGACTCATGAGCGCACAGGTGGATTTTGATACGCCGGAATATGTGCTTACAACGTTTAACGGTGCGTGGGCGAGAGAGATGAAGCGGACGGATACGCGCCTTAAGTCGGGCAGACATGTGAACGCCTCCTATACCGGAACGTCCTCTAACCGCGCCAATCCGTTTGTCATGCTGAGTAAGCCGGAAACTTCGGAAGACTTGGGCGACTGCTACGGATTCAACCTGATCTACAGCGGCAATCACTATGAGGCGGCAGAAGTCAGCGGATATGGCAAGACGAGGTTGGTCATGGGGATCAATCCGCAGTCTTTCTGCTTCCGGATCGGTGTGGGAGAGTGTTTTGAGGCGCCGGAGGCGGTGATGAGCTATTCTCATGAGGGATACAACGGAATGAGCCGGCATATGCACCGGTTTGTGCGGGAGCATATCGTGCGGGGCAAGTGGAAACACAAGACTCGTCCGATTCTGCTCAACAGCTGGGAAGCATCTTATTTTGATATCAATGAGCGTAAACTCTTACAGCTTGCGAAAGCCGGAAAAGAGGTGGGTATTGAGCTTTTTGTGATGGATGACGGATGGTTCGGCAGCAGGGATGACGATACGCAGTCACTGGGCGATTGGGAAGTGAACCGGAAGAAACTGCCTGACGGCGTGGAAGGGCTGGCGCGGAAAGTAAAAGATCTGGGACTGGATTTCGGAATCTGGGTGGAGCCGGAGATGGTCAATGTCAAAAGCAAATTATATGAGGAACATCCGGACTGGGTTCTCATGATTCCGGACAAGCCTCATTCCGAGGGAAGGAATCAGAGAATTCTGGATCTGACGAGAAAAGAAGTTCAGGATTACATTATAGAAGAGATGAGCCGCGTATTCTCTTCGGCGGATATCGCCTATGTGAAATGGGACATGAACCGCACCGTGACGGATTATTATTCGTCGGCGCTGTCCGCTGAGCGACAGGGAGAGGTGGCGCACCGTTATGTGATGGGGTTGTACCGCTGTATGAAGGAGCTGACGGAACGGTTTCCGGAGATACTGTTCGAAGGCTGCGCGGCGGGCGGGAACCGATTCGATTTGGGGATTTTATGCTATTTCCCGCAGATATGGGCAAGCGACGATACGGATGCCTTGTGCCGGACGGAGATTCAGACAGGGTACAGCTACGGTTATCCGATGTCTGTGGTCAGCGCCCACGTATCCGCCTGTCCGAACCATCAGACACTCAGGACGACGCCGTTGGAGACTCGCTTCCATGTGGCATGTTTCGGTATCTGCGGCTACGAGTGCAATTTCTGCGATATGAAGAAAGAAGAGCTGGCTGCGGTAAAAGCGCAGATCGAGCTGTATAAGGAGTGGCGCGAAGTGCTGCAATGGGGCACATTCTATCGTGGCAGGACATTTTCAGAGCAGGGAGACGGCAGTTGTCTGAGCGGAAATAACGGCAATGTGACAGAGTGGACTTGTGTGTCGGAAGATCGTTCGAAAGCCGTGGGATTTCTGTTGCAGAAGCTGGTGGCGCCGAACACACAATATGCGTTCTATAAGGCAAAAGGGCTTGATTCCGAACGGAGATATCATTTCTACAACAGAACGTTGAAATATGATGTGAGGGAATTCGGAGATCTGGTCAACACCGTATCGCCGATCCATATTAAACAGGATTCCCTGCTGCACAGGACCCTCGCCAGGTTCGTGAAGATGGACGGGGAAACGGAAGATCTCTACGCCTACGGCGACGCGCTGATGTACGGCGGTGTCAGACTAAAACAGGCCTTCGGCGGCACGGGTTACAGCGATGAAGTGAGACATTTTCCGGATTTTGCCTCCAGAATTTATTTTATGGAATAGGAAAACGCAACAGAGGGTAGAGGGGATCGTCGATCTCCTCTTTATTGTATAGGATTTAGGGTTAAAAGGTGCATGTTGTAAACTGGGGTGGCAGCTTGCACAAAATGTTCCTGTAGCTGTCTGGCTCCGTCATATGGATTTTCTAAAATATTCCGGCAAGGTTATGCAAATGGACGCAACCGCCCTCTATTCGCCATCCGGGCTCATTATGGGCTTTTCGGGACATCCATGTCCCGAAATTTCTGGGTATTGAACGGAATATTAAGAAAATCTCATATTCCTGCGCATGACAGCTTCGGGAACATTTTGTGCAAGCTGCCTATGAAAGTTTATTTAGGTACCGGTTGACACCTGAATCTGTATAGGAGATTTCTCCGTTTTTTTAGTTCGTGAATTGAGTCTTGCAGTCCAGCAAGGCTCGATTTTTTTATCTGATTTACATAAACTGTGTAAAATCGAGATACAGGTCCGGATAAATCCCCGCTTTTACAGGTTCGGAGAAGGGATGGATCACAGGTCCTTCTCCATGCTCAAAGTCATATATTGTAACGAATTTCTGCTTCGGATCGATGATCCAGTATTCCCGAACGCCATTCTCCTGATAGAGTGAGAGCTTCCGCCCGTAATCCATGATTTTATTAGATGGTGAGGTGATCTCAATCACCCAGTCCGGCGCACCGTGACAGCCCTTTTCGTCCAGCTTATCCGGTTTGCAGACGACGGAAAGATCAGGCTCCACATAATTGCGGGTATCGTCAGCTATATATACTCCGAATGGCAGAAATACCTCGCACGGACCATTATTCTTCTTAATATACATGTAGATCTGTACATGAAGTTCTCCGAGAATTCTCTGGTGCGTTACGGACGGGGATTCCATAATAAACATCTGGCCGTCGATCAGTTCGGCACGTTCTCCGTCCGGCAGCGCCTCAATATCCGCGGTTGTGTAGGATTTGCCTCCTTCAATGGTCATAAACTGTTCCTCTCTTTCAATTAATGCTGCTTCCATAGTGATGCCCTCCTTTTCGGCAGAAGGTTCCTATGGATAACTTCTGCCGCTATTTAATTATGATTGTGAGTAAAGCGGCAGAAGTTGCCTGAATGTGCGAATGCACGGTTCGTTGATTACTCATGTTGGACTTAGAATACAGCATGAATGAGAAAAAGTCAAGTGTAAAAATAAATAAATATAAACGAAATAACGTTAATTTGTTAAAGCAACTGTATTCCGTTTGCCAGCGCTTCGTTTGTCACATCTTCCGGCCACAGAGAAGACTGTACCTCGCCGATGTGCGCTTTTCGCAGGAAAAACATACAGATACGGGACTGCCCGATACCGCCGCCGATGGTGAAAGGGAGTTCCTCGTTCAGAATTGCCTTCTGGAAAGGAAGCTCGGCTCTTTCGGGGCAGCCGGCCTTGTCAAGCTGGCTAAGCAGTGAATCCCTGTCTACACGAATGCCCATGGAAGACAACTCCAGAGCGATGTCCAGTACCGGATAGTACACTAAGATATCGGCATTCAGCGCCCAATCGTCATAGTCCGGAGCGCGTCCGTCGTGTTTTACGCCGGATTCCAGCAAATCGCCGATCTGCATAACGCAGACAGCGCCCTTCGCTTTGGTTATGTAATATTCACGCTCCTTCGGCGTATATTCGGGGAACATATTTTCCAGTTCCTGTGTCGTGATAAAGAAGATGTCGTGGGGCAGGATCTCGCTGATATAATCATAGCGGATCGCCATATATTTCTCGGTTTTGCGCAACACTTTGTAGACGGCTTTGACAGTTTCTTGCAGATAATCGATGGTGCGCTCGTCCCGGGAGATGATCTTCTCCCAGTCCCACTGATCCACGTAAATAGAGTGAATGTTGTCTGTTATCTCGTCTCTGCGGATGGCGCTCATATCCGTGTAGAGCCCCTCACCATGTGTAAAACCGTATTTTTGCAGGGCCATGCGCTTCCATTTTGCCAGAGAGTGAACGATTTCCGCCTGTGCCTCGTTCTGCTCTTTGATGCCGAAGGACACCGGACGCTCCACGCCATTTAAGTTATCGTTCAGACCGGAAGCCGGATCCACGAAAAGCGGTGCGGATACGCGCAGCAGGTGCAGTTCTTCCGCTAAAAGCACCTGAAAAAAGTCTTTGACCGTCTTGATGCCGATCTGCGTGTCGTGCAGATTCAGCGCTGATTTGTAATCTTTGGGAATCATTAAGTTATCCATAGGAAACCTCGCTTTATAAAAATTTGGATGACCGAGTTTGCGAAGCAATACTCGTAAAGTTAATTTGCGAAGCAAATTTACTTTTATTTAACCGCGTTTTGCGGGAGAAATCAAGAGGAATTAGCAGAATAATATGTTAATACTTGAAGGTTATCTAAGACGGACGCTCAGAGGGAAGGCAATATCTACGGAGTCGCGCTCCCGCTCCGTAAAAAGCGTAGCAGACGCTAAACTCGTGAGTTGCTCTGCAACTCATAACCTCGTTAAGCGCTGACGCTTTTTAAGGGACTCCTTAAGATATTGTCTTCCCTCTGAGCTGGGGATTGAAGAGGTACCATTTGAGTGATATATAAGGTTTCCCTCTGAGCTGGGTATTGGAGAAGTACTGCTTGAGTGTTATATAAGGCTTCTCTATGAGCTGAGGATTAAAGGAAAGGTATTGTAATTAAGCAGTTACGTAAAAAGTAAATACGGAACAAATGTTCGAAAAAATGCTTGCCTTATAGAAGTGAGTATGATATGATACACATACAGAACAAACGTTCTGCGCATATGGGATGATCTGTTATTAGGAAAAGGAATTGATTAGGGGATGGAAGTCAGGATATCGCCGCAGATGTCGGTTATGGATAAACTGAAAATACTGGCGGATGCCGCGAAGTATGACGTATCGTGCAGTTCCAGCGGTTCAAACCGCAAGAATGACGGTACGGGGATCGGAAATACGGTCGCGGCAGGGCTGTGTCACAGTTTTGCGGCAGACGGAAGGTGCATTTCTCTGTTGAAGATATTGTTTACCAACGAGTGTATCTATGATTGCAGATATTGTATCAACCGGAAATCCAATGACGTGCCCCGGGCATCTTTCACACCGGATGAGGTGTGTGAATTGACGATGGAATTTTACAGACGCAATTATATAGAAGGTTTGTTCTTAAGCTCGGGGATACTGTACAGTCCAAACTATACGATGGAGCTGATCTGTGAGACGGTGCATAAGCTGCGCACGTTGCATCGGTTTCAGGGATATATCCACGTGAAGGCGATTCCGGGGGCGGATCCGCTGCTCATACAGCGGGCGGGATATCTTGCGGATCGCATGAGCGTGAATCTGGAGATGGCAACAGCGGACGGACTGAGGGAGATGGCACCGAATAAGCATCGCAAGAATATATTGAAGCCGATGCGGCAGATTCAGAACGGTATTACCCAGAGTAAGAATGAACTTGCCTTATACAGACATGCGCCGCATTTCTGTGAGGCCGGGCAATCTACACAGATGGTGGTGGGAGCCCTGCCGGAAAGCGACTATCAGATCATGTCGGTGGCTGAGAATCTGTATGAGAAGTTTTCCTTAAAAAGGGTGTACTACTCGGCATTTGTGAACGTGAACGAGGATAAGGAACTGCCCGTCGTGACGGGCGGTCCGCCTCTTCTTCGGGAGCACAGGCTGTATCAGGCGGACTGGCTGCTTAGGTTCTATGATTTTAAAGTGGATGAATTGTTGACGACAGAACGTCCTAATTTTAACATGGCGATTGATCCGAAGGCGGATTGGGCGGTGCGCCATCTGGAAGTGTTTCCGGTGGAGATCAATCGAGCGGATTATCGGCTGCTTCTCAGGATTCCGGGGATTGGTGTCAAGAGCGCGAGGCGCATCATAGCAGCCAGACGGTTCGGCAGTCTGACCTTTGAGGATTTAAAGAAGATGGGTGTGGTGTTAAAGCGGGCGTTGTATTTTATCACTTGTGGCGGCAGGATGATGTATCCGACAAAGATTGATGAGGAATATATCGTGCGCAATCTGACCTATCAGAATCGGATGGGTCGGGGAGAGCGGCTGCCGTTTATGCCGGATGGGACGACATACAGGCAGATATCCCTATTTGATGACGGAATGGTTCTGGGAGCACAGAATTATAGGAGTATTTCGTGGTAACGGTTCAGAAGGTGCATCTACGTAACTGTGAAGAACAGGGTTCTGAACAGTTACATTTCGTGAATGGTACATGGGAGACATATACTATGGAAGAGAAATATATCATCTGTGAGGACTCGTTAGAGGGAATCTTAACGGCAGTCTATGATGCCTATGCCTTAAGGGAGGGGCATGAGCACATTCATATACAGGTGGGTGAGGAAGATAATTACAGATTATTTGCAACTTACATGCATAGTCATCCGGATGCTGTCAAGACTGATAAGGTGATTAGGACACTGAGGAGCAGGCTGGGTGAAGAGGTGTATGTGACGATCTGCAGGGCGGCGGCATCCTGTGACAGGTCGAAGGGTGAGGCGATCTATCGTACTGTGGTAGAGGGAATTACGGCCGGAAGCGGCAGGCGGACAATGGAAAATCTGCGAAATCCTTACGTGGTCAGGACATTTGAACTTGCGAGACGCACTGCGAATGAAGTACACCATGAAGTGGAGTTTATACGGTTTCAGGAGCTTCAACAAGGGATTTTATATGCATTGATCGGACCGGAGAACAATGTGGTGCCTTTTGTCATGCCGCATTTTGCAGACCGGCTGGCAACGGAGAACTTCATGATTCATGACGAGAAGCATGGACTGTACGGGATACATCCGGCGCGCAAGGAATGGTATTTGGTGTCGGAGGCGGAACAACTGTCTAAGGATCGGGTGCAGTGGTCGCAGAAGGAACAGCAGTATCAGGAATTGTTTACCATGTTCCATAAGACGATTGCGATCCGGGAACGCAGAAACATCCGTTTGCAATGTCAGATGCTGCCGCTGAGATTCCAAGATTATATGGTGGAATTTAATAAAAACTGAGTAAATTGCGGCTATGGGAGTAGGACGCAATGGCAGATAATAGACAGATTATACAAAAAATAATTTGAAGTTCAAAATATTTATGTAAAGTTGCAAGAAAGTGGCAATATTGTTTTTTATCAGGAACAAAAAGAGCCTCTTTACAAACGAAATGAAAAGAGTATAATCATTTCAAACGAGGAGTAAGTAAACAAATTTTTCTATGTGTGCCTTTTGCATACATGAATGGAAAAGGAAGGTGAATGTTATGCAACACAGAATTAAATTAAGACCGGATGAGGTGGTAGATTTTGTTTCTGCTGCGTCGAAATGCATTTATGATGTTGACATCTCCTATAACAGTTATATTGTAGATGCCAAATCGATTGTCGGGGTGTTAGGACTTAATTTTAATCAGGTTCTGACGGTTGCGTATAACGGGTACGATGCTGAGTTTGAGAAATATCTCAAAAAGTTCGCAGTGGCGTGTTAAGAAGGCAGCCCGGAAGAGTTTGTCGCCGTCCCGGACGTGCAACAGTGTAAAAGGACAATAGTTTTATATGGAATTCGTTACATTGACTCCCTATTTAAGATAGCGTAATATCTTAGTAGGGAGTTTTTGTGTAATGGCAGAGCTATAGAAAGAAATGGTCTGGGATGGAAGTACATATTTCAGTCAGGAGTCTGGTGGAGTTTATCCTCCGCTCCGGCGATATCGACAATAGAAGAACGGCATCTCCTGAGAACGCGATGCAGGAGGGGAGCAGAATCCACCGTATGATTCAGCGGCGCATGGGGCCGGAATATCAGGCGGAGGTGGGACTTAAGTACGTCTATGATACAGGGGAATATGAAATCATTGTGGAAGGACGTGCGGATGGGATCATTACGGAGCAGATCTTTCAGGAGCAGTTGACTCAACAAGTCAGAGTAACCATTGATGAAATCAAGGGAGTATTTCGGGACATTAAGAAAATGAAAGACTCCGTGCCGGTTCATCTGGCGCAGGCAAAGTGTTACGCTTATATCTATGCTGCACAGAACGGTCTGAATGCAATTCGTGTGCGCATGACATACTGCCATATGGAAACCGAGGAGATACGCTATTTTCATTATGACTATACCTATCAGGAGCTGCGGGAATGGTTCGAGGAAGTGATGGAACAGTATCGCAAATGGGCGGACTACAGCTTTGCATGGCAGAAGATGAGACAGGAATCCATCACGGCGCTTACGTTTCCGTATTCTTACAGAGAGGGGCAGAAGGAGCTGGCCTCCTATGTCTATCGGACGATCTATCATAAGCGGAAACTGTTTATTGAGGCACCCACCGGCGTGGGGAAGACGCTCTCCACGGTATTTCCGGCAGTGAAAGCTATGGGGGAGGAGCTGTGCGAGAAGATATTTTATCTGACGGCCAAGACCATTACCCGTACGGTAGCCGACCATACCTTCGCACTCCTCAGAGAGAATGGTTTAAAGTTTAAGAGCGTTATGCTGACGGCGAAGGACAAGATCTGTTTCATGGAGGAAACGGAGTGCAATCCGGAGCATTGTCCCTACGCCAAGGGGCATTACGACAGGATCAACGACGCAATGTACGATATGCTCACCCATGAGGATGTCTACAGCAGGGAAAAAATAGAGGAATATGCAAAGAAACACAGAGTATGTCCGTTTGAGATGTGTCTGGACATGAGCCTTTTTGCAGATGCGGTCATCTGTGATTACAATTATGTGTTTGATCCGCATGTGTATCTGCGCAGATTTTTTGCCGAGGGAATCCGGGGAGATTATATCTTCTTAATTGATGAGGCTCACAATTTAGTGGAGCGGGGCCGGGATATGTACAGTGCAGTGCTTCGCAAGGAGGATTTTCTGGAGTTAAAAAGGACGGTCCGGGCATATGACGAGCGGATTGCCAAGAATCTGGATAAATGTAACAAGGAATTGCTTGTCCTGAAAAGAGAGTGTGAAAATTACAGAGTGGAGGAGTACATTGATCACTTCGTGCGGGCATTGACGAGGCTGAGCGCGGCGATTGACGATTACCTGGAGGAGCATGAGGACAGCCCGGTGCGCAGCGAGATATTGGATTTTTATTTTGAGGTGTCCCATTTTCTGGAGATGTATGAGCTTCTGGATGAGAATTATGTGACTTACTCGGAGATGGAGTCGGATGGCAGTTTTATACTTAAGCTTTTCTGCGTCAATCCGGCGAAGAATCTCAGAGAGTGTATGCAGCGTGGAAGAAGTACGATCCTGTTTTCGGCGACACTACTGCCGATCGGATATTATAAGACGCTGCTGGGAGCGGATGAAGGAGATTATGAGGTGTACGCCAAGTCGGTGTTTAATCCGGAGAAGATGGGCCTATACATCGGCAGCGACGTAACCAGCAGATATACGCGAAGAGGTGACGAGGAATATTATCGGATTGCTTCTTATATCCATGAGGTAGTGCGGCAGAGGCACGGCAATTATATGCTGTTCTTTCCGTCCCATGCTTTTTTGCGAAATGTTTATGAGATTTATATGCGTTATTTCAATGCAGAGGGAACCGAGGAGTGCATCGTGCAGGAAGATTATATGAATGAGCAGGCGCGGGAGGCGTTTCTGAACAGGTTTACCGGTAATGAGGACTGTGACCTGAATGCGCTGATCAGGATGGAAATCGAGGTGGAGGAAGATAGAAGTCTGCTGGGATTCTGTGTGATGGGCGGTATTTTCAGTGAGGGCATCGATTTAAAGAATGACAGCCTGATTGGTGCCGTCATTATCGGCACCGGGCTTCCGCAGGTATGCAATGAGCGGGAACTGTTGAAAAATTATTTCGATGGATGGGGAGAGAACGGGTTTGACTACGCATATCGGTATCCCGGTATAAATAAGGTGTTGCAGGCAGCGGGCAGAGTCATCCGTACCGTAGAAGACTTCGGGATCGTGGCGCTCTTGGATGACAGGTTCCTGTCGCCTGCTTATCAGAGACTATTTCCCAGAGAGTGGGAAAATTATGAAGTCGTAACGGTTGACCGTATTGGTCGGCGAGTGGAACGCTTCTGGGACGAGTGGCTGTAAACGAGGATATTTCCCGCAGAATACAGGTTTGGGCATTGTGTTCTGCGGGAGCTGATATTATGCCGCCGGGTTATTGCGCCCGCAGCAGCATAATCTCTTCCTTATAGGGCGGCACCTTCTTGTCCAGGTCAGTCAATGACGGAATGTAGGGAGTTTCCAGTATCTTGGGAAGATGTATGAAATCAGGATGGTGGACAATGTATCGCAGAGCCTCCGTTCCGATGGTGCCCTCGCCGATGTTGGCATGGCGGTCTTTGGCCGCACCGCGCTCATTTTTGCTGTCATTGATATGAAACAGGGCAATCTGCGATTTTCCAATCAGTTGATCAAATCGGTCAATTACCCCGTCGAAATCATTTACGATATCATAACCGGAATCGTTTAAATGGCATGTGTCCATACAAACGCGCAGTTTATCACTGTGAGTGACTTTGTCGTAGATGGCAGCCAGTTCTTCAAAACTGCGCCCGATCTCGGAACCTTTACCGGCCATGGTCTCCAGCGCAATATAGCAGTCCTGTGTTCCGGTAAGCACTTCGTTCAGGCCTTGAGCAATCCGGTCAATACCTGCCTCTGATCCTGCACCCACGTGTGCACCGGGGTGCAGGATCAGGATATGAGAACCCATGGCGATCGTACGCTCGATTTCCAGTGCAAGGAATTCCACCGCAATTTCGTAGGTGGCGGGATTGACCGTATTAGCCAAATTGATGATATAAGGTGCATGAACAACGAAATCGTTGATTCCGTGGGCATGCATATATTCCCATGCAGGGGAGATGTTCAGTTCCCCGATAGCCTTTCGTTTCGTATTCTGAGGTGCACCTGTGTATAACATGAAGGTGTCAGCCTCATAAGACACCGCTTCCTTCGCGGAGCCCAGCATCATTTCTTTACCACTCATTCCCACATGAGATCCCAGTATCGGCTGCATATCTGAATACCATCCTTTCCTATTTCGATTGACCTATAACGTCAACCCACAAAATCTATTGACTGATATGAAAACATTATACAATATTTATTGACACCTTTCATCATGGGAAATTTAGAAAAGTGACAAAATTATAATAGAAAATTCCGAAAATGACATTCTTTTTTGACAAAAAAGGTGGAAAATTTATCATGATATGACATAGATGTCGATGTGGATAACTATGTGGAAATTGGGGATTTCTTTGGCAATTTGCAGTGTTTTTCATAAAATAATGGGTAAAATGCTGTGGAAAAGTCGACAAACGGATTTTAGTTCATTCAAAAAGATACTCTTCCGGTCAATACATCGATACTTTGCAAATATAAGGAAACAGTGATAAAATAGAGAATGTGAGAATTCAAGAAACAAAATAAAATGAGAGAGCATAAAGAAGAGGAGCGAATATTATGTGGGCTTATGAGAGTGTTTTTTATCAGATCTATCCGTTGGGATTTTGCGGAGCGCCTTTTGAGAATGACGGACAGTTGGTACATAGAATCCTGAAAGTGAATGACTGGATTCCCCATATGAAGAAGCTGGGAATAAACGCCATCTATTTTTCTCCCGTATTTGAATCCGATACCCACGGATACAATACGAGGGATTACCACACCATCGACTGCAGACTGGGAACGAATGAAGATTTTAAGGAAGTATGTAAGAATCTGCATGACAACGGGATCAAAGTAGTACTGGACGGCGTCTTTAATCATGTGGGAAGAGGATTCTGGGCATTTCAGGATGTACTAAAGAATCGGGAGAATTCTCCATATCTTGGCTGGTTCAATATTAATCTGGGCGGCAACTCCAACTATAATGATGGTCTGTGGTATGAAGGCTGGGAAGGAAATTACGATCTGGTAAAGCTTAACTTAAGACATGAGGACGTGATCAACCATATCCTGGACAGCGTCAGAGGATGGGTGGAAGAATTCGACATCGACGGACTCAGGCTGGATGTGGCATATTGCCTGGATCATGATTTTGTCAGGAGACTGCGTGGCTTTACGGATGGTCTGAAGCCGGATTTCTATTTATTGGGAGAGATGCTTCACGGTGATTACAAAACGCTCGTCAACGGGCAGATGTTACATTCCGCTACGAACTATGAGTGTTATAAGGGGTTGTTTTCCAGCTTTAACAGCATGAACATGTTTGAGATCAATCATTCACTGCTCAGACAGTTTGGTCCTGAGAACTGGACTTTATATAAGGGAGAACACATGTTATCTTTTGTAGATAACCATGATGTGACGAGGATCGCGAGCAATCTGAACAACGAGGCACATTTACCGTTGATTTATGCACTGTGTTTCGGTATGCCCGGCATTCCCTGTGTATATTACGGCAGTGAATGGGGTGCGAAAGCGCACAAGAGCGAGGGAGATCCGGCGCTCAGAGCCTGCTTCGAGAAGCCGGAGTGGACTGAGCTGTGTGAATGGATCAGCAGACTCGCCGAGGCGAAGAAAAATTCCGCGGCCCTCAACTATGGAGATTTTCGTTCTGTTGTATTGACGAATAAGCAGTGTATTTTCGAGCGTAAGTGTGACAGTGAGAGAGTGCTTGTGGCAATTAATGCGGACAGCGAGAGTTACACCGCGCATTTCGACGCGGGCTGCGGCATGGCGGTGGATCTGATCAGCGGAGAAAACCATGATTTCGGCGGCGGAAGCGAGCTGCCGGGATACAGCGCCTTTTTCTGGAAAATGGAAAAATAGGAAAATTAACAAAAAACTATTGACAAAATTGTAGAATTTGACTATTATTTTTCTAAGTTTCAAGGGTGGGACTTCTTATTATTATATAGAAGTCCCTTTTTTGAACCTTAACCGAAAAAACTTTTTTTCAATTGCGGGATTTGTGTATGTGCGCTGCCTGTCACAAACTCGTTATGTACAAGAAGCAGCGCAGAAATGAGGAGAAGATTATGAAGAAGAAAATGTTAAGTCTTGTGCTTGCAGGAGCCATGATGGCAACAGTGCTGACTGGCTGTGGTTCTACAGGCGCAGATGCCGGCAGTACGGCTGAGGGAACAACGGTTGATGCAGCAGAGGATACGGGCGCGGACAATGCGGAAACGGATGCTGCAGATACAGAGAGTGCGGATGCGACAGACGCTGCACAGACAGCCGGTGCAGGCGGCACGTTTAAGATCGGCGGTATCGGTCCTCTGACCGGTGGTGCGGCAGTATACGGTATCGCGGCGATGAACGGTTCTCAGATCGCAGTTGACGAGATCAATGCGGCAGGCGGTATATGCGGTATGACGGTTGAGTTGAATTTCCAGGACGACGAACTGGATGCGGAGAAATCCGTGAATGCGTACAATACATTGAAGGACTGGGGTATGCAGGTGCTGGACGGCTGTGTAACCAGCGGATGTTCCATTGCAGTAGCAGCTAAGAGTGTGGAGGATCAGATTTTCCAGTTGACTCCGTCAGGTTCTGCTGTAGAGTGTGTTACCAATGATAACTCTTTCCGCGTATGTTTCTCAGACCCTAACCAGGGATCGGCATCCGCGCAGTATATCGGTGAGAATGGTCTTGCTTCTAAGATTGCGGTCATCTATGACAGCTCCGATGTATATTCCTCAGGTATTTATGAGAAGTTTGCACAGGAAGCGGCAAATCAGCCTTTTGAGATCGTGACGGCAGGTGCTTTCACGGCGGACAACAAGACGGATTTCTCCGTACAGTTACAGCAGGCAAAAGATGCGGGAGCTGACCTTGTGTTCCTTCCGATATATTATAATGAAGCAGCTCTGATCTTAAAACAGGCTTCCGATATGGGATTTGATGTGCAGTTCTTCGGTTGTGACGGTCTGGACGGTATTTTGGGTGTTGAGAACTTCGACGCTTCCTTAGCGGAGGATGTTATGCTTCTGACTCCTTTCGCAGCAGATGCAACAGATGATCTGACAGTGAAGTTTGTTACCACATATAATGAGAAATTCGGTGAGACCCCGAACCAGTTCGCAGCGGACGGCTACGATGCGGTTTACACCATCAAGGCAGCGGCAGAGCAGGCAGGGATCACGGCGGATATGTCCAACGAAGAGATTTGCACAGCGCTGTCAGCAGCAATGACACAGATCCAGGTAGACGGACTTACCGGTGCCGGCATTACATGGGACGCTTCCGGTGAACCCACCAAAGCTCCTAAGGCAGTTATAATCAAGAACGGCGTATATACAGCTATGTAGTATGATATGGATGCTTGCATATCATCCATAACCTAGCTCGAAGGAAAGATGATTTCTTAAGGAACCCCTTAAAAAGCGTCGGCACTTAGCGAGGTTATGAGTTGCTTTGCAACTCTTCGAGCTTAGTGACCGCTACGCTTTTTACGGAGCGAGAGCGCGGTGACGAAGAAATCATCTTTTCTTCGAGCGGACCATACAAGAATATGAAACAACCATGAACAAGAGAACAGAGGTGTAAATATGAGTTTTGCAGCCCATTTGATAAACGGAATCAGTTTAGGAAGTGTGTACGCGCTGATCGCACTTGGCTACACGATGGTATACGGTATTGCCAAGATGCTGAATTTCGCCCACGGCGATGTCATTATGATCGGCGGCTATGTGGTGTTTGTGACGGTCAGCGGCATGGGACTGAATCCCCTCGCGTCGATCATTATATCCATGGCGGTGTGCACGATCTTAGGCGTGACGATTGAGCGGGTGGCATACAGGCCTCTTCGGGGAGCTTCACCGCTTGCCGTACTTATTACGGCAATCGGTGTCAGCTACCTGTTACAAAATATTGCGCTTCTCGTATTCGGTTCGGATACGAAGGCATTCACGAATGTAGTGACATTACCGAATTTGGAATTGTTTGACGGACAGTTAGTCATCAAAAGCGTGACTATTGTGACTGTTATAGTCAATATTGTTATCATGGTCGGTCTTACCCTTTTTGTGAAAAAGACCAAGATCGGACGCGCCATGACGGCGGTGTCCGAAGATCAGGGCGCGGCACAGCTTATGGGAATCAACGTGAACGGCACGATTGCCGTGACCTTTGCCATTGGTTCTTCTCTCGCGGCAATCGCGGGTGTGCTCTTATGTTCTGCTTATCCGGCGCTTACGCCATACACCGGCTCCATGCCCGGTATTAAGGCTTTCGTGGCGGCGGTATTCGGCGGGATCGGTTCGATTCCCGGCGCTTTTATCGGCGGAATTCTGCTGGGTGTTATTGAGAATCTGAGCAAAGCCTATATTTCTTCCCAGCTTTCCGATGCGATCGTATTCAGTATTCTGATCATCGTGTTATTAGTGAAACCTACCGGACTTCTCGGCAGGAAGATTCAGGAAAAGGTTTAAGCGAAGGGAAGGAGTAGAATATGAAAACGAAAGCGGGCAGATTAAGTAAAACAACGAAGAATGATCTGATCACCTATGCCATGGTGATCCTTGCATATATTGTAATGCAGCTTCTGGTTTCCACAGGACATGTATCCAGTTTGATTCAGGGGCTGTTGGTGCCTTTCTGTACTTATGCGATCGTGGCGATCGCTTTAAATCTGACGGTAGGAATTCTGGGAGAGCTGAGTCTCGGACATGCGGGGTTCATGTGCGTGGGAGCTTTTTCCAGCGCAGTATTTTCCCTGGCGTTTAAAGATGCCATACCGAGCGGACCGCGGTTTTTCATTGCGCTGCTCATTGGTGCGGTTACTGCGGCTCTGGTAGGTTTTCTGGTGGGTATTCCGGTACTTCGCCTTCGGGGTGACTATCTGGCGATTGTGACACTTGCTTTTGGAGAAATCATTAAGAATATCGTTAATGCACTGTATCTCGGCGTGGATTCTAACGGTTTGCATTTTACTATGAAGGACGCATTGTCACTTAATATGGAAGAAGACGGTGTGGTGTTGATTAAGGGAGCACAAGGAGTCACGGGCACACCGAACGATTCCAACTTTACCGTTGGTGTGATTCTGGTTCTGGTCACACTTTTCATCGTGTTGAACTTTATCCATTCCAGAACGGGACGTGCGGTTATGTCGATTCGTGATAATCGGATCGCCGCCGAGTCTGTAGGGATTAATGTGACGAAATATAAACTGATTGCATTTACGATCTCGGCTTCACTGGCCGGCGTGGCGGGCGTGCTCTATGCGCATAATTTGTCCTCGTTGACCGCACTGCCTAAGAACTTCGGATATAACATGTCCATTCTGATTCTCGTATTTGTTGTGCTGGGCGGTATCGGTAATATTCGCGGCTCCATTATTGCGGCGGTGCTTCTGACACTTTTACCGGAGGTTTTAAGAGTGTTAAGCGATTATCGTATGCTGATCTACGCCATCGTGTTGATTGCTATGATGATCTTTAACTGGAGTCCGAATGCAATCTTCTTCAGAAAACGGGTGAAACAGCGTTTGACAGCGGGCAGGAAGTCCGGGAAGGAGGCATAAGATATGGCATTATTGGAAGTGAAAAACTTAGGGATCTCTTTCGGCGGTCTGCGTGCGGTCAATGAATTTAATATTTCTGTGGAAAAAGGACAGCTTTACGGATTAATCGGACCTAATGGTGCGGGTAAGACGACGGTCTTTAACCTGTTGACGGGAGTGTATCAGCCGGATGAGGGCGCCATCCTTTTAGACGGTGTAAATCTGACAGGGAAGAAGACGATTGAAATCTGCAAAGCGGGTATTGCCAGAACTTTTCAGAATATCAGACTGTTTGGTGACATGCCTGTACTTGATAATGTTAAGGTGGGACTGCATAACCATTATCCCTATTCGACCTTAGAGGGGATTCTGCGTCTGCCTCGTTATCATAAAGTAGAGAGAGAAATGAATGAGAAGGCGATGGAACTGCTCAAGGTGTTCGGGTTAGAGGACTATGCGGACTATCAGGCGGAGAATCTTCCTTACGGGCAGCAGAGAAAATTAGAAATCGCCAGAGCCATGGCAACTGACCCGAAGCTGCTGCTGTTAGATGAGCCGGCGGCGGGCATGAACCCTAATGAGACGAAGGAACTTATGGATACGATCCGCTTCGTGCGGGATCATTTCGATATGACGATTCTGTTGATCGAGCATGATATGAAGCTGGTGTCCGGAATCTGCGAGAGGCTGACGGTGCTTAACTTCGGTGAGGTGCTGACACAGGGTGATACGCAGGACGTGTTGAATAATCCGGAGGTTATTACGGCATATTTAGGAAGCTAATTAAAGCGTATAGAAGGGAAGAATTAATGTATGGCAATGTTAGAAGTGAAAGATCTTCATGTACATTATGGTGTGATAGAGGCGATCAAGGGAATCAGTTTCGAAGTGGAGCAGGGAGAGATCATCGCGCTGATCGGTGCTAACGGTGCGGGCAAGACCACAACTCTGCACACGATTACGGGTCTGATCAAGCCCACCAGCGGCAGTATCTTCTTCGAGGGCAAGGATATCACGAAGACGCCGGGCTATAAGATCGTACCCATGGGTATGGCGCATGTGCCCGAGGGAAGGCGCGTGTTTGCCCAGATGTCGGTCTATGACAATCTGCTGATGGGTGCCTATACGAGAAAAGATAAGGACGAGATCAAGGAGAATCTGCACATGGTGTACGAACGTTTTCCGAGATTGGAGGAACGTAAGACACAGATGGCGGGAACTTTAAGCGGCGGTGAACAGCAGATGCTTGCCATGGGGCGTGCGCTTATGAGCCAGCCGAACATTATCCTGATGGACGAGCCTTCCATGGGATTATCCCCGATCTTTGTCAATGAGATCTTCGATATCATCAGACGGGTAAGCGAGTCGGGCACAACGGTGCTGTTAGTAGAGCAGAACGCGAAGAAAGCGTTGTCTATAGCGGACAGAGCTTATGTATTGGAGACGGGTACTATTTCGCTGTCGGGTGATGCGGATGAGCTGATGCATAATGAGGCGGTGAAGAAAGCGTACTTAGGAGAATAAAGGCGGAAACATAGAAATATATGATTAGCTGGCTAAATTAAACAAAATTTAGTCAGCTAATTTGTTTGTTATATGTATATAGCGAAGCTCAGCTTTTCTTAAAATTTGTGTCAATCTTATGATAAATAAAACTGATTGCAAAGCACAGAACGCCGGATACGAAGAAGCTGACGGCATTCTCGATGGTACTGTCATACTGTATATCGATCATGATCAGCTTGACAATGCTGATCATAGATAGAATCAGGCCGTATAGGCGGAAGGTAATGTTATTCCGATAGAATCCGATGATAATACTTAAGATGGCGAACAACAGTAAGCTGATGCTGATCATATAATTGACCACGTCATAGGAATTCAGGACACAGACCATGAACGCAGTATACTTGAATGCGATATAGTATCCAGCCCTTTGGTCGTGGAGCAATAATCTGCGCGAATTGATCAGGAACAGTAATGCGGTGATCATGATTGTGGCAGTTTTCCATGAACCATAGCCGATACCGACACATCCCGCGATCATAAGCAGGGCATTGATCGCAAGAAGCATGTATTCCACCGGTTTTGAGGTGCCGAAATAGGATAGTTTTGTCAGAATCAGATGGATCAACGCCAGGATAAAGAAGGAAATCAGGTTCGCTTTGATCGAGGTATATTCTATGGTACGGATATATTCCGCGTTATAGTCTAGCATGAACCGGTAGGCGCTGTCACGTACTACAATGACTAAGACCAGGTTGATCAGGATGTAGCCGATTATCTTGAAGCCGGTCAGATCCGTTGTACGGCAGACAAACAGGAAGGTAAGATATATAGCGGCGGTCATGATCAGATAATCAACACAGTGGTTTGCGAAAAAATTCGTGAACGTGTACGCTCCGTAAACGTACGCGGTAGAGAAATTCGGAATAAGCAGTTCTGCGGTAAATGCCAGACCGGCATACAGATACAGCTTTTTATCCTTTACCTTGCCATAGATCATAGCCGGTATGACAGTCAGATACGCATAAAGATGGCTCTGAATGAACGGATGGTTGTGGCAGCCCAGATAGATCACGGCGAGAAAGAAGATTTCCGAAATAATCTCATATGTGGCATGTTTTTTATACACATAGAACAGCAGTGCGATCGCGGCAATGTACATGAATAGATAAGTAGTGTCTTTCGAAAAAAGTTCCGTCAGGTGGAACAGCCAGATGAAAGTGACGGAGTTTACTATGGTCAATAGCTGAAAAGCAATACCGTCGCGATATTCTTCCCTATAAGAAAAATAAAATTCCGCCAGCATATAGAGCATGATGACTAAGATGTTGATGACTCTCAACCCGGTCGGTTTCATGAGTGCTAATCCCACCAGGAAAACAATCAAGTTCATGGCTTTGCAAATGTGATTGCACAGATTCTGGACATAATTCGTACGATCCCTGCCGGCAAAGACAACGGCGGAGATAAAGTAGAAGACGGTCAGAACGAAATATTTTGCGGCATCGGCATCGTGGACACATAGAGCCGTTCCCAGAATTGTGGCGATGAGGATACCTGACTGGCCTATGATATGGAAGACCATGTTTTTCAGTCCGGGCAGATATTTCACCAGTATGGCCCAGACTAAGATCAGCATATATAGTGTCATATCTCCGATTACTTTAAAATACAGATCGCTTAACAACAGTGAAATGTATAGGGAACCGATACCGCAGCCGATCAGTGCGGTGAAGAACTTATTGGTACGGTTCTTTCTGGAAGGTATGTATCCGGCCGCTAATATGGCGAAGCTGATGACATACAGACCGATCAGCTTTATTGTGTCGGTCAGATAGGGCAGCATGAGTGTGGCAAAAATAATCAGGCTGATAAAGATCAGCACGGAGGCAAAGATACCCATAAAATTCCTGCCGAAGAGTTTCTCATAGTCACGGGACTTAGACTGCTGTGCGGTGTCGGCAGTGGGAGCGTCCGTTGGAAACTTTGTCTGTTGAAATGCAGTCGGAGTCTGGGATTGTATTGTCCGTTGGGGCGCAGCTGGAGCCTGGGACTGTATTGCCCGTTGGGACGCAGCCGGAGTCTGGGACTGTATTGCCTGTTGGGGCGCAGCCGGGTACGGGGACTGTACAGTCTGTTGAGCCATAGCAGAGAAGGGGGATTGTAGCATCTGTTGAGCGATAGCCTGTGAGATGGGCTCCTGTATGTCGGAGGAGATTCCGGCAGACTGTCTGACTGGCGGAACGCTTGATATCGGTGCGTGATACGGGGATTTTTTCAATAGTTGTAATTGATTATTCAGATATCTCAGCTCTGTTTCAAAATAATTAATTTTATCCTGTTGTATTGCATTGCTTTGAAGATCCTGGTTTTGAGCTGCGTACTTATAGATTAACTCGTTCAGTTGTTTTCTCGCATTCAACAGATCATTCTCGAATTCCAGCAGATCGGTTTCTCTTGGGTCCATAGATATCCTCGTTTCTGCACATGCTTTGCCGTAAGTCTGCATGGACAGGGCACGTGTGCGATGATCTTCCCTGTGGGAACGGGAAGATGGTGGATGCTTTTTTGTTTTCATCATCGTATCATTGATGCGTGGGAACGTCAATGACATATCAATCAACCGGTATTTAATCCGGTATTTAACCAGAAAAAATAAAAATAAAAATAAAATAAAAATAAAAGGAAAAATTTGTTGACAAGAAAGCGTAACTGGTATAAGCTAACAATAATGTTGCTTAAGCTTGTGAAAACTTAGGAGTAAAAAGTTAAAAGCAGAAGTAATCCGTTTCAATCAAATAAACTAAGCAAAGGAGGTAAAAAATATGTTTAAAGATATGAAGAACAGAATCAATATGCATACAAAATCAGATTTTAATAAGGTAAACATAAAATTACCTCCGCAGATAGAGGACCATGCCAAGTAAAGAATTGTGACTGGACTGGTCAATATGTGTGTTAGGCTTATTCAATGGCTGTGGTAATTTTACCACAGCCATTTTCTATGTGTTTATGAGGGAGGGGAGGAAAAGATGAAAAAAATATCAAGTTACATATGGGAGTACAGGATTCCGTACCTGGCTGCCATCGCGTCACTGCTGATTGCGGTTACGCTTGACATGATGGGACCGCGGCTGACGGCACGGGTAGTGGATGACGTTATTGTAGGCGGCAATATTGGAGAATTGAAATATCTGCTGCTGGGATTTCTGGGGATCGGCCTTGGCAGGTGCGTTTTTCAGTATGTGAAGGAATATACCTTTGATAAGAACGGCACGAAGATATCCGGCGACATGAGAAGAGATCTGTTCAGACACATTCAGGGACTCAGCGCAGACTTCTTTGACAGGAATAATACGGGCGAGCTGATGGCGCGTGTAAAAGAGGATATAGACCGTATCTGGGATGCAATGAGTTATGTCAGTATGCTCTTGATTGAGGTAATCTACCACACGAGCATTATTCTGGTGTGCATGTATATGCTTAACTGGAAGCTGGCGCTGATCCCTACGGCGGCAATGCTGCTCTGCGGTTTTATTGCGGTAATCATGGAGCGAAGGCTTGGAAAGGTCTATGAGGAGATCAGCGAGGAGAATGCAGTGCTCAACACGGTGGCAGAGGAGAACCTGGCGGGTGTGCGGACGGTGAAGGCTTTTGCCAGAGAGAAGTTTGAGATCGGCAAATTTCTGTCACATAATAAGAGGTACTATGATTTGAATATGGAACAGTCTAAGGTGTTCGTGCGGTATTATCCGTGTTTCTCAGTTGTGACTAAAGTATTACCGTTGTTGACTATTTTGGTCGGTGGGAAATTTGTCATAGACGGCGAGATGACGTTGGGGCAGCTGACTGCTTTCGTGGAGTATTCCACCAATATCGTATGGCCGATGGAGATGCTGGGCTGGTTGACTAACAGTTTCTCCGCGGCGGTGGCTTCCAATAAGAAAATCAAGAAGATCTATGAGGAGAAACCAAGCGTTGTGGAATCGACTAATCCGGTCAAACTAGAAAAAGTGGCCGGAAAAGTCTGCTTCGACCACGTATCATTTCATAAAGCAGATCAGTATGAGATTCTGCATGACATATCCTTTACGGTGGAGGCGGGCAGGACGTTGGGGATTATGGGCGCTACCGGTGCCGGGAAGACTTCCATCGTACAGCTTCTGCAGCGCATGTATGATGCCACGGACGGAGCCGTCTATCTGGATGATGTGAATATTAAGGATATGTCTTTGGAGCAGCTTCGTACCAGCGTAAGCTACGTGATGCAGGATGTATTCCTGTTTTCGGATACGATCAATGACAATATTAAGCTGGGCAAGAAAGAGTACATAGATTTTAAGACGGTCAGGAAAGCTTCCAAGCAGGCACAGGCGAGCGGATTTATCGAGCGCATGGATGAGGCCTATGACACGGTGATCGGAGAGCGTGGTGTGGGTCTGTCCGGCGGACAGAAACAGCGGATCAGTATCGCAAGGGCACTGGCCAAGAGAGATCCTGTCCTTGTGCTGGACGATTCCACGTCGGCGCTTGATATGGAGACGGAGCATTTAATCCAGCAGACACTAAAGACGCTGGAGAATACGACGAAGATTATTATCGCGCACAGGATCAGTGCGGTGCGGCATGCGGATGAGATTATTGTATTAGACGGCGGTGCAATCGCGGAGCGGGGCACCCATGAAGAACTGTTGGCTAAGAGAGGGCTCTATTATGAGACTTACGAATCACAGTACGGTGACATACAGACAGAGGCAGCCGTGTAGTCCGGGAAACAGGCAGAAGGAACATGTCGGTCCGGAGTACGGGATGACAGAGAATATGACACTTGTGTCGTATAAAACGGCATATATGTCAGAGTGAGAGGATGGTGATATAAATGGCAGTAAATTCTTATAAAGATGACGAGCAGAGTGTGGAGCGCGGCAAAACACAGACTTTAATGCGCCTCTTTCGGTATCTGCTGGCATATAAATGGCAGATCATATTAGTGCTGCTGATTATGGGATACGGTGTATTGATCAGTCTGGTCAATCCGCTGATTATGGAGTCGGCGATAGATGCTCACATCGCAGTGGGAGATTTAAGCGGACTTTATAAGCTTCTGGCGGTTGCGCTGGTGCTCAATCTATTGCTGGTGGTGACGGTGAAACTGCGCATGTATATTATGGCGAAGGTGTGCAACGAGATTCTGCTGACTATCAGGCAGGAGCTGTATACGCATATCCAGAAATTGGATTTCCGTTTTTTTGACAGCAGACCGACCGGTAAAATATTATCCCGAATCATCGGAGATATTAATTCGCTCAAAGATGTGTTGTCCAACTGTGTGACGACTCTGATACCGGACGGATTGACGGTTATTGCGGTGGTGGTGATTATGATCTGGAAGAATCCGAAGCTGGCGCTTGCATCCATGATGACGATTCCGTTTATGGCGGCGGCCATTTTGTTTATTCAGATCAAAGCGCACCCGCGATGGCAGCTGTTTCGGAAGAAATCTGCCAACTTAAATGCTTTTATCCATGAGGACATGGCGGGTATGCGGATTATACAGAGTTTCCACGCGCAGGGGGAGACGGAGGATACCTTTGAGGAGCTGTTGATGGAACATCGCACGAGTTTCTTCGATGCTGTGCGCATGAGTGACGCTTTCGGCTCGGTTATCGATCTGTCCTGGGGACTGGGATGCATACTGTTGTATTACACGGGTATTATAGTGCTTGGCGTAGGTCAGGTGTCTGTGGGTACTTTCATTGCCTTCGGAACTTATCTGAATATGTTCTGGCAGCCGATCCACAATATCAGTAACTTCTATAATCAGTTAGTGACCAATATTGCAGGCGCCGAGCGGATCTTCGAGATACTGGACACACCGCCGGCGATTGCGGACGGCGAGGGCGCGGCGCAGATGCCGCCGATCCGGGGAGAAGTTACTTTTGCGCATGTGAGCTTCTCCTATGACGATAAGGTAAAAGTACTGGATGACGTGAGCTTCCGGATTAAGCCGGGTGAGACGATTGCGCTGGTAGGACCTACCGGTGCGGGTAAATCTACGATCGTCAATCTGATCAGCCGGTTTTATGATGTGCAGGAAGGAACCGTAACCGTTGACGGGCATGATGTGAAGAAGGTGTCCATTGAGAGTCTGAGAAGGCAGATGGGCATCATGACACAGGATAACTTCCTGTTTTCCGGCACAATTAAAGACAACATACGTTATGGAAAATTGGACGCCACGGATGAAGAGATTATTGCGGCGGCGAAGGCGGTCAATGCTCATGATTTTATCATGCGCTTGGAGAAAGGGTATGACACCGAGCTTTCGGAGCGGGGCGGCGGGCTATCCATCGGACAGAGACAGCTGCTGGCATTTGCCAGGACGATGGTTTCCGATCCGAAGATCCTGATATTGGATGAGGCTACGTCCAGCATTGACACGAAGACGGAGCTGCTGGTACAAGAGGGGATCGAACATCTGCTGGCAGGCAGGACTTCTTTTGTCATAGCCCACAGGCTCTCCACGATCCAGAAAGCCGATCGGATCTTTGTTGTGGACGATGGCAGGATCGCCGAGGAAGGAAATGCACGGGAGCTGATGGAAAGAAAGGGGATATATTATCAGTTGTATATGGCGCAGTTTTGCGCGTAAGTGTAATGTGAAATATTTGCAAAATTTATCTGCATAATTTATCGTAATCGTGTTGACATTATTGTAAATTACTTTATAATTTAAGTGTATTGCTTAAATTTTAGTCTATAATCACTCGTAACTGGTATATTCCGGTATCGTATGCAGTTTCGGATATCACAATACAAGGAGAAGACCGGTGTAAATACGGGCACAATATTGGGGGAATTATGGCAAAAGCGGTTAAAATGGCAGACATTGCCAAAGTTATGGGGGTCAGTACGGTCACGGTATCGAAGGCGTTGTCTGACCAGAAGGGCGTCAGCGAGGAACTTCGTGCCCGAATTAAGAAACAGGCACAGGAGATGGGATACCGGACGGCGGCTTCCATAAGTCGGGAGCGGGCGAAGAAGAATGCAAGCTATACCATTGGTGTCATCGTGGCGGACCGGTTTCTGGACAAATATGAATCTTTCTACTGGACACTGTATCAGGACGTGGCTACGGCAGCGGTACAGAAAGGGTGTTTTACCATGCTGGAGGTGCTGCAGAGTGAGGACGAGAATCAGATGATCATGCCTAAACTACTGCAGGAGAAGAAGACGGAAGGGCTGGTGATCATCGGCAGGCTTAAGAAGGATTACCTGGAGAAGTTGATGGAATATGCTTCGATCCCCGTATTTTTTCTGGATTTCTATGATCGGGACGGGAAGTATGATGCTATTGTGTCCAACAGTTTCCACGGCATGTATATCATGACGAATTATCTGTTTGATATGGGACACCGGGATATCGGTTTTGTAGGCAACGTGCTTGCCACGGACAGCATCACGGATCGTTATTTCGGCTACGTGAAGTCTCTGTATGAACACGGCGTCGATGTGAATAGAGCGTGGGTATTAAACGACAGGGATCCGGACACGGGCAGATCGGATGAGGGATTTGAGATCAGGTTGCCGGAGCGGATGCCTACGGCGTTTGTATGCAATAATGATACGGCGGCGGCGATGCTCGTGCAGACATTGCAGCGGGCGGGTTATCGGATACCGCAGGATATATCGGTAGTGGGCTATGACAATTATCAGCCGCCGGGGCTGTGTGACGTAGGAATCACTACCTATGAGGCGGATATGAAGGAGATGGCAAGGCGTGCTGTCAAAAATATGATTCGCAAGATATCGGGAGATCATTACAAGCAGGGCGTGTATATCGTGAACGGCAGGCTGATCTGTAAGGACAGTGTGGCGAGGCGGGGATAAATGATCCGAACATGCACAGCCTTTACGGAGCACGATACAGGTAACTAAGAAGTGAAGTATAAAAAGAATAATCCCGGAACAGAACAGGGGTTAAAGTATAGGCGAACCGGCCTTGCTTTAACCCCTGTGTGCATCCCGGTACGCCTGCGGTGTGGTACCCATTTCGCGCTTAAAAAGGTTGATGAAATGATTGGTGTTCTCGAAGCCCACGTCGAGAGAGATCTCGTGTATCCGTCTGTCGGTGGTCAGAAGCAGATGCGTGGCGATCTCCAGCCTTCTCAGATTCAGATAACGCACGGGTGGAGAACCGAATGCCTGAGAAAACTCGTGGCATATGCGGTACTTACTGATGTGATAGCGTTTTTCCAGATCATCCAGACGGAGCGGAGCGGTAAAATGCGTATTCAGATATTGTCTGATCTCAGACAGATATGGTGCGCATTTGTCTGCCGGCGCTTCCATCTTCCATGCATCGATGAATAAGTCCGTTATTATGCCCTGCAGAAGTGAAGCGTCCGTCAGCTTATTGCGGAGACTTGCGTCGGTGCTGCCCGAAAGAAGTCGCTCCATACCGCTGAGTACGGGAGAATGAGTAGATACAATGGCGTGCAGCAACAGTCCGCCAAAGGGGACAAGGGAATCCAGTGTAGCAAGAAGAGTGCCGCGAACCAGGAAAATACTGATCTGCCATGGGGATTGTGCTGCCTCCAGTGTGAAAGAAGAGGCAGAGCAGTCCATGTAGAGAAAAGTACCTTCCGTCAGGCTGTGATTTTTTTTGCCCCAAAGCAAATTTCCGCTGCCTGTGCGCGTATAGAGCAGCATGTGACAGTCCATCGGGTCACAGGTGAGCTTATATATAGAAGGAAACTCGAGGGTGCCGCCGCACAGCACAGTGGGCAGACGGTCTGTCGTCTCTTCCGAGAGCTCATAGAAGCTTCCGACGAAAGCTTCCGGTAGAAACTCGGGTGTCAGAGGTGGCTTGACGGATATGGATTTTTCAAAAGTTTCTTGAAATGTCATATGGTTTCCCTCAGATTGTCGGCCAAAGCTGTTTGCTTGTCTGTAGTATAACAGTCACTTAAAAAACAGTTTATTTATTAATAAAAATGCTTACTCCGAAAAAAAGTCGAAAGTAAGAGAAATATGTCTATAACATCGTCATTGTTAGCATAAAGTAAAAGTAAGCTAATTAAACTTTATAATTTAATCTAGATAATGTCAATGACGATATTAAAATAAAGATGTGGTTCGTGAAAATGCACAAAAAATAGCGGTTAAAATTGTATAAATAGAAGAAAAGTACAAATACAGCAACAATGCTGTATAAAACACAATATTAGGTGATGATTAAAAAATAAAGTGATGTATACTTAATTTAAAGTTAATCAATTAACTAACAGCTCTTAAAAAAGAGCAAAATAAAAAGGAGGATATTTATTATGAAACTGAAGAAAGTATTAGCACTTACTTTAGCAGCAACGATGACTTTTTCATTAGTAGGCTGCGGCGGTGATGACACAGCAGCAAACACACCGTCAGCTGACACATCCGCAGATGATGCTGCTGATGATGCAGCGGCACCCGCAGCAGATGATACGGCGGACGACGCAGCGGCACCTGCAGGTGGTTTGACCTACGCTTCCATCACACTTGGCGAGGATTACGAGGACATCACGACAACAATCAAATTCATCCACCACAAGACAGACCGTGAAGATGACGGTACGATGGCTGACCTGATAAGCAAGTTTAATGAGATGTATCCTAACATCACCGTTGAGACAGAAGGTATTACGGATTATGCGGAAGATGCACTTCTTCGTCTTTCGACAGGCGACTGGGGTGATGTAATGTTTATCCCGGCTGTAGACGCAGCAGATCTTCCTTCTTATTTCATTCCTTACGGAACAGTAGATGAAATGAGTGAGCTTGTGAACTTTGCTGATCAGTGGAAAGACACGGCAGGTAACTGCTATGGTATCGGCTACATGGGTAACGCACAGGGTATTCTTTACAACAACAAAGTATTCGCAGACGCAGGTATTACAACACTTCCGACGACTCCCGATGAGTTCATCGCGGCGTTGCAGGCAATCAAGGATAACACAGACGCTATTCCGCTGTACACTAATTACGCGGCAGGCTGGACCATGGGCGGTCAGTGGGACGCATTCCTTGGCGCAATCACAACAGGCGACGAGACATGGTTAAATCAGAAGTTTGTTCACACGGCAGAGCCTTTCAAGGATAACGGCGACGGCACAGGCGCATACGCTCTGTACAAGATCCTTTATGACGCAGTTGCACAGGGTCTGATCGAGGATGACTATACGACAACCGACTGGGAAGGTTGTAAGGCAATGATCAACAATGGTGAGATCGGCACAATGGTACTTGGTTCCTGGGCAATCGCACAGATGAAAGCGGCTGGCGATAATCCGGATGACATCGGATATATGCCTTTCCCGATCACCGTAAACGGACAGCAGTACACAACAGCGGGTCCTGACTACTGCTTCGGTATCAACATCAATGCATCTGACGATAACAAGGCGGCAGCTATGACATTTGTTAAGTTCATGGTAGAAGAGTCCGGCTGGTGTGATTTAGAAGGCGGTTACCCGATCTCCAAGACAGCTCCTACTTCTTTCGTATTCGACGGCGTTAATGTTGTAACGAACGTAACTGCTCTGACAGGCGAGGAAGACATCATGAACGAGATGAACGCTGAATCCGAGCTTTCCTTCAACGCCGGCGGCGACGCTAAGGTTCAGGGAATCGTAGAGGCGGCAGCTACAGGCTCCCAGAGCTTTGATGATATCATGGCAGACTGGACAGCTAAGTGGAATGACGCTCAGGAGGCACTTGGTGTAGAGGTTTCTTATTAATTAAGAAATTAGCAGTATCAATAAGCAGCTTCATAGAGGCTTCAAGTAGGTATTAATTCCCGTGGGCAATGAGTCAGAGTCATGCTTGCATGACCCGCGGCATTTGAGCCGGGGATAGAATTATTACCCCGGCTCGAATTATCAGGAGGATAGTATATGGTGGCACAGGCAAATACAGTGGGAACACAGAAAAAGACCTTTTCACAGTGGATTAAGAGCAGAAAAGGTCAGCAGGCGATTATCATTGTTGCATTTATGATCATTCCGCTTGCATTGTTATTTACTTTTACATACCTTCCGTTCGGTGAGATGGTAGGATACAGTTTTATGAAAATGAAATACATCGGCAAGAGAGAGTTCGTGGGTTGGGACAATTATGTCAGTGTATTCAGCAGAAAAGACTGCTTCAGAGCTTTGAAACTGAGTCTGTATTATATGGGCGGTTCTTTGGTACAGCTTGTACTCGCGCTTTATCTGGCAACTGTCTTAAGTTTCAAGGTAAAGGGCGGCAACATATTTAAGGGATTCATGTTCTTTCCTTATCTGATCAATGGTATTGCAATCGGTTTTATCTTTAAGTTTTTCTACACCAGAGGATTTGTATTTGATACCGTACTTCAGTGGTGTGGTTTTGAATTGGATAATCTGCCTTACTGGTTGAGGGATCAGAGCATTAACAATATATCACTTGTAGGAACTTCTGTCTGGCGGTATTTCGGACAGAACATGGTGCTCTTTATCGGAGCGATCATGTCGGTGGATGCCGAGTTGTATGAGGCGGCAATGTTGGACGGTGCGAACCGTTTCCATCAGTTCATCTATATCATCCTGCCGAGCATTAAGACGATCGTTACTTTGAATGTGATCTTATCCATTACGGGTTCCCTGAGCGCATTTGAGCCGCCTTATGTTATCACGGATGGTGCCAACGGGACGGGAACTTACTTTATCGTAATGCATGAGATTGCCCACACGCAGCAGAAGGTAGGGCTGGCATCGGCGATGGCGGTAGTACTGCTTTTGATTATTTTCGCGGCGACGATTCTGCAGAAGCTTTTCTTTAAGTATGTCTTTAAGAATTCGGAGGACGAAGATTTTAATGCAACTAAGCGTCGTGACAAGAAACTTGCAAAACAAGCGGCGAGAAAGGCAGGGAGATAAATGACAGCATTACAGAAAATCGGTAAAGTTTTAATTACTTTCTTAAAATATTTTTCACTTGTATTCTTTGCTTTTGTAGCGGTTCTGCCGATCGTATCCTGCGTGATCACGGCGTTTAAGACAGAGTCAGAGTATGCGCAGACCAATGTTATGGAGCTGCCGGAGAGCTGGTTGAACTTCCGGAACTTCGCGGATGCGTTTACAAGAGCTAACATGGGCCGGGCATTTATGAACTCTACCATTATTCTGATCAGCGTTTTAGTAGTATCTGTTCTGATCGGAACTTCACTGGCCTATGTACTCAACCGCTTTCAGTTTCCGGGCAACGGCATCATCAGAAGCCTGTTCCTGTTCGCGACGCTGCTTCCCGGTGTTGCCATGCAGATTGCGGTATATGAGATCATGTTTAAGCTGGGACTGATCAACTCCCTGGTGGGATATATTATCATGATGTGCGGTACGGATGTCATAGCAATCTATATTTACATCCAGTTCTTCGAGAACATAAGCGTATCGCTGGATGAGTCGGCGATCATAGACGGGGCATCTTATTTCAAAATCTACTATAAAATACTGCTTCCGCTTCTGCGTCCGGCTATCGTTACGGCCTGTATCTTAAAGGGCGTGGGCACATACAATGAGTATTACTGTGCGAATCTGTATCTGCAGAATAAGAAGCTGTATCCGACGGTGGCGACTTCACTGTATACTTTCGTGGGACCGCTGGGAAGTCAATACAATCTGATCTGCGCAGGGGTTATTATTTCCCTCCTGCCGGCGCTCATTGTATTCATCCTCTTCCAGAAGCAGATTTACAGCGGCATGACAGCCGGATCGGTAAAGGGTTAATCGTACATGTAGTGAAGTTGAACAAAAAATAAATTATATTTGGGTAAAGGTGACAGTTTTGCTCTAAGTATGTTGACATTATTACAAATTACCTTATAATTTGAATTAAAGTTATTTATTTTACTCGTTTTTAAACCTAAATTTAGGTTTAAAAACGAGTAAAATAGTAAGTAAGAAAATTGTAAAGTAAATTAGAAAAGCAGACGGAGAGCACAGGAACAATATTGAAGAGGGGAGACAATAAGCGATGATGGTAGAAGAAATCAGGAGCCATCTGACTGACTGTATCATTCCATTCTGGAAGAAGCTGCGGGATAATGAGAACGGCGGTTATTATGGATATATGGATTATGATCTGCAGGTAGATAAGAAAGCGGTGAAGGGGTGTATTTTAAACAGTCGTATCACGTGGTTTTATGCGAACGCGTATCTGATCCTGCATGACGAATCCCTGCTTCAGGAAGCGAAACACGGTTATGAATTTATGCAGAAGTACTGTGTTGATAAGGAAAAGGGCGGTGTGTTCTGGTCGGTTGCCTATGACGGAACACCGGAAGATACGACGAAGCATACCTATAATCAGGCGTTTTCCATCTATGCGTTATCTTCCTATTATGATGCTTCTAAAGATAAAGAGGCGCTTGAGACGGCGATGGAGCTATTCCGGATCATCGAAGAGCGGTGCACGGACGAGATAGGCTATAAGGAGGCTTTCGACAGAGAGTTTAAGGAGATCGAGAACGATAAGCTGTCTGAGAACGGGGTGATCGCGGATAAGACGATGAATACGCTGCTTCACGTGTTTGAGGCGTATACGGAGTTATATCGTGTGAGCGGTGACGCTGGTGTGAAGAAGCGTCTGGAGTGGATATTAGATACCCTCGCGGATAAAATCTATAATCCGGGGCTTCACAGACAGGAGGTGTTCTTCGATAGAGAGATGAATTCGCTCTTAGACTTGCACTCTTACGGGCATGATATCGAGACAGCATGGCTGATCCGCAGGGGCACGGATGTTTTGGGTGAGAAGGCATATGAAGACAAAATGCTTCCGATTATTCTTGACTTAACCAGTCAAGTGTATAAGGTGGCTTTTGACGGACATTCTTTTGCGAATGAATGTGAGAAGGGTGTGGTGGATCAGAACCGCATCTGGTGGGTGCAGGCGGAAGCCGTAGTGGGATTTCTGAATGCCTATGCGCTGGCACCGGAGCATACGGAATATCGGGAGGCCGCCAAAGCAGAGTGGGAATTCATCAGGAATTATGTGGTTGATAAGAGAGAAGGGTCAGAATGGTTCTGGATTGTGGACAGAGAGGGTAAGGCAGTGAGCGGCAAGCCTATTGTGGAACCTTGGAAATGTCCGTATCATAACGGCAGAATGTGTCTGGAAGTGATTAGAAGAGCGGAGGGCAACAGTGATGTTACATGGTAATTACTATGTGGAATTAGAGAAATACAATAAACTGATCAACAGAAAAAATGTGAAGTCCGAAATATATAACGGGATTTACGACAGATATGAGTATCCGGTGCTGACAAGAGAGCATATTCCGCTCACGTGGAAATATGACCTGAATCCGGAGACGAATCCCTATTTCATGGAGCGTCTCGGCGTGAATGCGGTCATGAACTCCGGAGCAATCGAGTTAAACGGCAAGTATTATCTCGTGGCGCGTATTGAGGGTAATGACAGAAAGTCTTTCTTCGGCGTGGCGGAGAGTGACAGCGGAATCGACGGTTTTAGGTTCTGGGATTATCCGATCCTTCTGCCGGATACCTGTCCGGAGGAGACAAATGTGTATGATATGCGTTTGACCAAGCATGAGGACGGCTATATCTATGGTGTGTTCTGCTCCGAGAGTAAGGATAAGACGGTGAACGATCTGTCTGCGGCGGTGGCTGCGGCAGGTATCGTAAGGACTAAAGACTTAAAGAACTGGGAGAGGTTAGATAATCTGACCACACTCCGCTCCCCGCAGCAGAGAAATGTAGTGCTTCATCCGGAGTTCGTGAACGGTAAATATGCGTTCTATACAAGACCGATGGACGACTTCATCGACACAGGTTCCGGCGGCGGTATCGGTTTCGGATTGTGCGACGATATTACCCATGCGGTGATCGACGAGGAAAAAATGACTTCCCTGCGCAAGTACCATACCATTACCGAGGCGAAGAACGGAGCGGGCGCAACCCCGATCAAGACAGACAAGGGATGGATTCATATCGCTCATGGTGTGAGAAATACAGCGGCAGGACTGCGCTATGTAATCTATGCGTTTGCCACAGATTTAAACGATCCTTCCAAGGTAATTGCGGAACCCTCCGGTATGTTGATCGGACCGAGAGAGGGCGAGCGTGTGGGCGATGTGTCGAATGTGGTATTCACCAACGGCGCGATTGCGAAAGATAACGGAGAAGTATATATCTATTACGCCTCCAGCGATACGAGGATGCATGTGGCGACCACAACGATCGACAAGCTGATTGATTATGTATTTCATACACCGAATGATCCGCTGCGCTCTGTGGAGTGTGTGGCACAGAGGTGTGATCTGATCAAAAAGAACCTCGAATTCTTATCGAGACAGTAATCATAAAATAAAAACATAGGGGCGAAAGGAGCACAGTTACAAAATGAGTGAAGTGAAAATGATCAGTCCTGCTGTAAAAAATGTGCCGTGGCAGGAGAAGCCGGAAGGCTTAAAAGGCGCACCGATCTGGCGTTACAGCGATAATCCCGTGATCGGCAGAAATCCGGTGGAAGGTGTTGCAAGAATCTTTAACAGCGCAGTAATGCCTTACGGGGATGAGTTCATCGGCGTGTTCAGAGGTGAACAGACCAACGGTATTCCGTACATCTATCTGGGCCGCAGCAAAGATGCGATCCATTGGGAATTTGATAAGGAGAAGATTCCTTTCAAGGATGAGGACGGCAATGATTTCATGCCGGTCTATGCATACGATCCTCGTCTTGTTAAGGTAGAGGATATATACTACATTATCTGGTGTCAGGATTTCTACGGCGCTTCCATCGGTATGGCGAAGACCACGGACTTCAAGACATTTACGAGAATCGAGAATCCTTTTATTCCGTTTAACAGAAATGCGGTGCTGTTCCCTCGTAAGATTAACGGTAAGTTCATGCTCTTAAGCAGACCTTCGGATTCCGGGCATACGCCTTTCGGCGATATCTTCTTAAGCGAGAGTCCGGATATGGTATACTGGGGCAGACACAGACATGTGATGGGCAGAAGCTCAGAGTGGTGGGAGTCCGTGAAAATCGGCGGCGGCGCTGCTCCGATCGAGACAAGTGAAGGATGGCTCCTGTTCTACCATGGCGTAAGCGGAACCTGCAACGGACTCGTATACTCCATCGGCGGCGCGATTCTCGATATCGACAATCCGTCCAAAGTACTTTACAGATGTGAGAACTTCCTGTTGACACCGGAAGAGTGGTATGAGGAGAGAGGATTCGTACCGAACGTATGTTTCCCGTGTGCAACCATTCATGATTCCGAGAGTGGCAAAATTGCCTTGTACTATGGATGTGCGGACAGCTATGTGGGTCTTGCATTCACGAAGCTGGACGAGATCGTGGACTATATCAAGAAGCACAGCCATGTAACGGAGTCTGATACGGAGATCGGTATTAGATAATACGTGTGGAATGGATGTTGAGTGGCAGGTGCCCCGTGACAGAAGTATTATAGAAGTAAAAAGAAAATATTGGGACCGGCGGACATATGGGAGACTGTGTGGACGCCGGTCTTTTGTTGTTGCGGGTTCCGAATATCAAAAGGTGCAATTGTGAAAGTGCAGGGGCATATTGCATAAAATGTTCTCTTGTGTCGGGCTTCGTCATATGGATTTTCTATAATATTCCGGACAAGTTGAGATAGGGGACGAAACCGCCCTCTATTCGCCATCCGGGCTCATGTCGGGCTTTCCGGGACATCCATGTCCCGAAATTTCTGTTATGTTGAACGGAATATTAAGAAAATCTCATATTCCAACGCAGGACGACTGCGTGAACATTTTATGCAATATGCCTACGGAGTTTAGTAGAGGCGCCTTTTGATATTCAGATATTCGAATCCGACATGTATTACTTGTGGATTAAGGGAAACAATGTTACAATAGCAATAGTTGTTATGAATATGGGGTGAGCGCAGGGGGTGCGTGCGTAACTATAGATACAGAGGAAGCCGGCGAATCGGCGTAAGGGGGAGAATTTGATGGACAAGAAGGAGTTAACAGGGAACACGATGGGAACAGAGATGAAGAGTGAAGCGGTTGCTGCGGCAGTATCCGGAACAGAGGAAAGCGCAAAGCTTCAAACAGCGGCCGAAGTGAAAAGTGCAGAAGAGCAACAGGCGTCTGCAAAGAAGGAAGCGGTGCCCGAAGTATTTCTGCAGTATCGGGAGTATGAGGTGACTATGGCGGAAGTGACTGAGCGTGTGAAATCTCATTACTGCGCTAAGGGTCATCAGAAAGACTCTATTGAAAATATGCAGATCTATATTAAACCGGAGGATTTCACGGCTTACTATGTCATTAATGACGGTGTTGTCGGTAAAGTGAATCTTTTTTAGAAACGTTTTCGCCGCCTGACATAAAGACTTCGGTCTGGGGGAAAGGCGCGGCTATGTGGAATAGGGCAAGGTGCGATACCGCGCGTATTGCAGCTTGGATTTCGGGTATGATAATCTGCCGTGCCTTGTATAGGGCGCGGCATTTTTGGTGGAGGGAGCTTATGGGAACAAGGGCAGCGAGTGTGAAGTCCGATGTATGAGCGAATGGAAGAGCTGACAGAACGGTTAATCATGAAACGAAGTCTTGACCGGGAGGAGTATCAGTATCTGATTGAAAACCGATCCGCTGATACGGCGGCTCTTCTCGCAGATCATGCTGTCAGGGCGAGGCGTGAGATCTACGGAAACACGGTGTTTGTGCGCGGGCTTATAGAGATTGGCAATATCTGCAGGAATGACTGTCTGTACTGTGGGATTCGGCGCAGCAATCGCGGTTGCGACCGCTACCGCCTGACAGAGGAGCAGATACTTGCATGTGCCGATGAGGGCTACTTACTCGGCTTTAGAACGGTTGTCCTGCAAGGAGGCGAAGACGCGTATTTCTCGGACGAGATCGTATGCGGCATTATCCGAAAATTAAAGTCTGCGCACCCCGACTGTGCGGTGACGCTATCGCTTGGCGAGCGGAGTCTTGAGAGCTATGCGCTGTTGCGTGAGGCGGGCGCGGACAGGTATCTTCTGCGTCACGAAACTGCCGACAGAGAGCACTACGAGCACCTGCATCCGCCTGAGATGTCGTTTGACAACCGTATGCGCTGCCTTAACGATCTGCGTGCGCTCGGCTATCAGGTGGGCTGCGGATTTATGGTGGGAGCGCCGTTTCAGACGTCGCAGCATCTTGCAGAGGACTTGAAGTTTATTGAAAGTTTCAAGCCTGATATGTGCGGGATAGGACCGTTTGTTCCGCACCATGACACGCCGTTTAAGGACGAGCCGCCGGGAACGATTGAACTGACCTGCTTTCTGCTGTCGGTCATACGGCTGATTTATCCGCCGGTGCTCCTGCCTGCGACAACGGCGCTGGGCACGATTGCCCCCGACGGCAGGGAGCGCGGCATACTCGCAGGCGCGAATGTAGTGATGCCGAATTTGTCGCCTGTTTCGGTGCGGAAAAAATACGAGCTTTACGACAATAAGCTATGCACGGGCGATGAGTCAGCCCAGTGCATAAGCCGTCTCGAACAGCGAATGAACGCAATAGGATACGAGATCGTAACGGATATCGGAGATATCAGGAAAGGAAAATGTTATGAGTAATTATGACCCTAAATCGCTAAAAGCGGAGGAATTCATCAACGATGAGGAGATCCGCGCGACCCTTGCTTATGCCGAAGAAAACAAAAACAACACGAAGCTGATTGAGGAAATACTTGAAAAGGCCCGGCCCGGGAAGACAGAGTCGGGCAGCGTATGCGCGGGGCTTACCCACCGTGAAGCGTCGGTTCTTCTGGCTTGCGAAGATCCTGAGCTGATCGAGAGGATGTACGAGATCGCCGAGGAGATCAAGCTCGCATTCTACGGCAACAGAATCGTTATTTTTGCGCCGCTCTACCTCTCGAATTACTGTGTTAACGGCTGCGTTTACTGTCCGTACCACATGAAAAACAAGCACATTACACGCAAAAAGCTCACGCAGGAGGAGGTAAGGCAGGAGGTCATAGCGCTTCAGGATATGGGACATAAGCGTCTTGCCATTGAGGCAGGGGAAGATCCAGTCAACAATCCAATTGAGTACATACTCGACTGTATCAGGACGATTTACAGCGTTCATCACAAGAACGGCGATATCCGCCGCGTAAATGTCAATATTGCCGCGACCACCGTCGAGAACTATCGGAAACTGAAAGAAGCGGGGATCGGTACGTATATTCTCTTTCAGGAGACTTACCACAAGGAGAGCTACCTTAATCTGCATCCTACGGGACCGAAGCACGACTACGCCTACCACACCGAAGCAATGGACAGAGCAATGGAGGGCGGCATTGACGACGTAGGATTGGGTGTGCTGTTCGGGTTGGAGATGTACAAATACGAATTTGCAGGACTTATTATGCACGCGGAGCACTTAGAGGCTGTTCATGGCGTAGGTCCTCACACGATAAGCGTGCCGCGTGTAAAGCACGCCGATGATATCGACCCCGCCGCGTTCGACAACGGTATTGACGATGAGACCTTCGCGAAGATCACTGCCTGCATACGTCTTGCCGTACCATATACGGGAATGATCATATCCACGCGTGAATCCGAGCAGGTGCGCTCTCGGCTGCTCCGTCTGGGAGTTTCGCAGGTAAGCGGCGGCTCGCGCACGTCGGTCGGCGGCTACACGGAGGAAATACGCCCGCACGACACCGAGCAGTTCGACGTTTCCGATCAGAGAACGCTTGATGAGGTGGTAAAGTGGCTTATGGAGAGCGGGCATATCCCGTCGTTTTGCACCGCATGTTATCGCGAGGGACGAACAGGCGACCGCTTTATGAGCCTGTGTAAGAGCGGACAGATACTCAACTGCTGCCACCCAAACGCGCTTATGACGCTCTCGGAGTATCTCGAGGATTACGCCTTAGAGGACACAAAACGTGTCGGCTATGAGATGGTGGAGCGCGAGCTGGAGCGTATACCCAGGGAAAAGGTGCGCGAGATCGCGCGGCGCAACATCGAGGATATTAAGAACTTAGGCCGCCGCGATTTCCGCTTTTAACGAAAGGACACAGCTATGGGATTAAATGATACCGTATCCGCCGAGCGCCTGCATATAGGGTTTTTCGGTATGCGCAACGCGGGAAAATCCAGTCTTGTAAACGCATTCACGGGGCAGGAGCTTTCGGTAGTGTCCGAGGTTCGCGGCACGACTACCGACCCCGTTCGTAAGGCAATGGAGCTGCTGCCGCTTGGTCCGGTTGTCGTTATCGATACGCCGGGGCTTGACGATGAGGGTGAGCTTGGGGCGCTGCGCGTCAAAAAGGCGCGTGAGATACTTGTAAGGACCGATGTTGCGGTGCTCGTTGTGGACGCGGCACGAGGGCTGTCAACAAAGGACAGGGAGCTTATGGCGCTTTTTGAGGAGCGCAGACTGCCGTATCTGATCGCGTATAACAAAGCCGATCTGCTATCCGAAAGACCACCGCTTCACGGAAATTCGCTCTACTTAAGCGCCGTAACGGGCGAGAACGTCAACCTGCTCAAAACCAGAATCGGCGAGTTTGCAGAGAGCCTGCAAAACGAAAAGCATATCGTTGCCGATCTGTTGCGTGACGGTGACGTTGTGGTTCTGGTGATTCCCGTAGACGCGGCCGCTCCCAAGGGCAGGCTGATACTTCCGCAGCAGCAGACTATGCGCGAAATTCTGGACCATCACTGCACGTTTGTCGGCTGTCAGCCCGAGGAACTGCCGAATACGCTTGCAGCGCTGTCCGGGAAGCCGAGGATCGTCATCACGGACTCGCAGGCATTCGGCAGAGTCTCTAAGGATGTGCCGGGTGATATCATGCTTACATCGTTTTCGATCCTGTTTGCACGGTATAAGGGCGAACTGGCGGAGCAGGTAAAGGGCGCTGTAGCGCTGTCAGGGCTTAAAGACGGCGATAAAGTGTTGATTTCGGAGGGATGTACCCACCACCGGCAATGCGGTGATATCGGTACGGTGAAAATGCCGAAGTGGATCGAGGAATACGCGGGAGTGAAGCCTGAATATACGTTCACATCCGGCGGCGGGTTCCCCGATGATCTTTCCGGATTTTCTCTGATCGTGCACTGCGGAGGCTGTATGCTCAACGAAAAGGAGATGCGGCGGCGCACCGAAGCGGCAAGGTCGGCGGAGGTGCCGATCGTTAACTACGGCGTGGCAATTGCACATATACACGGGATTCTCGAACGGAGTTTAGAGCCGTTCCCTGAGGTATTGGAAATGTTATCGGACACGATGGCTGTTTAGCAGAACGACAGTGACCAATTTGGTCAATGCAATAAAGAAACAACGATACGGTTTGTGTGGGCAAACCGTTTTTTTTATGCCAGAAATCAGGTAATAAGCAGAGAAACAGGGAACCGACCGCCGCGGATAGTTTGGATTCTGTATGGCGACTTGTGAAGATATTGAGGTGTGTATGGCGTTATATAATGTGAGAAGAGTTTTTAAAGCTATAAGATTAGGGCATCAAAAAGTGCATGAGACAAGTACTGAGGGCAGATCACACAAAAGGTTCCCGCAGTTGTCTTGCGTAGGAATATGAGATTTTCTTAATATTCCATTCAATATCCAGAAATTTCGGGACATGGATGTCCCGAAAAGCCCGTAATGAGCCCGGATGGCGAATAGAGGGCGGTTTCGTCCGTTGTCACAACTTCACCGGAATATTTAGAAAATCCATATGACGAAGCCGATAACTGCGGGAACCTTTTGTGTGATCTGCCCGTGCAATTTTACGCAGCTCCCTTTTTGTGCAAATTTTTTTCTATTCAAAATATATGTTGACAAATAATATTATATGTCGTATAGTATCTACAGAAACAATATTATACAGCGTATAATATTATAACATTCAACAATATTATAATGTCCAACATATGTAGCTTCATATAATACTTTTGATGCATGATGGGATTCTTAAGACGGCGGATTAAGGGCGGAATGCCAGGAGATTTTGACAGGGAATTTCGGGATGTATCGTTATATAAAGTCTGTGGACTGGACAGAAATGGATGATTCACTATGAGGTATGTAAAAAGCAGGAAAGGAGTTTATCGCATGGTTTTTAACACAGGTGCGGCACTGCTTGATGCGATCGTGCTGGCGGTGGTGTCCAGTGAACCGGAAGGGACATACGGCTATAAGATCACGCAGGAAGTGCGGCAGGTCATTGAGATTTCGGAATCCACGTTATATCCCGTGCTCAGGAGACTGCAGAAGGATGAATGTCTGGAAGTCTACGATATGGAATGTGCGGGCAGGAACAGGCGATACTATAAGGTGACAGAGAAGGGAAGGGCGCAGCTTAATCTGTATATCAGCGAATGGTATCGGTATTCCGCCAAGTTAAACAGTATCTTTGAGGGAGGATTGAAGCATGAATAGAGCAGAGTTTATGAGGCGTCTGACAGAGCTTCTTGGCGATGTATCACCGACGGAGCGGGATGAAGCTATCCAATATTATAATGATTACTTCGACGATGCCGGAGCAGAGAATGAGAGCGGTGTCATCGCGTCGTTAGGTACGCCGGAAGAGCTGGCGAGAACGATCAAAGCGGGATTAAGTGACGGCGGTAATGCCGGCGAGTTCACGGAATCCGGTTTCAGCGGGTACACGCAGGCACCACGGGATGAACTGATTCGGACGGAGGATGCGGGACAGAACGGAAGCGCCGATACAGCAGGAAACGGGGCGGAGACATTCAAACAGGCAGGCGGTAATAACGCACAGGCGAATAATGCCTACTACCAGGGCGGCTATTATCAGCGAAGCGGGGCGGACAGTGTCTACGGCGGCAGAGAGGACACGAGGAAACACACTAACCCGTATGAACAGACGAATACCGGTAATTCCACAGGAAATCCTTCAGGTGGTCAGTATGCGCAGCCGAAGCGTGATATGTCGGGTGGGACTATCGTACTGATTGTGCTTCTGGCAGTGCTCACTTCTCCGATTTGGATCGGGCTGCTGGGCGGACTCTTCGGCGTGGCAGTCGGACTTTTGGCAACACTGTTCGGAATTTTCCTTGCTTTTTTGGCTGTAGGTATCGGATTGATCATAGTTGCAATTGCGCTCTTGATTACGGGCATTGCACTGTTGTTCTCCGTACCTTTGGGCGGAATAAGTTTAGTAGGAGCGGCATTTATTGTGTTTGCCATCGGTCTTGTGTTTGTGTGGCTGATGGTGCTTATGGCAGGAACGGCAATACCGGCGTTTATCAGAGGAATCGTTTCTCTGTGTCAGAGACTTTTTAACAGAGGAGGTGCACGGGCATGAAAACAGGAATGAGTAAGTTTACAAAAGGGTGCCTGATGACGGCGCTGGTTACGTTTATCATCGGATGTCTGATATGCGGTATAGCAGCGTTATTCGGCGGTTTCAGGGTGTTGAGAGACGTGGATGTTATGGGCATAACGGGGATTCCTTTTCACTATACCCGTACAGGCGGCGGCCTGCGGTTTGGGTTCGGCTGGGATGATGATTGGGACGATGACTTTGACTGGTCGAAATATGAGAAGTGGAACCGCATCAGTGAAAGCAACGGAGAAGTAGAACTGGAGCTGACTGCAGATACTCTTCGCTCGCTTTACATGGAGCTGGGAGCGTGCGAACTGCACATTATGGAAGCGACGGGAGATCATGTCGGGATCCGTATGACCGGGAATACGAAAAATTTCCGCTACATCGTGGAAGATGGAGATACCCTGAGAATATTGCACAGAACAGGACATGGTGTATGGAACTGGTCGGGGAACGGCATTACGGTTAAGACAGAGGCTAAGGTATATCTTTACCTGCCGAAAGGGACTAATCCGGAATACATGGACATCGAAATAGGAGCCGGCAGCATGGAATCGGTGGGTCTGCAGGCGCGTGAAATGGATATTGAAGTGGGCGCGGGCGCATGCAGTATTGACAGCCTTACGGCGGCGGACAGCATAGGAATGTCGGTCGGCGCGGGACGGATCACATTAGGAGCGTTAAGCGCAGATGAGCTGGATATGGATGTGGGTGCAGGAGAATTGCATATTGACGGCGCACAGATAGAGCGGGAGACAGACCTTGAGCTTGGCATGGGCAAGGCGGAACTGACCGGACTGTTCAGTGGGAATATGGACATCAAATGCAGTATGGGTGATGTGCAATTGAGCCTGGACGATGCGGAGGAAGATCACAATTATGAAATTGAGTGCTCTATGGGAAATGTGCGTGTGGGAAGCCGCAGCTATACGGGATTGACGGATGAAGTGAGTATTTCCAATGGGAGCAGCAGTACCTATCAGATCGAGTGCTCTATGGGGAATGTACATGTGGATTTTGCGGAATGAAAACGGCAGGAAAATAAGGAATGACTAAATTAGTCAATGGGAGGAAAAAGTTATGAGTAATGACTATAGGAGATTAATGCGTTCACGGACAAACAGGACAATATGCGGTGTGTGCGGAGGAATCGGGGAGTATCTGAATGTGGACCCTACTTTGATTCGTCTCGTGTGGCTGCTGTGTTCTCTGGTAAGCTGCGGAACGGGTCTGGTGATCTATCTGGTGGCGGCGGTGATTATGCCGGAAGATGACGGGATCATAGGTTAAGCAGAAAAAGCGGCGAAAGAACCACTATGGGGTTCCTGCCGCTTTTTTGTTTCATTAGGAAAGATTTCGGTATCGAGTTTGTAAAGTTAACTCTGAACTGTCATTCTTAGAATTTTAAAAAATACATTTCAATACATTTCTAAACAGTTAATCTAAATCCATAGCTGTTAAAAGTAAATAAAAAAGCGTCACATAATTTGTGCAGATTGTGGAAAATATAGAAAAAACAATAATCGATGATAAAAAACAATTTTGAGTGAAGATTAATTGATTAATTTATAATAAACTAAATGTAAGCTATTTGATAAGCTAATATAAACTAAAAAACTAATTGGAAAAAAGTATACAGGACGTCATTGCTGCCAAATGATAGGCGGAGATGAGATATCAATATGAATGCGTCAGATTACGGCATTGATTGTAAAAAGGCAGTTTTAAATGAAGGGAATCTTCACCGCATTAAGCGGGTAATGAAACAAGCAAGCCGAAGTGAGGACGTTGTGATCGGGTTTCTGGGTGGCTCCATCACTCAGGGATGTCTGTCTTCAACGCCGGAAACCTGTTATGCATATCTTGTATATAAATGGTGGTGTGAAAAGTTTCCGAATGCAAATATCAGGTATGTGAATGCCGGAATTGGCGGCACGACCTCGCGGTTTGGCGTGGCGAGAGTTGAAGATGACCTACTCGCATATGATGTTGACATAAGCTTTTTGGAAACGGTATATGGCACGTATGATTCCCAAGATGACGGTGGTGGCATTTGTAATGACATAGATGTCAACAATGTGACAAGTGTGTCAGCTATGAAATAATGACTATGACACAGTGATAGCAGCATGACAGCCGGAGCATAGTAAATATATCACAACAGGAGCGCGACGATAGTATGTTAAAAGAATATTTGGTGAAAGATATCCCTAAATTGAAAATTCACGGAAGGACGACGACATGTAGAGAACCTCTTACCCTTTTCTGGACGGCAAGCGGATTTGAGTGCAATGTCTCGGGAACGGAACTGTCAGTGGAGGTTGAGGTTAGCTATGACACTTTCGAGCCTTGGATCAGTTATACGGTAAACGGTGATTGGGTAGGCAGACAGATGCTTGTGAAAGGTAGATACTGGATACCGCTTTTCAGGGGAATGAGTCCGGATAAAATAAAAAATGTACGGTTTTATAAAGATTTGCAGGCGATGAGTGACGACGGGAATTCTTATATTCATATTCATGCACTGCGTCTGGACGGAACATTTTATCCGGTAGAAGAAAAGAAGCTGAAACTGGAGTTTATCGGTGACAGCATCACTTCGGGGGAAGGGCTTTTCGGAGCGAGAGAAGAGGAAGACTGGATACCCATGTTTTTCTCTTCGCTCAGAGATTATGCCTGTCTGACGGCAAAAAAACTGGATGCGGAATATCGCGTATTTTCGCAGAGCGGGTGGGGAGTTCTGAGTGCATGGGATAATAATGTGAACGGCGCTCTTCCTAAACACTACAGAGAGATATGCAGCCTGCAGCCCGGAGAAAAAAATGAGAGATTAGGCGGAAATGCGGCACATGATTTTACAAGCTGGCAGCCCGACTATGTGATTGTCAATCTGGGCACAAATGATGCAAGCGCCTTCGAACAGCCGGAGTGGATAGATGAAAAAACGGGCAGACATTATAAAATGCATAAAAATTCTGACGGCTCATATCTGAAAGAGGATATAGAAGCGTTTCAAACGGCGGTTAAGGACTTTTTGGGAATTATCCGCGCATGCAATCCGAAAGCGCATATCATATGGTGCTATGGCATGCTTGGTCTGAATTTGCAGATGTCGATATGCAGGGCTGTTTTTGAGTACATAGATGAGACGGAGGACAGAGCTGTTTCTTATCTGCAGTTACCGAATATGAATGAAAGCACTGTAGGTTCAAGGAGCCATCCCGGATATCTGTGCCATATGCAGGCGGCGGAGGTTCTGTGCCAATATATTGGTGATCTGATAGCAAAGAAAGGGCGATTTTATTCAGATTAAACCGGGAACGGTTCATGCCATAAAAGGCGGCATCGAGATACTGGAAATACAGCAGAATTCAGATATAACCTACCGTGTGTATGATTATGAGCGCCTTACTGACGGTAAGCCGAGAGAACTGCATGTGGATAAAAGCCTTGATGTGATCACGGTTCCTGCTAAGAGCGTGGAGGACAGTGTGACAAGCGCCGAGGAGATTGCCGGCAGGAGCGAGAAGAATAAGATGAATCTGCTCATTGCCTGCGACTATTACCGTGTGTGGCAGCTTGAAACGGACGGGTATGCTGCGTTCGAGCAGGATTGGCCTTTTCTTATGATGAGCATAATAGACGGTGGCGGCCTTATAAACGGACAGCGTATCAAGAAAGGAGATCACTTTATTTTGCCTAACGGTTTTGGCAAGGTAGAACTGAGAGGCCATATGAAAATAATAGCCTCCAGTGTACCTTAATAGTACTTTATACAATACGGAATTATAAGATAAAGAATAACGCAATGATACTTATATGGCTTTCAAGTGCATCAATCTGCCTTTGAAATCACCCCACAGCGGCGGAATGTTGATGCCGGCATAATGCAGCGTATCACCCTTGTATTCGGTCTGCTTCATTTCCGGCCAGTCTTCCGCATTGGCTATCTCATATGTTCTCTTGGGATCAAGTCCCGGAATGTGAATGCGCCTGCTGTGGCAATTTGGTCTGTTGAGTATCTGAATATAGGTGACAAGCGCTTCGCTCTTATCTTTTGCCACCACCTCATAACAGTCATAATAATGATTATCCGCGTAGTGTGCGATACGATAATAGTCGCCGCTTCTGATTAAGTCATTGTACTGATGATACATGGCGACCTGCTTCGGGATCAGGTTTCGATCCTCCTCGGATATCTTCGTGACATCCAATTCATAGCCGAACGTTCCGGCCAGTGATACATAACCTCTCGTCTCAAAAGGCGTTACTCTGCCCACTGTATGGTTCGGGCAATTGGACACATGAGCTCCCATAGTGGATAGTGGATAGATCATCGCCGTGCCCGCCTGAATCGAAAGTCTTTCTATCGCATCGGTGTCATCGGAGCACCAAATCTGCGGACTGTAGTACAACATGCCCGCATCGAATCTGGCACCGCCGCCGGAGCAGTTCTCCAACAGCAAATGAGGAAACTCTCTTGTCATTCTGTCCTGCAGCTCATAGACAGCCAGTACCTGCCTGTGGAAAAGTTCTCCCTGCCTGTCGGCAGGAAGTCCGTAACTTCCAGGGTCGCTCAACTGTCTGTTCATATCCCACTTAACATATTCGATATTGGCGCTGCGAAGAATCGCAGCAAACATCTCATACACATAATCCCGTACTTCTTGTCTGGTCAGGTCGAGCACATACTGGTTTCGGGCAAGACTGCCCACCCTGCCCGGAATGGTAATCGCCCAGTCGGGGTGTTTTTTGTAAAGATCGGAGTCCGGCGAGATCATTTCGGGCTCAAACCAGATACCAAACTTCATGCCGAGTTTGTTCACTTCGTCCACCAGATATTTTAGACCGCCGCCAATTTTCTCCTCATTGACTTGCCAGTCGCCCAGACTCGTATTGTCGTCATTTCTGTGACCGAACCATCCGTCATCCATAACAAGCATCTCAATGCCCAGCTTGGAAGCCTGTCCGGCAATATCTAATAATTTCTCCGTGTTGAAATCAAAATAGGTCGCCTCCCAGTTATTGATCAAAATGGGACGCTTCTTGTCCTTGTACTCACCTCGTATCAGGTGATTGCGGTACAGGTCGTGGAAGCATCTCGTCATGCCGCCAATCCCTTCCGAGGAATAGACGCAGATCACTTCCGGCGCCTGAAAACTCTCTCCCGACCCCAGCTTCCAACAGAAATCATGCGGGTGAATTCCCATCATGGCGCGTATGCTGCTAAATTGATCCATTTCGATCTGTGCCAGAAAATTACCCGAATACACGAAATTCATCGCGTATATGTCTCCGCTTTCTTCCGTAGTCGTACTCTTTTTCCATGCCATGAAAGGGTGCTCTTGATGGCTGGACTCTCCCCTCACTGAAGAAACACTCTGCTTTCCCGGCATGACAGGTCTTGTCTGAATCGCGCGTTCCCTCGCCCAGGATCCATGCAGTGTGATCATCTCGTAATCGTCATTGTCCATGTCAATACATGCCGTCAGCACTTTGGTCAGATAGATCGGCTCATTTGCGTTATTTATAATCTTTACACTTCGGGCAATGGCATCACTGTCTGCAAAGATGCTGTAAGAAAGAATCACCTGCAAGTGCAAAATCTTATCCTCACATGTCAGTTCAAGCGTTTTACATTCCGAATCCTGACCAAAGGTTGCGGGAAGTCCGCAAAGCTTCTCCTTGCCATCGTAGATTCTGTGGGATAAGTAGGACAGAGACACACCCGTGTGGCCACTCGTGGTTCTGACCTCAAGTGTTCCCTCGCGATAATCCCCCAGGTCGCTGCCTGTGTATTCCATAGGAAATGTATCTAAAAAAGAAGTTCTATCCCTGTTGTTCTCGGATGGAACATAAGGAGGTTCCTCCGTGCGCATCAAATATGCCAGATTATCTTCCGTCAGCCTTCTTCCATAATAAATATGTCCGACAAAATTTTCTTCGTCCACAATACCGATGCAGTAGCTTGTATGCACTGTATCCAGTTTGAATATTCTGTCCCGTTCCTGGTAGGTGATGTTCATAGTGAAACTCCTTATGGTCTCGTCCGATTAATTTTAATCTAATAATATAATTAATTATATCTCGCAACCCCGCGAAGTTCAATTTTTTTTTGCAGTAGCAGCTGTTATGAAAAGTCCGGATTTTTTAAGCGCGGGACGAAGCGCCATGTATACCGCGACGGACACGATGGTGGAGGTAAATGCGTTGATGGAGGTGGAAGCCACGTTCCATGCCAGTGTCAGTTCTGCGGCGGGTTTGCCTAAGATCAGCAGTTTGTAGAAGTAGCCGACCAGCGGATCGAAGATTACGTTGAACAACAGTCCGCCCACGGCGGCGGCAATCGTCCATTTTAAAACCTTGGCGTTATCCTTTTCGGTGCTGATATGGCCGATCTTATGAGCAATAACACCTGTAATGAGTCCGATACAGAGCTTAAGGATGAAGGTCTTAGGAGCGTAGGCAATGTAGACGGGATCAAACAGATCGCCGATGGTCATGCCGATGGCGCCGCCGAGACCGCCGTAGAATCCGCCCAGAAGCAGGGCACCGAGTACGCATACCGCATTGCCCAGATGGATGGAAGTGGCATCGCCTCCGGGCATGGGAATCTTGATCTGCAGGAAAGTAAACACTACGTAGGAAAGTGCGGCAAAGATACCGGTCAGTACAATTTTCAAAAGTTTTTCGTTTTTCATAATTACATTCCTCCTCGAACGATGTTATAGATAACTATATCGCAAAATGGCATGATGGAAAGTGCCAAATTAAGTTTTTTTGACCATACCAGAAAAACGGGTAAGAGGGATTAAGAGAGAAAAAAACGGATATCCTACATCACAAAAGGAATGACTGTAATGGTCAAAAGAAGTGAGGAAGGTAAAATGAGAGAGAAAATAAAGCAGTTTAGGACGGATTTCTTTTATTATGTCTGGCTTTTTGTCTTGGTGGCAGTGTTTGGGTGGCTCTGGGAGGGTTTTCTGTATCTCTTTAAAGATGACACGTATGTCAATCGCGGATTCCTGACAGGTCCCTGGCTTCCGATCTACGGAACAGGCGCCGTTATGCTGGAAATACTGTTTCATAAGTGGCGTGACCGGCCGGTTCTGATCTTCGTGTCATCTATGTTGTTATGTACTGCATTGGAATATCTTTCGGGATGGTATCTTGAATTGACTTGGGGAGTCAAGTGGTGGGATTACAGTGACATGCCATGGAATCTGCATGGCAGGATTTGTGTCTTGAGCAGTGCGCTTTTCGGTCTTGGCGGGATGCTTCTTGTGTGGGTGATCAGTCCTCTGTTTTATTCGCTGTACCGGAGAGTGCCGGTGAGAGTCAGGATCGGACTTGGTGTGCTGATATTATGTCTGTTTGCGGCGGATGCGGCATACAGTGCGATGCGGCCGCATGCCGGTGCGGGAATCACGTATCGTTAGCAATATATACAATTTGAGTAGCCCATATTTGTGGGTTATGACAATAAAGGAAAACTGTTGGATATCGGTAAATTATGTTATTATTATACTAATACTGTCTATTCGGCTGAACAGATGGGGAGATCTGTGAGTATGTCGGCAGAACACTAAGGAAACGTATCAGTGTCTGAACTGATAGATAATGAGGGGTCATAAGATGTGGGATAACGTCTGGTTTTATGTATTGCATGGGCTTGCCGCCTTATGCGCGACTATCTTTGCTTTCAAAAGCTATAGGAAGAAAAGCCGTCTGGGCGTGTTTACGGGAAACATGTGTCTGGCGGCAGGTATGCTGAATATTGCATACATTGCGAGAATCATTGTAAAATCGTATTTCATGGCATCTTTGTGCACCAGCATATATTTCATATGTATGGATCTGCTGGTAGTCACGACATTTCAGTTTGCCGTGGAATTTACGAATTATAAGATACTGGCACCCAAACGCAGAAAATATATTTATCTGCTGCATGTCGGGATCGCGCTGGTTGATGCGGCGCTGCTTATCGTCAACATCTCCCATGAGATCGTGCTGCGTTATCAGTACAATTTGTACAGTATATATGCGATCAAGTTTATGTATGTGCCCAAACCGCTATTTTATTTCCATTTTGGGTTTACGTTCTTCATGGGGGCGGTCATTGTTTATGTCCTTATTGTAAAAGTATATACGGTGCCTAAGATCTACAGTGGGAGATATAGGTATATGCTGACCGGGCTTGTAATTGTGATTTTGTTCAGCAGCGGATATATCTCGGGGGTGCTCCAGGTGAGCATAGATCTTTCGGTGCTGTTTTACGGTTTTGTCACGCCGGTCATATACGGCAATATATTTGATTATACGTCTAAGGGAATGCTGAATTCTACCCGTAAGATGGTTCTGGAATATATGGGAACGCCGATGGTGCTGTTTGATTACGAAGGATATGTGGCGGATACGAACCGTGACATGCGGGAGCTTTTTCCGACATTGGATCAGCAGCATAGGAAGATCAGCATGATGGATTTCATGCAGATCGCTTCTTTCAAGGAACTGCAAAGCACGGTGACGGATCAGGTGTTTGAGTGGAGAAACACCGATGAGGGCGGCACGAAGGTGTATCAGTGCAATTTCACCTGCCTCCAGGATGAGAAGGGCAGAAATATCGGACATCTGCTTATTATGAAAAATCTGGAAGTGGAGCGGGATATGCTGACACAGCTGTATTCCAAACAGAGCTTTCATACCAGAATGAATCGCATAGTTAAGAAAAGTATCTATCCGATTACGGTAGTGGTCTGCAACACCAACGGAATCGGACTTATAAATGATGTGTTCGGGTGGACCAAAGGCAATGAAATGCTCAGAAGAGCGGCGGATCTTCTGCGGGATAACCTGCCGAATACCGCTGTGCTTGCACGGCTGGAGGACGGGGATATGGCGGCCGGACTTGCCGAGGTCGAACAGGAGTATGCGATTCGCCTGTTTGAAAATATCAGAGAGCAGTATCGTGATAGCAATGATACCGGAATCAACACGGATCTGGAATATGGTATTGCGGTGATCAGAGATGACAGCAAGAGTGTGGAGGAAGCGCTGAAAGAAGCTTCCGACAGTATGCAGACGAAGAAACTTATGAATGTGACATCCCAGAAGAGTTCCCTGTTGGATTCGCTGACGCAGACGTTGACGGAAAGCGACTATGAGACGGAGGAGCATGTGGAGCGTACGAGAGAGATGGCTGTAAAACTGGGCAAGGCGATCAACCTGTCTGATACCGAACTGGGGCGGTTAGCGCTGCTGGCGGTGCTGCATGATATCGGTAAGATCGCGATTCCGCATGCGATACTGCTAAAACCGGGCAAGCTGACGGACGAAGAGTGGGAGGTCATGAAGAGCCACACGGAGAAGGGATACCGGATCGCCAGTGCCTCCAAGGAGCTGCAGCCTATTGCGGAGTACATATTGCACCATCATGAAAGATGGGACGGTAACGGCTATCCGGCCGGACAGAAAGGGGAGGAGATCCCGCTGTTGTCCCGTATCATTACGGTGGTGGATTCCCATGATGTCATGGTGCACGACAGACCTTATCACAAGGCGATGAGTCATGAACAGGCGGTGGAAGAGCTGCTTCGGTGTTCCGGTACGCAGTTTGATCCGCAGCTGGTGCAGGTGTTCTTGAAAGTCATAAACGCCGAGGCGTGAAGGGTATAAAGATTCAATAAAAATTTACGGAAGCAGGGAACCTTTTCCCTGCTTCTTTTATCTTATTGGCAGAACGATCGTTTTAAGGGTGTATCAGGCGTATGAATGTATGCTTTGATGCCCTGTGGGAAAGAACATCAAATAAGGAGGTGCGGTGTCCGGCATGGAACAAGAGACTTTTGAACGGAATATACGGGAATATGCGCCGAACATGTACCGGCTGGCGCTAGCCATGCTGCATAACAGGCAGGACGCGGAGGATGCGGTCAGTGAAGCGGTGCTTATAGCTTACGAGAAGAGGCATACGCTTAGGGACCGGAAACGATTCAAGCCGTGGATCATGCAGATCATGGCGAACGAAGCCAGAAGGATATACGGAAAAAACAGACGGATTACGCCGATGGAAGACATGGAGGCATATATGCCGTCATTCAGAGATGAGAACCATGAATTATGGGATGTGGTTATGCAGCTTGAGACGGCGCACAGGGAAGTGATTATGCTGTATTTCTACGAGCGGTTTTCGATTAAGGAGATCGGCAGGATTCTTCGTGTACCGGAGGGAACCGTAAAATCCAGATTATCCAGAGCGAAAAAGGCGCTGAAGGAGATGCTGGAGGAATAGACAGGGAAAGCGCTGTGAAACAGGATGAAAAATATTCCGCGAATGTGCTGTTTGCAGCAGGCAGAGAGGAGAGAACTATGCAAGACAGATGGGAAGAGACGATTTTTCATATGGCAGAACAAGAGCAGATGGTCATGCCGCATAGTATGACCGACAGAATAGAAGAAATATTATGTAAACCTAAGACAAGACGGTTTCGCATGAACTTTAAGAAAAGCATAATCCTTGCAGCGGCGATGGTCATGCTGATCTCCGCGACGGCGGTCGCTTCGGTGGGTGCGCTCAGGGAGCGGATGGAAGCCATGAACAGAGAGAAGATGGAAGAATATTTCACACAGATATATGTATCAAAGATCGGAGTTGACAATTATAACAGGCCTTATACCGATGCCGAGAGGGAGCGGATGAGTAAGCTGCGGGAAGCCTATGAGAACGAGGCGTGTTTCCCGAAAGGTGAGCTTACCATGATAGAGAAGGCAGAGGAGTATAAAGGCAAAGGGGTTGCTCTGTTAGGTGACACAACGACCTTTTTCTTCCCGGATAAGGAGATGAGCGACGAAGAACTGCTGCAGATTATCGATTTCATGCACAAGAGGGATTACAGCCTGCAGAAAATGAATGAGATGATCGCGGCGGGAGAGGTACAGATGCCTGAGATCGAGGAAGAAGAGATTGAGGCAACTGACATATCGATCCTTGAAGGAGACGCGGTCTATGAACCGACGCAGGAACTGACCATTCCTTATACGGGAGATCTGGAATTGGATCTGACGATAGCGGCAGGGAGAAATGAACTGTTCCTGGCAGGATATAACACCGTACACCGGATGGAGATCGGCAGCAGTGATTCCGAGCTTTTCTTCGATGATTTTGATGTGGAGACGAGAATCCTTGCGATGTGTCAGGATGTGAACGGGGACGTCTATATGGCGTTGTGGCAGTGGTCCGATGAGAGTGATGCGGAGAGCAGAGAGTTTGCGGTATGGGTAGTGAATAAGGACGGAGAATTGCTTCGCGAGATCGACATGTCCCCTTATATGGCACCGGAAAGAACAGGTTACGCAAGACGAATGACAATCGGTGCAGACGGTTATCTCTATCTTAGTGTGGCGGGGCTTAAGTCGCCTAAGGAAGCGCAGGAATGTGAGATCCTCGTGTTGGACCGGGAGGGAAATTATATTTCGCGCATTGCGCCCGATGAGTATGCCCTGAATCTGAACGGCGGACTGGGCGTCGGCAAGGACGGTAATGTTTATACGTGTATAGAGAATTACTATGATCCCGAGAATCCGGAAAGAAGAATGGGAATTGCTTCTCTTAATGCGAAGGAAGGGACACTGGATGAAATCTATTATGATATCATGCCGGAGAATACGATTATGATTGACATCATAGCGTCGGGCGCGGAGTCGGATTTCGTGTTTTGGGGATATAACGGTATCTTTACGTATAATCTGGGAGACGACAAAGCCGTGAATGTCCTGCCGGTCTATGAGGCACCCTGCGATTGGGAAGGAACAAGGTACTGCGCGCTTTGCGATGGCAGGATCGTGGTTGCGGCCGCCAGTGACTACCGTATAGAGGAGCACCCTCTGGGAAAAAGATTTCTTGCGGTTCCGGAGAAGACCTGCTTCTACTACATGCCGGGGATATAGTCCGTTTTTATTACGGAAAAAACTTTATATTGCTCATACGGGCAGGCGCTGTCGAAAAGATGGCGTCTGCTCTTTACGATATAGGAAATTGCGCCGTTCTTTTCGAGTTTGCCAAGATGCGCAGCAACTTATAAGCAAATCCCGCAACCTATCGTAACGGAACCTATCGCAACCTATCGCGACTCGATTTTTTGTTGAGGACAGAGCGGAAATATGATACTATATCTAATGAGATAATGTCGGTAGGAATGGGAAACTGACAATGGGAGAAGACGGTATCAGACAGATCAATGTGATGGTTTTATGCCGGATAAACAGACAGAAACTGCTAAGGAGACTTAAATGGAACGGATTTTAGTCGTGGAAGACGATCTTGCCCTCAGCACGGGCCTGTGCTTTGAACTGGATGCGGCGGGTTATGTGTCGCAGGCGGCCTACAACTGCCGCAAGGCGAGATATCTGGCGGAACAGGAAGAATATGCGCTTATGCTTTTGGATGTGAATCTGCCCGACGGAAGCGGTTTTGAACTGTGCCGGGAGATTAAGAGCCGTAACCCGCAGATTCCCGTGATCTTCCTTACGGCCAATGATTTAGAGGAAGACATACTGAACGGATTTGACCTGGGTGCGGAAGATTACATTACGAAACCTTTTAATATGAAAATACTCCTGAGACGGGTTGACGTTGCGATTCGCCGGAGCAGCGCCTGGGCGGAACCGTCAGCCGGCGGGGATTGTTATCGGGATGATTTCTTACAGGTGGATTTCACGGCGCTTGCCGCGGTCCGCGGAGGCGAGAAACTGGCGATCACACCGAATGAATATAAATTATTAAAGATTCTGACGGCCAATGCAGGGAATGTCGTCACGAGGCAGAGCTTACTTACGCGGTTGTGGGACTGTGACGGTAATTTCATAGATGACCATACGCTGACGGTGACCATGAACAGGCTCCGCGCCAAGATTGAGGATGAGGAACATGCCTACATCAAGACTGTGCGCGGGATGGGATATGTCTGGCAGAAGAAACAGGGGATGTGAGAATGGAACAGGCACAGAGAAAACGTATAGAGAGCAGCAGGGTGGGTAACCATGTGGTCACAGCGGTGATGGTTGCCATGGGGACGGCGTTGTTTGCAGGATTTCTGTATGCTTTGTGGATATGGGTTCCACGTGCTTCGGTGCGGTATACGTTATTGTTTTTGTGCGGAGGGACGTGTCTGACTGCGTTTATATGGTGTCTGTGGCAGCGGCGGCAGATATGTAATTTTGCGGAAGAGCTGTGCCGTACGCTGGATGAGCTTATGGCAGGACGCGAGCCGGAGAACTATTATCCTTATGAGGATACCCTGACAGCAAGGGTACAGGGCAAATTACTGCAGTTTTATGATCTGATGAATGAAGGATGGCGGCGCAGCCTGCAGGACAAACAGACAATACAGGAGCTGGTGAGCGACATCTCTCACCAGGTCAAGACACCTATTGCCAATCTTTCAATGTTTATAGGCATTCTGCGGGAACACCGGCTGAGCGAGGAGAAACGGTCGGAATTTTTGGCGACCATAGCGGGACAGATCGACAAATTGGATTTTCTTATGCAGTCGCTCATTAAGATGTCACGATTGGAAACGGGAACATTTGTACTGCATGCTAAAGAGGCGAACTTGTACGACACGATCGCACAGGCGTTAAACGGTGTTTTTACAAAGGCGGAGAGCAAGAATATCAGATTTATTGTAGAATGTGAGGAATCCGTTCAGGTGAGACACGATCCCAAGTGGACGGCGGAGGCTCTGGGTAATCTTCTGGACAATGGAGTCAAATATACGCCGGATGGCGGAAACATTCGTATCAGCGTCCGCCCGTGGCAGTTCTATACCCGTGTGGATATTACCGACACCGGGATCGGCATACCGGAAGAGCACTATAACGATGTATTCAAGCGGTTCTACCGGGGAGAAGAGAGTGCCGGTCAGGAAGGAGTCGGTCTGGGTCTTTATCTGGCGCAGGGAATCATTACCAGACAGAAGGGATATATCAGTGTGAAGTCAGAGATCGGAAAAGGCAGTACTTTTTCCGTATATCTGTTAAACTAGAAGTAGTACAGTTGATTATATAGAAATCAATTGCAATGAAGGGAGAGTTCAATGAAAAATACGATTTTGGTTGTGGATGATGATAAGACGAATCTGGCGCTGGCGCAGAAGATCCTTATGCCGAGGTATCGTATTGCCGCTTCCAATTCCGGCAGGGGCGCTTTGAAATATCTGGAAAATCATCGTCCGGAGCTGATCCTTCTGGATATCAATATGCCGGACATGGACGGGTATGAAGTGATGGAACAGATCCGGGCAAAAGAAGACACCAAGACGATTCCGGTCATTTTCCTGACGGCGGATAATCTGGCGGAGACGGAGATCAAGTGTTTTCAGATGGGCGCCATGGACTTCGTCACCAAGCCTTTTGTTCCGGATATACTTCTAAGCCGGGTGGATAAGACAATCGAGCTGGATCAGTATCGTCATAATCTGGAGAACATGGTAAAAGAGCAGGCGGAAAAGATCACGGAAGATGCCAGACGTATCAGTAAGATTCAGGATTCCGTCATTGTCGGCATGGCAAATCTGATTGAGAGCAGGGACGGAAGCACGGGGAAACATGTTAAAAATACGCAGATGTATGTGCGGATGATCGCCAACGAACTGCGAAGAAGGAATCTTTTCGCCCAGGAATTAACGGAAGAATACATAGAGGATCTGTGTAAAGCAGCGCCGTTACATGACGTGGGGAAGATCAAGATTCCCGATGCGATCTTGCAGAAACCCGGAAGGCTTACCCCGGAAGAGTTTGATACGATGAAACAGCACACCACGCACAGCAGTACGATCATCAAGATGATCATCGGTGATGTGGAAGACGAACATTATGTGGGGATCGTGGAGGATATCGCCATGTACCATCATGAAAGGTGGGACGGTACGGGTTACCCTACCGGACTTAAGGAGGATGAGATACCGCTGGCGGCGCGCATCATGGCTGTGGCGGATGTCTTCGACGCGCTGTATGAAGAGCGGTGTTATAAGCCGCCGGTTCGTCCCATTGAGCGGATCATGCAGATCATGCAGGAGGGCAGGGGAACACAGTTTGATCCGGTGATCATCGATGTGTTCATGGAAATGCTTCCGATGTTAAAAGAAGTGCTGGGTATCAGTTGATAAAGAGCGGTTGACAGGGATTACCGACGGAATGCGGATGAAAGGTAAGGTAGGTTACTGTGGAAGAGAGACAGTTTGGGAATGAGAAAATGAGCAGGAAGCTGGAACAGATCGTATTGATTTTTTTCACGATTTTTTCGCTTTCGATGTTTGTCTCCTCGTTTCTGTTAGCATGGCATATTCTGCTCAAGGAGCTCATTATAGCGACTGTTGTGGCGGGATGGATCGTTTTTAGCAGGAAATACCGGGACTATAAGTACCGCGCCAAATTTCTGGCGGTCATGACATGGGTGAATTTTGCCATCTATGCAACACAGTCAGTGAGCTTTACCTCGATGTTGTCCACGATGCTTGCGCTGATCGTCCTGCTCGGTATCTTCAGTATTACGGATATCATTTATATTGATCTGTTCTGCGCTACGGTGATCATAGCCTATCACGTGTTTATTCTGCGGACGTTCAAAGTAGAGACAGCCAATGAGGTTCTCAGGCTCTTCTTACATATTCTTTCGGCATATGCAATTCTGTTCGTCACATGGATCACGATACGCACCAGACAGGAGACTAATGAGCAGTTGGTAGAAAAAATCCGCGAGTTGAAGATCGTGGAGAAGAGCAAGGATGATTTTATGGTGAACATCTCCCATGAGATCCGGACGCCCATCAATGCGGTGTGCGGCATGAGCGAGGCTATCCTGCATGAGGATATTCCCGTGAATGTGAGACGGGATATCATAGATATTCAGACAGCGGGGCGTAATCTCCTTGCCACGGTCAGCAATATACTGGATTTTTCGGAATTAGAGAGCGGGAAGATGGAGCTGGCGGAGGAGAGCTATAATATTACCTCCACGGTTACGGATATCATTAATATGGCGCTGACGCTTGAGAACGGCAAGCAACTGGAACTGATCGTGGACTGTGATGCGAATCTGCCAAGTAACTTGCTGGGAGATGAACAGAAGTTCCGGCGCATTGTCATGAATCTTATGGAAAACGCCATTAAATTCACGAAGGAAGGCGGCGTGATCCTTCGGATTAAGAGCCGGAAAGAGGAGTATGGCGTTAACCTGTTAGTCAGTATCAAAGATTCCGGGATCGGCATGAAGCAGGAGGATATGGAGAATATTTTTACCAGCTTCAGTCAGGTCAATTCCGGAAGGAACCGGGAAGAGGGCGGTATCGGACTCGGTCTTGCCATCACGCAGGCATTGGTGCGCAATATGGGCGGATTTATTACAGTGGAAAGTGAGCCAGGAAACGGTACGGAATTCCAGTTTACGATTCCGCAGAAGGTGCTGGATGAAACGCCTATTGTTTCCATCAGGAACAAGAGCCGTATTTTCGTTGCAAGCTATATCAATATGGATAAATATGATTACTCCGTGGTGCGGGAAGGCTATGAGAAATGCATGCGTCATATGGCGGAACAGTTCGGTGTTATGTTCCGTGTATGCAGGAATCTCTCGGAGTTAAAGAGGCGTATAGAGAATGAGAATTACACGCATATTTTTATCGGCTGGGAAGAGTACAATGAGGATAAGGCATTTTTTGAGAAAATGGCACAGGAGCTCAAGGTCGTATTGATCCTCGACTATGACCAGGAGATGCAGAGCGGAAGCAATATGCTTCGTATTTACAAGCCTTTTACCGTACTGTCTATTGCAGCGGTGCTAAATGGCGAGAAGGTGCTGCAGAGCGATGAGCAGCACAGCCGCTATCGATTTGTGGCTCCTACGGCAAAGGTTCTTGTGATCGACGACAACGCCATGAACCTGAAAGTCATGGCAAGGCTCCTTCTGCCTTATCAGATCAAGGTGGTTATGGCGCTTGGCGGACAGGAAGGGCTTGATAAATTAAACAGTATGGATTATGACTGTGTATTCTTAGACCATATGATGCCGGAGATGGATGGTGTGGAGACACTTCACAGGATACGCCAGAAGCCGGGGCCGTATTTCCAGACGCTTCCGATAATCGCTTTTACGGCGAATGCCATCGGCGGGGCGAGAGAAATGTTCATGGAAGAGGGATTCGATGATTTTATTGCCAAACCCATTGAACTGAGCGTGTTAGAGAGAATGCTGCAGCGGTATATCCCGCAGCAGAAGCAGGTGAAGATAGATCCGCAGATGCAGGAAGATGCAGATGTCTCCGGTAAGAACGGCAGCAGGGGCGGCATACTGTCTTCAGCGGGGCAGGAGGACGCTGTGGAACAGAACAGTCCCGGAACGGCAGCAGAACCCGCTGTCACAGATCAATCAGAGAAACCGGCAGGAGCTTCAGCCGAATCGGAAGGGTTAGAGGCGCTTAGCCGTGCAGGCATCAATATCTCGCAGGGCATTTCGTACTGTGGTGACAGAGAAGGGCTGCGCGAGATTATCGCCATGTATCATGCGCAGGGAGCGGGAAGAAGCCGGCAGTTACAGCAGTTATTTGAGGAGCAGAACTGGAAGAATTATTCCATTACCGCACATGCCCTGAAGAGTAATTCCAGAGGGATCGGAGCAAATGATCTGGCGGAACTTGCCCTCAGTATGGAGATGGCAGGTAAAGAAAACCGGATCGAATATATTATAGAGCATCATGCAGAGTTTATGAAGAAGCATGAGGAACTTCTGGCAGCTCTTGCGGAGAATTCCTTTATTTATCCCGACGGCTGTCCTGATTCCGGATCGGAGGCATCCGGAGAGGAGGCAGGAGAGAATGGAGATACAGGGAATACCGATACGGGGCAGGTATTACAGGAGACAGATGAACAGACATTGAACGGACAGATAGCTCTTTTGCAGGAGCAACTGGATAATTTCGAGAGCGATGGCATAGAGGATATTCTGAAACAGTTGGAATCCTGCACATATCACGGGATCGATCTGAATGAAATAACGGCCAAAATCAGACAGAGCGTGGACGAATTCGATTTCCTCGGCGCCGGCGGCGTATTGGAGGAGTTGAAAGAAAAGATAACGGGAAGTCAGAACGGAGGCAATCATGATTAAGAGAATACGCAGGTTTTTACGATCTCAGTTGAATGAACAGGTGAATTTTCAGGACAGGTTCATGCGGATCGCTCTGATGCTGGCATTTGTCGCTTCTATTATCGGAATGGGGCGAGTTGCGCTGGGAGCGGCGCCTGTGGTGTTGTATGCGCTGATCCCGATGTGCATCGTATCTTATGTTGCAATTCATATAGCCGCGGACCGGCGCAAGATCAACAAGGCTGCCAAGCTGCTTGTTTATGCGTCCAATCTCATTTTGTTCCCGCTGATCTTTATTTGGAGCGGAGGGATAGAGAGCGGTACGCCGGTCTGGTTTGTGCTGGGGCTGGTCTATGTGTTCCTGCTGTTTGACGGCAAAGAAATGATCTTTGCGCTGGTGGTTTCCGTGCTTTCTTTCTTTATTACATATTATATCGCCTACCAGTATCCGAATATGGTGCCGATGGGAAGCCGCGCCTACAGCTTCGTTGATTCCTACATCACGATGCTGGTGGTGAGCTGTTTTGTCGGTATGCTGATGAAAGTTCAGGTGTGGACGTATAATAGAGAGCAGGAAGTGACGGAGAAACAGAAAGAGGAGATTGAACGGATCGCCAGGTCAAAAGACGCCTTTTTTGCCAATATGAGCCATGAGATCCGCACGCCGATCAATACGATCATCGGTTTGAACGAGATGATCCTCAGGGAAGATATCTCCGATGAGATCGCCGAGAATGCCATTAATATCCAAAATGCCAGCAAGATGTTGCTGACTACCATTAATGATATTCTGGATCTGTCCAAGATAGAGTCGGGTAATATGGAGATCGTACCCGCACAGTATGAGATCAGCGCCATGTTCAGTGATCTGGTGAATCTGATCTGGATTCGTGCTCATGAGAAAGAGCTGGAGTTTAAGGTGGACATTGATCCGGAGATTCCGTCAATGCTCTACGGTGACGAAGTACGTATCAAGCAGGTAGTCACCAATATGTTGACTAATGCAGTCAAGTACACAGCCGAAGGGTCTGTCACATTGACGGCTAAGGGTGAAAGAATTGCGGCGGACCAGATCATGCTGCGTATTTCCGTGACAGATACCGGTATGGGAATCCGTAAAGAGAGTCTGGACGACCTGTTTAGTTCTTTCAAACGCGTGGACGAAAGCGATAATCGTCATATTGAAGGAACCGGACTGGGACTTAATATTTCCAGACAGCTGATGGAGATGATGGGCGGCAGGATCTATGTGGACAGCGTATACCACAAAGGCTCCACTTTTACGGTGGAGGTCAAACAGCGTATTGTCAATGTACGGCCCATTGGTGTGATCAATTTTGCATCACAGAAACAGTTGAATAACCGCGCAAAATATAAACAGAGCTTCACGGCGCCTGATGCCAGAGTACTTGTCGTGGATGATAATGATATGAACCGTATGGTAGCAATCAAACTGCTTAGGGGTACGGGGATTAAAGTTGATACAGCGGAGAGCGGCAAGGAATGTCTGAAGCGGACTGCTGAGAATCTGTACCATGTGATTCTGATGGATCATATGATGCCGGATATGGACGGTGAGGAAACGATGAAAGCGGTGCGCGCCCAGACGAAAGGGTTCTGTCAGAAGGTGCCTATTGTTGCCCTGACTGCCAATGTCATGACGAATGCCGAACAGGTATACCAGAATATGGGCTTTGACGGATATCTGGCGAAACCCATTAACTCAGCGCTTTTGGAGGCGAGTCTGTTAAAATATCTGCCGCAGGAGCTGATCGAGTACGTTGCACAGGAAGACGAGGATGAGATGGAAGGAGAGACGACCATCAACCGTGTGAGCAGCATAAGAAAGCGGAAAGTCGCGATCACTGCTGACTGCATCTGTGATTTGCCGAAAGACTTGCTGGAGAAATATCAGATCAGGCTGATGTATTGTTATGTGCATACGAAAGAAGGGCGTTTCTGCGACCTGTTCGAGGTCTCTTCCGACAGTCTGTTAAATTATTTGCAGACAGAGGGGAATTATGCCCATTCTTCCACAGCGGAGCCTTCGGAATATGAATATTTCTTTGCGGATACGCTGGAAAGCGCTGAGCATGTGATTCATATCACGGCCACTGTTGACTTAAGCGGGGCTTATCCGAATGCGTTGCAGGCGAGCAGGAGTTTTGGTAATGTCACCATAGTGGATTCCACCCATATCAGCAGCGGACATGGACTTATGGTATTGTACGCGGCATCTATGGCGGAAGAAGGGAAAGACGTCCAGGAGATCTGCAAGGCTCTAGAGCAGTTTCGCGACAGGGTATGTTCCAATTTCCTTGTACCGAGTACGGCAGCGCTTTACCGCAACGGAAAGGTCAGCGCGGCGGTGCATAAGGTATGCAGCAGTTTGAATCTTCATCCGGTACTCCATATGTCACAGAACGAATTGAAACTCTGGAAGATAGAGATGGGTGGCAATATGAAGTATGTACGGAGCAGATATGTGAAGAAGCTGCTTCGGCACGGTAAGCAGATCGATACGAGCGTTCTCTTTCTCACCTATGCCGGGTGTACGGTGCACCAGATCGAAGAGATTTTAGAGGAAGTGGAGAAATATATGCATTTTGACAGGATCATTACCCAGAAGGCTTCTGCGACAGTGTCAAGTAACTGCGGTGTGGGTGTGTTTGGTCTGATGTTTGTGAAAAAGAAGGATAAAGAAGAAAAAGACAGTCAATATGGATATGGTTACGGTACGGAAGCTTAAGAAATATTACGGCAGAGGGGATAATCAGGTACGGGCATTGGATGATGTCGATCTGTCCGTTGCAAGAGGTGAATTCGTTGCCATAGTAGGTGCGTCGGGCAGCGGCAAGACTACACTGCTCAATATGATAGGCGGTCTGGATGTGCCTACGGAGGGCGAAGTAATCGTGGACGGTGTGAGTCTTGCCGGTTTGCGGGAGGAGCAGCTTGCGGTATTCCGTCGTAAGAAGGTAGGATTCATATTCCAGAATTATAATCTCGTTCCGACTCTGACAGTGAAGGAGAATATTTTGTTCCCGTTAGAGTTGGACGGTTCTGCACCAAACGAGGATTATCTGAAGGAGGTCGTGGAACTGCTGGGATTAGGAGAGCGTCTGCACGCATATCCGGCGGCTCTTTCCGGCGGGCAGCAGCAGAGGGTGGCAATCGCCAGAACGCTGGTGTCAGGACCGTCCGTCATACTGGCTGACGAGCCTACCGGTAATCTGGATTCCCGTAACGGACAGAATGTGGCGGGATTGTTGAAAATGACTGCTGAACTTTATCACCGGACACTGGTGATGATCACACATAATCGGGAACTGGCGCAGCTTGCAGACAGGGTGTTGTATATGGAGGACGGGAAGCTCAGGGAGCAGAGGATCAGTTTATAGAATATGTTAGAGAATAATAATCTTAAGGTCTGCCGTAAGCTGGTGCGGCGGGAATTTCAATTTCATAAGGGACGCAGCATACTTCTTATGACGGCGATCGCGCTGGTGAGTATGTTGTGTACCTTTTCTTTTGCATTGGGATTTGTGATCCGTGACGGATATTTGTACGGCTATCAGGTTCGTTACGGTTCTACGAGCCATATTCTGTATTATGGGTTAAACAGCGCGCAGGCAGCGTCGATTGCGCACCATGCTGATGTGAAAAAGACGGTGCATGTGAGGGCGATAGGGATTTTATCCGATGATGTGATGGAATATCGCAGTGTGAAGCTTGCGGCAGTCGATTCCGATTGGGCGGCGGCAACGGAGGCGGTACCTGTTTTCGGACGGATGCCTGAGGCTGACGACGAGATTGCCCTGGATGAACTTACTATGCGATCGCTGGCAATTCCGCGTAAGGAGGGAGCCGAGGTAGTGCTGCGCTGGATACCAGTGGATGGCGGGGAGGAACAGGTGAGTACCTTCCGGCTCTGCGGATGGTGGAGCAGCGACATGGGTTCTACGGAGACTTGCGCCTGGATCACTCCGGCGGCCGCGGACAGGCTCTATCCCGAAGCACCGGATCTTGTGACGCTGGGAGTGACTTTGTACCGACCGGATGATCTGGATATGCAGGCGAAGGAACTGCTCGCTGATCTGGGGGTGGACGGTGTTGTCTATGTTACCAATCTGGCGTATAACGAGGCCAGAGTAGAACGTGCGGAAGGAAAAGCAGTACCATACTATATGATTAATATTGCAGTTGCAGCGTGCGGTATGTTGATGGTGTACAATATCGTGCGCATCTCCGCCGGAGAGAATGTGAGATTCTACGGGAGGGTGAAGAGTCTTGGGATGAGTCCGAGGCAGATCGGCCGGCTTTTATCAGGGCAGGCGGCATATCTGTGCCTTCCGGCAATTCCTGTAGGCTGGCTGCTTGGATTTGCGCTTTGTGCCGCAGTGGCCCCGTATGTGATCTTAAATACGGGCGGACAGAATCCGGCGCTTTTGTTTTTCCGGTTGGCTCCGTTTGTGTACAGTGCGCTGTTCACGTACTTGATAGCGCTGACAGCCTGCATGCTGCCGGCAAAATTCGTATCAAAGATCAGCCCGGCCGAGGCTGTGCGGTTTGTCGGTGCAGTACCGCGGCGTACCGTGATACCGCTTATGAAGCTGTCCGGAGTGAGACGGGACAAAGGCAAATCCGCATTGGCGGCTGCCTCCATGCTGCTGTCCCTAACCCTGCTGTGTGTTCTCTGGACCCAGTATGTCAGTGCTGATGAGGATAAATATTTGGAGGACATTGCATATAGTGATTATCTGATTGCAGATGCATCTGCGACTACCAATCTTCAGCGCTATAATCCGTGGAGCCGAAGTATCACACCGGAGTTTATGCAAAAGATTGCGGAACATGAGGCGGTGACAGAACTGGGAACGATACGCACGATGGAAGTGCCTATGTATGCAAGTGAGGAAGAGCGGGCACTTATTGTAGAAAATTTCGAGAGCCGGGATTCGGACGGCATTGTCAGGAAAGAGGCTATGGCGGGTTCGCCGGACTGGTTAGCCGGTTATGAGACATTCCGGGACACCGGAGAGTATATCGGTATTGCTACAGGAATAGACGGACTGGCGTTGACTGTGGCGCTGCTTGACGGAGAATACGTTGAAGGCTCCTACGATGCAGACTTGTTTGCCACGGGAGATTATGTGATTGCTGCAGGTGCCAGCGCTGCATCCTTTGTCTCGACGCCTCCGGTGGGAAGCAAGGTGGAGATCGGCGGACGTTTTTTTGAGATCATGGCGGCTGTTTCCTATAAGAGCCGCATGGTTACCGGCTCCGACAGCCGGAATGCGGAGTATAACATTTCCTATTATATGCCGGTGCAGACCTATGAAGAGTTGTTTCCTGACAGTGGCGTCAGGAATATATTGGTAGATATTGACCAGAATAGTCAGGAAGAGTTTGAAGTTTTTCTGAAGGAACTTATAGGGGAAACAGGAATCGGGGTTATGATGCGAAGCGATCATCAGTGGGAGTTTAAGAACGCGCTGTTTCATACTTACATGATTCCTATGTTTGTAGGGGCGGTTTTGCTGCTGATCGGTGTGTTGAATTTCGGCAATGCATTGGTGACGAGCGTGCTTGTACGGAAAAAAGAGTTTGCGGTGTATGAGAGTCTGGGCATGACGCAGAGACAGATCTGCAGGCTGCTAATTTATGAAGGATTGACATACGGCGGTGTGCTGACTGCCTTCCTTGTGCCGGTGGTTTCGGCATTGACATGGCTGTTGGGAAGATGGTGGATTACCCATACGACAAGCGCGTGGTGCGCCACATGGAGATATTCCCTAATGCCGATGTGGATCGTGCTGCCGTTTCTGTTTGCGGCTGCTCTTCTGGTTCCGCTGTGCTGCCTCCGTCTGGTCATGAGAGAGAGCGTTACGGAGAGGTTGAGAGTGGTGGAGTGAGAGACAGGCTTACAGCGGTGCCATTTTTGTCTGGCCGGTAAATACGTCTGGCGGTAAAACTCCATTATCATTGTAAGCGAAGATTTTTAATGTTAGAATATATTCGGAATAGCTTGTTGTAGAAGTGATTTACAATCGGCGGTATGGCATAGCATATGGTATGGGGTTAGAAAAGAGTATAGCACAGAAATACCTGATTAGAATAAAAAGGAAGGGGATGCTGATATGAGTCAAAGAGCTGAAATAATTTTTATGCAGGTCAGATTGCTTCGGCTTGCAGCAGAAGAGTGGAATACATCTGTTCAGAAGGTGAATGCATTATTTGATCAATATAGCATCCTGAAATTTATTGAGGAGTGCTATGATGTTTTTCATATGGAAGGTGATTATGCAGTATTTGATGAAATAAAAACTGTGTTGAAAAATAAGGGGGTAAATGTGAATGCTGGAATTATCTGATGGCATGTTTCTCTATCATGGAAGCTACTGTGAAGTAAAAACCCCGGAGTTGTCAAAGTGTGCTGATTTCAAGGATTTCGGAAAAGGATTTTATCTGACATCATCTTTTTCAAGATGCGGATGCCGACTGGCTGCATTGCGTTGTAGGACATAGAAAGGCAAATACATTTCAGTCTGTTGTCGGTGAAATGAAAAAATATGACATTATAGCCGGAAAGATTGCAGATGATGCAACTAATGTTACAATACTGACATACTTAGTTGGTGCCTATGGCACAATCGGAAGCAAAGAGGCAGATGCCTTGTGTATAGGCAGACTAATCCCGGAGCGTTTGGAAAATCAGTTTTGTTTCAGAACAGATGCAGGGCTGAAATGCCTGTCATTTGTAGAAAGTGAGCAGATATGGAGAAATTAAAAGATGTCACAGAAGAGCAAAAGAAGTTTGCTGTGGATGCAATGGTTACGCTGGTTGTTGAAGAACTGGTTAATGACTTAAATATTCCTCCCACCACAATGCTGAAAGAATTTATTGCATCAAAAACAGGCGCATTGTTGTATGATGAATCTTCAAAACTCTGGTGGAATGGTTCGTCTTATATAGCGGATATGTATAAAAAAGAAATTTGTTCATAGGTATCAGAGAAACATTCTGGCGGTATCTAATAACAATAAAAGCATTTACAGAGCAGTTACAGGGCATTTTCAAAATGAAGATGTCCTTTTTTCATGTAAATCGGTCAATGTCACAAAAATGTACCTTTTCTGTACCTTGATTGTAACTTAGGGCTGATACAATTTCCCATAGAGCAGGAGATGTTGATACGAGGATGTTTCCGACGATTTCGAGTAACATCTTGCAGCACTGATATATTGTAAGGGAAAGGCAGGGTAATCTATATGGAAGCGATCGTGAAAACTACGGGTTTAAAGAAATATTACGGAGAGGGAGAAGCGCTTGTCAAGGCGCTCGACGGCGTGGATTTGGAGATCGAGAGGGGCAAATTTACCGCTATCATCGGCACCAGTGGGAGCGGCAAGTCCACTCTGCTCAATATGCTGGGCGGTCTGGATGTACCAAGCGAAGGAAGTGTCAGAATCGGCAGTCAGGAGCTTGCCAAACTGAATGCGGAGCAGGCGACCATCTTCAGGCGCAAGCAGATCGGGTTTATTTTTCAGAATTATAATCTGGTGCCGGTGTTGACTGTGTGGGAGAATATTATTTTTCCGATCTCATTGGACGGACGTAAACCGGACAGGAAATTTATTATGGAAGTCGTAGAGCTTCTCGGATTGGAGAGCAAACTGGACAGTTTTCCTAACCAGCTCTCCGGCGGGCAGCAGCAGAGAGTGGCAATTGCCCGTGCGCTGGCAACGAAACCGTCCATTATTCTGGCGGATGAGCCTACCGGCAATCTGGACTCCGCAACAAGTGACGATGTGATCAGTCTGCTTAAGATGACCAGTGAGCAGTTTCGTCAGACGATCGTGATGATTACCCACAACCCTGAGATTGCTGCGCGGGCTGACAGGGTGATACACATCGAGGACGGACGTATTGTGGTGTGATGCGATGATGAGACCGTGAGTGCGGCTTGATAAGACAGCGAAAATTGAGTCAGTATGCGGAATATGGATGGGTGGAATCGTGAAATTAGAGAGAAAATAGGGAGGACAGGGATTATGTTTCAACCGATAATTGTAATAAATAAACGTATTTTTAAACAAAATAAAGGGCGCAATCTTGTGGCAGTGCTTGCCATTGTGCTTACCACATTGATGTTTACCACGCTCTTTGTTTTAAGTCAGAGTATGAGCAAGAACATTATCGAGATGACTTATAAGCAGACAGGATATGATGCGCAGGCGTCTTTTAAATCTATTACGGAGGAACAGGCAGACATGATCGCGGCGCATCCGAATGTGTCGGAAGTGGGGCACAGCCTGGTGGCAGGACTTGCGGAGGATCAGCGNGTCTCGGGNCGNCAGGTGGAAGTGCGCTGGGCGGATGANAGCTATGCAAAGCACTCTTTCGCACTGCCGGACACCGGAAGGATGCCNCAGAATGAGGANGAGATNGCGCTGGACACTATGGTNCTTACCAGACTGGGNGTGCCCCANGAGTNAGGCGAGACAGTGACATTGCAGTGGATGGCGGATTTTAGGTCGAAAGAGTTGATCACCTCCACTTTTACCCTGTGCGGATTCTGGGAGGCAAATGAATCCAGTTATGCCAGTATGGCGTGGGTGAGCAGGGAATTTGCGGATGAGGCGATAGAGTCGGTCGGCGGACTTGATGCTGAGGCAATGATGGGGATTTATATGGCACAGGTAAGTCTCTACAGTGATCACGATATCGAGGGCAGCATGGATCGCATTTTGTCGGAACTGGGACTTGGGGATTTGGAGTATGGCGTTAATCTGGCGTATTCTTCCGAGCTGAACCGGATGGCGGTACAGGAGAATCTGCCGATGTATCTGGGAATGGTTCTGGTTTTTGCGGCAGGATATTTGATCATCTATAATATTTTTCAGATTTCCGTTACTGCGGATATACAGTTCTATGGTAAATTAAAGACCCTTGGAACGACTAAGAAGCAGATGAAAAAACTGATCTATGTACAGGCGGGGCAGTTGTGTGCCATAGGTATTCCGATCGGACTGATTCTGGGTTATCTGCTGGGTGCAGTGTTGGTACCTGTGCTGATCAGTTTTCAGGCGGGAAGTGTGTCGGCAAGCCCGGTTATCTTCATCGGCTCAGCCCTTTTTGCGGGATTGACTGTATTGGTCTCTTGTATGCGTCCGGCAAAACTGGCAGGAAAAGTATCTCCCATAGAGGCGCTGCGTTACAGCGATGTAACCTGGAGCAGGCGTGGAAGGAAGAAACGTCAGGGAAGTGCGTCGTTATTTGCACTGGCCTGGTCAAATCTGGGTCGAAACAGGAAACGTACCGTTACCGTGATCTGTTCCCTCACATTAGGGCTGACGCTGATGAGCTGTTTTTATGCTAAGAATGCCTCTTTTGATATGGAGAAATATCTGGAGGGATTGACGATAGCAGATTATCAGATCGATGAGGCGACCAATGAAGCTTATATGACAGGATATGATCCGCAGGGTGATTCCTTGAGCGGAGAATTGGTTCGACTAATTGAGTCAATAGAAGGATTGGAGTCAGTGGGGCATCTGTACAGCCACGAGACGCAGATTGCGCTGAGTGAACAGACAATAGCGAACATACAGGGATTTTATACCGAAGATATATTGGATTCCTGGGCGTCCTATGATCCGACAGGTGTGGAGACGATGCAAAGAGCCGTAGAAGAGCGGAAAGCTTACAGTGTTATTTACGGTATAGACGGCATACCGTTAGATGTGTACAGCAGAGAAGAATATTGGGAGAACGGCAGCTTTGACGGAGAACTTTTTGCAACAGGCAAATATGTACTGGCATTGGGGCCGGGCATGGAAGCCGGTATAAAGGAGCAGGCTATGCCTACGGTATCCGTGGGGGATTTGGTGGATATAGAGGGAAGAGAGTACACAGTCATGGCAGTACTCAATAGCCTGCAGCCGGTAACGGAGGGTGCCTATGAAGGCGGATCACGGGATAGATTCTATCTGGATTTTATCATGCCCGCAGAGACATTCCGGGAGTGTTGGCCTCAAAATACTTTGCGCAAGCTGTATTTTAACGTAGCTGATGAGAAAATTGAGGAGGCACAGGAAAAGATAGATGCGTACTTTGCCCGAACGGGATTGACCTTATCAGTCACTTCCAGACAGTCCATGACGAGGCAGTATGAGCGCGAGACCAGATCAAGCGCAGTGATGGGTAATGCGGTCAGCATCGTGATTGCGCTGGTAGGAGTACTGAACTTTATCAATTCCATGATTACATCCATTGTCTCCAGAAAGAAGGAATTTGCCATGATTCAGAGTGTGGGTATGACAAAACCACAGTTATGTAAATTGCTTGTCTTTGAAGGACTGGATTATGTGGGGTTGACTCTGGTAGTCACTTATACTCTCAGCGTGTTTGCCGTAGGG
>JAAUZT010000003.1 GCA_014804485.1 Lachnospiraceae bacterium
CGGTAATTCGAGTTCTAAAAGACCGAATGTATTGGCAATCCATTATAAAGAAAATGCAGAAAATCAACAGATAATTTTTTACTTCAATCTTCCCGTTTCGGTGAAGCTTTAAGAATCGTACAGGATAGACTGAACGAGAAGAACTTCTATGCGTTTAATCCGGGGTTTGACTGTAATGGTCAAAAAGTAAATTAAGGATTATTAAATGAGGGAAAGTATAATACTTTCCCTCTCAAAAAATACAATATTATATAGATGCATGAGACAAGGTCAACAATTCCTCTGCAATACTTTTTACCCTTGCAAAGGACTCTTCAGTCAGACCCGTGATTTCTCCTTCATTGTTGGCATCGTCCACGATCTCATCTGCCCTGCTCTCCGGCTTGTGCCGCTTCAATGCTCGCATTTAAAGCCAAAAGATTGGTCTGTGCAGAAATTCCGGAAATCTGTCCCACAAAATTGGTGATCTCATTGATCCCATTCTCTAACTGGCTGATAGATTCCCCGGTCTGGTTTGCCGTTTCTTTAATCTGATGCATGAAGTCCACAGCCACATCCATCGTCTTGACAAACCCTAAAGTATGGTTGGTAGTTTCGGCAACGCTAAAGTACATATATTATCAGAAAATGTCGGACACTACAAGGTATTCTGGTCTTTTTCTGCTGAGTTGACTTAGGCACAGACGCGTTTGTTCGCTGTCAATGGTTTCACATTGGTTCAAACCAGCAAAATTCATTCGTAATTTCATCTCTTATTATCTTATATGCCTGATGGCGTCCATTCTCATATTGCTCTCTGGCATTCGACAGACCGTCCGAAAAAAACCAATAATAGGTATCATAGAACTCTTCATTCACGCCATACAAAACAATATAGTCAAAACTAAATTCAGCAATAATATCTTTCATTTCACGATGGTAATCTTCCTGTATTCCATAGATATTTATAAGGTCAAATTCCGGAAACAAATAGTATTTTAATTGAGTTATCTGATCGTCATTAAGAGACTCTTCTTTGTCTGCATAAGAAATCCATAGATCTGGCATGTCTTCGGAATCATCATAGGTCATCTCCGGAATGCATGTCCGGATATTGTCTTTCAATTCATAAATTTCCTTGATCTCAGGGTCGATTTCTTTAAGATAGGTATCTCTGCTCAAGAAACCAAAAATATTGCATAAAAAGAAACCGCCTATATATAGGTATTGAACTTTCATAGGACCAACATTATAAAAAAACAGAAGATAGATACACACCACGAACCAGCCTATAATATATGAGCCAATATATCTGTCATAGCATACAATTCCAACCGCCTCTCCCTCTGACATCGTAGTTAAGTAAGTCCATAGCAAAAAAAGATTGTAAAGACAGAACAATAGCAGCATGCAACTATTCACACACAGTACTTTCTTTTTCTCACGATGGTTTTTCTGAAATATGATCGTAAACACCGCTATGGCGATACATAATGCCATCCAGCCAAAGGCACTTATGTGAAAAACCACTCCTCTAGTAAAAAAAGCAGTAATGAAATTCCGTATGACAATATGAAATAACTCCGCATACGCAGTATCCGATTGGTATTTTGCAATCACAGTACCAGGCAGGAAATTTTTCAACCTAAATTGGTCTCCGCCCGTTATGTTAAGATATTTCATCATGATATTCCATATGCCTAATTCCATCAACGGAATAGAAATGTTCAGCATTCCCCCACGTAATAATTTCCATGCGTCATTGGACGTCATATGAAATCCTTTACTGATATACTCATTCACCAGATAAACCAGACAAACAACGCTGACAAAAATAATACCGCTAGGCTTTATCATAACCAGCATAGCGGATAGTAGGGAAACGCCGAATGCTTTACGGTAATAGTCTTCACTATCTGTTATGGCCAGACAAAGAGCTGCCATAAAGGCAGCGCCAAGCGGTATATCCATATAACCGGATGTATATGGCCATGTTTCCCCGAATTTCCAAATCCACAGAAAACTTGCAACACTCATCCCGGATATAACATAAACAATAATTGAAATGATTTTATTGTTTGGAAGCAATTTCCTTATCTTGCATACGGTAATATCAATAAGCGGGCACCCGGAGGCAAACAAAAGGACATTGCTGCTCAACATAACATCTCGTTCCGTATAGACACTCTTCCCCAAAGCAAATAATGAATACCATGCTGCCATACCATGAGGATAGACTCTATGATTTACACACAAATCATTACTCCAGACATCAAGATTATGATTATAAAATACGGCTTTAGAAAACATGCCCCAATGCAAAAAAGCATCCAATTCCGTATAGAAAAGCGTTTTTCCGTAAGACAAAAACATATAAAACAAAGCTGCAAACATGAAACCGATAATGGCAGGATTTAAAAAGTAAGCTTTTATATCCACTTTGTTCTTTGTGCAGGCGATATAAGCAATGGAAAAAATACCGACAGTAATGCAATAAATGATTGCAACCGGCCACAATACCCCGAACGCTCCTCCTATTTCCAATACAGCCATGCTGGCTGCAATACTAAAATAGGTCCGAAACCTTTGTTTATTTTTAAAATACTTGTTAATACATATCCCAAAAGCGCTATACCAACTATAAGAGATGAATTGCTTATCATAAGCCATTATCCTTCCGTTCAACAGAAATTTTTACTTTCACTTACTTTTTGACATTTATATATGCGCTGTATAATTACAGATCAAGTCCTTTTGATTCGTCACATCCCAGAATAATGTTCATACATTGAATGGCCGCGCCGGATGCACCTTTCCCTAAATTGTCAAACTGTGAGGAAATAACAATGCGCTCTTCATTTCCTGTCGCATAAATCTTTAAACCATCCCAACCGGACAATCCATTCCCTGCTAAGAATCCGCCCGCTGCAATTTCATCATCCGCTGCACTTACCTTAATGAACCTTTGGTTTTTGTAATACGCTGCATAATAATCAAGCAGCGATTCAGGCGTTTCCTTTTTTGTCAGCATATCCGCATACAATGGTACGGAAACCACCATGCCGCTATAATAGTCATCAATGATCGGCGAAAATAACGGCGTACGCGCAAGCCCTGTGATTTTCTTCATCTCTTTCAGGTGCTTGTGTTGTTGTGTTAATGCATATTCTCTTCCTGACGATAATTCTTTCGGTCTGTCCTCACTTTCATAAGCCGCTATCGTTTTCTTACCAGCTCCGCTATATCCTGAAATTGCAAAGCTGCTTACCGGATAATCTTTGGGAAGAATCTCTCCAGCTATCAGAGGATACACTAAGGAGATGAATCCCGTAGCATAACATCCCGGAACCGCTACCCGCTTTCCTTTCTTAATGGCTGTTTTATGCTCATCAGACAATTCCGGGAATCCGTATGCCCATCCTTCTTCTGTCCGGTGTGCAGTAGATGCGTCAATAATTATTACATCTTCATTCTCTATCAGTGCAACAGATTCCCTTGCCGCCTCATCCGGTAAACACAGAAAAGTGATATCCGAAGCATTAATCATTTTCTTTCTCTCTTCCGGATTTTTTCTAAGTTCCGGGTCAATGTACAATAACTCTATATCGTCACGATTGCGAAAGCGTTCATTAATTCTTAATCCTGTTGTCCCTTCACTTCCGTCAATAAAAACTTTTGTTTTCATATAAAATACTCCTTCGAAGTTTTCTTATTCTTCTCTTCGCGCCTCTCTCATCGCACGGAATTTTTCTTCCAGCGATTCGACCAACACCACACGAGCCTCCTGAATCTCCATCCCACTCTGTCCGAAATAGAATTTCAAAAAAGTGGTATTATGGAAAGTAGGATTCAATTGTATTTCCTCAGTCCTCCATTCTTGATCTGCACCGGTGAGGGCTATGGTTTTCAAAATCTGTTTATCCTGAGATAGCGTAAGCGGAATCTGAGCAAGACATCCCTGTCCGGCAACTCTACAGACAAGCTCCATTCGGTATATTCCCCGCTCTTTTACGTTGATCTCAAATATTACATTGCTTCCCTTTCCCGTACCTATCTGTTCTACCGGAAGATAACCGGTATCCTCTGACATAGAGAAGCGCAACATCTCGCCGAAAGACTCCGCTTCCTTTTCCACAATAGCCGCCAATTGTCTGTCCAGCTCACTCTCTCTACCCATAAGCCGCTGATATGCAGGAGCTCGCAGAAGATACCGGCAGATGTTCGCCGCGCTGCGCAGGTATTCGCCTCTCGTAACAGTTCCTTTCTCCAGGCTTTCCATGGAATTATCTTTCATGGAATTTTCCTCGGCATTGGTCGTCACCATAAACAAATCATTCTGAGCACGCACCATCGCCGCCACATTCTCCGTTTTGCCGGTAGCGCCCTCATCATTTGCCTTGGCCCACCAATCAGTCATAACGATACCGTCATATCCCCATTCTTCACGCAGTATCGTAGTAATCAAATCGTAATTACCGGCAGCCCAGAATCCGTTGATCGGATTGTAAGAACTCATGACAGAGTACGCACCGCCCTCCTTTACCGCGATCTCAAAACCCTTCAGATAGATCTCCCTGAGCGCACGTTCCGAAACAACCGCCTCTACAATATGGCGCTTAAATTCCTGACTGTTACATGCGAAGTGTTTGATCGTTCCGGTAACTCCATAGCGTCCCATGCCGCGAAGCTGGGCTGCCGCCATCTTACCTGTCAGCAAAGGGTCCTCGCTGAAATATTCAAAATTACGCCCATTTAACGGATTCCTGTGAAGGTTGATGCCGGGTCCCAGCAATGTGTCAATTTTATTTTTGCGAAGCTCCAATCCTTCCCATTCAAACAATTCTTCCGAAAGTGCCTCATTAAAAGTGCACCCCAGACAGGTTCCGTTCGGCATGGCAAAAGCAATGCTGCCGCAGTCCATGCGGATACCGCTCGGTCCGTCCGCACAACAGGCCGCCGGAATCCCAAAATCTTGCAGCCGCTTCGTAATGCCGCCGAAAGCTCCCGCTGTTCCGGGTGTCACTTTCGGAGAGCACATACCCTCTCCACGCACTATACAGCACAAGTCTTCATCCGATAACTGAGTAAGAAATGTCTCCATGGACACTTTGCCTTCTTCCACATCAGAAAGTTTATAGCCCTGATCTCCTGTGCAGGCATAACTCTCCGGCAACTTTTCCGTGCGCCTGACCGATGGACTCTGCGTGCGAAGTGTTACCGTTTCATAATCTACCCGAAATCCTTCGTTTTCCATCGGCTGCGGTTTCATTCGCTCGAAAGATGTCACCGGCGCGCAGGCTTCATCCAATTGCTGCACTACAATCGTTTCCTCCAGGCACAGGCTTCCGGCAGGAAATGCGCTTCTTACGTCTGTCCCCACAAAGAAGCCATATTCCCCTTCTTCCAGTACATAACAGGACTTGTGTCCGGTAATTCCACTGTCATCATAGGAGGCAAGATATTCCCGCGAAACCGGTATCTGCAATTCCTGTGACTCCCCGGGAGCAAGTTCTCTCGTCTTGGCAAAACCGCACAGACTTCTGGCTGGTTTACCCAATACTCCCTGAGGTGCCTGACAATAAATCTGCACTACCTCTTTTCCGGCACAAGTTCCCGTATTTGTCACTTTCACGCAGAACATAATCCTGCCGTCCTGCCCTGCTTTTCCGCTGTCCGGTTTTTCATTCCCCGCAAGTTCTGCCTCTATTGTAAATGTAGTATAGGAAAGCCCGAAGCCGAAAGGGTAAAGCACTTTCTCCTTTGCAAATGTTTCAAAATACCGATAGCCTACATAGATATCTTCCTGATAGATGTTTCGTTTCCGATCACCATGATTTCTTGTGGACGGATAATCCGTAATATCTTCTGCAATAGTATCCGTAAGCTTACCGGAAGGGGATACCTTTCCCTCCAGTATGTCAAGCACCCCGTTTCCGCCTTCCTGACCGCCCTGCCATACATACAGAATCGCGGAGGGGCGGTAACGCTCCACCCACTTCATATCAATGATATTTCCTACATTCAGAAGGACCACTGTGCGCTCAAAAGAGGCGCACACAAGCCGGAGCATCTCTTCCTCTTCTTCCGTCAGCAGATAACTGCCGGCTTCCGCTTTATTGTCCTTATCTTCCCCTGCCGTTCTGGCAATCACAATCACCGCCGTGTCAGAAGCTTTTCTGACACGCTCTACTAATTCCTGCGTCAGAGGCATTTCCTTCTGAAACCATGGTTCTGCACCCCATCCTACGCCGATATCGAACGGATTTTCTTTAAGCCATTCCTCATAAACCGCCTCCAGTTCCTCGTTTAAAACAAAGCTGCTCTGCTTAAGGGCGTCCCTGATATCGACTACATAGCTTGTATTAACCATACCGCCCGAACCGGTACCGCTTTTATAATAATTAAATTGTCCTCTGCCAAACAGGGCAATCTTCTCCCCCTTTTTCAAAGGAAGCAGATGGGATTCATTGCGCAGCATAACGATCCCTTCCGCCACCACGGCTCTTGCCGCTTTCGCATACTTTTCGATGTCAAAAATCTTATTTACCATCATTTTCTCCCTGTCTTTTCTTTGTCTAAGCCTGCACCAGCTCCCAAAGTTTAGTTATTTCAATCGGTTTCGAGTAATAATAGCCCTGAAACCATGTAGCCTGATATTTACGCAGATAATTCTGCAACTCCTCTGTCTCCACGCCTTCTAAACAGGTACTCATACCGGAACTGTTGGCAAATTCGACAATAGCCTTAACCATAGCCTGTTTCTTGGCATCTTCGGTAATCCCCCGAATGAAGCTCATATCCAGTTTGATCTCATCCATCGGAGCATAAAGCACGATTCCTGAAGAAGCGCTTCCGGTTCCATAATCATCCATTGCCATGCGGATACCGTACCCTTGGAAAAATTCCACTTCTCTCTTTATCGATTCCAGCGGCATATCTTTACACCGTTCAGTCAATTCCAGGCACAGGTGACTGGCCGGAAATCCCGTCTGTTCTAAAATACGCAGCACCTCCGCGTGAAACTCTTCCCGCTCCATCTGTCTCGCCGACACATTGACGTTGAGAACAAACTCCGGCAAGATCTCAAGCAGTCCCACTGTTTCCTGTAGAGCTGTTTTCAGCACATAATTGCCGAGTTCATACATCTCCGGATTTTTTTCCATCCATGCGATGAACATGCCGGGAGGAACAGTTCCATAGGGCTCCATGCGCCATCTGACCAATGCTTCCGCTCCTATAATGTGCCCTGTTCCGGAAACCACGATCGGCTGATATTCTACATAGAATCCCACGCAGCCTTCCCTGACCGACTGATGGATCACCTTCATCAATTCCAGATCTGCATTCTTAGAAGTACGCACTTCATCATTAAAAATAATCATTCTCCCTTGCTGTTCTGTTTCCGACTGCCCCAAAGCGTATGCTGCCTTTGAACAGAGTGAATCCGCTTTCCCATCATACTGCTCGATCAAAATCGCTCCCGCACATATTTTCGGTGTAATCTGCGTATTGTTTACCTGAATTCCACTTGCCATCTTGTTCCTAAGCTCTTGTTCGAAAAAAAGTAGTTTTTCTCTCCCGCATCCCTTTAAGATAAACCCAAATTTCGGACCATCCAGACGGTAAACAGCGCTGTTCTCATCCATCATATAAATAAACTGCAGTGCCGTTTCTTTTAGAATCTGGTTGGTAAAGTCATTCCCGTAAATAATATTCAGATTAGTAAATCGCTCCAGTTTAATCATTAACACGGCAAAAGGCTCTTTCTTTCCAATCGCTGTATCAATGTCTGCCACGAATCTTGCCTGAGAATATAAATCCGTCAAGGCGTCAATTCTCGGCAGAACATTTTCATTATGCAGCAGAACGAGCAGATACTCTTCACCATTCTTCTTATCCGTTACGATATCCGTATGGATGCTGAACATATGATATTCCCCGGAAACACCTTTCATCCGGACGCACAATTCCCTGTCAAGATTCTTTCCCTGCGTCCTTTCCGGAATCCCTTCTTCATACTCCCACCAGTCAACAGGATGGACCAGATCGTGCATAACTTCATAATGGTTTAAAACATACTTATCCCGGATCCCAAAATAGGCTCTGGCCGTCTCTGAAAACCATACTCTGTTCTGCTTTAGGTGCAGAATGTAAATATAGGTATCTTCCGCCAGCATATTCACCGTATTCATTACCGAATCTATGTAATTTTCATTCTCATGCCAAAATCCCTGTTCTCCCATTTGCATTCCCATGCCTTTCTCATCATTTAATGCTGTATGTTCTTCATCTGTTTTTCCATATTTCTGGCATATACAGGTCCCATGCACTTTTCAAGGACCGGAATCAGTTCATGATCAAAATTCTCCCGTACTGTGGTTTCTTTACCGATCACCAGTATGGATTCCTTATCCAGCGTACAGGCAGCCCACTTGGGCACCTCTGGATTCTCGGGATTTCCTGTCTTAGCAAAAGCCATAATGGAATCAAATATTAGCTTCTCCACACGCTCCGTAACACCTTCTTCCTGTGTGTACGGCGCATACTGCGTATTGTGGAAGAAATAAGGAATATCCGCACAGTGCCATGGCGTGCGTCCTCCGTCAAAATTCATATCAAGATTAAATAAATATGACCATACTCTTCCGCTGCACTTGCTTCTCTCTCTGATATAGTCTATCTCAGGTCTCCTAAACATAAAGTCCATTGTCAAGATGTCCGCCGGATTGCGTTCCGGATAAGTCTTTTGAAACAGCCGGATCAACTCTTTCGATTCTTCTTTTCCTACCTCCTGCTCCACAATCTTGATGCCTTCCCCTTCCGTCAGCCCTGAACGCTTATATGGCGTAGGTGCAAAAGAGCCAAACTCTCCGAATACACTGCCCACTATTAACGGTACATGCTCTGTTTCTTTACGAAAACCGTTCTTAACCGGTTCCCCCTTATAAAAAGCATTCATATACGGCGAACAACCAACGTACTCTCCTGCATTCTTTAAATCAGGCATTACTTTATTATAAGCTGCAGCCAACAAATCATAAGGAACCGTCTCCAGCTCCTTCATATTATCAACCTTGAGCTCTTCCATAAGAGCACGCCCTAATTTCTCTCCGCTGCCCTTCCCGTCCATAAGTAAACCATCATCGATTACGCCGCTCATGATAATTCCCTTGGCATAGAGTCCGTCCGCCGCCGGGGTCTGCAACAGGGTCGTTACCTTCACGCCACCGCCGGACTGTCCGAAAACGATCACATTCTCCGGATCACCGCCGAATCTCTCAATATTATCATGCACCCATTTCAAAGCAGCTACCAGATCATCCGTCCCCGCATTTCCGGAATTTGCATATTCTTCCCCGAAAGGAGAAAGATCGCAATACCCCAGCACATTCAGTCTGTGGTTCACAGACACCACCACAACCTGTCCCAGCTTGCACATATTCCCGCCCTCATAGGCAATCTGCTCAATCGAAGAACCATCGGTAAATCCGCCTCCATGGAGCCACACCATAACAGGGCGCTTCTCACTGTCCAAGCCCGGCGTCCAGACGTTCAAATTCTGGCAGTCCTCATTCATCACCCAATAACGATGAGGCACCAGTAATTCACCATTCGGCTTCGGCAGGTTTAGCAGCGGGCATACATAACCGTAGCTTGTTGCCTCAAATACACCTTCCCAAGGTTCTACCGGCTCCGGCGCGTGAAAGCGTTTCGCCTTCGCATATGGGATTCCTTTAAAAATGTACACGTCATCATAAAAATAGCCACGCACCTTTCCGCACCCTGTTTCCACGAGCGCGATGTCTTCGTCATAAACAAATCTTTTCTCCATACTGCTACCCTCACCTTTCTCTCATCTACTTTCAATTAACATACAATATTTATATCAATCAACAACTATTTGAAAAACAGCTCCAAAGCAGTTTGCCACTTTGGGGCTGTTTTATTTTTTTACATGCTATTATGCTTTAGGAAGCGCTGTTTGCCTGCGCAATGAATGCTACGAAATCTTTTCTCGGAATCGGTTTTGAGAAGAAATATCCTTGGATAAAATCGCACTGTAGCCTCGAAAATGCATCAAGCATCTCCTGCGTCTCAACACCTTCTACAACGATTTCCATGTTCATGTCCTTAATCATCCTGACTGTATTTTCCAAGAATATCCACATCTTCGGATTATTGTTCTCATCCACGAAAGATTTATCCAGCTTAATAATCTTAAGAGGCATCTGAATCACGCGCTTCATATTAGAATACCCTGTTCCGTAATCATCCAAAGAGAAGCTGATTCCGGCTTCCGTGAGTCTCTCCAGATTTTCAGTCAGAACATTCTGTGCATAAGCTGCTGCCGTCTCCGTGATCTCCAGATTGATCCTATCCGAAGAAACATTATATTTTTTCATGATCGCAAGTAATGTCTCCGGAAGATCACTGTTCATACACTGTGCCACCGACAGATTTACCTCAATATAGTCCAGCCCCAGCCGCCTGAATTCATCGCTTGCGATAAACTGACATACCTGCTCAAAAACATACTCTCCAATTCTGTGAATTGCACCGCTTCTCTCTGCCGCAGTAATCAAAAATTCAGGAGAGATAAACCCATACTGGGAATCAAACAGGCGGATCAAAGCCTCAGCAGAGACAAATTTGCCGTGAGGAATAGAGTAAATCGGCTGATAGTATACCTGAAAACTCCCTTCTTCAAGCGCCCGGTCTATAATCATGTCAATATTATTCTGAATGGAGAGCTGATTCCTATCATATAGCTCACCTGCCTTCATAACCTGTCCCGTGTAATGATTCTTCTCATGAAAATCGGCACCGAACGTCATGAGCATCTTAAAGTCCGTAATTTCCTCCGGACAGCTCGCCAGAACAATGAAGGGGGTCAGGTTAATATCCAGTCCGTAAAAACTTCTCTTTTCTTTCAATTCCTGATTCAATACATCTGCCACGGATTCCGCGTTATCGATATTTTTATCATAGAATACCATCCTGAATCTGCCGTTATCAAGATAATACAGATCCGCGTATCCATGCTGTTTTCTGTTGACTTCCCGAATCTTGTCCGCCACATCCTTAAGCACCTGTGTAGCAGAATCAAATCCTATCATCGACTGGATCGCCCGGAAATTACCAATATTGAGCATAACGATTTTCACGTGCTTTTCATTATAAAAAGTACGTTTCATGTCATTCACATAAGCACTGTATTTCATGAGTAAAGTAAAAGAATCAATATAATCCTCGGGTCTCTGGATACCGATACTGATAATCAGCAAGCTGACCGCACCGGCAAACATCTCCACCAGCGCCGTCGGTATAAATAGTTGTATCAGCATAGCTGCCATTCCGATGGGAATGACTGCACCGATCGTCAAAATCTTCGCAAAATTAAATAATTTTCTATAACGGATAATATAAAGAATATCAAAAATGATATACATAACAGTCGCCACATACATTATGCCAAACAGCGGACCTCTTGTATAACCGTTCTCCACTGAAAAGACAAGCTGGTTGCCGGCGTTCGCAACGAAGGCGACCAGCATAACAAAAAGCGGCAGAATAAGCATAAACTGCATAACGTGATTTTTGCGCAGTTTATGCCATGTGTCAGTCAGACTGATTACAAAGATCAGGTGCATCGGCGCACTCAGAAAATGCATGTACAAATACCCTGCATTTACCGCATACAGCAAGGAGGTCTGAGCACTGTGCACATTATCAAGCGCTACCGCTATAATATCGAACACCGTCGATGCGATTGCGCACAATATAATAATAAGAAATATGCGATTGGATAAATCACTCGTCATTTTGCGTAAAATACATGAAAGTAACAGTATAATCAACAAAATAAGTGCGGCGATGTCAAGACTGATACTTTTCTCCATAGCGCTCATCCCCTGCGTATGTATAACGATTTTATATATTAATTATAATATCAATCCCGCAAATAAAAGTCAACCGATATACATAAACAGCGCACTTCTCTGCGAAAGCACTCATTATATTGTTGATGCAATCAACTGCATGCTGCCCTGCAATTTTACCTCACCGTATTCATTTGGCAAAATAAAGTGATCTCCTTTGCGTATCATCTGTCCGTTGATCAGCCCGTCACCCTCAATCACGCTCATAATCAGGAACGGATATTCCTGATCAATCGTGACAGGTTTTGTCACATTCATTTTCCACACCTTATAATAATCACAGGAAATCAACAGATTCATCTGATTAACCGGCAGATCGTCCACCTTCATGATACTTTCCGCCACAGACTTAGCCGGTACGGTAATCACATCGATACTCTTGTCGATATGCAGTTCTCTCGGCTTACCGTTGGTCAATCGTCCATAATCATACATGCGGTAAGTAATATCGCTGTTCTGCTGTGTCTCCAGAATCATCAATCCGCCTTTGATCGCATGCACGGTCCCCGGATCGAGCTGCATAAAGTCACCTTTTTTCACAGGAATCTCTCTGATCAGCTCACCCCACTTGCCATTATGTATCATATCGGTGAGTTCTTCCTTACTGCCTGCATTGTGTCCGATTACAAGACTGGAATCTTCATCACAATCCAGCACATACCAGCACTCGGTCTTACCAAGAGAACCATTCTCATGTATCTTAGCATACGCATCATCGGGATGCACCTGAATGCTCAGGTCTTCTTTCGCATCTATGATCTTAACAAGTAACGGAAAACGGTCCAATCCGGTATTCCCAAACAGTTCCGGATACTTCTCCCAAAGTGTAGAAAGCGTCTGTCCTTCATAGATGCCTTCTCTGATCGTGCAGTCTCCGTTCGGATGAGCACTGACAGCCCAGCATTCACCGGTATCGCTGCCGGGAATCTCATAGGGCCAGTTTTTTCCAAGACGATCTCCTCCCCAAATCATCTGTTTGAAAACAGGATTTAAAAAGAGAATCGGTTTTGCAGGTTGATTGATCGATAACATTTTACCATTTTCCTCCATAACTTTCTGATACCAGTAAGCGGAATCTTTCACAATGCGCTTCTGCGTTGCAAAATCTACATATACGAGCCCGAACCGTTCCGTATAGCCCTTATCCCACTCAAAATTATCTAAAAACGTCCACAGGAAATATCCCCTTACATCTGCCCCATCGTCGCTTGCACGCTGCAATGCCGACAGATATTGATCTAAGAAAGTGATTCTGTTAGGATCATGCACCTGTCCGTCAGGAGACACAATATCATGACAGGACATGCCGTTCTCCGTAATATACAAGGGCATACGATACCTTTCATACAGGAATTTCACGCCCCAGTACAGACATTTCGGTGTCACAGGCCATCCTGCCGCTGTCTTAGAGTATCCCGCCGGTCTTTCTACAAATTCCGGCTCACCGTCTGCACCTGCGCGCACCATATAACCGTTGTATATATTCTGTCCCATGAAATCAAGAGGCTGTGCGATCAGCGCCATATCCTCCTCGGTAATCTCGGGAAGGTATTCTCCAAACTGTTCCAAACCGTGCTGCGGGTATTTTCCCAAGAACACGGGATCGTTAAACCATGCCACATTCCAAGTCCAGTTATCCATCGGATTATAGAACGAAAACAGCACTTTCCTTGCTGCCTCGATATCTTCCGGCTTATTACTCGCCGGATATGCCATGCCGCAGGTTGGCGCATAACCAATCTTAATCTTCTGCTTCGCATACTTCCTGAGATTGATAACCGCCTGTCCGTGCGCCCGCAGTGCATTGTGCGCAACCTGAAAAGTTTCCCGATAAACCAGCTTCTTTCCGGGAGCATGAATGCCGCTTAGGTGTCCCAATCCTACGAAGCATTCCGGCTCATTCAATGTGATAAAATATTCACAAACATCGGAAAAGTTCTCTGCAACCACTCTCGCATAATCACCGAACCATCCAATCATCTCTTCATTCAGCCAGCCGCCACGATCCTGCAGTGCCTGCGGAAGTTCCCAGTGATACATCGTCAGATACGGCGTAATACCGTTTTCTCTCATGGTTGCAATCATATCTCTATATAACGCGACAGCCTTCTCGTTAACTCTGCCTGTCCCTTCCGGCATAATCCTGCTCCAACTGACAGAAAAACGATAGGCCTTCACGCCCAATAGGCGCATAATCCGATAGTCTTCCCGATACCGGTGCATATGATCACAGGCAACGTATGCATCCTTGCCATCCATGATACGTCCTTCCTCGGTAAACGTATCCCAGATCATTTTACCAGCCCCATCCTGCGGATCTCTCCCCTCTATCTGGTAAGCGCTGCTGGCAACACCCCACACAAAATCATCTCTGAACATTTATACAGTTCTCCTCTTCTAAATCTGATTTTACGTATTTATAAATATATTGCTCCGAATCAAGTTACGCCCCGATCACTGATACCAGATAAAACGGCACTACGTCATTTTCATGTGTTTCTGTCATTCTGATCTCCACCTTATGTACACCCGGTTTGATATGGTACGCCACCGTATCAATATGCAGACAGTCACCCCAATCCTCATCAAAATTAGCATCCAGAGTGACTGCGTGTGCGTCATCCCCATCAACTATCGCGATCGCAACAGGTGCGGGCTTATTCACCGATTTGCGGTACTGCACTGCAATCTCGGTTCCCTCCACTTCAAATATAATGGAAGCGCCTTTTTCCGATGCCGTCCATCCACATCGGAACGCGTCGCTCACATATTTCTTTAATGTATTATCCACCGTAAAGCCATTGCATACGGGGCTGCTGTTGTGATTCTGATACCGTTTCGCCTGCGCATACGCGTTAGCTGTCACAGATTCCGGCATGTCCATGGGTTTCTCTTCCTCTTCCCATCTGCACATATAGATCCGATCCAAGCAATCCGTAATCACCTCCGCGACCAGCTCATGTCCGTTGGCATTCGGATGCAGATCGTCAGGCGTGATTTCGCGATTTGGAATAACACCCGAAGCTACTTCCGGATATATGGTAGTCTGCATGCTGACACTCGGCAGCCCATAGTGAGCGCCGATGACCCGATGTTTCTCTTCCGCACTGACACCTGTATCATAGAAAATATTATGTACCAGCAGAACTGCGGGCTCATAAGCGTTGCCGTATACCTTGCGTACGAGCCCTTCATATGTCTCCTGATAGAAATCATTGTTATCATCATTGACCGAAAACTCTATGATCACAAAATCAGGTTTGTATAACAGCACATCCTCATCTACTCTGGACACACCGAATTGAGAAGTCGTCCCGCCAACCCCTGCGTTAATGTAAGTAAATGCGGTCTTCGGAAACCTTCTCACAAACCATTCATATACAAGATATGCATAGCAATTTGTGTGCCGGGTAGATACCGCTCCCTGCGTGATCGATCCGCCTAAGAATACCAATGTCATCCTGTCTCCACTTTCCGCCCTCTTCATAAGCTCCTTTAGCCGATAAAGATTCCCTCTATTGACCCACCCCTTTTCAGCATGTATTTCATATCCCATATCATATCCTCCCCACTCTTGTTTTTCAACATAGTCTGCCTTAAACCATAAAGTTAATTTTGCTCCAAATCAAATATTTTTAACTTAATTTTTTATCTTCCATATTCAAGTTGCCTAATAATAATTTCGTCATCTGTATGTTTGTATTCTACTATTGCATTATAAAAATAACAAGTAGAACAAAAATAATTTTTCTTTTTTATTAACTATGCACAAATTATCAGAGTGTTTTTTAGCTAATTAATAGATTATTTTAAGCTAGATATAGCTTAAAATTCCATTTCAAAAAAAATTCTTCCTACTACTTCTTTGCCTCCGGCAGCCGCAGACGTAACAGTCTCTTCGCAAGCTGTCTGGGATTGAACGGCAGCAACGGATAAATATAACTTTTATCCGAAAGTGTCTTATTACAGACAACCGAGAATATGAAGATCAAAACTGCCGCAATATACCCATATAATCCGAATATCGCTGTCAGGATCAAGTTAATGATCCGCATGAATTTCAAAGCATACCCCAGTTCATAATTCTGCTGGGTGTAATTTGCAATCGCTACAAAGGCCATATAGAGCATAACTTCCGAATTGAACCACCCGCTGTTAACCGAAAATTCACCGAGCACCAGCGCTGCCATCACACTGAGCGGCGTACTGAGCATATTGGGCGTATTGACCGCCGCCAGCTTCAATCCGTCTATCGCCAGTTCCAATATGAGAAATTGCGCGATCAGCGGAATATTCGGATCCTCCTGCAGCATGATAAACTGAAAGGATTCCGGTATCCATTCCGGATTCATCATGAGAAGCAGGAATGTGGGTGTCATGATATAAGTCAGTATAGAAATGGCAAATCTGGTCAACCGCAGATATGTTCCCGTAACCGGAGGGAAATAATAGTCGTCCGCCTCTTCCACAATGTCAAAAATAGATGTGGGCACGATCATAGCGGATGGCGAATTATCCACCAGAATCACAATATCCCCCTCCAGCACCTGCGCTGCCGCCACGTCCGGCCGTTCCGTAAACTTAAATTTCGGAAAAGGGTTAAACCACTTACGCTGATAGAGACATTCCGCCAGACTCTCCTGATTCATTGTCAAAGCATCCACCTGTATCTCCTCGATCCTTCTCTTCACCTTGTCAAGAAATCCGTGATCCACCCTGTTATCCATATAGCACAGTACAATATCCGTGCGGGAGCTTTGACCGGCATTTAACATCTCCATGCGAAGCTCCGTGCTTCGAATCCGCCGCCTGATCAGCGCCGTGTTAAAGACTATTGTCTCCACAAAACCATCTTTAGATCCACGCAGCGTTTTATCCTTATCGGGTTCTTCCACGCCTCTTGCCGGATAAGTTCTGGAATCAATCAGAATACATCTGTCATAGCCGTCAATAAAGAGTGCAAACACACCGGATAAAATACTGTAGAGAATATCGCTCCACGCATCTTTTAAATCTACTTCCACATACGGCGTTGCCTTCTTCGCCATCTCATGAACATTCTCCGGCATGTCCGCCGGTTTCAAATCAATAAAATACTGCAGAATCTTCATCATCAGTTCATCTTTACAGAATCCGTCTATAAAGTAGATGCAAGCCTGCCTTCCGCCTACCTCTATGACGCGATACACAATGTCAAAGCTTGTATCCGGTGCCATGTGCTCGTTCATATACGTCATAGTCTGTTGCAGGGATGTAGTCATTTTACTATTCTGGTTTTCTTCTCTTTTCTGCACTGTTAAAAACTCCTTCCAAGACTGTACCATCGTTTTCCATAGTATGTCTTGGAAGGAGTTTTCTTATGCACCTTATCCTTATTTTTTGCAAGATTATTGCTTACCTGTGCTGCCGTGTCCGCCGCGGTCATCATGATCCAGATGTGCAACTTCGTTGAAAACAATCTTCGGCTGATTTTCCATAATGCGAAACTGACATATCCTGTCATTTACATGGATCTGCGTATCTCGCACCGCATATACCGGCATAAACCACTGGTCGTTATCACCGCAGTATGAGCTGTCTATCACACCCTGATGATTCGTCTGTATAATGCCGAAATTCTTGAATGTAGAACTTCTGGGTACCACATGCGCCTCATATCCTGCCGGTAATTCCATGGCAACTCCTAACGGGATCAATTTAAACTCGCCTGCTTTCAGCTCCACATCCTCCGCCGCACGCAGATCGATCCAGTCAGATTTACCGTCAATGTAAGTCAGTTTTTCTATCTTATCCGTAAAGTATTTTATCTTGATCGTTTCCAATCTCTGTTCCTCTCTCCACAATTAATCAATACAATGCAGTACCGGGGTCGCGGGATCCGTCTGGCGCAGGCTCTCCTGTACATCAATCACCCGCTGATTGCTGCTTCCTTTCCAGTGCAGTTTGGTATCTTTCAAATCAATCTTAAACTCTCCGTCCACCAGAACATCTACATATTTCATCATGGGATAGTGCAAAATATCCTCCCATGTATCTCCCGTATAAAGCCATATCGTTTTATTCGGATATTTTTGTCTGATTTCCTCCATCAGTTCTCTTACGTCCAACCGATTTACCGAATGCAGCGGATCTCCGCCAGAAAAAGTAATTCCGCTGATATAAGGTTTATCCAGTTGATCAAAAATCTCTTTCTTTGCTTTTTCATCAAACAAAATGCCGCCGTCAGGGTCCCATGTAATGGGATTATGGCATTCCCTGCAACAATGTGTACAGCCGGCCACCCAGAGTACCACACGCAGACCGTCACCGTTTAACATATCATCTTTAGTTATATTGTGATATCTCATTACATACTTTTCCTTTCTGCGATCTCCGCCATCTTCGCATCACTTAATCTGGTATCTCCGTGCACACGGGAATACGCCAGATAACCGTTCATACGATCGATCTTAGTCAGATTGCGGCTGCCGCACGCAGGGCACACATCCATCTCAAGTTCCTGGTGTCCGCAGTCGTCGCAGTAGGCTAATGATAAATTGACACCCTCATAGAATCCCATCTCCATGGCCCGGCGAATCAATGTCTTGATCGCATCCATGTTATAGTCAATAGGATATTTCACATATTGTATTTTACCGCCGTTAGCCAGTTCCCAGAAGCGGTATTCCAGATCCTGCTTTTCAATCGGGGTAATGTCCTCCGTCACATGACAATGAAAGCTGTTGGATACATATTCTTTATCGGACACACCTTCAACAATACCGTATTTTGCCCGAAACTGCTTCACTTGTAAACCGCAAAGATTCTCAGCCGGTGTACCGTAGATTGCATAGAGGTTTCCGTCTTCCTCTTTATATTCCGCTATTTTATTATTGATATGCTCCAGCACTTCAAGCGCAAAGCTTCCGTCTTCTACAAGAGATTTGCCATTATATAACTCCTGCAGCTCATTAAAGGCAGTAATACCGAAACTGGCGGTCGCAGTCTTCAAAATCGGTTTAATCTTATCGTGAAGCTGCAAATGTCCGCCTAAGAATCCGCCCTCACAGTAAGCAAGCGGATTCGTGGAAGCACGCATTTCCCCCAGATACGCATAAGTTCTGATATGAAGTTGTCTGATCAAATTCAGATAATAATCCAATACCTCATAAAAATCTTTGTTCTCCTGACGGGATTTCGCTAAAATCATAGGCAGATGTAACGAAACAACACCTATATTAAACCTGCCCACAAAAACAGGGGAATCCTCCTCATCCGCCGGATGCATGCCGCCTCTCTCGTACCACGGAGACAGGAACGCACGACAGCCCATAGGGGAAATTACCTTGCCGTACTGTTTATACATGCTGGCAATATACCCTTTGCCGGTCAGACTCAGCCAGTCCGGATACATTGTTTTGGCAGAGCACTCCACGCCCGCTTCAAATACATCTTCCAGCTCTTTGCCCGGTCCGTGCAGATTCTCATCATATAAGAATACGATCTTCGGGAAAAGTACCGGTTTCTTACATTCTTTCTTGCCCTGTCCCTTCCGTCGCACATTGAGCATGGTGATGGTAGCCAGCTTCGCAAATCTTCCGGTACCTATCCCTGCCGTTACGGTGATAAAAGGATAATCTCCGCGGCTGCTGGCCACCGTATTAAACTTGTATTCCCATCCCTGGAAGCCCTGCTCAAACTCTTTCTTGACATCCGCCAATGCCTGTGCCTCGGCAGTTTCTCCGTCCACTCCCAGCTTCGTATATTTCTCAACATTGCGTTTATAAGACTTCTCCGCATAGGGCTCTAAGATCTTATCTACTTCCGGAACAGTAAACCCGCCGTACTGCTGACTGGCAGCGCTAAGTACAATATCACCGATCACGTCGAATGCCACATCCAGAGTCTTCGGCTCGTTATACCAGATATTACCCATCTCAAATCCGCCGCTTAAGACCTCCGCCACATTAAAAAGACAGCAGTTCATCGTATCTCTTCTGGCCGACATATCATGGACATACAGATATCCGTCACGACACGCCTGAATCTCTTCGGTGGTCATGAAAAATTTCTGATACAATTCTTTATTAAACTGATTAAAGATCAAGCTTCTCTTCGTGGATACCAAAGCGCTGTCCGTATTAGCATTCTCTTTATCCCCGATATACATAATAGACTGACTCTTCTTGTAGACATCGTCCATCATCCGCACGAAGTCCTGTTTATAATTACGATAATCCCGATAGCTCTTGGCAACGATTGGCTTAACATCCTCCAGCGCACTTTCTACTATATTGTGCATGATCTGAATCGGAATCTCCTGTTCCCCCAGCTCATTTACCTTATCTATCACTGTCTGGCATATATGACGTTTCTCTTCATCCGTGAACTTCGTCAGGGCACGATATGCGCTCTTGCCTACGGCATCGATCACCTTCTGAACATTGAAATTTTCCAGACTGCCGTCTTTCTTGATTACTTTTACAACCTTGTCCGGTTTATATTCCAGTCCGAAATTCTCGTCAACTATATTGTCCGACCCAAACTTACTACTCATTCATTTCCCCTCCGTGGTATTTCGTATAAATGATATTGCCGCACTTCTTAGATTGCATCTCACTAAAAATCTACAAAATATAGTAGCGGTTGACATAAAATCACTATATTTTGTGGTTTAGATTAAGTATAAGATAAGAAGCATCTTATGTCAATGACTCATCTGATTAAAAACCACCAAAAAGGGATATGCCTTTTTGTGACATATCCCAAACTTTACACGATATCCATTTTTTAATAAAAAACTATTGACTTTTGGAAACCGTTATCATACCGGAACCCGCAATCGCCTCGACTGCCTCCTGAATCGTCTCCACGGGCAGCGTCAGCGCAAACCGTACATGTCCGCTGCCCAGCGACCCGAAGCTTCTTCCCGGCGTACACAGCACACCCGTCTTCTCCACCAATTCCATGACAAAATCCACGTCATCCGTATAGCCCACCGGAATCTTCGCCCAGGCAAACATTGTACCTTCACTGTCTTCCATATGCCACCCGATCTTTCGCAGACCTCCGCAGAGAGCATCCCTGCGCCGCTGATATTCCACGCACTGTGCTTTCACCATGGCATCCGATCCCGTGAGCGCAGCCACCGCGCCGTATTGTACCGGCAGATACGTACCATAATCAATCTGGGACCGAAGACGTTTGAAATTATCCACGATTTCTTTATTCCCCGTCAAAAAGCTCATTCTGGCTCCGGTGTAGTTATATGACTTGGAAAGAGAATAAAATTCCACCGCAATCTTCTTCGCTTCGGGGATCCGCAGAATCGATTTACCAACCCTGCCGTCATAAATAATATCAGAATAAGCGTTGTCATGTATAATGACAATATTATGCTCAATTGCCCATGGGATCAATCTCTCATAGAACGAATCCGGCGCCGTCTTACATACCGGATTTAGTGGATATGAAACAATCATGCATTTGACACGTGCAAGCAGTTTCTCATCCATGCTCTCCAAATCGGGCAAATAGTGATTTTCTTCCGTCAGGTCGTAAGTCACCACTTCCGCCCCTGCTAGAGACGGTCCGATCCCGAAAATAGGATAGCCCGGATTCGGCACCAGCACCACATCTCCTGCATTACAGAGAGTCAGACAGATATGAGAGATTCCCTCCTGAGAACCATACACTGACATGATCTCATCTTTCTCAAGATTCACATCGTAACGCTCCTGATACCGCTTCTGAACGGCCTCAATCAGTTCCGGTATGTCGATCAGCGCATACTTATAATTCTCCGGTTTCTTCGCCGCCTCGATCACCGCCTGCATCACATGCTCCGCTGGCGGAAAATCCGGTGTACCTACGGAAAGGTTATAGATTTTTTTCCCCTGTTTTTCCGCCTCCGCTTTCTTGTCATTCAAAACCTGAAATATGCCCGCCTCATAATCTTTCATACGGTCTGCAAATTGTATACTCATGCCTTTTTTCCTTTCTGAGTTGCTGTATCCTTTCTACTCCGCAGTGCACGCTGGGGAGTTCTACTCCGCAGTGCACGCTCGATTCCGCTTTGCTTCATCTCGCTCTCGCTGGGGAGTTCTACTCCGCAGTGCACGCTCGATTCCGCTTTGCTTCATCTCGCTCACGGGCTTCGCCCTATCACTCCGTAAGCAGACAAAACTGTCAGCGAGCTGCCATTTTGTCTGTTTACGGAGTGGCACTGCTCATTGCTTACGTGTATATTGTGCGTAGACCTCACCTAGGTAGTCTTTGTATTCTTCCAGGACTCCGGCCGGGGCAATGATCTTCGCACCTACACCCAGACCTGTCAGCCAGCCGTAGAACTGTCCGCTTAGCGCCACCTGAACTCTTACCGAGAAGTGTTCGTCATCCCGTTTGCGAATGGGCACTTCTTTCCCGAAACGGTCCAAAACAACTCCGATGAACCGATTTTCAAAAATAAGCGTAACGACCTCTTCCCTACCGCCGAACATACCGAAAGTCTTATTCGCATATGCGGCAATGTCGAAACGCTCAAACAGTTCCGCACCCTCCCGCGGCACACCCGTCAGTACTTTGATCTGTCCCATCTTATCCACACGGAAATGCTTAATGGAATCACTTTCACTGTCATGGGCAATCAGATAATAATTCTCATCCTTACATGTCAGCGCCCACGGGCTCACACGATAATTCTTGCCATCCTTACGGGGTACAAGCTCTTTTTCCAGATTCCATTCCAAATATTGAAACGTAATCTGATCATTATTCTGGACCGCCCGATGAATATCATCCACTATGTAATAAATACTCTCATTGGCAGTTTTGATACGATTGGCTACATAAACCTGTCTCTGCAGCTGCCCGGCCTCCGCTTTCGAGGCAAGCTTCTCGATCTTAGAAATCAATTCTCTGGATTTCTTCTGTGTCAGGAATCTGGAAGCCTGTACAGTCTCCACCAGAAGCTTTAATTCAGCCAGTTCAAAATCCCTTCCTGCCAAATAGTATCCGCCGCCGGTCTTCGCCTTGACTAACACAATATCATATCCGAAATCAATCAGTTGTGCGATATCGTCATAGATACTCTTACGTTCTGCCTTGATACCGTAAGTCCCTAAGGCATCGATCAATGCCTGAGCGCTCAGGCAATGCTCTTCATCGGTCTGCTCCGTCAGTATTTTAACCAGATATAATAGTTTCAGTTTCTGATTCGGTGACTTCGGCATCACTCACACTCCTGTCCGAGTATCGGCAGCAATTCGGCCAGCCGACGTATCTCATAGTTCGTGTGCACATCCACGTCCTTTGCTTTACCCTCGGGATTAAACCAACAAGCTGCAATCCCTGCGTTATTGGCTCCCTGCATGTCACTGGTCAGTGAATCACCTACCAGAATGCATTCTTCCCGCTTCACATCCGGCAATAATGTAAAACAGGCCTCGAAGTATTCTTTTCTTGGTTTGGGATATCCCATCAGCTCGGACACAAAAACGCCGTCCATGATCTGATTTAATCCGGACAGCTTCATCTTATTCGCCTGCGTCGCATTGACGCCATTTGTGACCACGTACTGTCTGTACCCTTCTGCCCTAAGCTGCGTAACCAGCTCCTTTGCTCCATCCATATAGAAAAAAACGCTTCCCAGCTCTTTCTGGTAAACCTCCTGCACATCCTCCGGTGTTACCCTGTCGATTCCCAGTTCATCAAAAAGAGTCCGGAATCTGCCCACGATCAGCTCTTCCTTTGTGATCTCGCCCTGTTCCAGTCTGTTCCAGTAACCTCTGTTGATGACATCATACCGTGCCACGATCCCATCGTTGATTTCCAGCCCGAACTGCCCGAATACCGCCCGTATGGCATAATCCATGGAAAGATCAAAATTTAAAAGTGTCTGATCCAAATCCCAAAGTATTGTCGTATATCTTTTCATCCAATACCCATGCCTTTCTCACAACCTGCGAATTTGTAAGCCAAGACGCTAACAGCGTCGGCACAAATTTGCGATTGAAAAATCTTTGATTTTTCAATCTATCTCCATGTCAAAGCAGAAACAGTAAAAAGGTGTTCTGATTATGAACACCCTTCTCCACTCTGCTTATTACTTTCCTAAACCGTCGTATTTCCGCCAACCGTTCCTGCCTGCTCTGAGTCAGCAGCCACAGCCTCTTTTGTCTCCTTACTCTTCCAGCACTTCACGCCGATTATACACGCCACAATGACAAGCGCAACGATCAATACAAAAACTAAAAGATAAGATAAAAATGCGTTTACAAATAAAATTAAATTTGTCATCTGTCCTCATCCTTCCTAGAAGTAAATTCCTTCGAAGTTAATAATACCACCAACTAGAATGTATCGTCAAGTAAGTCTGTGCCATCTGCCGCCGTCGTGGCCAGTTTATCACAACGTTCATTCTCCGGATGACCATCATGCCCCTTGACCCACTGAAAAGTCACCTGATGGGGTTCCTTTGCCCGCAGAAGCCTCTCCCACAGGTCAATATTCTTAACCGGTTTATTACCGGCAGTCTTCCAATTCTTCCTGATCCATCCGTCGATCCAATGCTGATTAAAAGCATCCGTAACATATTTAGAATCCGATATCAGAAGAACTTCACAAGGTTTCGTCAAAGCTTCCAGCCCTACGATCACCGCCATCAGTTCCATTCGATTGTTTGTCGTTTTCTTATATCCTGCGGAATATTCCCGCTCGTGCAGTGTTCCTTTGCCATCAATATATTGTAAAACAGTACCATAGCCGCCCGGTCCTTCCGGATTTCCGCGTGCCGCACCATCCGTGTAAATCGTCACTTTCATGCATTCAGCCTTTCCTTAAATCCACGCTCTTTTTCTGAAATCAGTTTTTTGATTCTCCCGCCTGCCAGTTCCCGCTTGTCAGGAATCTCTCCGCCATAGCCTCTGCCTCTGCCGTAATCTGTTCATCATATTCGAGCATCTTAAGAAGTGCAATCGCATTTCTTGTAGTGGCAGGTCCTTTCATCAATTTATAAGGAAAGAAAATATCATTCTCCTCAATACGCTCTTCAAAATGATAATTGTCATACTCCTGCTCCAACAGCTTCGTCAGTTCCACATCATGAGTCGCCGCAAAACACAGTGCATGATCCGCTGCCAGCATCTTCATAATCTGCGTAGAAGCGGCAATCCGCTCTACCGTATTGGTTCCCCGCAGCACCTCATCCACAAAACAGAGTACATGACACTGCTCCGTCTCCGCCAGCTTAACCTGATCCATAATACGCTTAATAGATCTGATCTCTACCATATAATAACTCTGCCCGCCGACCAGATCATCTTTCAACGCCATGGAGGAATAGATTCGCAAAATCGGCGCTTCATACCGTTTAGCCAAACAGGTATGGATCGTCTGCGCCAATATTGCGTTCACAGCCACTGCACGCAGAAAAGTGGACTTACCCGAAGCATTAGAACCGGTCAGAAGCACTCCTCCGGACACCGTGACAGAATTTTTAACCGGCTCAGCCAGAAGCGGATGATAGAGCTGCTCTATCTCCATATGCCTGTCCGCATGCTGTCCGTAGTGTATCGTAGGAATACAATATTCTCCCTGTAGACTGCTTCTGTATGATCCGATCACGATGGCTGTCTCGATCTGTCCCATCACCGTAATCATTTCATCAATCTCCGTCAGATGTCCCCGCACGGCACGAAGTGCATTGTTAAACTGTATCAGATCCAGATAGAAGATCATCCGCACATAGTCCAGTACGACTCCCAACGGATTACCATTTCCCTTGTCTGTAAAAACGATCAGATAGGCATTTCTGATAAATCCCCTCATCTGCTTATGGCACTCCCGCAGACGATCCTGCTCCCGTTCCATTCCATCTATCTTTGTCCTTCCCAACTGCTCCGCACTATCCAGTAACCTGCTGATATACCGGAAACTGGTAATATATGGCTCGATCAGCTTGTATTCTTTGAAATATCCGATAAAATTATGGCAAAGTACTGCCATCAGTGCAACAATACCGACCGGAAGCGAAAGAAACATAATTCCCACACTGACAGCAAGAAACAGATTGCTCAACACATATTTCATGTTCCTGCGTTCTCCCAGCGTATCCAGATTCTCCAGATATTCATAGATCGAGTGTTTACCCATTCTGCCCAGACTAAGAAGTGCACGCTGCGCTTTATGCCGTTCTTCTTCGTGTTCCATAAAAAAGCTGATCTGCGATTCTACATGCTGCATCTGCGCCTCATCATAGATCGGTGTACGCAGTCTGTAATAGAGATACTCATCTCCCGCCGCACTGCAGGATACATTGATCTTACGATAGATATGATCCATATTCAGATCATTCCATGTAATGTCATCTATCACCTGCTCCGAGAGGTGTTTGAGATAGTACATCCTGATGTGTTCCATCTCTCCTTCTTTATACACCCTCTCAGAGACCGTTCCGTAACTCTGGTAGATCTTCTCCAGATAATTCTTCTGGAACTTTCTGCTGCTTACGTACTCACTTCCCATAATCAGTGCAATCAGCAGCACAATCGCACCGGCAAGCACTATATACTCCATGTTGGTTGATGTATTTATCTGAGACTGTCTATGATCTCATTTGCCTTTCTATAGATTGCCTCCACGTCATACGCGTCAGAGAATTTCCCGTTTTCGTAGAGAATCTTACCCTGAATCATCGTCATCTTTACATTCTGCTTGCTACCGCTGTAGACGAGATTCTTAGGAATATTATTGATGGGCTGCATGTTAGGCTGATGCAAGTCTATCATGATAATATCAGCCAGTTTTCCTTCTGCCAGCACATCCGTATCCGGCAGATTCATTGCCCTGGAACCGTTGACTGTCGCCATCTTTAATACTTCCCATGCATCTACCGCAGCTGCATCCTGCTCCCGCAGCTTGGCAAGCCCTGTCACTAAGAACATCTCCCGGAACATATCAAGGCAGTTATTGCTGGCCGGACCGTCCGTGCCGATCGCCACGTTGATGCCCTTAGCCAGATAATCCGAAATCGGTGCTATTCCGCTGGCAAGTTTTGTGTTAGACCCAGGATTCGTAACGACACTCAAATTCCGTTTGCGGAAAATCTCCATATCCTCCTCGTTCATCCAAACACAATGATATCCGCCGCCGCCATAATCGAAGATACCCAGAGAATCAAACAGCTGCGTAGGTGTCATGCCGTGACGTTCCATACAGCCGTCCACTTCGGACTTCGTCTCCGCCAGATGGGTATAGACCGGCGCCTGATACTTGTGCGCCAGTTTTGCAACACTTTCCAACAGTTCTCTGGAACATGTATATTCCGCATGAAAACCGATAAAATAGCTGAGCAAAGGATCGTCATGATTGAGTTTCTGATAGGACTGTTCCGTTTTCTTAAGTGATTCCTCAAAATGGTCCTGCCCGCTCATGCCGCTCACCTGTACGCAGCGCATTCCCATGTCCACACACGCCTGCGCTGTCGTGTCGGGATTCAGATACATATCGAAAATCGCCGTGATACCGCTGGTCAGATACTCCAGAATCGCCAGCTTCGTCAGATGATAGATCATCTCTCCGTCCATCTTCGCTTCGATCGGAAATACCTGTTTTGTAAGCCAGTCATGCAGCGGAAGATCATCCGCATAAGAACGAAGCAGTGTCATGCCGGAATGCGTGTGGGCATTCTTAAATCCGGGCATCAGAAGATTGCCCTCACAGTCGATTTCTCTGTCCCATATGATGCTTTCCAAGTTAAGTTTCCTGTAAACATCATCCGTATCGCTTCCGTCACCAACATAGATAATTCTGTCATTCTGCACCCAGAGTTCTCCCGTAAGGATATCCGGACTTATCATTGTTAAAATTCTTGCATTATAGAATCTGTAGTTCATGTTTGATCACACCTTTCAGTTTATTCAAAACAGCTCCGTTTTCGAGTCCGCAAAGCGACGCCCGTAAGTACATTTTCTCGGAATTTATCTTAAGTTCCCGGGTCCGAAGCCCTCCGGCAGAAGCTCCCCCAAAGTCATTATGTGATAGTCTTCCATCGATTTTGCCACAATAATCTGAAAATCTGCAGGATTACAAAATTCCATCATCACCTGTCGGCATACACCGCAGGGATAAGCATATTGCGTCAATTCATCGCCTTCAGGACTGCCGACAATTGCAATTGCACAAAATTCTCTGACTCCCTCACTGACTGCCTTAAAAAAAGCTGTCCGCTCGGCACAGTTCGTAGGTCCGTATGCCGCGTTCTCGATATTGCATCCCGTAATGATCTGCCCGTCTCCGGCAAGCAGCGCCGCACCGACCTGATAGTGAGAATAAGGCGAGTACGAATTATTCCTTGCTGCTATTGCCGCCGTAATCAGATCCTGTATCAGCGTTTGCGTCAACTGTTCTGTCACTCCTGTCGTCTTAACATTCTTCCCATTGATACATTCCATATCAAATAATGACCTTTCCTAAAATTCAGTAGATATAACTTGGCTATGTTATCTGCAAAAAGCTCCGCATTCACTATATTGAATCAATCCTTACGAGATAAATGCCTTGAACTTTGTGATCGACTCTACAAGAAGCTTCTCAAACTTAGGCGCTACCGCATTAGCAGCTTCCTGTACTTCCTCGTGGGTAAGCGGTGCACTATTCATTCCCGCCGCCAGATTGCTGACACAGGATACGCCGCAGATCTTCATGCCCATATGGTTCGCCGCAATCGCTTCCACTACCGTACTCATACCTACCGCACTTACTCCCAGCTTATGAAGCAGCTGAATTTCCGCGGGAGATTCAAATGACGGACCCGTCAACTGCGCATAAACACCCTCAAACAATTCAATATCATTATCTTTCGCTGTACCCCTGATTACTTCCTGCAAATCTTCATCATAGACATGGGACATATCCGGGAATCTGGTGCCCAGTTCGTCAATATTAGGTCCGATCAGCGGATTCGGCGCATAAATGGAAACATGATCCTGAATCAACATCAGACTGCCAGCATGAAAAGCAGGATTAATTCCGCCGGAAGCATTGGTCAGGAAAAGGATCTTAGCACCCATCATCTTCATAAGACGGGTAGGCAGTACCACATCAGTGATCGGATAGCCTTCATAATAGTGAACGCGTCCCTGCATCAGAACTACTGGAACTTCGTTGATATAACCGAAGATAAATTTGCCAGCATGTCCGGGAACGGTAGATACGGGGAAGTCCTCTATCTCACTGTATGGAAGTTCCGCCTTTACATCCACGGTCTTAGCAAAGTTACCGAGACCGGAGCCGAGGACAACTGCCACTTTGGGTTCAAAATCAATCTTTGCCTTGAAGCAGTCATAACATTTTAATAATTTTTCATATACAGGGTTCATATGTGTTACCGCCTTTCTGTGAGTTCGTTATAGTAAAACTGTACTTGCCGGATATACAAGAGCTGCATCGCATTTACTGTAATATAATCCGTCCGACTTTAGCCTATTATATCATACCATGATGAGTTTGGCATCCATTTATAATGATGCCGATACCTTACCTTATCTTCGGCACCTTATTCATCTTCCTGTCAGTACCGCAAGTTCTTCCCGAGTACATTCTGCTATTTTAATAATCAATTCTTCAGCCATTCCTTCCTGTATCATGCGGCGGACCATAGAACCTTTTTCTTCCCTCATCCCTTCCTGCCTCCCATTTTGCCGCTCTTCTTCCATCAATTCATTAAACGCCCTGCACATAGGCATTTCCTCCTTCTTCATTTTCTGTATCAGCTGCTTTACTTGTAAATGTGCCGCTATTACCTGTTCTGTCTCCGGTCGTAAATTTGCAAAATTTTCTGAAAGAAACATTTTCCTCAATTTAGTTCTGTCCTGCCGATACTGCATGGCCTGAAAAAATTCTTTCAAGTCTGATGATCATTACAGATATACTAAATATACTGTACATACCGCAATCATTCGTATGCAGCCATTATTTTAAATTTAGTGAAACTTGGCTGATACGCCGGAATCGGAAATATCCGATCTTTCATTCCGAATGGAAATGAGATTTCACTTTGGAGAATGTCTCCTTTATTGGTTAGATTATAAGTAAACAAAGAAAAAATGTCAATAACATTTTTAAATATGTATGAACGTTTTTTCGTTTCTTCCGCAAGCACATTTATTCATATGCAACGCGCGGGAATCAACAAATAAAATTCCCCACACCGAATATATCATTAATTAATATTTCAGCATGAGGAACTTATATATAACTGCATTTATTGAACAATAAAAGTCTTCCGGCAACTGCCTGTATAATTTCCTATTCCTGTGATGATCATTTCAGCTTCGCCCTTCACACCGTTTCGCAGATAGCTGACGGTAAAATCACGTCCTGCTTTCAGTGTATTCCTGCCGACTTTTACTTTGGGAATCGGTTTTACCGCCATGCCTTTCAACGTCTGGTTCGGAATTTTGCCGACTATCGCGTCTGTTATATCCGCCTGCCCAATCTCAAATGTTACCGTAATCGGGTTCATGTTCTTTAACTCCCCTTTTCCGGTGATCACGGCGGTCGCTGTGCCTGCGTTTTTATTGTCGGCATATGTAATCTTTACGGCAGTTCCCGCTTTCAATTCAACCGGGGTTCCATTATACCTAAAGATCACCTGCGGCTTGAGTGCCTTGCCGGTGTAAATCTGATCCGAAATTTCTGCCTGCAGACTGTTATAATCCCAGCCTGTGATTCCGAAGGTGATCGTGTTTATGCTGCCGCTATAATTACCGATTCCGCTGAGGATGATTGACGCAGTACCGATCTTCGTATTTTTCTTATAGGAAAGCTTATAGTCCCTGCCAAGTTCAAGCAGCTTACCTCTGTCTTTTATAATGACATCAGGTTTCAGTGCATAGCCGGTATAATTTTCATCCGGAACCTGTTCTATCACAAACCCTTCCTCAAGAATATTCTTATTGGCGATTGCCCGCCTGTTGATTTTGTAGGTTATATCTTTACAGCCTGCATAACTACCGATTCCGGTGATCGTAACCGTGGCCTTACCCGCATTATACTGATTACGATAGGTTGTCTCAAAATCTACCCCTTTGATCAGTTGATAGGTGCCGTCCGTAATTTGCACCTCCGGCTCGACCGCACTGCCGGTATATGTTACATCGGATATTTTATCAATCTTAAGAGACGATATCAGCTTTGCCTTATCAACGATCCTGAAATTCGCCGATATTGTTCCGGTGTAATTACCCTTACCGGTGACCGTAATTACAGCGGTTCCCTTTTCCGTATTATCAGCATAAGAAAGCGTATAGGAACCGGTAGACAGCTTCTTTTCGCCCATGTATACCTGTACCGTCGGTCTGACTGCTTTTCCCGTGTATGCCATATCACTTACCCGGATGCGGATCTGCGGATTATTTTCCATATTGACCGGTTGGATAGTAAAAGGTACTTTCACCGTACCGGAATAATTTCCTTTTCCCTTAACCGTCATGGTTGCCGTGCCGACAGATGCATTTTTCGTATAGGAAACAGTGTAATCTCTGCCCTGTTCTAACTGTGTGCTGCCATCTGTAACCGTAATATCCGGCTTGATCGGGCTTCCTGTATACACGGCTTCTTCTATTTCGGAGAACATTGCTTCTATGAGCGGTTTCGCCAGAATCTTATAGGTAAGTTTTTTTGTGCCGGTATAATTACCGTTGCCGATCACGGTCACCGTCGCAATCCCTTTATTGACCGTATTTTCATAAGCCAGCCTGTAATCTGCCCCTGCCCGGAGTTGCAAACCGCCCTTAGTCTTAACAGTGACGATAGGTCTGGAACCGTTGGGATTGTAAGTGACATCCGGTATTTTTTCGAATACCATTCCTGCAATGCCGGTTCCTTTAATTTGAAATGTTACCGTTTTAGTTCCTGCATATTTACCTTTACCTGTTATCGTAATGCCCGCGGTTCCCGCGTTACGGTTATTGGTATAAGTTACTGTGTAGTCTTTATTCTTTACAAGCACCTTTTTCTGATAAGTTACCGTCACATCCGGCGTATGGGTCTCTCCGGTAAAATTGACTGCCGGAATCTTGCTGACAGAAACTTTGCTAATCGGATACATGATCATGAAAGTTCTTGTAATGTTTCCGGTATATTTACCCTTACCCGTAATCGTTACGGTTGCTTTTCCCTGTTCCTTATTGTTCTGATAGCTTACGGTATAATCCTTCTTTGCATTCAAAACCTCGCTTCCCCATTTCACCGTGACTGCAGGTTTGATCGCTTTCCCTGTGTAAAGCTGTGTAGGGATTGTCGAAACCGAACAATTCTCCATAGGAATACTGCTCTCTTCCTGTGCAAAACGGGCATACAATATAACATCTTCCTGAATCGGTGTCTCTTCTGTATAGAGTATGCCCGACTCAGAATTTTCCGTGTTATACCAGCCTGTGAAATGGGCTCCTTCTTTCATAGGATTCTTCGGAAAATCAACCGTCTTTCCATGACCGACATAAACCGTAGACTCCTCTGTATCTGTCGCAAAAGTGACTGCATAAGTGGGCGCATATACTGTCACAAAATCGCTTACAGCCTCTAAATCCTCAGCGTCAGGTGTCACAACTACCTCTAAGACTACCACATCTTTCCCGTCAAAAACAGCCAGATCGATCTCAACCTCCGCAAAAACCGTCTGTCCAATGGCTATCGATTCAAAGTCACTGCTGCAATACTCCGTTCCTGTTTCCATATCCCGCACACTCACGGTTCCGCCGCATGCTGTCACTCCCGTATTTCGAATGCCCACATGCATTGTTCTGGTGCCTGCCACCGCAATGATTTCTGCATTAACCTGCAGCGAAGCTCCACCCAATACGACCCGGGAACTGTTATTATTCATGTTACTTTCCGTTGCCCCTGACACGGTCACCGTGTATTCTGCTTCTTCTGTAATATTATCCGGAGAAAAGACTGCCGTACCGTAGCCTGTCTCACCCGATTCTAATACAGTATCAATGGGCACAGTCGCTAATATCGTCCCGTCAGCTTTGGCAAGGGAAAGATTCAATTGATCCGCATTGATTGTTCCGTTATTACAGAGCAGTGCCGTGATCTCCAGAACATCATCCCCGGTCTCCTCGTCCTGTCTTACCATGCTTCCAACACTCTGCACGGCAAGATCATAATAACTGTGCTCCAACGTTCCCATGCACAGACTGTTGTTTACCTCCTCTAACTTCTCATTGACTTCCATTCTGTTATATACAAGCATGGTTCTTCCGTCACTTATGAATCCGTCTGCATATTGAATGTAGTCTTCCTGGTCCGTGATTGGAAGCGCCGGCAGAAACGCACCGTTCTCACAGCCAATCCGGTATAGATTAGCTTTTCCGTCTGCATTTACCGGGAAAATAACTTCCGGACTGCCTGTGCCATCCGATAACAGTGTGTAAGAGGATGACGGAAGCAAGGTATCGTTAAACAACGCCGCCGCATCACCGTTCTCGTCAAAATAATGGATATCTCCGTTTTGATACCATGTCAACGTCTCTCCAAAATATACCGAGGTAAACTCCACCTTTTCAGGAACGCCGTCTTCCAGCGTCGATGCCTCTCCATCCTGTGCAATGAAAGCAACTTTACTATGCAACACATTATACTGCCCGTCCAACGTTCCCGCCGCGTACGCATATCCTGTTCTGCCGTTTGTTCTGCCTGCATCCGCGGAGAAAATACAATCGTTCTCTTCCTGTAAGTAAGTAATCTTCCAAGGCTGTTCTTCCGTGTCTGTCTCAGCGTATACCTTAACTTGAAGCGTGTTTTCTGATACGGTCTCTTTTTCCTGCCCGTTCTCCGAATCATCTGAACCATCTTCATCTGACGGCGTTTCATCTGTGTCTACGCTTCCGGCTTCATCTTGATCCGTTTCCTCTTCACCTTCACCGTTTTCTTCCTCTCCGGATTCGACTTCATCAGATTCCGCCTCCTCTGCGTCAGGGCCGTCAGAATCTGTCTGCTGCGAATCAGTTTCTTCATCATCCGTTTCACTCTCTCCCGTTTCGTCCAAAACTTCATCTTCACCTTCTATGGGTGCGTTATTTCCCTCAGAAGCCATAGCGTCATCCTGACCGGTATGCGTATTTACAACGCCGCTGTCAACATACTTCATGAAAGAAGTATTGAATTGCACATCAGAAGCATCCATTTCGTCTTCCTCGGCTTCCTGGTCGGATATATCTGGTTTTTCCTGCTCAGAATAATCCTCTGTATCAGTGACTTTTTCTTCCGTTTCTTCAATACTCGTTTCACTTGCCTTATTTGCAACATCATCTGTATCCTGTAATACCGCCTGATAGATCTTATTGGTTCCGGTAAGTCCAAGTACGTTATCACTTTCATTCTCATACCAATAGACGGACACACCATTATCATCCGCAACGATCTGCGGATTCTGCTGGAACAAATCATTCTCGCTTTCAACAGTGCCTAAATCCACAAATTTATCCTGCTCTGCATCATAAACCGCCGTATGCAAAATCAGCCGGTCAGCGATCTCGTTCAGTGTAAGACCCGCAAGGTGCTCCCTTGCATTCTGCCATACCGCATAAATTCTCCTGCCGTCCGTATAGAGATCCGGTGCAAAATCTGCTGTCCCGTCATCCAGTACGGCTTTGGGTTCACTCCACTTCTCGCCAGCATTATCCCAGAAAGAATATACCAACATGCTTCTATCCGCCGCGTCACGACCTGCTCCTGCATCCGTGAGATAGAAAAGCATTACTGTATCTCCCATGCGGATGACCTGCGGGATGATGTCCAGACAGGCTGCGTTCTGGAGGATTGTCTCTCCAAGACTTCCATCTGCGTTTACCCGATTGTTCTGTATCCACGCCGCCATAGTGCCATCAGTGTTCAGGTAACTACGTCCAAGCTGCGCGTATACCGCGTCGTTATCGATTTGGAATCCATTAGATTTACTGTCGTTAGCCTCTTTTGGTATCAGATAATATATACCGTCGATGATAGATAATGATGCTTCATCTTCCGACCTTAAAAACAAGTTCCAATATTTTGCCCTTACTCCCACCTCGCCTTCAACATATAATTTTTCAAGTCCTCTTATATCTTCCGGCAAAATATTATAATTGAATCCGATTCCCGCTTCACCATAAACGCCTACAGATATTACATCCTTAATTCCGATGCCGCCATAAAGTCCAACCTCAACTTTTCCTCCGATATTGGCGGAGCCGGAAAACCCGCTGTCAGCCCTAAAAGTAATCGTTCCGTCCGCATTCAATTTACCGGATATGGATATTTCAACAACAACCGGGACTGGACCCACGGCATACTGCTGCTCCCATGCAGCCTCAGCCGATATCTCGACAAAAAGTTTGCCGCTTATATAATCCTTGTTTTTGATATTACCCTCCAGATAGCCGACCAATTTTATTCCTGCGTCAATATCCGTTTTTTTACCCTTTTCATGATCTACGGAATCCGTTTTATCCAATATTTCGCCGACATTATTTTTGTTCAGATTTTTTAAAGTTGCGAACCAATTTTTACTTCCCTTTATCACTTCTGTTGCATTGATTCCAAACTGCATTTTGCCATCTGAAGTAATTTCACCTTCTATCGGCGCCTCTTTTAAATCCAGTTTGAATTTCTTTCCGCCAACAATGGGAAAACTTTCCGGAAATTCTATTTCTAAATCCTCTCCAATCGAAAATTTACCCAAATCCAGACTTTGGTCAATAACCTGAATCCCTAATTTCTTTTTAACATATCTGGAGTCAGTCTCTTTTTCCCATAATTTAAGATATACTGTCTCTCCTTCTTCAAAATCACTGATACGCAGATTTTTAAAAACACCGTCTTCCATTCCTGCAATAAACTTTTTACCAGAATATAATCCACCAATAATATACTCGCCTTCACCAAACAAACATTTAATAGAAAACTGTTTCGCGGTATTATCGTATCTGTTAATGGTTGCCTCCTTCGTGAGTACGTCAGTCTCTTCACCATCCAAAGTCATAATAACTCCCGCTAAATTATCAGACAATGTATAGGTGGTACATCCGGTTTTGCTTTTATGAAACTCTGTGTTCAAAGTAATATAGCCGGCTTTACTGATGACGATGGGTTCTCCCTCTTTGACTTTTAACAGAGAAACATAACCGTAATTGTCTGTTTTCCCGGATATGCCTGGGCGAGTCACATCTACACCAGCTATTGGTTCTCCCTTAGCATCAAGCACTTGAATGCGCTGCTTATCCTGAATCTCAAGATTCATTTTAAATTCCGGGTCGGATGCAGAAGATACCGCAATACTTCCCGGAGGCATGATCTGCACCGGTTCGCTGACCTCACGCTGCTCTTCTTCTGAAGCGCCGTTTCCTAACTTTCCGAGCTGATTATATCCCCATGTCCATAAACTACCATCTGCTTTGACAGCCCCACTATAATAATGTCCAAGAGAAATTGCACTGACACGATCCATTAATTTAACAGGCTTCACATTTCCTGCACCAAAATAATCGAATTTGTCTCCTAGTCCTAGACATTTACAAACATTATCTCCCCATATCCATAAGCTTTTATCCGTCTTGATTACTGCACAATGGCTCTCACCTATCGATATAGATTTAACGTCATCCAAAACATGAACCGGTTCATGCACTTCCCAAACACCCTTTTCATGTTCATATTCATGCCCTACTCCTAATTGACCATGAATATCGTCACCCCACATCCATAGGCTACCGTCCTTCTTGATTACTGCGCTAAAATCATATCCAAGAGAACAACTCTTAACACCTTCCATAATCTTGATTGGTTTGCTACTATTCTCCGTGGTACCGTTTCCTAATTGTCCACAGCTATTTTTTCCCCACATCCACAAGCTTCCATCTGTTTTAATTGCAGCACCGTGATTGTACCCCAAAAACACATCTTCTACATCGTCCATAATTTTGATCGGTTTGGTACTACCTATATCTATAGTGCCATTTCCCAATATTCCATACAAATTACTACTTCCCCAAGTCCACAGACTCCCGTCTTGCCTGACTGCTGCTATTTCACCATTAACTTTGCCTATAGAGACTTTTTTCACATCACTCATAAACATATATGGTACTGAGCTGTCGTCTGCACCTTCCGTATACACGCCCCATAACCATAAATTATCATCCACTGTAATTGCAGCACTGGCAGACCCGCCTACTGATACAAATCTCACATTATCTATGACTCGAATCGGTTTATTACTATTTCTTAAGCTTTTATCTCCAATTCCCAATTGACCACACCCATTACTGCCCCACATCCACAGACTACCGTCACTTTTAATTGCTGCACTATGACTATATCCAAGCGAAAGTACATTTCTACCTTCTATCATGTCATTATATGTAACAGCATCATTATATCCTTCTGCCGCCTCTTCCTTCGCCTGCACATCAATAAAACTATTTCCAAGTTTTTCAGCAGAAGGAAACAGACATGCTGCTGTCAATGCCCATGCTAAGATCTTATGCAATTTTTTCTTAATTTTTCTTAATTTCATCCTTAAGTTATCTCCCACATTGTTTTTTATCTTTCAATAAAGAAATTTTATATTCTTTCTCCCCATTTACTGTACATCTTCCAATCAATCCCATGTAGAAATTCTACTAGGTCTTCCCAAATTTTTTCAGCATTCGGTTCCCAGCTAATTGATCTGCTTTCCACAGTTCCTAATGTAAATTTCTTTATCAATTCGTCTTCTTCAATATCACGAATATCTCCTTTTGGTTTTGAATCATCAAAAAGATAAAAATGCCATACAAGTCCATTCGTATAGATTACTTTTTTAAAATATCTTATATGTTCTTCTATCTCGTCTTTAAAATTTAATTCAAAAATTCCTTTCCCTACATCTTTTACAAGACTATAATACATATACTTAATTTCTACAGCTCCAACTATGCCGTATTTTTGTATATCATTTTCATTTACTTTTTCATGTGTATTATACTTTTTATCTAATACTACGAAATCAGGATTTCCCCACTTACTTCTAAAGTTCTCTGTATTTAATCTTTTGCATTTTTGTATTTTACTTACATCTCTTAACGAAACACCTTCATCATTCATACAACATCTGATAATACAGGCAATCACGGAATACAATTCACATTCGTAGGGGTTTTGTCGGTTTATCAATTCAAGCTCGTGTTTAAACTTATCAAAATTCCTTTTGATCCATTCAAATTCTTCCGTATGCTTCTGTAAGGCAGTTATTTCTGATTGATTGTTCTGCGTCATTATCATATTTCTCCTCATCGTTATTTTCAAAATCCGATAGTCTTTTGTATATATCATTTTCATAAAAAATACAGTCAAAAGCTATACTAAGCCGCTAAAGCAAATAATAACCAAAGGGATATTCCAATCCACTATTTTAGAATATCCCCTGATTTCTGTTTACACTATTTCAATCTGAAAAATACGGTATCATCATCTATTATGTCAGTAATAGGCGCATTATCATCCCATGTAGAAGAATTATATCGAATTACTGTTACTACTACACCGTCATATCCTTTAGGAACCCGGAAAAAGAAGCGTAGTTTATAAGTATAGACATCATCATTCCAACCACTCTGTAAAACCTCGCTCTCTTGTTTAACATCCGTATAATCCGTACCATTATAATTTAGCGTATATGTATCTGTATTTTCATCATATGTATCATCTATATTATTATAATAATCGTCAGATAGCGGGGAAAATCCACTGTAGCCATAATTGTAAGCATTTTCATCGTCAAAAATCGTTTTTGTGGTAATTGCCCGCCATTCATAGCCTTCTAAGGCTTCATGAGTACCGTCAGATTCAAATATTTCATAATCCGAAAAAATGATTTTTCCTGCGGTTGTATATTCGGTAGTATTGTAGCAGGGTATCACAAAAGGATATGTAGTGTCTAATTCCGCATTGCATTCCAATCCAAATTTTTCAAAATCTGCTTGTAACGGTTCGCCCTCTGTTTCCCCACACACTTCACAAGCAGCCGGCTGTTGATAATTTGCTTCTGTTAAAATATGTCCTAATGCTTCTCCTTCGGTCTCGCCGCATGCACTACAAGTCTTAGGGTCTGCACAGGTTGCTTCTACCCATGTATGTCCTGATGCTTCGCCCTCGGTTTCACCGCATACACTACAGGTCTTCGGCCCTGTGCAGGTTGCTTCTACCCATGTATGCCCTGACGTTTCGCCTTCGGTTTCACCGCCTGTCAAACAGGTTTTCGGTGTTGTACACGTGGCCTCCTGCCATTCGTGGCTCATATGACACCCAGTAAGCATACAACATACTGTAAGAGCTCCGACTTTGCATATCCATTTTTTGTAATTCATATTTTTTCCTCCGTATATTTACTTTCAGCCTGTACATTATACTCAATTCGTTGAGCATAGTCAAGTAATTAAGTATGTTAATGTAGGTATAAAAACGGAGATGATTATAGTTGATTTCTTATGAACCTTTATTTGAGACTATGCGAAAGAAAGGTATTACAGAGTATAATTTAATATATAAACAGGGAATGTCTGCTAATACGATACATCGAATAAAGAAAGGTCTCCCCTTTACTACAGAAACCTTAGATACACTTTGTTATATACTTGACTGTGAAGTGTCCGATATATTGCGGCACGATAAAACAAAATAGCGCAAATAAAAGAAAGCACGGAAACTATGAAAATTTAATAATAGAACTTTTCGTCTGAAAACAAGAGCAGGATACACCCCGCGCATCCTGCTCCCATACAATACAATAACATTTTACCATTTTCATCCGCCGGTTCCATTCACCCAGCCTTTTCAAATAATAATACAAACCATTCCGCCGTTACTGTCATTCACGATCTTCTGCATGGTCTCCTGCAGTTTCGCCTGACTCTCCTCGTTTATCATGGAAATCTTACCCGTGATACCGTCATTCACAAGCTGTTCTACAGTTTTGCCGAAGATATTCGTCTCCCAGATACCCTCCTCGCTCGTGCCTGTATCGGATATATACTGAATCAAGTCTCTGGCCTGCTCCTCCGTCCCTACAATGGGGGATATCTCCGTCTCTATACTGGCCTTGATCATATGGATGCTGGGACTTTCCGCCTTGATCTTCACCCCGAACTTGTTACCCTGTCTGATCAATTCCGGTTTCTCTAACATGATCTCCTCACGGTCGGGCATCACCACGCCATAGCCTTTATACCGCACGGCATCCAATGCATGGAGCACTTTCACGTACTCACGCTTCATCTTAGCCATCTCTTTTAATGTTGCAAGCATCTGGTATTCGCTGCCGATGTTTTCACCCACCAGATCACTGATCATCTCATAATAATAGGCATCGTCCACATCCAGAATCACCCGCACACTGCCGTCTGACATATTGATACCGTCCAGCTTACACTTCTTAATATACTCGCTCTCGGGCATAAAGTTATTGGTAGTGATATCCCGGATATTGCTTAAGCTCGCCATTAACTGCTTGATCTGCGTGATGATATCCTGTTTCATCTTATGCTCATAAGGCAGCATCTCCACCCACTTGGGCATATAGAATTCAATCATTGTCAGCGGGAATTCATAGAGAATATTCTCCATGATGTGGTTGATGTCTTCCCGCTTAAGCTGTTCACAGTTCACCGGCATCACGGTCACCTGATACTTCTCGCTGATCTCATCCGCCAGCGTTCTCGTCTCATCGGCATATGGCTTCGCGGAATTCAGCAGTACGATAAACGGTTTCCCAAGTGTCTGCAATTCCGTGATGGTACGTCCTTCAGCTTCCAGAAAGCTTTCTCTGCCCAGTTCTCCGAAAGAACCGTCACAGGTCACCACGATACCGATGGTAGAATGGTCTTTGATAACCTTTCTGGTGCCGATCTCCGCCGCCTTCGTAAACGGAATCTCTTCCACGGACCAAGGGGTCTTTACCATGCGCTCCATATCCTCTTCCATATGTCCCGTGGCGCCGTCTACCATGTACCCCACGCAGTCGATCAGCCGTACATCCACATCAATATCCGTTCCCAGCTTAATATGCGCCGCTTCCTTGGGAATAAATTTCGGCTCCGTAGTCGTAATTGTCTTACCACCCGCACTCTGGGGCATCTCGTCCTGTGCCCGCTCCTTCTCATTCTCATCCTCCATAAAAGGGAGTACGAGCAGATTCATAAAGCGCTTGATAAAAGTTGACTTGCCCGTTCTGACCGGTCCGACCACGCCCAGATAGATTTCTCCTCCTGTGCGTAACTGTATATCTTTATACAGGTCATATGTACTGTTCTGTAAGAAATCCATATAAAAATCCTCCTGCTTATACTGGTAAATGTATATGCAGGAGGAGTCCTGTCTATTCTATTCAGTCTTCAATTTTATGGAAAATAATGCAGTTCGGTTGGTTTACCTTAATCTCTTTACCATTCATGACAAGCAGGCCGTTCTTTAAGTCTACATTAAAGAATGTCATGGTGTTGGACTCATGGTTCAAGGAGACAAGGTGCTTGTTATCCGGAAAAAGATTCGCATCCTTAGGATAGTCACCGCTGATGGGCAGACACAGAACCTTCTCCAGCATTCCCGTCTTCTGATCGATCTTATAAACAATCGTACTGTTGTCCCCGGCATTAGAGCTCACCATATATTTAAAGTCTTCCGAAATGTTCAGGGCACTTGCTGCCGAACCGCCCGCATGATAATCATTCAGCGTGGATATGGTCTGAATCTTCTCAAATTCCGGATTGCCGTTCACTTCTTCGTACGTATAGACATCAATATAGTTCTTTAATTCATGTACAATATAAAGAAACTTTCCGTCCTTGGAGAATTTCATATGACGGGGTGCCGATTCCTGCTCGCTCCTTATCATATCAATGGGTTTGAGTTTGCCGTTCAAATGATCCAGACGATAGACATTGACATGGTCAAGCCCCAGATCCGCGGCACACAGATAATGGTTATCCCTTGTCATCTTAACACAGTTGACATGAGGTCTGAAATTCCGTTCTGCGATACTGCCCAGTCCCTTATGGTAAATCTCATCCGTGATCTCTCCGATACCTCCGTCCTCCTGCAGACGCAGCACCGTGATCTTACCATCATGATAACCGCCTACAAATAAAAATTTATCTTCATAATCCGTGGACAGATAGCAACCCCTCATCCCGTTGATGCTTCCTTTATTGATGACCTCCAGATCGCCTCCCGGCAGGATCTTATAAGCCTCAACGCCGAAATCCGTGATAGAATACAGGAACTTGCCGTTATGGGAAATGGTAATGTAGGAAGAATTAGTGATCTCCACCTGATTCTTCTCCGTCATTCTGCCATGCTTCATATCCACATCATAGATTTTAATGCCGTAGTTATCTTCTTTTCCCACCGTATAAGTAGAAACATATGCTACATATTTATCCTGACTCATAGTTCAAACCATACCTTTCCTGTTTCTTCATCCTTGATTCTATCATAAATCACAGCCTTTGTTAATCTTTTTCCTAAAAAATGCCTTTATTTTTCAAAATGGCATTGACATAATACAGCTATCCTGTATAATGGGATTCAACGTTTGTTTAGTTTTAGTAAACTTTATGTTTATTATCAATGAGAAAGTGACCTGTTAAATATGGACAGTAATTATTCTAACCGGGTGGAAATCGGCAGCAAAATCAGAGAGCTTCGCAACAGAAAGGGGCTCACACAGGAAGAGCTGGCAGATCGCTGTGAGCTATCCAAGGGCTTTATCAGCCAGCTGGAAAACGATCTGACTTCTCCGTCCATCGCAACCTTAATCGATATCCTGCAGTGTCTCGGTACCAGTTTAAAAGAATTTTTTAATGACGAAGACGATGACCAGATCGTTTTTAGTAAGGAAGATTTCTTCGAGAAAACAGATACGGAATTACATAATAAAATCGAATGGATCATCCCTAATGCACAGAAAAATATGATGGAACCCATACGCGTCACTCTTAAACCCGACGGTTCCACTTATCCGGATCAGCCCCATGAGGGTGAGGAATTCGGCTATGTGCTCTCGGGTTCCATCACGATCGTAATCGGGAACCGCAGTATAAAGGCGAAAAAGGGAGACACCTTCTACTACACACCTCACTCGGAACACTATATCAAGGCAAACGGCAAGACCGATGCCGTGTTCCTGTGGATCAGCACACCGCCAAATTTTTAAACGGAGGAACGCCATGTCAAAAGAATTGATTCATTTAAACAATATTTCCAAGTCCTTTGACGGACAGATGGTTCTGGACGAGCTGGAGCTGACCATACATGAAAATGAATTCGTGACACTGCTTGGTCCCAGCGGATGCGGTAAGACTACTACGCTGCGCATTTTGGGCGGATTCACGCAGCCGGACACCGGCAGAGTCATTTTTGACGGGCAGGACATCACGAAAATACCCCCGAACAAAAGAGCGCTAAATACGGTTTTCCAGAAATATGCTCTTTTTACTCATATGACTATCGCAGAAAATATCGCTTTCGGACTTAAGATCAAGAAAAAATCCAAAAGCTACATAGACGATAAGATCCGTTATGCTCTGAAGCTGGTAAATCTGGAAGGTTACGAGAATCGTTCACCTGACTCCTTAAGCGGCGGACAACAGCAGCGGATCGCCATCGCCCGCGCCATCGTTAACGAGCCCCGCGTGCTCTTGCTGGACGAACCACTGGGCGCCCTTGACCTAAAGCTTCGTCAGGAAATGCAGTATGAGCTGATCCGCATGAAAAACGAGCTGGGCATCACCTTTGTCTACGTAACCCACGATCAGGAGGAGGCCCTTACCATGTCCGACACCATCGTCGTCATGAATCAGGGCTATATCCAGCAAATCGGATCACCGGAATCTATTTACAATGAGCCTGAAAACGCTTTTGTTGCTGACTTTATCGGTGACAGCAACATTATTCCGGCAGTCATGATCGAAGATAAACTGGTCAGTATCTTAGGCACCCGCTTTGCCTGCGTAGACACTGGATTCGGACACAACCGCCCCGTCGATGTGGTCATACGGCCGGAGGATGTGGAACTCACCGCCCCTTCAGACGGCATATTACAAGGTGTGGTGACCCATCTGATCTTTAAGGGCGTCCACTATGAAATGGAAGTCATGGCCGGCGGCTTTGAATGGCTGGTACACTCTACCGTAATGCACCCTGTTGGTCAGGAAGTAGGAATCAAAGTAGATCCCTTTAATATCCAGATCATGAACAAACCGGAATCCGAAGACGAGGAGGCTGTAGCAATTGAAATCTAAGAATAAATGGCTGTCTGCGCCTTATATGCTCTGGTCCGTTGTTTTTATCATCATCCCGTTAGGCATGATCCTCTACTACGGACTGACCGACAAGACGGGTGCATTTACTTTGAATAATATTATCGCGATCACGACAGCCGGACACGCTAAGGCTCTGCGCCTATCCATTCTGCTCTCCCTGATCAGCACGCTGGTCTGCTTTCTGCTTGGATATCCTCTGGCGATGATTCTGGCTAATATGAAGGCAGGGAGACATAACTTTATCATTTTAATTTTTATTCTGCCCATGTGGATGAATTTCCTGCTCCGCACGCTGGCATGGCAGACATTATTGGAAAAAAACGGCGTTATCAACAATGTGCTTACTTTTTTTCACCTGCCCGCATTAAAAATCATCAACACGCCGGCAGCCATTGTTTTAGGTATGGTATATAATTTCCTGCCTTTTATGATCCTGCCGCTGTATAATGCCCTGTCAAAAATCGACAGAAACGTAATCAATGCCGCTCATGATCTGGGTGCTGACAGTATATATACATTTATCCGTATCATACTGCCGCTTTCAGTACCCGGTATTATCAGCGGTGTGACTATGGTATTTGTTCCAGCGCTCACCACTTTTGTGATCAGCGCGCTTTTAGGAGGCAGTAAGCTGCTGTTGATCGGTGATGTGATCGAACAGGAATTTACACGGACATCCAACTGGCATCTTGGAAGCGGCCTGTCCATCGTATTAATGGTCTTCATTATAATCAATATGGTACTGTCCGCTGTTTTTGATAAAGACGGGGAGGGATCTATGTTATGAGAAATGCTGCAAAAAGAATCTATGTTGCCCTGATCATCCTTTTCCTGTATGCGCCGATCGGAACGCTTATGGTGCTGTCTTTCAATGCAAGCAAGACAAGAGCCAAATGGGGCGGTTTCACATTCAAATGGTATATTGAACTGTTTCAAAATGAGGAGATACTAAGGGCTCTGTTCAACACTATGCTCATCGCTCTTCTCTCCGCCCTTGCCGCTACGATCATCGGTACTGTGGCATGCATCGCAATGACCGGCATGAAGCGCAGAACGAAATCCATCATGATGGGGATTACCAATATTCCCATGTTAAACGCGGAGATCGTGACTGGTATCTCCTTAATGCTGCTGTACATCAGTTTAGGCATCAAGTTCGGAATCGGCACGATACTTTTGTCGCACATAACATTTAATATCCCCTATGTGATCTTAAGTGTTATGCCGCGTATGAAACAGCTTAATCCCAGCACCTATGAGGCAGCGCTTGATCTGGGGGCATCCCATCTGACTGCTTTTTTTAAGGTGGTGCTGCCGGATCTTCTGCCCGGAATCCTGTCAGGATTTCTTATGGCATTTACGATGTCTTTGGATGATTTTATCATCACACACTTTACCAAAGGGGTCGGTGTAGATACCCTCTCAACCAAAATCTACACCGAAGTCAAAAAGGGAATTAAGCCGGAAATGTATGCGCTTTCAACTCTTATTTTTGTGGCAGTACTGACCCTGCTTCTATTGATTAATCTGTCACCGGACAAAAAAACGAGCTGAGCTCAGATTCTATGCACAAAAATAGGCTGACAGCCATAAAGAAAGGCATGTTTATCGATATGAATAAAAGATTATCACACATAGTATCTATATCTGTTATATTAGCTCTGACCTCTGCGTCTTTTCTGACAGGCTGCGGCTCTTCCGATAACGGAAAAAACGGACAAGTCATCGTCTACAACTGGGGAGAATATATTGATCCTGAAACTCTCGAAATGTTCGAAGAAGAAACCGGAATCAAAGTCATATACGACGAATACGAAACAAATGAAAGCATGTATCCTAAAGTGGAATCCGGCGCTGTTGCATATGACATCGCGTGTCCGTCTGATTACATGATAAGCAGGATGATTCAAAATGGTATGCTTGCCGAAATCAATTATGACAATATTCCCAATGCGAAATTAAATATCGGGGCGCAGTACTATGACCAATCCAGAGAATTTGATCCCGAAAATAAATATTCTATCCCCTACTGTTGGGGAACCGTAGGGATTCTCTACAATCAGACTATGGTTGACGAGCCTATTACCAAATGGGCTCAGCTTTGGGACGAAAAATACACCGACAACATTCTGATGCAGGATTCTGTGCGGGACGCTTTCATGGTTGCCGAGAAATTAAACGGCTTCTCCATGAATACATTAGATACCGATGANCTGACAGTCGCTATGAACTCTNTNATCAANCAGAAGCCTATCGTTCAGGCATATGTTGTCGATCAGGTNCGTGATAAAATGATTGGCGGTGAGGCGGCGATCGGNGTAATNTACTCAGGCGAGGCGATTTATACCCAGCAGGAAAATCCTGATCTNGTATATGTGATTCCCGAAGAAGGCACCAATGTATGGATCGATTCATGGGTTATTTTAAANAATGCGCCGAATANGGAAAATGCCGAGAAGTTTATTGATTTTATGTGCCGCGANGATATTGCATTNAAGAACTTTGAGTATATTACCTACTCCACCCCGAATACGGCGGCAAGAGAACTGATTGAGGANGATGCGATCCGCAATTCCAAGATTGCCTTTCCGGATCTGTCCCGGTATGATAATCTGGAGACTTTTGTGTATCTTGGGGAAGATGGGGATGAAATTTATAATGAGTTGTGGAAGGAAGTGAAGGCGTACTGAGAGCGGTACGCCATATGCNAGGTGTGTTAAAGGCATGATTATTCGAGATACAGCAAACTACGACAGCANNATCATCAAAGTCACTGTCAACCCTTTACCCTTGCTTGAACATATAAGTTCACCGTTCATTTTAGCCATAAGTGCCGAAGCGATATACANCCCCAGACCGCTGCCGTCTATGTCGGAATCTTTTACGTTCNTGCCACGGTAAAATTTGTTCATTATAAGATCAAGCTCGTCNGCCGGAACGCCCTTGCCGTAATCGGTGATNGACAGTTTCAGATAGTCTCNGCTCGAAGNACACTCAATNTCTATGGGAGTATCGGCATACTTATAAGAATTACCGATAATGTTTCCGATAACCTGCTCCATACGTTTTATNTCAATNTGTATCATACATNCGGGTATCGTACTCCTTCTCACAAGAGAACGTGTATCCGNNGCCCTGATGATGTCATACAGCACAGCCGCATTTTCATCAGTGCAGTTCACGGTCATCTCGCCAAGATCGTCAAGTGCAGCAGTCAGCAGATCAGTGACGAGAAGTTCCATCTGCTGTGTCTTCTTCTGTATGCCCTCAACCTTGCCAAGAACATATTTATCCTGTACTTTCAGACTCAGCACATCGCAGATCGTATTGATACCCGTAATAGGCGTTTTCAGGTCGTGACTAAGCTCAGCAACAAGCTCTTTTTCTTTTCGTTTGAGTTCTGTTTCTCTTTTCTTTGATGCTCCCAATTCCTCACGCATGATATCAAAGCTCTCGGTGAAAACCCCAAACAGATTGCTGCGCTCCATTTCAAGAGGACTGTCGAGATCGCCCATTGCTATCCTGCCTGCAAACTCTTTCATCCTGCAAAACGGCTTTAAGATGTTCCTGCTGATATACAGATAGAACGATACTGCCGCCGTTACCATGACAAGAAACAGTATTACAGCCGCACAGGACAGTTGATCAAAAGCCTTGTTATACTCTGAAAAAGACGGGTCGGGTATCGCCGCTGTTGCAAGAAATCTGTCACCGTCCGTCACCGCAAGACACAGATAACCGTTATTTCTTGATTTCGTGAGCGTTAAGTTTTCGTCTCTGGGATAGATGCAGAAACCCTCCGTATCAAACACAAGTATATCGGTACTGGGAAACTTTTCTTCAAGAATAGCAAGGTCATTCATATTCTCTCTTACTGTTTCAGCAATATCATTTTGCAGGACGATGTCTGGCATATTTTTTTGCCTGCCCGTCATGACAAATATCCCGATACAGCAGGCAACGGTCATCGCAAAAAGAATAAGCGTTCTTCTGTACCTCATGACGTTTCACCCATGATATATCCTACACCCCAAACAGTTTTTATGATCTTCGGCTCACTCGGGTCAGCTTCGAGCTTTTCCCGAAGATGACGGATATGCACCGCAACCGTACCCTCACCGATGTACTCGTCTTCCCACACATTCTGCAAGAACTCGTCCTTTGTTATGACCTTTCCTCTATGCTCCAGAAAATAGAACAGCATTTTGTATTCAAGAGCTTTCAGCGTGATCTGTTCTCCGTTTTTGCTTATGCAGTGCGACT
>JAAUZT010000004.1 GCA_014804485.1 Lachnospiraceae bacterium
TGTAAGCTCTGTTTCATATGTCTGCCCTTTTCACCGTTTTTTTTTTTTTTTTAAGCGAATCTCGCAATTGAGCGAAGCTCAATTTTTTATGGATATTTTAACATAATGCATGGATATTCTTCAACATTTGTCACACTTTGCAGGATATAATTCAATTTATATTATACAAAGACACTTGCAAAAGAAGATAAAAGAAAAAGAAAGCGAGGAATCATACTATGACACACTGGTTGGAACAAAGTATTTTTTATGAAATCTATCCGCAGAGCTTTTATGACAGCAACGGGGATGGGATAGGAGATATTCCCGGTATTATTGAAAAACTGGATTATATTTGTGATTTGGGATGTAATGCGCTTTGGCTGAATCCGTGTTATCTGTCGCCGTTTGGCGATGCGGGATACGACGTGTCTGATTATTGTCAGGTGGCGCCGCGCTATGGAACGAACGAAGATCTGATCCGTTTGTTTAAAGAAGCCCATATGCGCAGTATGCATGTCATTCTTGATTTAGTGCCGGGGCATACCTCTACAGAGCATCCATGGTTTCGGGAATCGTGTAAAAATGAGCCAAACCAATATTCGGGCAGATACATCTGGACGGATTCGGTCTGGACCGATGCGGCGGATTATGAAGGGATTTCCGGTTCGCTGCGCGGATTGTATCCGAGGAATGGCAGTGTTGCAGTTAACTTTTTCTCGAATCAGCCGGCGCTGAACTATGGTTTTGCCAATCCTAGCGAGCCGTGGCAGAGTGCGGTAGATGCGCCGGAAGCGTTGGCGACACGGCAGGCAATGAAGGAAGTTATGACATTTTGGCTATCTAAAGGGTGTGACGGATTTCGTGTAGATATGGCAGGGTCGTTGGTAAAAAACGATTACGGAAGTGTGGAAACAATAAAGCTATGGCAGGATATTCGCAATTTTCTGGATGATAAATATCCGGAGACAGTGTTGATTTCTGAATGGGGCGAACCGGACAAATCTTTGCTGGCAGGATTCCATATGGATTTTCTGCTCCATTACGGACCTTCTCATTATATGGATTTATTCCGCTGTGAGCATCCGTATTTTTGCCGGGAGGGGAGAGGCGATGCGTCCTTGTTTGTAGATACTTATTGCAAAAACTATACTTTGACAAACGGAAAAGGATTAATCTGCATTCCGTCCGGAAACCATGACATGGAGAGAATTCGTAAATATCTGGATGAAGAAGAGTTAAAGATCGTTTTTGCGTTTCTGTTGTCAATGCCCGGTGCACCGTTTATATACTATGGTGATGAGATCGGAATGCAGCATTTGGAAATTCCGTCTGTTGAGGGCGGATATGACCGTACCGGAGCAAGGACACCGATGCAGTGGAATGGCGAAGCAAATTACGGATTTTCAAAGGCACCGGCAAATAAACTTTATACACAGCAGGATTTATCAGAGAATGCGCCTATGGTCGCCGGACAGATGGCTGATGAGGGTTCACTTTGGAATGAGATTCGGAAACTATGTGAAATCCGCAAATCGCTTTCTGCTTTGTGTGCATCGGGAACGATTCAGTTTGTGTACTGTGAGCCGGGAAAATATCCGCTCGTATATCTGCGCGGCGGTGAAAATGACAAAATACTGGTAGCAATCAATCCTTCTGAAAAAGATGCTGCCTGTCCCTGTGCATATCAGTTAGAAGATGTGATTTACACATTGGGGAAACCGATAAGCTGCAAAGACGGGATGTTGCATGTGCCGGGGCAGAGTGCAGGTTTTATCAAGGTAAATTCAATGAATGATAGTATTTAGCCTGAGCGTTCCAGAGTTCATAGTATTTGCCGTTATAATCGGCGAGGAGTTTTTCATGTGTTCCGTTTTGAATCACTTCTCCTTTATGGAATACGGCAAATTTATCGCAAAAGCGACAGGACGCCAGACGATGGCTGATGTAGATGGCGGTTTTATCGTCGGCAATTTCATTGAACTTGCTGTAAACCTCGTATTCTGAAATGGGGTCGAGGGCAGCAGTCGGTTCATCCAGAATCATAAATGGTGCATCTTTATAAAGTGCACGGGCAAGTGCGATCTTTTGTGCTTCACCACCGGAGATTTCTACGCCATCTGTATTGAAGTCTTTGTAAAGGCAGGTTTCTAAAGCGTTTGGCATATTCTTCAGGCGTTCACCGAATCCTGCCTTTTTCAGACATGCCAGTACTTTATCATCAGCATAGGATGCACTTGCAGAGACATTTTGCCCGAGGCCGAAAGCAAACAGGCGGAAATCCTGAAATACCACAGAGAATATGGACATATACTCATCATAATCATATTTTTGTATATTTACCCCATTGAGTAATATCTCACCCTCGGTTGGGTCATACAAGCGGCACATCAGTTTGATAAATGTGGTTTTACCCGATCCGTTCATACCTACCACGGCCAGTTTTTCACCGATTTTGAATTTCAGGTTCACATTCTTGAGCGCATAAGCGTCGGTATTCGGATACTTGAAAGACACATTCCGAAATTCCACGTAGTATTCGTTATCGTCCCGTTTTTCTACCGTCAGCGAACCTTGATACATATGGTTGGGGAGATCCAGATATTCGAATAGTTTCTGTAAATGGATACAGGACACTTCATTATCGGACAATATATACATGAACTCTTGCAATCCGTCACTAAGTCGTGATAAAACGGCAGCATATTGAACGATACTCCCCACCCCGAATGCACCATAGAATGCTTTTACTGCAATAAAAAGGCAGCATACGGTGTTTGCCAGTCCGATGACGACATATGCCATAGCGGGATAAATTGACATTTTGAAAATGGCGGATTGATTTTTAATATCATGCTCTATAAATTTATCCAGCATTTTAGCGGCAACTTTGTTTTGTTCGTATATTCGGACGTCTTTTGCCTTCTCCGGGTTCATATACAATTCCTGCCCGAAAAACATAAATACCCGGTTGAACCAGACGGTATCCTTGCACCATTTTATGAAAATTTGTCATATATTGCTACATGAAAGAGCCTGCCGGTAAGCCGTTTATACCACCCAGAGAGACCGTCCATATTGTTTTGATAAATGTCAGAGAACCATACAGCCATGTGGTACAGGCGAATATCTTTTGCAGAACGGATATCTCCGGCAGTACGGTTAATATAGTCGATGCGCTGCAGATAAGAGATTCTTTCATGATTGTTTTCGTCGGTCCACTTTATGATCTTCTGATTCAGAGAATAACTAATCGCGGTGGTTGCAATTAAGAAAATAATGATCCACCAGTTCAGACGGACAAGGATTGTCCAGAAAACGGATAATCCTAAAACACCGGTAAACAGATCGATCAGGACATCATATATATTGGAGAGCGGAGAATAATTTCCATTACAGCATGCAAAACTCTCTGTCTGTAGTTTCCTGAATATTCCGTTTTCCTGATTGTTATAATCGGTTGTCAGACCTTTGAGTGCCACACGTTTTAGGTAATAGGTGTTCATTTTGTACTTCTGATGATAAATAAATTTGGTAAAGAATTTATTTGCGCCTGATAATATGGCGATGCAGCCTGCGAAGGCTAAAACAGTAGTTATCAATTCCGTTAAACTGCTTTTGCTGGTGATTTTTTCAATTATTATCTTGGTTAAATAGGTTGACAGGACCAGAAGTGTTACATTTATCAATATTGCAATGACACACAAACAGAGTAACGGAAGATAACACTGTGCAGTGTTTCTAAGGCAGTAGCAGACATTTTGAATTACAGGATAATGACTGCGGTTCAGTTCATCAGATGTGTTTTTGGAGATTTTCTTATTTATAGCCATTTTCTCAGCTCCCTTTCGTGTTGATCATATCATGGGGAAGCATGTAATTTGAGATTTGTGCATCAACTGTATCTGCAGGGACACGAATTGCAGTTTATATGTAATAGGAAATTCCTCGGCTTGCCACGAGTTTGTGAAGCGTAAGCGAACAAATCTCGCAAACGAGCTCTGCTCGGTTTTTTATTCTATGGCGGGAACTAAAAATTCAGAGGTGAATGCGCCGTCCTCGCTGTTGTATGTACACCATCCGCCATGATCTTCCAATATTGCCTCTGCACGGCGCAGTCCGAATCCATGTGCGCCTTTTTTGTGTGAAGTAAATAAAGAACCTCTTTTTTCACCGGCAGAATTCAACATGGAAAAATAAAGCATCTTTCCTTTAATTGACATATAAATACGGATAAAACGCCCGTCTGCAACATCAAGGCAGGCTTCAATCGCATTATCAAGCAGATTTCCGACAAGGATACTAAGTTCTACATCTGTTATAGTGAGCGAGTCCGGGACACAGGCTTTTACTGTAACTGCAATGTTCTCTGCTTTTGCCTGCGCAATTTTGGCTGATAGAATGGCGTCAAGCGAAACATTTCCTGTTTTAAGCAGCGTATCCATATTCATAAGCTGCTGGTCAAGCAATCATCGCTCAGTCTATCCGAAAAAGCGGAAATATTCTCTTTGAGTTTGTATTACCCTTTATTCGTATAGATAGTGATATAATGCCGGAGGGCTTCTATATATAGGATATCGGTTTCGTAGAGCCTGATTGTCCCGCCACCGCATGTAATAATCAAAGAAAGGGGTTCTATGGATAACTTTTCGGCAGCTTTGGAGAGTACCGGCATCAGTTTTTGTGCCATAATGGGTTTAACAAGGTAATGCAAGGCATCGACTTCGTACCCTTCTCCGCAAAGTTCAAAGTGTGAAGTGATAAATACAACTTCAACCCGGTCATTATCACGCCGGATTTCTCAGGCAAGATCTATACCTGAGATTCCATGCATCTCAACATCCAGCAGAAGAATGTCATATGCCTTATCTTCTGCATAGGCAAAGAGAAACGCCTCTGCAGAGGTAAATGTATGGATTTCACAGATATGGCCGGATTCTATACTCCATTTTGTTGCCAAAGAGGAAATATGTTCAAGTTCATTTGGCTCGTCATCGCAGATTGCGATTTTATAATTCATAATAAGAACCTCCATCTAAGCAGAGTGTATCACAATTTATGGATACCTCAAAGAAAAAAGTCAACATAAACTGATATCAATGACTCTGTCCGCCACTCATTTGATGAATTGTGCTGTCGAGTCCAATGGAAAGCAGTCCCAGACCGGCTGCTACCTGATCAATCTGTGTATCGCCTTCTGTTTTTGCGGTATCGTAAATATCTGCATAAAACTGCATAACAAAAGGCTATGGATAACTGCAAAAGATTTGAGTTATATTGGCATTATTTTGGGGATATGCTATACTTATCTTGAACTAAAAGTGCGGATAACCGCAAAAATAATTCGAGAGGTGCTTATGGTCATTAAGAGGGATAGATATCTGAATAAACTTATTGCAAAAAAGGGAATGGACTGATAAAGGTCATTACAGGAATCAGAAGATGCGGAAAATCCTATTTATTATTTGAACTATATCATCAATATTTGAATTCTATCGGGATAAATGATGAGAACATCATAGAGATTGCACTGGATGAGGTTATGAATGCGAGATATCGCAATCCGTTTGAACTGGATCAATATATACGGGAGCAGGTTGTAGATAAATCACAGAAATATTATGTTTTTATTGATGAGATCCAAAAAGTTTCCCAGATACAAAATCCATATGTAGATGATGCAGATGCCAAGGTGGGATTTGTTGATGTTCTTTTGGGATTAATGAAAATAAAAAATGTAGATTTATATGTTACGGGAAGTAATTCCCGTATGTTGTCATCGGATATTCTGACTGAATTTAAGGACAGAGGAGATGAGATCAGAATAAATCCTCTGACTTACAGTGAATTTTATGCAGCGTTTGAAGGCGAAAAACAGTATGCATGGCGCGAGTATTATACCTATGGCGGCATGCCGCTTGTCTTATCAAAAAAGACGCATGAAGAAAAAAGCAAGTATCTTAAAGATTTATTCGCCAAAACTTATATATCAGATGTTCTGGAACACAATAAGATTTTGAATGAACAGGTGGTGCTTGAGGACTTATTAAATATTGTCTCTTCGTCAGTCGGCTCTCTCACTAACCCGACCAGGCTGGCTAACACTTTTCGGAGTGTCAAACAAATGGCAGTCGGCGTTGTAGAGTACCATCATATGAGTGAGGATGGCAAAAAAGTCCGCACCCAACTCGAAATAGACTTTGTAGCGAATAAAGGAAGCAAACGCTATTATATTCAGTCGGCACTCACAGTTGCGGACGAGGCACAGAGAGAGCAGGAAACAAACTCATTAAACAGGGTTTCTGATTCATTTCGGAAAATTATCGTAGTGAAAGACGATATCATTCCGTGGCATGATGAACAGGGAATTTTGTATGTGGGAATAGAGCAGTTTCTGTTGGATGAAGGTGCGGTTGATATATAAAGTACTGTCATCTTGCATACTTATCCCTATACTCACTCGGCGAATATCCGGAATATTTTTTAAACACTCTCGAAAAGTGGCTTTGCAAAGAGAAGCATGCCGTATTTTTTCTACCTGCTTGGTGTATTCCAGTTATATATTGCACCGCCGCAGAGCGGAATTCACCGTCACGTAAGGAATGGGAAATGGCAAACGGACATTATATCCGGGGAATCAAAGCTATGCTGAAGTAAAGAGCATACTGGGTGTTAATATTTTGCTTAAGCAGAGGAAGGCCGCATAGGAAAAATAAATGTTGTTTATTGAGGCATGGCAATAATCATGATATACTTGAATTGTAACAATAATCAGTCCACAATCGCAATATAGGAAGTAGGTGATTATATGGGTATGAGTGATGAGCAATTTGAAGTTTATAACTCACTTTTAAACTTTATTGATGAACTTATTGATAGGGAAACGGACGAAAAAGAAAAAGAAAAACTTAAAATTCGAAAGAAAAACATCCTTGCAAATAATAAAGAAGTAAGTTAGCAGCATAAGCTTATAAGCAAACGAGTAATGAGAAATGGGTTGCTATTTAGTCATTACTCGTTTGCTTTTCTGGGAGAATGCGAAGAGCACGCATTCTCCGTGGATTGTGAGAGCAATAGAAAGAAATAGGAGACAACTGCAATGCAGCAGACCACACCGGAAAAGATCGGGAGAGAAAAAGGACAGGAGCTGGTGATCGAAAACCTGCCGTCTTATGAGTATAAACAGAAAGAGATCTGCGTATATAACAAGGGACAGAAAATATACGGCATTGCTTATATCCCGGACACCGGCAGGGAGCGTGTACCGCTTATCATATGCGCCCATGGATTAGGCGGTTCTCATAGTTCCAGTACTGCTCATTATGCAAGGCAATTGGCGCCCTGCGGCGTGGCGGTCTATTGTTTTGATTTCTGTGGCGGCGGCGGAACTGAGAGTGATGGGGAAACCACACAGATGTCCGTCATGACAGAAGTAGCAGATTTAGAGGCGGTCATAGAGTCGGCTATGCAGTGGGATTTCGTAGATACCGGGCGTATTGCGCTGCTGGGCACCAGTCAGGGAGGTGCCGTTGCGGCGATCACGGCGGCGAGGCATGTGCAGGATATTGCAGGGCTTGTATTGATGTATCCGGGATTTGTGATCAGCGATATTGTGCATGAGATGTTTCCGTCCCGGCAAGAGATACCGGACACTTTCCCTTTTCACTGGATTACGGCGGGGCGGCCTTATGCAGAAGACATGTGGGATTATGATGTCTATAAGGAGATCGGCAACTACAAGAAAAAGGTTCTGTTGCTGCACGGCAATAAGGACACGGTTGTTCCGATATCTTATTCTGAGAGGGCGGCGGCAACGTATGAAGATGTGGAGTATTATGTGATCGACGGCGCGGAACATGGGTTTACGGATGATGCTTTTGACGAGTCGGTCAGACGGATTGTAGGTTATCTGCAAAAGATACAGATGATCATGTGAGCTGTTAACGCGAGGCAGCATACGGAATGTGTGATTTGATTTTCTGACAGTTAGGAGGGTTTTCTATGAAATACGACGTAATTATCATCGGTGCAGGACCGGGAGGTATCTTCACGGCATATGAACTGATCCAGCAGGAGAAAGATTTAAAGATTGCCGTGTTTGAATCGGGGCATGCGCTGGAGGCAAGACATTGCCCGATCGACGGAGATAAGATTAAGAGCTGTGTGCGCTGCAAAAGCTGTTCTATTATGAGCGGCTTTGGCGGAGCGGGCGCTTTTTCCGACGGAAAATACAATATCACCAACGATTTCGGCGGTACATTATATGAGCATGTAGGAAAGAAACAGGCCATTGACCTGATGAAATATGTGGATGAGATCAACATGAAATACGGCGGTGAGGGTACGAAGCTGTACACTACGGCCGGAAGTCATTTTAAGAAATTGTGTCTGCAGAATAAGTTGAACTTATTGGATGCGTCCGTGCGTCATCTGGGAACGGATATTAACTATGTTGTATTGGAAAATCTGTATGCATTATTGAAAGATAAAGTAGAATTTCATTTCGATATGCCGGTTCGGGCAGTAGAGACTATGGGTGAGGGATATCGCATCGTATGTGAGAATGAAACTCATGAATGTGACAAGTGTGTCATATCTGTAGGGCGCAGCGGAAGCAAATGGATGGAGAAGGTATGTGAGGAGCTGGAGATTGAGACGAAGTCTAACCGGGTAGATATCGGGGTCAGGGTGGAGCTCCCGGCGGTGATCTTTTCCCATCTGACGGATGAGCTGTATGAGAGTAAGATCGTCTACCGCACAGAGAAGTTCGAAGACCGGGTGCGGACTTTCTGCATGAATCCTCACGGGATCGTGGTCAATGAGAACACGAACGGTATCGTGACGGTGAACGGACACAGCTATGAGGGCGCGGATAAACAGACGAACAACACGAATTTTGCCCTGCTTGTAGCGAAGCATTTCTCCGAGCCTTTTAAGGACAGTAACGGGTACGGCGAGAGTATTGCAAGACTGTCCAACATGCTGGGCGGCGGAGTGATCGTGCAGCGGTTCGGCGATCTGGTGAGAGGAAGACGCAGCAACTTGAAACGTATTGAGGAGGGTCTGGTGGAGCCTACTCTGGCGGCGACTCCGGGCGACTTGAGTCTGGTGCTTCCGAAGCGTATTCTGGACGGTATTATCGAAATGATCTATGCCCTCGATAAGATCGCGCCCGGCACGGCCAATGACGATACACTGCTGTACGGCGTGGAAGTAAAGTTCTACAATATGGAAGTGGAGATCGATGAACACCTTGAGACGAAATATAAAGGACTTTATATTATCGGAGACGGCAGCGGCGTGACTCATTCCCTGTCCCATGCGTCTGCGAGCGGTGTGTATGTGGCGAGGAATATTGCCGGCAATGTGTAAGGGCAATGCGGCTTTACGGTGACCATGTCGGCAGGAATGCGGGAATGATATGTTATGGCCGGGAAGTACATAAGACAAGATGAAGACATATGATATAGAAGGACTGCATAAATTATATTAATAATCTATGCAGTCCTTTATTTTGTATTATAGGAAATTCCTACGTTCAAATCAGGTAAAGGAATGCTCGTATTTCAATGAGGCGTCACCCATGGTTGCAGCATTATCTAATATTTCCAACATCATTATTCCCGTCATTATCTTTTATATCGTAGCGTACGGCCTCACCGCGCGCAGTAATGTGTACGAGGATTTCATTAAAGGGGCAAAAGACGGTTTCCATACAGTGATTCAGATCATGCCCACATTGATCGGATTAATGGTAGCGGTGGGAGTGCTCCGCGCATCAGGATTCCTGGATTTTGTGGGTGGCCTGTTCGCAGGAATAACCGCAAGAATGGGATTTTCCTCCGAACTGGTGCCACTCATTCTGATTAAGATGTTTTCTTCTTCGGCGGCAACGGGGCTGGTGCTGGATATCTTTAAAAATCACGGACCGGATTCCCTGATTGGTTTGACCACCTCAATTATGATGAGCTGTACCGAGACGATCTTCTACACAATGTCGGTCTATTTTCTGGCGGCGAAGGTGACGAAAACGCGCTATACGCTGACGGGTGCCCTGCTTGCCACGCTGGCGGGCGTGATTGCAAGTATTGTACTGGCAGGAATTATGGTGTAAGGATAGAGCGGTATAAAGCATAAGAAACGGCACATCCGTAAGGAGTGCCGTTTCTTATGTGTGAGAAGGATAGAAATGTGTAAACTCAGTATATGTCAACAGGATGCCGTTTAGGGACATCACTGTTATGTTTAGTCGAAGCCGGTCAGCACCGAAGCAGCACCGGCGGCTCCTATAAAGTGTAGATTAGAATCATCCTAATATGTATTCCCCAACTACAATTAATACTATAAGGGATAATTGTGAATGAGATGTGTCAAATATCGAAAGAAAAAAGAAATAATTTATAAAATAAATTTTATAATTTGTGCAAGAATCATTGATAGAAAAATTAATTTGACTATCAAACTATATTTTGATAAAATAGAAAAACCAAATGCAGAGTATTGATGAGCGGTGTCCGGCAGATGTAAGAACGCTGTTATAATATGCGGAGGTTTCAGAATGGAAAAGGTTATGAATATCAACAGTACGCTGAATGATGTGCTGGTCAGACTGTTCCGCAATGTTAATGTGATAGAGGAACGCGCGATGCGCACTGAAGAATATAAGGACGTGACGACCAATGATATGCATGTGATCGAGGCGATCGGCATGGAGGGGGCGAGGAACATGACCAGTGTGGCGCGTTCCCTGGAAGTTACGACAGGAACGCTCACCATCGCGATCAACAGCCTGGTTAAGAAGGGCTATGTAGACAGGGTGCGGAGCGAAGAGGACAGACGGGTTGTGCTGATCTCCCTGTCTGAAAAGGGCAGACGGGCATATCTTCATCACCGTAGATTTCATGAGCAGATGATTGAATCCGTGGTAGAGGAACTGACGGAGGAAGAGCAGCGGATTCTGGCGAAAGCCCTTGCAAAGCTGTATCATTTCTTTCGGGTTACCTGACAGCCTGCGGGCTGCCGCTGCCGGTTAATAATTCCGACAGCGTTCCGAAATCCGCAGGACCGTTTTCCAATAGGAAACTGTGAAAATAGTACAGGAATTCGTGATCATTCATCACGGAGTCGTTTATTGTATCATGACGGGTGCCGGCAGTCTGACGAGCATTATACCAGACTACGGCAGCCTGTTTTTTTAATTCCATGATTTCCAGATAGCCGAGATAGTATTTCGGGTAATTACAGGGTTCCTCGGCTATGTAGGCGTAGATCGCGGCTATGGTAGCGTCATCTAAGGATCCGAAAGAGGCGAAGATTTTCCGCACATCTTCATAGGAGGCGCCGTCATAGTGGATGGCAATATCAAGCAGAGAGTACAGGCAGAGCTGTATCTGACGGTCCAGACGGCAGGCGCGGTAATATCCTTCCGCTTCCGGATAGGACCTGGAGGCAAGCTGTATGGCATAATCGTAGGAAGACATCTCGGCATAGATTGCCCAGCCTTCTATATATCCGCCGTAGTAAAGTACGCTGCGCAGCGGTGTTGTACCGGACTGATTTCGGAAGCGCTGGCTGTATACGGTCTGATAGAGATGCCCGGGATAACCCTCGTGAGCCAGTGTGGTGAATAGTGATAGCGCATCGGAAGTGTCCAGTGCATTGATATAGATCGTATTGTTCAGTACATTATCGATGGGCGGTGTCATGTAGAAAGCGGGAGCCGTGTAGGCTTCCAGACTGTCATCCACATATTTGACGGTACAGTCGATCGCATTGCCGCCCGCATCTTCGGGGATCGACGGGTAGTCCTGCTGTATGGACGTCTTCAGATAGCCGAGGATGTCTTCCGGGGACATCTCGGGAAGCAGGGCGGTATCTTCCGTGAGTTGATCACGAATGGAGCTATCACTCTGAAGCAGATGCCCTAAAGCGGCATAGTTGGATGACAGATCACTATAGAGAAGCTGTTTGATCTCATCGATATCGCGGCAGGAGCCGGTCTGCAGACGCAGGAGCGCTTCGTAATACTCCCGGCCGCCGAGGCGGTGCGCTAATCCACACAGCTCTTCGCCGCTTCCGCTAAGCAGCGTAAGCTCGTCGGCGAGACGTTCATAAGCGGGAGCTACAACGGTGGTCAGCAGCCTGTTATTTTCTGACTGATAGGAGAGTGCTTCTTCCTCGGTCAGCGCCCCACGGCGGATCAGCTCCTGCAGGCGCGTATCGAAGGTGACTTCCAGAAAGTGTGTGTTGTTATTTAACTGTTCGGGATCCATGAGGGCGCTGCACTGACGGATTACTTTAGAGACAGTCGAATCGGACATGAAGAGTCCGGCGGCCGCCTTTTCCCGCTCATACACGATAAGTCCGTCGAAATAATCCGGAATCTGTGTCAGGATAGATAAATACAATTCTATATCATTTACGTTGTCAAGCCGGTATTCCGCCAACAGGATCGGCAGCTCGGAGGGCGCTCCCGACGAGGGGGAGAGCGGTTCGGAGAAATACGGATATGCGGCAGTGCGGCTGAGCGCGTCTATGTAGGATTGCATCAGATTGCAAAGATATCGGTTACTGTCCGAAAGTTTCCGGTTATCGTATTTTGCCAGTTGTCCTTGCAGAAGAGACAACGCGTAGATGTCATTTGCAGCCTCGCCTTCGTGGTATACGGGCATTTTAAGCAAAGATTCATCGATCCGATAAGTATCCGGATCATCTACGGAATAGTGGAAATGAATCGGATTTGTCTGCAGTTCATTTAAGAAGAATTCTTCCGTGAAAGATTCGAATTCCGCGTCCGCGTGATTATGTACATACCCGAAGAGGGTGGCGAGGCTAAAGCCTGTAAAGAGGATCAGGGCGGCAGCCCACTGTTTGGGAGATAGGACATGTTTCAAGAGAGTACCTGCCGGATGGATTGATATTGATATTAATATATGAACCTTCCTGCCAAATCATGAGAGGAAGACAGGAAAAGACCGGATCAAAAGATGATCCGGTCGCGTCCGCTTTCTTTGCCGATATATAGTTTTTCGTCCGCCTGTTTGATCAGAGCGTTCAGATCGCTTTGGAAATCATATTCTACTAAACCAAAAGTTAAAGATACGGAGAAAGTTTCGCTGCCGCCGTCGAAAACGATCGCCTTGATCTTTTGCCGGAGTGCTTCCAGAGCAGCATATGCTTCGTCGCCGTTGAACTTCGGGAAAATCAGCAGAAACTCTTCGCCGCCCCATCTGGCGACAAACGTATTTGCGGGCAGAGTTTTCCGAAACGTCTCGGCAATTTTCTTTAGTACAAGATCTCCTACATCGTGCCCGTAAGTGTCATTGACACGTTTGAAGAAGTCAATGTCACAGATACAGAGGCTGATCTGTTGCGCAGGCGCTTTTAATAGATTATCCAGATATTCCACCGTTCGTCTTCTGTTATACAGTCCGGTCAGAGGGTCGATGTTGGCCTGGGCTTTTAACTGTTCGTTATATTCGATCAGCTTGCCCTCCAGCGCCTGTGTATCTGTGCTGAAGATATAGGCAATCATCGAGAGCGACCAGAAGATAGCGACAGTATTTATTAATTGCAGAGTATTATTAAGTTCAGCGGAGAGAATGACTTTAGGGTCATTGATACGACAATAGAAAAACAGGTACAGACGCAGCACACACAGGGCGAGCGCATAGCTCACCTTTGCTGCCTCATGTCTGTATTTGGCGAAGAAACAGGAGATGAGCAGCACGATAATAAAGTGCTGTACCCCGATGTTCCAACCAAACATGACAATATTGAATACGATCCACACGAGAACTGAGACATTCAGGATACAGAACGAGATGAAGGTGCCGCGGTAATAAGACAGAATAAAGGTTGCCACAAACAACGCCGTAGATATAAGACAGATTTCCGTTCCGCTTATATTGGAAAAGAACAGTAACAGTCCGCCGTTGACCAGAGAGTAGACGATCATGGTAAGGATCAGCAGACGAACGACTACGATAAGCTTCGCGGATTCATTGCGGTCGCCGGTATCTTTACAGATATACTGATATATTTTATGTAAAACATTCGTTTCTTTCATGGCGTTTACCGGTCCTTTACACAAAGTACAAGGGTAGTCAAAACGTTAATGTAAATTTGCAATCTCAGATTGCGCTTTAGCGTAAAAACCTTATAATGATATTATCAGTATCATACATCATATATAAATATTATGCAATTCCGCAATTTTGAATTTGCAATTTGTTGCAATGTATGTACGAAAATTGATAGAATGAAAATAAATCGAATGGAGAAGGAGTCGGTAATGCGCCTGGGACAAGTGAAATATTCTATTAAGAACGAATTGATTATGCTGTCTGCTGTGGTGGCGGTTCCTTTTCTGGTCATGGTGATTTACCTGATCTATGCGCTGCATAATTACAGCACGGCATATGATACAATCGTAAGCAGCATGACGGTGGCTAATAATTATAATCTGAATTTCAAAGAGGAGATGGACGAGAGCCTGTATAAGCTGGTAGTCGGGGCTGCTACATTTGAGACGATTAAGGATGATGACAGCTTAGAGGACCCTTATGTGCTGATGAATGAGCTTCGGGATGATTTCAATAAGCTGATGCGGGTCACGACAGACGGAGAGAGCCGCACATGGCTGCAGATCCTGATGCGCAACTTAGACACTCTGGAGGATCGGGTCGGGGATATCCGCGCGAATCTGGGGGCGGAGAACAGCTATGACGCAAATATAGAGATGTTGGATAACAACATCTATATTATGACGGAACTAATACAGGATAATATTCAATATTATATTTATTATCAGACGCAGAGCATGGATCATCTGACGGAACGGTTAAATGAGAGAGTAAACACTTTCACGATATTCTGTGCGATCCTGCTGTGCGTCATCCTGCTAATTGTCATCGTGCTGACCGTTATGATCGTGACGGGGATTATTAAGCCAATTCAGGAGTTGTCTCAGGCAACGGAGAAAATTTCCCAAGGGGATTTCTCGGTTCGCGTGCAAGTGGATACAAACGATGAAGTGGCGGTACTGGCGGACGGTGTCAATATCATGACGGAGAGCATCGAGAGGTTTGTCAGCAAGATCAAAGAGGATGAACGTAAGATGCGCCGTGCAGATCTGCGGCTTTTGCAGGAACAGATCAACCCGCATTTCCTATATAATACGCTGGATACGATCGTATGGCTGATTGAGGGGAACGACCCTGATAAGGCCGTGAATATGGTTATGTCGCTGTCGGAATTTTTCCGTCTGGTGCTCAGCAAGGGCAGGGAGTATATTACCATACAGGAAGAGGAGATGCATATCAAAAGCTATTTGGAGATCCAGCAGGTGCGCTATCGGGACATTATGAATTATGAGATTCGAATCGCGCCCGAACTGTATCAATATAAAATCCTGAAGTTGACATTGCAGCCGTTGGTGGAAAACTCTTTATATCACGGTATTAAATATAAACGCGCGAAAGGAAACATTACTGTCACAGGAACCATGGAGGAAGGGAACATACATTTTAGAGTAGAGGATGACGGTATAGGGATGGAAGAGGAGGAGCTTGCCAATCTGCGCAGAGAGATTATGAAGCCTTGTAAAGATACAGGGAAGGGCTTCGGACTCGCCAATGTTAATGAACGCATCCGCATGAACTTCGGTGCCGGGTATGGTATGACGATTGATTCGGAGAGGGGCAAAGGGACTTGTGTGGAGATTGTAATTCCGGCTGTGCCTTATGAGCAGACCGAAGAGATGAAAGATAAAGAGGGCGCAGCATTATCAGTGTAGCCGGAATGAAGAAGGAGAACGGAGCGGAAGGCAGCTATGGATACAGAGGTGCAAAGCAAAGTGAAAAAGAATGAAATGAACAGACATATGAACGGCATAAGGCTGGTACTGCTTCCGGTGATGGTTCTTCTCCTGTTTATGCTTGGCTGGGGTTATGGTCTTTTTACGGAAATAGAGGAAGAACCGTATACCAGTGAGACCTCTGATCAGATCGTGGTAGGGGTGTCGCAGCTTGGCAGTGAATCGGGATGGAGAACTGCGAATACGGAATCCATTCAGAGAGCCATTTCTAAAGAGAAAGGTTTTTTTCTGATATATAATAATGCCAGACAGAAGCAGGAGAATCAGATCAAGGCAATCAGAAACTTTATTTCCCAGAGAGTGGACTATATCGTGCTTGCGCCGGTGGTGGAGAGCGGATGGGAGACCGTGCTGCAGGAGGCAAAAGAGGCAGGGATTCCGGTGATCCTGATGGACAGGAGCGTGGATGTGGCAGACCAGAGCCTTTATACTGCTCTCGTAGGAACAGATTCTGTAGAAGAAGGCAGGAAAGCGGGGCGATGGCTGGAAGAATATCTGATAAAGAAACGGATGTCTGATCAGGACATTAATATAGTAGTATTAAAGGGAACGGAAGGCGCATCGCCGCAGATCGGAAGGACAGCCGGGTTTTCCTTAATAGCCGGAGAACATGATAACTGGCATATTCTGGAACAGCGATACGCGGATTTCACAATATATAAAGGGAAAGAAGTAATGAAGGATCTGCTGAAAAAGTATAAAGATATTGATGTGGTGGTATCCCAGAATGATGATATGACATTCGGAGCGATTGAAGCAATCAGGGAATCCGGCAAGACTGTGGGGGTAAACGGCGATATAACGATCATATCTTTTGATGCGGTTCACGATGCACTGGAGATGGTAGCGGAAGGAGTGATTAATGTGGATATAGAATGTAATCCCAATCAGGGAGAGTATATTTCAGAGATCATCCGTCTGCTTGAGAGCGGGCAGGAAATTGAGAAAAGATATTATGTGGAAGAAGATGTATTCACAATGGATAATGTGACGGAGGAAGTCATAAAGGGAAGAACTTATTAAGAATGATTTTTACTGTGTCCGGTCAGGAGCAGAAGGGAGAAAAGAATGCTGAAGGTATTTCTCGTTGAAGATGAGAGCATTGTCAGAGAAGGATTGAGAGACAACATTCCATGGCAGCAGTGGGGGTATCAGTTTGTGGGGGAAGCAAGCGACGGCGAGATGGCGCTGCCGCTGATCCAGAAACTGCAACCTGATGTACTGTTCACGGATATTAAGATGCCGTTTATGGACGGATTGTCCTTAAGCCGTATCGTACATCAGGAATTCCCGGATATGAAAATTATTATTATCAGCGGTTACGATGACTTTGAATATGCCAGACAGGCGATTGCCGTAGGGGTAGAACAGTATCTGCTCAAGCCGATTACAAGAGCGAATCTCCAGAAAGTATTAGCGGAGTTAAAGACTAAGATCGAGACGGAGCGGGAACAGAGAAACTATCAGGAAAAATATCAGAATGAGACGAGGGCATATGAGCAGTTTTCCAGGACGAATTTTTTTGTGAAAGTGTTCGAGGGCAGAATGCCCGTTCAGGATATTTATGAAGAGGCGGCGAAGCTGTCGCTTAAAATTAACGCACCCTGTTATAATCTGTTGATGTTTTCCCTGACGGAAAAGCGCGGTGGTGAAAACAGTGGTTTTGAATCTGAGACCTTTGCAAGGAAAAGGGAAGAGATCCTCCGTTATTTCGTGCGATATCCGGAACACCTTGTCTTTCGGTGGAATGTCAACACTTACGGCGTACTGATTAAAGGTAACCCGGAGCAGATGAAGGAATTGACGGAGAGATGTCTTGAGAATCTGGAGCGCATCTGTAAGCCGACGGAGGAAGATTTCGACTGGTATGCGGCGGCAGGAGATCCGGTGGAACGTCTGAGCATGCTGGCGGAGTGCTACGGCAAAGTAAACCATCTCTTTGCTTACCGCTTCCTGATGCCGTCGGTGCATATCTTTACGAGTCAGGTAACGGATAATTATATGCCGCTCGAGACGAGCGGTAAGATCGGAGATATTGATTATGCAAAGGTAGAGCCCGAACTGATCAAAGATTTCTTACAGCAGGGCAGTCGCGCCGAGATTGCGGAATTTGTGGACGGCTGGATGCACAGCATTCAGGAGGCACTCAAATCCAGACTTTTTCAGAACTATCTTGTATTTCATATTCATTTTGTTACCATGGCTTATGTGGAGTCTATCGGCTATGACAAGAAGCAGCTTCTGGAGCTGTTGGGGGAGGAGCAGATACAGGAAGTAAATCTGGGGCCGGAAGAGTTTTCCCAATATATATGTAATATTTTGGAGAAAGCCATGGAACTGCGCGATCGGGAGTCGGACAACCGGGGCAGGAAGGTGTTGAAAAGAGCGCTTGAATATATAGAAGAAAACTATATGCAGGAGACGCTGTCGCTCAACACGGTGGCTGGTGAAGTCGGTGTCAGTGCAAATTATTTCAGTGCAATATTCAGTCAGGCGATGGATGTAACCTTCGTCGAGTATGTGACACAGAAGCGCATGGAGAGGGCTAAGAAACTACTGCGCCAGACGGAGAAACACTCCGGAGATATCGCACTGGAAGTAGGATATAAGGATCCCCATTATTTCAGCTTTGTGTTTAAGAAAACACAGGGATGTACGCCTCGGGAATATAGGTCTGCGGCTAAGGATTAGAATGGCAGGGCGCATCGCTTTCACGGCGGACAAGCTGCCATGGAATCGAGTGAGAGATTACGGGTATGCCGCGCAGCTGTTTGATCATACAGTCAGCGACACATTCCCCGATCTCATGCGGTGCGTGCGTCAGGGTAGTAATACGCACGTCGCTTAATTCACTTAAGTAGCTGTTGTCGAAACATACTACGGAAAGGTCCTGCGGCACAAGAATGCCGGCGTAAGACAGTTCCTTAATCAGCCAGTACGCAGCCTCGTCGTTATAGCAGACTACGGCAGAACAATTGAATAGACGCTCCTGTATGAAATTTGTCAGAAAGCGGGTGTCCTGTCTTGTTTCCAGCGCTGTGATATCCGGAGAAGTATACCATCCCACATGGTTGTCGGCCAGTGGGCAGCCCAGATCGCGCAGACGGGTTGCCATACCGTGGTAGCGCTCCGGACCTTGGGCATCATCCATTTTAAACAGACCGGCAATCCGGGTATGCCCCAGCGAAACGAGGTGCTCCGCCAGCAGGCAGCCGCCGTAATAGTTATCGTCCTTGACATAGATGCTGTTCTGAAGGGCCGGATAATAATTATGAAGGAACAGAATGAAGGTACCGCTCTCGCGCAGGCGTTCATAAAGATCCAGATTAGGATTAGGAAGCGTACTCTTACAGCCTTCCACGATCATGCCGCAGGGCGGATCGTCTAACAGCGTCAGAAGGTGTGAACGCTCGACAAATGTGTCGTTATCGGTAGAATAAATCTGCAGTTGATAATCATATTCCGCCAGAGCTGTTCGTATATCGGATAGAAGCTGAGGATAGATGTACTCCTGCTGACTGGCAACAAGAACCGGGATGATGTTGCGATTGTCGTCTGCGGAGAAGCCGGTGGCGTAAGAGCCGCTTCCCTGCCTGCTGGTGATGAGACCCTGTTTATGGAGCAATGCCAGCGCGGCACGCACGGTTTGGCGGCTGACATTGTAGTCCTGACACAATTGCGATTCGGTAGGCAGTTTTGTGATGCCGTTTTGCAGATTGCGTCTGATCCGGTCAGTTAGTGCGTTTGCCAATGTTTCATATTTTGTCATAAATTCTATCCCTCCGCTTATGAGACAGATGAAATCGGGCTAAGCCCGATTTTTTGTGCTATTTATATAGATTCAGAGAAAAATTCTCATTTTCTTCACAATTTGTTCATAGTATGTACAACATTTGTTCATAAATATTTCTACTTTGTGATAAAAAATCAACCTTTCCGAAGAAGAAATATCGTAATTGCAATATGTATTGATAGAAAAAAAGTATCTGTTTACTGCATAATTCATAAAATATTCCACCAAACTGCCATACAAAGATTAAAAAATCGCATAAATAAAAAATTTGTATTTAATACAGATAGTATAGCATATAATTTGTATTGTACAACTCATCTAAAATAAAAAACGGCAAAGATTTCCGTATTGATAGACATAAGATGATTTGTTACAGTAATACCAGAAACAGCGAGACATCAGCGCTTGCGTTTCAAAATTCCAAACAAACATATATTATTAGGAGGAGGAATTTATAATGAAAAAGAAATTAGCAGTTTTACTTGCAGGCACAATGGTAATGGCAAGCCTTGTAGGATGCGGCGGTAATGACGCAGCTCCGGCAACAAACGATGCTCCGGCTGCAGAGCCCGCAGCAGCAGAAGAAGATACGGCAGAACTTGAGGAAGAAGTTGAAGCAGAGGCACCCGCAGATGACGCGGAAGAGGCACCCGCAGCAAGCGGCGACGTGATCAGCGTTGGTTTCGCACAGGTAGGACATGAGTCTGACTGGCGTGCAGCTAACACACAGAACTATCAGGATACTTTCTCAGCAGCAAACGGATATGAGTTAGCTTTCGTTGATGCTGACAACGACAATGCAGTGCAGTTAGAGGCAGTTCGTGGCTTTATTCAGCAGGAAGTGGATTACATCTGTATCGCTCCTATTGAGACAGCAGGTTGGGATACCGTTCTTCAGGAGGCACAGGATGCAGGTATTCCGGTACTGATCGTTGACCGTTCCGTAGACGCTGATCCTTCTTTATACGAGACACAGATCGGCTGCGATATGATCGCAGAGGGTGAGATGGCTGGTAACTGGCTGGCTGAGTATCTGGATGGCGCTGAAGCTAAGATCCTTTCAATCGAGGGTTCTGTTGGTGCATCTGCAACACTCGGACGTACAGAAGGCTTCAACAACATTGTAGCACAGCACAGCGAGTGGGAAGTTCTTGATTCTCAGTCCGGTGATTTCACACAGGCAGGCGGACAGGAAGTTATGGAGTCCTACATCAAATCTTACAGCGATTTCAACGTAGTAGTTTGCCAGAACGATAACGAAGCATACGGCGCAATGGATGCAATGGATGCAGCAGGTATCACATACGGTGTTGACGGCGATGTTATCATCATCTCCTATGACGCTACACACGATGGCTTACAGTACACTCTGGATGGCAAGATCAACTGTGACATAGAGTGTAACCCTCTGCAGGCTGAGTTCGCAGCAGACGTTATCCAGAAGCTGCAGGCAGGTCAGGCAATTGACGCGCAGACGATCGTTAAAGATCAGGCTTTCGTAGCACCCGGTATCACATCTTCTATGGCAACAACCATGACGCAGGAAGTACTTGACGGCCGTGCATACTAAGATTCATATCTGAACAGAATATTGAGAATAGAATAGGGAGAGAAATTATATTTCTCTCCCTTTTTCTTTTATTAAATTTAGTGTATAATTATGGATATACACAATAATTGTCGGAAAATTCCGGCAAAATAAAGTGGAATATACGACAGCAGAAGGTATTGATTAAGCAAGAATGGAGGATAAATATGGATAGCAATATTGCTTTGACAATGCGAGGCATCTGTATGACATTCCCAGGGGTTAAGGCGCTTGACAATGTGGATTTTACCTTGAAAAAGGGTGAGATCCGTGCACTGATGGGTGAGAATGGTGCAGGGAAATCCACACTGATCAAATGTCTGACGGGGGTCAACAAGTTCGAGGCCGGCGAGATTCATGTAGATGGTATTGAGGGTCCGATCGTCAATAAAGACACGATGGATGCCCAACACAAGGGAATCTCGACAGTTTATCAGGAAGTTAATCTGTGCCCGAATCTTTCGGTGGCAGAGAATCTTTACATCGGACGCGAACCGCTTACGAAGATCGGTACGGTTAACCGCCGTAAGATGAATCAGATGGCGGCGCAGTTGATGAAAGATCTGGATCTGGACATTGAAGTGACGAAGAATCTGGAAGAATATTCCTTGGCGCTGCAGCAGATGATCGCAATTGCCCGCGCGGTGGATATGGAGAGCAAAGTTCTGATTCTCGACGAGCCTACTTCCTCTCTGGATGACAACGAGGTGGAGAAGCTGTTCGGTATGATGAAGAGACTGAGAGATCAGGGTGTCGGCATTATATTCGTAACACACTTTCTGGAACAGGTATATGCAGTCTGTGACGGAATTACCGTACTCCGTAACGGTACGCTGGTCGGAGAGTATACGGTGGAAGAGCTTCCGAGAGTGAAGCTGGTAGCGGCGATGATGGGTAAGGATTTCGATGATCTTGCTTCCATCAAACCGGAGGGAACCATGGATTTCTCCAATGCTCCTCTTGAGATCGACGCGAAGGGGTTAAGCCATGCCGGAACGATCAAACCGTTTGATTTAGAGATACATAAGGGTGAAGTAGTAGGCCTGACCGGACTGTTGGGAAGCGGACGAAGCGAACTGGCGCGCGCGATTTACGGTGCGGACAGAGCGCAGACCGGTACACTTAAGGTTGCCGGACAGGAGGTGAAGGTGAAGAGCCCGATCGATGCCATGAATCTTGGTATGGGACTTCTTCCCGACGACAGAAAAGCAGAGGGCATCATCGGCGATCTGTCAGTGCGTGAGAACATTATTCTTGCCATGCAGGCTAAAGCAGGTATTTTTAAGAAAATACCTATGGCGAAGCAGATTGAGATAGCCGATCAGTACATAGAAATGCTTCAGATTAAGACGGCAAGCAGAGAGACGCTTATCAAGAGGCTGTCGGGCGGTAACCAGCAGAAGGTTATCCTGGCGAGATGGCTTGCAACCAATCCGGATTTCCTGATTCTTGATGAGCCCACTCGTGGTATTGATATCGGTACAAAGACAGAGATTCAGAAGCTGGTTATCAAACTCGCACAGGAAGGCAGGAGCCTGATCTTTATCTCCTCCGAGATTGAAGAGATGCTGCGTACCTGTAACCGAATGGCTGTTCTTCGTGACGGCGCTAAGGTTGGAGAGATCGAGGGCGATGAGATGACACAGGAAGGCGTAATGCACGCGATTGCGGGAGGTGCAGCACATGAGTAAAATAAAGAAAATAACAAAAATGCAGTTGTTTCTGCCCATATTCAGTATGCTGCTTGTAATGCTGGTAAACGTAATCTATGACCTTGCAAGCGGAAACGCACCGTTTGGATTCTTCTCGATCAGCACACAGCTTACTTCTTCCGGCAACACGATTCTATACGGACGTCTGATTGATATCTTAAATCGAGGCAGTGAGGTAGCCATTCTGGCAATCGGTATGACGCTCGTTGTATCCGCTTCCGCCGGAACCGATATCTCAGTCGGCTCTGTTATGAGCCTGTCAGGCGGTATGTGCTGTATGCTTCTGGCAGGATACGGAGTGACCAATGTTTCCGAGTATGCGCGTCCTCTCTGGGTCGGCATCGGCGCAGGTATCTTAGTTGCGGTTATCTGTGGTTTTTTCAACGGATTTCTGGTGGCGTACTTAAATATTCAGCCGATGGTTGCGACGTTGATTCTATGGTCGGCGGGACGTGCGATCGGACTGCTTCTATGTAACAGCGCGATCGTGTATGTGCGTGTGCCCTCGTTCCAGTTTTTCGGTTCTTACGTAGGATTCCTTCCGACACCGATTCTGATTGCGGCAATCTGTATTCTGATCATGGCATTGATTCTTAAGTTTACGGCGCTCGGTACATTTGTACAGAGTGTGGGTATCAATAAGAAGGCGGCGAGAATATCAGGATTTAATTCTGCGAGGATCATTCTGATGTGTTATGCAATCTGCGGTTTGTGTGCAGGTATTGCGGGTATCACGGCAACTTCCCGTATCTATTCGGCGGATACGAACAATATCGGTCTGAATATGGAATTGGATGCGATCTTAGCAGTAGCGCTCGGCGGTAACAGCCTGGGCGGCGGCAAATTTAATCTGGCAGGCTCCATCATCGGTGCGTACACGATTCAGGCGATCACGACTACACTGTATGCACTCGGAGTGTCTTCCGCACAGGCGCCGGTATTCAAGGCGGTCGTGGTTATCCTGATCGTGGTAATCCAGGCGGAACCCGTAAGAGAATACTTTAAAAAAATGTCGGCTAAAAAAGCGGCTGCAAAGGAGGCGTAATGGGTATGAAGAAAAAGTTGAACGGCAACAGTATCTTATTACTTATCACCGTCATCCTGTTTGTTGTGATGTATGCAGCGGGCTGTATCGTGTATGCAAATAAGGGATTTACTCATTTGCAGACATTCCTGAATATCCTGATCAACAACGCGGGTCTGATTTGTATCACGGCGGGTATGACATGTGTTATGCTGACGGGTGGTATTGATATTTCCGTAGGCTCTGTAGTAGCCATGGATTGTATGTTTCTGGCGGTAGGCATGGAACAGTGGGGCATGAAGAGCCCGGTGCTGATGGTGCTTGTGCTTCTGATTGGTATTGTGTTCGGCGTAGTACAGGGTTATTGTATTGCATATCTGGAAATACAGCCTTTCATCGTAACTATGGCGGGTATGTTCTTTGCAAGAGGTATGACGGCAGTGATCTGTACGGATCAGGTAAGTATTGTATCGGATGCTCTTTTCGTAAAGCTATCTACCATGAAGTTGAATATTCCTTTTCATATCGGAGCATATGAGAATAAAAAAGGTATTCTGCAGATACCTTATGTGAGAATCACGGTAGTGATAGCGCTGCTTGTTGTATTGCTGATCTTCTTAATGCTGAAATATACAAAGTTCGGAAGAAGTATCTATGCGGTGGGCGGTAACAGCCAGTCTGCAACGCTGATGGGTCTGGATGTGCGTAAGACGAAGATGAAGACGTATATACTTGCCAGCTTCTTAGCTTCCATCGGCGGTATCTGCTATTGCCTGAATACCATGTGTGGTACGACTACTCAGGCCTCCGGATTGGAAATGGATGCGATTTCTTCCGCAGTTATCGGCGGTACGCTCCTGACCGGCGGTGTCGGTAATGTGGGCGGCTCTTTAGTCGGCGTATTGATCAACGGCACGATTTCCACACTGGTGAAATCACACGGTAAACTGGTCAGCTCATGGGCCAACATTGTAACAGCTATCCTGTTGTGCTTCTTTATCGTATTACAGGCGATTCTGGCGAATGTTAAGGAGAGTAAGAAGGCATAAATGTAAACGTTTTATACATATGAGAGACGTGCATATCGTGTGCAGATGCGCATAGCATGCGCGTCTCTTATCATTTTATTTAGAAGCGTTCTCGGCGTGAAAACGCTTCGGAATGGAGGAAGGGTTAATATGAAAGCAGTAAAAAATTACAAGTTTTGGTTTTGTACGGGTTCACAGGATTTATACGGGGATGAGTGCCTCAGAAAAGTAGCAGACCATTCTGCAAAGATCGTGGAAGGATTGAATGCGTCCGGCAAGCTGCCTTTTGAGGTAGTGTTAAAGCCCACATTGATCAGTCAGGCATCCATCAGACAGACATTTAACGATGCCAATAACGATCCCGACTGCGCGGGTGTGATCACATGGATGCACACATTCTCGCCGGCGAAGATGTGGATTCTGGGATTAAAAGAATTCCGGAAACCGCTCTGCCATCTGCATACACAGTTTAATGAAGAACTGCCCTATGATACGATAGATATGGATTTCATGAACGAGAACCAGTCCGCGCACGGCGACAGAGAATACGGCCATATCGTGAGCCGCATGGGTATTGAGAGAAAGATCATCGTAGGACACTGGGCGAATCCGGGCGTGCAGGAACAGCTCGGAAGCTGGATGAGGACGGCGCTGGGTGTGGTAGAGTGTTCCCATATCCGCGTGTGCCGCTTCGGTGATAACATGAATAATGTAGCGGTAACAGAGGGCGATAAGGTAGAGGCACAGATCAAGTTCGGCTGGGAGATCGATCACTATTGTGTCAATGATCTGGTAGACTATGTCAATGCGGTTCCGCAGGGTGATGTGGATGCGCTGGTAGAGGAATACTACAGCAAGTATAAGATTATCGATGACGGTCGTGATGCCGCTGAGTTCAGACAGCATGTAGCCGTGCAGGCGCAGCAAGAGATCGGTATCGAGAAATTCTTAACCGATAACGATTATCATGCGGTAGTTACCCATTTCGGCATGTTGGGCGGCTTAAAACAGCTTCCGGGTCTGGCGATTCAGAGACTGATGGAGAAAGGATACGGCTTCGGCGCTGAGGGTGACTGGAAAGTTGCCGCTATGGTGCGTATGATGAAGCTGATGACAGCCGACATCAAGGATGCGAAGGGAACTTCCATGATGGAGGACTATACCTACAATCTGGTTCCGGGCAAGGAGGGTATCTTGCAGGCCCATATGCTGGAGGTATGTCCTTCCGTAGCAGACGGCGAGATCGGTATCAGAGTATGTCCGCTGTCTATGGGTAACAGAGAAGATCCTGCCCGTCTCGTATTTACATCCAAGACCGGTCCTGCGGTGGCATGTTCTCTGGTAGATCTGGGCACAAGATTCAGATTATTGATCAATGCGGTTGACTGTAAGAAGGTAGAGAAGCCTATGCCGAAGCTGCCGGTAGGTACGGCATTCTGGACACCGCAGCCGAATATGGAAGTGGGTGCGACAGCGTGGATCCTTGCAGGAGGAGCGCATCATACCGCCTTCTCCTATGACCTGACGGTAGATCAGATGGTTGACTGGGCGGCTGCAATGGGAATCGAGAGCGTTGTCATTGATAAAGATACGACGATCCGGAACTTTAAGAATGAACTGAGATGGAATGAGGCGGCGTATAGGTAGAATGCGAAGAACATGCATTCTCCGAGCGCTTAGAAAGATTTAGATATAGAAGGAGGCAGGGTATGGGAGCAAAAGAGTGTATCGCAAGCGGTAAAGCGGTGTTGGGGATTGAATTCGGCTCGACAAGAATCAAGGCGGTTCTGGTGGATGAATCAAATCAGCCGATCGCGTCGGGCGCGCATGACTGGGAGAACAGGCTGGAGAACGGCATCTGGACGTATAGTCTGGATGATATCTGGACGGGATTGCAGGATTGTTATCAGAAGCTGATGGAGGATGTACAGGCGCAGTATGGTGAGAAGCTGACGAAGATCGGCGCGATCGGATTCAGCGCCATGATGCATGGGTATATGGCATTTAATGATAAGGATGAGCTGATGGTGCCTTTCCGTACATGGAGAAATACGATTACGGAGGAGGCTTCCGTGAAGCTGACGGAACTTTTCAATTATCACATTCCCCAGAGGTGGACGATCGCGCATCTGTATCAGGCGGTCTTAAACGGGGAAGAGCATGTGGCGGATTTAAAATTTGTTATAACGCTGGCAGGATATATTCATTGGAAACTGACAGGTGAGAAGATCGTCGGCGTGGGCGAGGCTTCCGGTATATTCCCGATTGATATTACAACAGGACAGTTTAACGAAAGGATGATCGATCAGTTTGATGCCGCGGTGGCGGATAAAGGGTTCGCATGGAAGTTGCGGGATGTGCTGCCCGCTGTGTACACGGCAGGACAGCAGGCCGGCGCACTGACGGAAGAGGGCGCGAAACTGCTAGACCCTACAGGCACATTGCAGGCCGGCGTGCCGTTCTGCCCGCCGGAAGGTGATGCGGGAACAGGCATGGCGGCAACCAACAGCGTTGCACAGCGTACCGGTAATGTATCCGCCGGAACAAGCGTATTCGGCATGATCGTATTGGAGAAAGAGCTCTCCAAAGTATACGATGCTATCGACCTTGTAACTACGCCCGACGGCAGTCTGGTGGCCATGGTGCACTGTAACAACTGTACTTCTGATCTGAACGCGTGGGTGAATCTGTTCAAAGAGTATTCGGAACTGATGGGCATGAAAGTGGACATGAACGAGCTGTATGGCAATCTGTACCGCAAAGCATTAGAGGGTGACGGTGACTGCGGCGGTCTGCTGGCATACAATTATTTCTCAGGAGAGCACGTGACCGGATTCAACGAGGGACGGCCGCTGTTTGTGCGCAGACCCGATGCGAAGTTTAATCTGGCGAACTTTATGAGAGTACACTTATTTACCTCTCTGGGCGCATTAAAGACCGGTCTGGACATCCTACTGAAAGAGGAAGGCGTACAGGTGGATGAGATCCTCGGACATGGCGGACTCTTTAAGACCAAAGGCGTGGGACAGAGCATTCTGGCGGCAGCCATCGATGCGCCGGTGAGCGTTATGGAGACCGCAGGTGAAGGCGGCGCATGGGGCATCGCGCTTCTGGCTTCCTATATGATCAATAAGGGTGCGGACGAGAGTCTTGCAGCGTTCTTAGACAGCAAAGTATTTGCCGGACAGAAGGGCGAGAAGATGGAACCGAAGGCAGCAGACGTACAGGGCTTCAATGAATTCATGAAGCTGTACGGCGCGGGGCTGGCGATCGAGAGAGCGGCGGTTGAAAATATATAAAAAGAGATGAAGATATACTAAGAGATGAAGATATACTAAGACCATAAAGTACATGGTCTAAGTATATCTAAGTCATCTCTGGAAGAATGCCGCGGTGCGTGCATTCTTCCGGGTTGAGTGATATTGTCAGATTAATATAAGAAAGGTGCTGAGAAGATGTTAGAAGAGTTGAAGAAACGGGTCTACGAGGCGAATATGCTTCTGCCGAAATACGGGCTGGTTACTTTTACATGGGGAAACGTCAGCGAGATCGACGCGGAGAGCGGGATATTTGCGATCAAGCCGAGCGGTGTGGATTATGATAAATTGACGCCCGATGATATGGTATTGGTGGATCTGGAAGGCAATAAGGTGGAGGGGAAGTATAATCCTTCTTCCGATACGGCGACCCATGTGGAGCTGTACAAGGCATATCCGGAGATCGGCGGCGTGGTGCATACCCATTCGTCCTACGCCACAAGCTGGGCGCAGGCGGGCAGGAGCATTCCGTGTTACGGAACGACCCATGCTGATTATTTCTATGGAGAGATTCCGTGTCTGCGCTGTCTGAATGCGGATGAGATCGCGGATGCATATGAGAAGAACACTGGGCTTTTGATCGTGGGTGAGTTTAAGAGAATGGATAAGGACCCTATGGCTGTTCCGGCGGTGCTGTGCAAGAATCACGGGCCTTTTGCATGGGGCAAGGATGCTCATGAAGCGGTGCACAATGCGGTTGTGCTGGAGGAAGTAGCGAAGATGGCTTACCGCGCGGAGACGATCAATGCACGGATTCAGCCGGCACCCCAGGAGCTGCAGAATAAGCATTATTACAGAAAACATGGCGCAAATGCATATTACGGGCAGGGAAAGTAACGAGGATCAAACAGTGTAACTGTTCAGGAGATGCGTAACTGTGAAGAACAGGGTTCTGAACAGTTACCAAACAGTTATTAAATATTCACAAATTTTGGCTAGTAGATTTGTATAGTTTGTGCTATGATGATTTAGTGAAATGCCTCTGCCCGCATGAGCGGGCGGCGGAAAGCGTTGTAAAATCAGAATCTTTTTATAAAAAAACGGTACGGAGGTCGGCGATGAATAAATTAGAGTTACAAAGAGCAGCTAATGAAGTCCGTAAAGGAATCATAACCGCGGTGCATGGTGCCAAGGCAGGACACCCGGGAGGTTCTTTGTCTGCGGCGGATGTTTTTACATATCTTTATTTTGAAGAAATGAATATCGATCCGAAGGATCCTAAGAAGGCGGACAGAGACCGCTTCGTATTATCCAAGGGGCACACGGCTCCGGGATTGTATTCCGCACTTGCCAACAGAGGATATTTTCCGGTGGAAGATTTAAAGACCCTGCGTCATCTGGGTTCCTATCTGCAGGGACACCCCTGTATGCAGGAGACGCCCGGCGTGGATATGTCTTCTGGGTCTCTCGGACAGGGAATCTCGGCGGCAGTAGGCATGGCGCTGGCGGCTAAGATGGACGGTAAAGATTACAGAACTTATACACTGTTAGGCGACGGTGAGATTCAAGAAGGTCAGGTGTGGGAGGCGGCGATGTTTGCCGGACACCGGAAGCTGGATAATCTGGTAGTGATCGTGGATAACAACGGACTGCAGATCGACGGTAAGATCGACGATGTATGCTCACCTTACCCGATCGATAAGAAGTTCGAGGCTTTTAATTTCCATGCGATCAATATTGACGGCAATGACTTTGATCAGATCGATGCGGCATTTAAAGAGGCTAGGGCAACGAAAGGCATGCCCACGGCGATCATCTGTAAGACTGTTAAGGGCAAAGGCGTATCCTTCATGGAGAACAATGCGGGATGGCACGGCAAAGCGCCTAACGATGAGGAATATGCGACGGCAATGGCGGATCTTGAGAAGATCGGAGAAGAATTAGGAGGTGCGAACTAATGGCAGACGTTAAGAAAATTGCTACCCGTGAAAGTTATGGCAATGCACTTGCCGAGTGTGGTGCCGATTTCCCGAATCTGGTCGTTCTGGATGCAGACCTTGCGGGAGCAACTAAGACAGGCGTATTTCAGAAAGCATATCCGGACCGCCATATTGACTGCGGCATTGCAGAGTGTAATATGACAGGTATTGCGGCGGGGCTTGCTACCTGTGGCAAGATTCCTTTTGTCAGTTCCTTCGCCATGTTTGCGGCGGGGCGTAACTTCGAGCAGGTTCGTAACTCCATCGGCTATCCGCACTTGAATGTAAAGATCGGTGCGACCCATGCCGGTATTACGGTAGGAGAGGACGGCGCGACCCATCAGTGTAATGAGGACGTGGCACTTATGAGGACGATTCCGGGCATGACCGTTATCGTGCCTTCCGATGATGTAGAGGCTAAGGCTGCCGTAAGAGCGGCGATAGAATTAGATGGACCGGTGTATCTGCGTTTCGGACGTGCGGCGGTTCCGGTGATCAATGACACGCCGGATTATAAGTTCGAGATCGGCAAGGGCGTTCTGCTTCGCGAGGGTACGGACGTGACGATCGTTGCCAGCGGCATTACGGTTGCATCTGCGCTGGAAGCGGCTGATATGCTGGCGGCTGACGGGATCAGTGCGGAAGTGATCAATATCCACACGATCAAACCTCTGGACGAGGAACTGATTCTGGCTTCCGCTAAGAAGACAGGCAAAGTCGTGACGGCGGAAGAGCATTCTGTGATCGGCGGCTTAGGCAGCGCGGTGTGTGACTGTCTGTCTGCAAAACATCCGACGCAGGTTCTTAAGATCGGTATGCAGGATGTGTTCGGCGAGTCAGGTTCGGCGAATGCGCTTGTGGAGAAATATGGGCTGGATGGCAAGGGTATATACGCTTCGGTAAAAAATTTTGTGAAGTAATACAGCCGGCTCCGGCTGTCGGTCGTAAGAGCGATGGTCGGAGTCTGCATGTGCATATGTGAAAATGTGTATGTGCGGCAGTACATTGCAGAAAGGCATGGTTATATAAATGTCCGAAAATGCTAAGAGAAAGAATATCCTGTCACCTTCTATATTGGCGGCGGATTTCTCCAAGCTGGGAGAACAGATTACGCAGGCGGCGAAAGCCGGTGCGGAGTATCTTCATATTGATGTGATGGACGGCGTGTTCGTGCCGTCGATCTCCTTCGGGATTCCGGTGGTGCGATCCCTGCGTAAGGTAACGAACAGTATATTTGACGTACACTTGATGATCGTGGGGCCGGAGCGCTATGTGAAGGAATTTGCACAGTGCGGTGCGGACAGCATCACTTTTCATCTGGAGGCGGCGGAGGATGCCGACGAGCTGATTGATCAGATTCATGGTCTGGGCTGTAAAGCGGGTATGTCGATCAAGCCCCAGACGCCTGTGGAAGCGGTCAGAAAGTACCTTAAGAAACTGGATATGCTGCTGGTGATGACGGTAGAACCGGGATTCGGCGGCCAGAAATATATACCCGAATCCACGGAGAGGATCAGACAGGTCAGAGAGATGGCCGATGAATTGGAGACGGAGCTGGATATTCAGGTAGACGGCGGGATCACGCAGGATAATGTGAAGGTCGTCCTTGACGCCGGTGCGAATGTGATCGTTGCGGGGTCCGCGGTCTTTAAGGGAGATATTACAGAAAATGTTAGAAATCTTATGGCGCAGTTTTAGACTGCGCCATTTCACTGTACATTGTAATTAATTATAGTAAGAAGTCATCGGATAAGAATCTGCCATCACATAAAAATGTTCCATCGGATAAGAATCTGCCGTCACGTAAAAATGTTCCATCGGGAAAAAAATCTTCCGTACAATATATTGTAGTAAAAATCACAATGTAACTTTAATATGAGAAAGCGTGTTCCAATATCCATATATTTCCATTAGAATCAAAGTGTGGAGGTAAGTTCTTAAGGCATTTTAGTTTAGGTGGATCAAGGTAGGGATGAGCCTTATTGTCTCCGCAAAATATGTCGAATTCTGTCGGTAAAACTACACTAACCGTTTATTTTTGGGGCTTTTGAGGTCATTTTCTGCTTGATATTCTACGAATAATAAAATACTATTGAAATATAACAATATTTCTAATACTATAACTACAATGCTAATTGTAGCGTGTAGAGACTACGGAGGCAGAATATGACACTTGAAAATTTAACAGATTGTGAACAGTTAGTAATGAAGACAGTATGGGATGCTGATGAAGAGCTCAGCCTTATGGAGATCATGCAGAGAGTGAATGATAAGTACCATAAGGAATGGAAGCCGCAGACAGTATCTACATTCTTGGCACGTCTCGTAAGAAAAGGGTATTTAAGGCATTATCGTCAGGGACGTGTATTCTTCTACCAGATCCTGGTTCCGCTTGACGAGTATAAGGGTCAGTTAACAAATGACTACGTCAATTTCTGGAATCATGACAATGCGGATGAATTCCTATGTGCGCTGGCGCAGGGAAGACCCTTACGACAGGATGAGGTCGAAAGGATACAAACGATGATCGATGGATTGGGTAAATAATATTTTCCTTGTATTGCTGCTGACTGATATCACAGGAACCATATTCTTTCTGGCAGAACTGCTGCTGAGAAAATGGACGAAGTTGGATGCAAGATTTACGCGTTTTCTGACAATGGTTTCATTAGGCGCATATCTTGTGCCGATTGTCTATGTCGTGTTGTATGCGGGTAGGTGGTTCAGTATGGCAGGAACCGAGGAAAAGGTCAATCTGTTCTATCAAACGCCGTTGACACAGTTCTTAAATGCAGTCGGCGGTATTATATGGATCGGATTGTTCCTTGTACTTTTAGCTCGCAGGATGGTGCGTTGCATTCGATGGAAATGGATATGCAGAGGCAATATTCCGGAGGAAGATGAGGTTGTTTTCAAGGCGTTTCGGGATGTCTGTGCCGAACTCGGGATTAAGGGACGGATGTCCGTGTGTATGAATGATTCCGTTACTATGCCTTGTATTACTTATGATCATGGATATACCGTGGTCATGCCGTTATGGCGGTATACTGAGGAAGAAGCGAGAGTTATTTTCTGCCACGAACTATGTCATTTCCGCAACGGTGATCTTATCATCAAAACGATTGGCAGTATTGTTACTCTGTTGCATGTTTTTAATCCTGCGGCGCATTATCTGTTTAAGCAGATGAAGGTAGACTGCGAGAAGTATTGCGACAGGGTGGCGTGTGAAAAGGGAACACATATGTTTACCGACTCGGAATATTTTCAGGTTATCCTGAATTTATCTTCCGAGGACGGTAAGCGGAACAGGTACCAATTGTTCGCGCTGGCAGAGGAAAGATCAGATTGCGAGAGGAGAGTGGAATACATGAGCGAGTATCAGAAACACGGCAGATTGAAGAAGGCGACAGCAATCGTATTGAGCGCATGTTTTCTATTAGGCAGCAGTACGACATCGTTAGCGGCAGGAAACGGTGTGTTGAGTTTGTATGAGGAGCTTGCACACTGGTCAAGTATAAAGAATACATATGAGAATAGCAGCGCGGACAGTATGGAAGACAGCATGACGGAGATTAATCCGGACAGCATAATGGACATTGCGTCCATAGAGAATACGGCAGAGGATGCCGCGAACGCGGACGAGGAAATAAAACAGATACTCTCGAGAATGTATGATTTGGATCCTGAGGATGTGGTCATGATGGGCGATGACGGCATCGAACTTCATAGCCTTTTCTATAATTCTACATGGAAAATTCCTGCCGGAAAGACTTATGTGTCTTCTGGTTTTAGGCAGAGTGTGGGTGACTATGTAACACTTACCGTATCGGGAGATCCAGATTATATTGAGTATGAGATGGGAATCAAGGATCCGGATTGTATCATGTGGTACGTGGAGGGAACTGCTTCGACAGCACAAAGATTTGATATCGTGATGAACGGCAGGCATTATTTCTATATCTATAATAAGAGCGAGGAAGAGGAATTGTGTGCAGATATTGGATTAATCAGACATATAGCGGATGCGGAAGAAACGGAGTAATACTCCGATGGGAATAGAAGAGAAGACGGCAGAAACTGCGTGATTAGGCGCGGTGCTGCCGTTTTCCTATTCTATAGGAAATTCCTACGTTCATGCACGCGTTCGCGAAGCGATTTTTTTTATAGGCCATATTCCCGATACAACTGCTCCCGATATGCCGGATCAGACAGGGCGCGTTTCATTTCCTCCGTTTTGCCAGACTCCGTGAGTTTTTGCATCAACTGTAGGGCTCTGCACTCACCTTTGGCAAGCCCTTCTTTATGCCCTTCGGCAAGCCCTTCTTTATGCCCTTCGGCAAGCCCTTCTTCGCGGCCCTTGGCAAGACCTTCCTCAAGTCCCTCGGCATGGCCGATCTCGCGCCATTCCTTCCGTTCACTCCGTATATGTTTCTCCTCATCATACTCAAAGATACTCACCGCTATCGCCTCCGCCCGATTCTGGGATAAAAAATCCGCAAGTATTCCGTTTCTGATACAATGATCTACTGCCTGTTCCACCGCTTCCGGGAAAGCCATCGATTTCGCGAAGGTTCTGACCAGCTCCACATACTGGGCATATTCTTTTAACAGACTGCAGGTTTCCAACAGCTCCTGATTATGTCCCAAGTTGATGTTATAAACGATGACGGTCAGTTCCAATGCCGGCTGATCCTGTTTCTTCTCGAATGCATCCGACAGCCGGAGCAGTTGCTGTTCGGGTTGAAAATCTGTTCCGTTATAAAACACCACAAATCTGGGTGCCGGAATCCTGACAAGCTTCCCGCTGTACAGATTTTCGTCTTTGATTCTTCTCTGCAGTACCCGGCTCACATAGAACAGATCCCTTAACGGCATGTTGGGATTGTATGTGGACTGGTGTTCATAGAGCAGCAACTCAAAGTCAAACACAAAGGAAATATCATTCTTATAATTCATATAGACTGCATTTTCCAGTGTGGTGATCTCCAGATTACCCACATCCGTATAGGATGTCCCATTCAGTGCGTTGTACAGGCCGAGCAGATTTTCCTTTTCCCTAAAAAGCATACGGAATACGGTGTCCTTAAAATTACGTTGTACATTTGTTTCGTTCATTCTGTGTCCTCCTTGGTTAGAGACAGACCATTTTCAAACAGAAAAAGTTTGTCTGTCACAGGAGAACCGCTTCAGATCCTCCTGCCTTAGTAAAAGTTAATTGGGAACAAAGCATGGATTTTCTGAAACTTAGAATAAAAATAGAAAGTACTGATCTGTTTTTGTAGAAAATATGCTTTCCATTACTATAGCACGATGTTGACGGAATTGTAAATAGATTTTTTTGAAAAAAGGAAAACATCTTTAAACGATAAAAGGCGCGGACAGACAAAGCGGCCGGCCTAAAATATTCCGTATCTACTTTACGCGCTTGATGGAATTGCGCAGCATTAACAGATCATAGTAATCTAAGAGAAGCTGTGTGCTTTTGGGATCCAGTTCTACGATCGTGTTCATTAGGTCGCCCACCGTGTAATCCGCAGAGAGGGGATGGTTCAGCGTGTCGATTCCTGCTTTATAATCTGTTCGTTGTAAGAGATAGTCTGTAGAGACATCAAAGAAATCTGCCAGCATCGACAATGTGTTCAGATCAGGTAAATGGACGCACTTCTCATAATTAGAGACGGTTGCCACAGTCACATTCAGATAGGTTGCAACTTCTTTTTGCAGAATTCCTTTTTCTTTTCGTAATGTTGCCAATAATTTACCAAGTTCCATATCGTTCTCCGACACATAAACTATATTTGTATATGTGGTTATCTGATGGTATAATGCGTAAGCAGTTGATTGTGTTAAACGGCTTACATCTGCACATGATTCTAGGACAATTTCACGATAAAAGAAATGAAAATAAAGAATACAAATAAAAACGAGACTAAAGGAAGCGAATATTTAACGATAAGTTAAATATCTGATACGAAACGTTTAGCGGGCAAGGAACATTAGAAAGCTAAGAAGGGGGCACAGATGAAAGTTAATATCTACGGAGCCGCGCTTTCGCTCCTTTCACAGCGCAACAGACACTAAGCTCGTGGGAAACCTCGCTGTGTTCAAGCAACAATACAGTTGAGGATCAGGATAATTCAGACAGCATATTACTTGAAAAGAGACGTTGCAAGGAGTAAGATGGATTCAGGTTTGTTTTCATGTGCCGGACGTGTACGGAGACAGATTCAAACATACGAATGGAACGGGATAACGAAAACGGGAAGGCGTAGTGGGTGATAAGATGGCGGTTTTATGTAATCAGGTAGGATATCTGCCGCTGGGCAGGAAAACGGCGGTATTGACTTCGGGAAAGCATTTCAGGGTAATGAAGGCGGAGCCCGGACAGGACGACGGACAGGTTGTTATGGAGGGAGACGCGCGGGATGCCAGCGTGGATGCCGCTTCGGGAGACCATGTGCATGTGGCGGATTTTAGCCGGATCACGCAGGAAGGAACTTATTATGTACAGAATGAATCCGGGGAGCGGTCACACTGCTTCAGGATCGGGCAGGACGTGTATCGGGCGATTCAGAAAGATATGACGAAGGCATTGTATTATCAGCGCTGCGGATGCGGGCTGCAGGAAGAGTACGCGGGAGTATATAAACATCCCGTATGTCATGCGCATAAGGCGGTGCTCTGGACGGATCACAGCGTAGAGAGGGAAGTGTCGGGCGGCTGGCATGATGCGGGGGACTATGGCAGATACATATCTCCGGCGGCGGTTGCCGTGGGACACTTGCTCTATGCGTATCTGCTGTTCCCGGATAGTTTTAAGGACAGCCTGAACATACCGGAGTCGGGCAACGGCGTTCCGGATGTGCTGAATGAATGCCGTTATGAGCTGGAGTGGATGCTCAAGATGCAGGACGAAGAAGGCGGCGCTTACCATAAACTGACATCGGAGCGTCATGCGGATTTCATCATGCCGGAGGAGGATCATGCGCAGTTCTATCTTTTCCCGGTTTCCTCTATGGCAACTGCGGATTATGCGGCATCCATGGCGTTGGCATCCAGAGTGTATCGCGCGTATGACGGTGATTTCGCGGACCGGCTGCAGGAGGCGGCCGTAAGGGCTTACGGATGGCTGGAGCAGTATCCGGAATATGTGGGATTTAAGAATCCCGAGAGCTGTAACACGGGGGAATATGATGATGTCTGCGATCTGGATGAGAGATTGTGGGCGGCGGCGGAGCTGCTTGTCACCACAGGAGAGCAGAAGTATCAGGAGCAGATGGACAGACTGCTTAAGGAGAATCTGACGAAGACGGATTTCGGCTGGACGGATGTATCCGGTTTTGCGGCCTTGGCGATTCTTACGGATGAGTCGCACAGGGCTTCGGCAGAGAGCATGGCGGACTTAAGAGATGCCGTGCTCGCGGAGGCGGACCGGCTCGTGGTTGTGGCGGAGCAGTCCGGTTACGGTGTGGCGATGGAGCCGGAGGATTATGTGTGGGGCAGCAATATGGTAGTGCTCAACAGAGGGATGCTGCTGGTGCTGGCGGCACTTCTTATGGAGCAGGAAGACAGGAAAAGTGCATATGAGCAGACAGCGCTGGCACAGCTTGATTATCTGCTCGGCATGAATGCGGTGGATTACAGTTATGTGACAGGATACGGAGAGCGCGCATACAGAAATCCGCACAATCGCCCGACGGAGTGTGACGGCATAGAGCTGCCCATGCCCGGATGGGTCAGCGGAGGACCTTTTAAGACACCTTGCGATGAGGTGGGAAGAGAACAGATTCCGGAAGGGACACCGCCGATGAAATGTTATCTGGACCATGCGGCTTGTTATTCTCTGAATGAGATCACGATTTACTGGAATACGCCGGCTGTCTTCGTAACGGCATATTTCAACGGCAAATGAAATAAAACAATGAACTGAGGGCATATCGGAAATGAAGAAACTGGGAAGAAACGATCCCTGCTGGTGCGGCAGCGGGAGAAAATATAAGGCATGCCACATGGCTATGGATGAAAAGATAGAGCATTATGCGCTGCAGGGGCATATCGTGCCGGATCACGATATATTAAAGACACCGGAGCAGATCGAGGGAATCCGTCAAAGCAGTAAGTTGAACATTGCGATTCTGGACGAGATCGAGAAGCAGATCCATATCGGCATGAGCACGGAGGAGATCGACAGACTGGTCTGTAATATGACAAAAGAGATGGGCGGGATACCTGCGCCTCTGGGATACGAAGGATTTCCTAAGAGCGTCTGCACATCCATTAACGAGGTGGTATGCCACGGGATTCCCTGTGAGGAACGGCTGCTTAAGGACGGAGATATCGTCAACGTGGATGTATCCACCATCTATCAGGGATATTTCTCCGATTCCTCCCGTATGTTTATGCTGGGAAATGTAGATCCGGAGACACAGAAGCTGGTGCGGGTAGCCAGAGAATGCATCGATGTGGGGCTTGAACAGGTGAAACCGTGGAATTTCCTGGGAGATATGGCACAGGCGATCAATGACCACGCCATGGCAAACGGGTATTCCATCGTGCGGGAGATCGGCGGACATGGTGTGGGACTGGAATTCCACGAAGAACCTTTTGTCAGTTATGTGACAAGCAAGGGAACGGAGATGCTCATGGTGCCGGGGATGGTATTTACCATAGAGCCCATGGTAAATATGGGCAAGGCGGATATTTATATCGATGACGATGACGGCTGGACGGTCTATACCGATGACGGCAAACCTTCTGCACAGTGGGAGGTAACGCTGGCGGTGACGGAAGACGGCTATGAAATTTTGACATATTAAGATAAAAAAACTGACGAGTGACATACGATATTTCGTTTGTATGGTTAGAAGTCAGTGCACATCGGGTTTTTCGGTGTACACTGACTTTTTATATGCAAAAATTTGTGCAACATTCCGATATTGCCAATTGTGGGGCGGTCTGATATCTTAAGGATACAATCTTTGGATACATCTAAAGTATACTTTATTCCGTGTATCGTACGGCACGGTTCTATGGCGAATCGCCACGGATTTCCAAATGTTGGAGCTGCAATTGAGCAAGCTTGAGACAACTGAATAAAAAAAGAAAGGAAAGGTATTTTATGAAAGAATTTATGACAAAAGTGTCAGATTATTTGAACGAGAGGAGAAATGACCCCGAAAGACAGGAAGATCATCTTGCGGCTGTGATCGTGGGAGTAGTGGCGGTTGTAGTTATCGTGCTGCTGTTGCTGCTTCTGTGGGGACATGCCGCGAATGAGCGCAGGCGGGAGGATGAAGAGAAAGCGGCAAGAGCGGCGGAGGAAGCGGAACTGGTGCAGACGACTCATAAAGAGGAAGCAGCGGAGTATATGGCAGCGAATGATGGTCAGGAGGAGCTTAGACAGGAGTATCTTACAAGCATAGAGTCCCTGAACAGTAAGATCGAGGAGCTGTACAATACTATGACGCAGGTGGAACAGACTCTGCTTCAGACGATCGAACAATATCAGCAGGAAGATACCAAGCTGCAGGAGCGGGTGGACACGCTGCATACGGAAGTCTCTGAAATCTTACAGAAGCTTAAGGAGACACAGACGAAGCTGTATGATCTGACTGATTTGGTGCAGGTTATGAATAAGGAGACAATTCCGATGATTCAGAAGCAGTTAGTAGAGATCCGGGCCGAGATGGACAAGGTGCACACCGATATATCGGGGCTTTATGCGAAAATCGCGGCATTGGAACAGGAGGATGTCAAGATCTGGGCAAGTATAGGCGCCATGGAGAAGACATTGAAGAAGGCGCTGAATCAGAATATCACTGAAGTGAATAATCAGTTTGATGTGCTGCTGAATCAATTGGATGAACTGGTGAATCAGTTAAAGAATGTGGAGAACAGGATTGGCAGACTTTCGGTGCAGACGCTGCGCTACCGGTATGACGCGGAGGCGAATACGCTCTATCTGGAACCGTACAGCGAATAGAACAAGGAATAATATTGATAATAGTAAAAATTGGCAAAGGAGATTACTTATATGAAATACAGAAAGAAAGTACGTGGGATTCATGTAAATAAAAAAGGAATGGCTGCTCTGTGTGCGGCAGCCGTGTGTATAGGGCTGTTTACAGGCACTACCGCATCAGCAGCAGGAGAAACAGGGGAGTTTCGCAGCAGGGGAAGTATACGCTATCAGGATGCCGGCGGGCAGGAGGTTATTCTGGATGCGAAGGATTTCGACACACTTTTTCAATATGCCGCTGAGGGCAAGAGCGGATTGTCCGGAGCGCTTGGCGGCGTAGGAACGAAACTGGTTATAGACAACGGAAAGTACGGATATACAAGGAACCCGCAGGCGGAAGCGGTGATCGGGAGTGTACAGACGGCCGAGGAGATGAAGGCGGTTGACTATGATCTGCTGATTCAGGCATTGTCACGGTCCCAGACGCTTCCGGCGGAATATGAGGAGACATATACACTGGCCACTTCCGATAACCTGACGCTGGGCAGATCGGCGTGGTCGGACGGCAGTCTGCTGCGCGGGAATAATCATGATCTGATAGAGCACTATATCAGAGGTTGGATGGAAGGTAGCGGCTGCGGGGATTATGAAGCGTTATATGATGAGGAAGGCAGGTGGATAGGTTATCGTGAGAAANTATAANAGNNATATCAGGAGAAGCANAAAANACAGAAAANTTGGTCCGATACTTTTGNCGGCAGGTATTATTGCNGGNGTGTNNAGNNTGNCGGCGGANGGCATGACCACGCTGGCGGCACACGGNGNAGCGCGGGNGNATATNCGCAGTACNGGAAGAATACAGTATGAGCAGGCGGTTTTCGACAGTGCNGATCTNCNGNACATTNGNGNGNATATTGATGAGAAGANGCNTGCNGCGGNGNGNACNTTGATACAGCTTGGCACGAGATTCAGGCAGCAGGCGGAAGNGTATACTTACGACAGGAATCCCGATGCAGAGCAGGGGGAGATCGACATCGGACAGATTGACTGGACAACGNTTATACAGGCGGCGGCAGATTCNCAGACGGTNNCGGACNANCTGCCNGTNCTGAATCCGGAGGCNGCTATGNNTATAGAAGGCGTGGAAGAACGNACGGACTNCTATGAGACTGCCATNGAGGATAATATATCGCGTGGTAAGGCGGCATGGGCGGACGGAAAACTTCTGCTTGGCAACGGAGCGGATAATGACAGGGCATACAGGAAAGGAACNGAGGACGGCGAAGAGGGAAAAGTGCCGGAGAATTTCTGCCCGATCTATGCGGNGGATGAGGCNGTNACGGAAATCAGGCATATACATCAGGGTAAACCGGAGAATAAGGACGGGGTGTCGGGCTGTTATCAGAACTCTCATACTACCAGCGTGAAAGTGCNNAAATGCACTGAGGAGCTTGTCTGGCTTGAANCCGAATGGCGTCCGAATCCGGAGGAGCCGGAGGGCGGTTCGTGGCACGGAGGAATTTATACCTGCCNGNNTCATAGCGGCATATATGAATCACCGGGAATCTGTGAGTATAAAAGCGAAGAGAAAGTTACGGTGTGGAAGCACGATGTTATTTGCGGTCTGGAGGANACTCTCTATGCGAAATTGACGGTCAGAGGAACAGANACGGATTATTACGATCATGCGATCAGATTGGAAGCCGTGCTGGAGGAAGGAGACGGATACGGCAATCTGACGTGGCAGGAAGGNGATNCATTNGTGTGGACGGANGCAGAGGGTAATGTNCTTGGAACAGGTCCGGAGTATACCGCGTGCGANGCCGGAGTATACCGNTGCAGTATCAATGTNGATAATGCGGACATAGACCACAGAGNGGNCGATGTCACTGTCNGGAGAGCAGGATTAGTTAAGAGGAGTAATTGACGAGTAATTCCTTTTGTGATAGGCTTACGATATATTATNNTGTGNGAANTTGCTTCGCTTTTTAATNTGAGAAAGGAGCTTNTCATGAGCAAAGGAAAATATTATATTACAACGGCGATCGCCTATACTTCCGGTACGCCGCACATCGGGAACAGCTANGAGATCGTACTGGCGGACAGCATCGCGCGTTTTAAGAGAAAAGACGGTTATGATGTTTTCTTTCAGACGGGAACAGACGAACATGGGCAGAAGATNGAGTTAAAAGCGCAGGAAGGCGGCATAACGCCGAAGCAATTCGTGGATAACGTGGCGGGTGAGATACGCAGGATCTGCGATGCCCTGAACACTTCTTATGATAAATTCATCCGCACNACGGATGAATTTCATGAGAAGCAGGTNCAGAAGATCTTTAAGAANCTTTATGATCAGGGAGANATCTATAAAGGATATTATGANGGCATGTACTGTACACCCTGNGAGTCNTTCTGGACAGAATCACAGCTGGTGGACGGTAANTGTCCGGACTGCGGCAGGGAAGTGAAACCGGCTAAGGAAGAGGCATATTTCTTTAAAATGAGTAAATATGCCGACAANCTGATCGAGCATATCAATACCCATCCGGAATTTATNCANCCGGTGTCCCGCAAGAATGANATGATGAANAACTTCCTGCTTCCGGGATTACAGGATCTGTGCGTGTCCAGAACTTCCTANACNTGGGGTATTCCCGTGACNTTTGACACGAAGCATGTGATNTATGTNTGGATGGATGCGCTGACCAATTATATCACGGGGATCGGATATGAGGCNGATGGAGAAAGCAGCGATCAATATAAGAAACTNTGGCCGGCNGATCTGCATNTGATNGGTAAGGATATCATCCGTTTCCATACGATNTACTGGCCGATCTTCCTGATGGCTCTGGGGGAGCCGNTGCCGAAGCAGGTATTCGGNCATCCGTGGCTTTTGCAGGGCGACGGTAAGATGAGTAAATCCAAAGGAAANGTGATTTATGCCGATGATTTGATTGATTTCTTCGGGGTGGANGCNGTNCGGTATTTCGTNCTGCANGAGATGCCTTTTGAGAATGANGGAATGATCACATGGGATCTNATGGTAGAGCGCATGAANTCCGACCTTGCCAATACGCTGGGGAATCTGGTGAACAGAACGATNTCCATGAGCAATAAATATTTCGGCGGCGTGGCAGATAATAAGAAGATCGGCGTGGACGCGGGTGCAGAGGATGTGGATGCGGATTTGTTCCGCACGGTGACAGACGCGTACGATAAGGTGTCGAAGAAGATGGATGACCTGCGTGTGGCAGATGCAATCACGGAGATATTCGCGCTGTTTAAACGCTGCAATAAATACATTGACGAGACGATGCCCTGGGCACTGGCCAAGGATGAGGCGAAACAGGACAGACTGGCAACTGTGTTGTATAATCTGCTCAACGGGATTCTGGTGGGAACTTCTCTACTGGAGCCCTATATGCCTGAGACGGCGGAGAAGATCGCCTCCCAGATCAATGCGGAATTGGTGGATTTCGCAGTTCTCGAGGAGTGTGCGGTAAGTCATGATACCGAGCGGGCAGCAACCCTGTATCCTTCAGGTAATAAGGTGACCGATGCGCCCCAGATTCTTTTTGCCAGACAGGATCTTAAGGAGATCACGGAGAGAGTGGATGCGATGTTTGCTGCACGCAGGGCGGCAGCAGGAGAGACAGAGTCCTCACAGGAAGAAGCGGACGAGGCAGTCGCGGAGGATGTGATCGACATAGAGGCGAAGGAGACAATCACGTATGATATCTTTGACCGGTGCCAATTTCAGGTAGGAGAGATTATAGAGTGTAAGGAAGTGCCGAAGTCAAAGAAGCTGTTGTGTTCTAAAGTGCGGGTCGGTTCAGAAGTAAAACAGATATTATCCGGCATCAAACAGCATTACAGCGCGGAAGAGATGGTGGGCAAGAAGGTCATGGTGCTGGTGAATCTGCAGCCCAGAGAGATCGCGGGAATGATGTCAGAGGGCATGTTATTATGCGCGGAGGACGCGGAGGGCGGACTGGCGCTTATGACACCGGAGAGACCGATGCCGGCAGGAGCAGAGATTTGTTGAGAAAGGATTATCGTATGATAAAGAAGGAAGATTTCTATTTTGATTCCAGGGACGGAGAGCATAAGATACATGCGATCAGATGGATTCCGGAAGAGCGGCCGGTGTGTATCGTACAGATCGTCCACGGTATGTCTGAATATATAGACAGATATGATGAATTTGCAAGGTATTTGGCTGACAAAGGTATTATGGTAGTGGGGGACGATCATCTTGGACACGGCAAATCCGTGAGATCGGGAGAGAAGTACGGTTATTTTTGCAAAGAGGATGCACCCACGGTTCTCGTCCGGGATGAACACAGACTTAAGAAGATGACGCAGGAACAGTATGCGGGAGTGCCATATATCATTTTGGGGCACAGCATGGGATCTTTCATTACGCGCAACTATCTGCTTCGGTACGGCACGGGAATAGACGGCGCGCTTATTGTAGGAACCGGTATGCAGTCGAAGCCGGTGCTGTTGTGTGCGCGCATTTTGGCAGGGATAGACGGCACTCTGTTTGGCGCTGACCATGTAAGTAAGCTCGTGGATAAAGCCGCCTTCGGAGTCTATAATAAGAAGATTAATTCGCCGAAGACACCCTTTGACTGGCTGTCCAGAAATGAGGATAATGTGCGTAGATATATTGACGATCCGATGTGTGGTTTCATATTTACGGCCAACGGTTTTCAGACTTTGTTCCGGTTGATCCGTAACCTGCATGATGTGGAGAAATTGAAGCAGATGCCGCGCAGTCTGCCGGTTTTCTTTCTGGCAGGCGCAGATGATCCGGTGGGAGATTACGGCAGGAGTGTAGAACGTGTCTATAAGTCGTTTAAAGAGCTGGGAATGGAAAATGTACAGATGAAGTTGTATCCCAAAGACAGACACGAGATTCTGAACGAGGTAGATCGTGAAGATATCTATGGCGATATCTATCGCTGGATCCTGCAGAGAATCTGAGTGGACACGCGGTTGTGAAGACAGTTTGGATTGCTTGATCGGAGTAAGAGACGGACGGAGAGTGCTATGAGGAGACATGGATGGATCAGAAGACTGGGCACAATGTTTTTACTGTGTATAGCCTGTGTGGCAGCCATGACGATTCTGGTATTCGGCAGTAGAAGCAGAGGAACAGCCGGTAATAAAGGAGAGGAAACGATTGTCGGACGGATGATCGATATGGTGGTCTCCGGAGAAGTGGACTTGTCGGACGAGGACGATATCAGACGCGCCATCAGTGAAGAAGAGGCGGAGTTCGGAATCACTCTGACACAGCGGAACAGAGACAGAATCATTACGTTCATGACGACACTGGACTCGATCGAGGTAGGTGCGGCGGACTTCATAGATCAGGCAAAGCAGATGTACCAAAAGTACAGTGAGGATATCGTAGAAGAAGCCAACGAGACGATCAATGAGGCGGTAGAGGGTGCTGTGGAGAGCGCGGTACAGAATTTCTTTGAGAGTATTTCGCAGTCGGTACAGGATTTTTTCCGGAATCTGACAACCGCATAAATGCTTTGCTTTACGGGACACATAATAAACACGAATGATTTTGCCTTCTTGGACCATACTATAATTAATATGGAAAAGGAGGCAATTTTCATGAAAATAGCTTTTTTTAGTACAAAACCTTACGACAAAATCTGGTTTGAGCCGATGGGAAAAGAATACGGCTTTGACATTCGGTTTTATGAAGTCCCTTTTCAAGAGGAGACGATTACGCTGGCAAGGGGATTTGATGCCGTCTGTATTTTTGTCAATGATTATGTTAATGAACAGATGATACAGCAGCTCTATGAGATGAAAGTCAAGGCAGTTCTGCTGCGCAGTGCGGGCTTTAACCATGTGGATGTGAAGGCGGCGGAAGATAAGATCGTGATCTTGCGAGTGCCCAGCTATTCGCCGGAAGCGGTGGCGGAGTTTGCCATGGGCATGATACTGACAGTGAATCGATATACCCACAAGGCTTATAACAGAACAAGAGAGTTCAATATGAGCCTGAACGGATTGATGGGGGTGGATCTGTATCGGAAAACGGCGGGGATTATCGGTACGGGTAAGATCGGACAGGCGATGATACGGATCTGCAACGGTTTTGGGATGCGGGTGCTGGCATATGATCTGTATCCGAACTCCAAGCTGGATGTGGAGTATGTATCGCTGGACGAATTAATGTCGAGTGCGGACCTGATCTCTTTGCACTGTCCGCTTACATCGGAGACGAAACATCTTGTCAACCGGGAGACGATAGAGCACATGAGGCAGGGTGTGTATCTGGTCAACACGTCGAGAGGCGGTCTGATCGACACTGACGCGCTCATAGACGGATTGGTGGCAGGTAAGTTCGGCGGAGTAGGGCTTGATGTCTATGAAGAAGAAGAGGGGATTTTCTACGAGGATAAATCGGGAGAGATCATGCGGGATGAGAATCTGGCCCGCCTGATGACTTTTCCGAATGTACTGATCACTTCCCATATGGGTTTTTTTACGAAAGAGGCGATGCAGGCGATAGCCCGGGTAACGCTTGAAAATGCATATGCGCTGGAAAATGGTCTTCCGCTGGTGAATAAAGTAGGTACTGAGGCGGTAGTGAAGTAGCAGCGCCAAAATGCGACTTTGGAGCATTTTGTGTGCATCATGTTACTATGAGCGGCTAGGCCGTGAATAGTAACTAGCTGTTGTCTCCGCCCGACTTCTTTTGTATGACAGTCCTTGAATATTGTCACAAGATACGTTAAAATAAATATGGTAATATATAAAAGGAGCCGCGGCGGAGTTGGAAACAGCATATCAGATCAGAAATGCATATCGTGAAGAGTGGCAGGATGCTATGGCTCTGGCATGGAAAACATTTCTGCGTTTTGAGGCAGATGTCTATTCACCGGAAGGTGTGAAGAATTTCGAGAATTTCATTACGGACTCCACATTGTATCGGATGTTTGTCATGGGAGCGTATCAGATGTTTGTGGCCGTGGAGTACAGTCGGCTTGTGGGCATGATCACGCTCCGCGATACAACGCATATTTCACTTCTTTTCGTGGATGAAGCACATCACAGGCAGGGAATCGGACGAGGATTGATCGGATATCTGGCTGATTATCTGCGGACGGAAGTGGGCGCCGAGCGTGTGACGGTTAATTCGTCACCCTACGGGGTCGGGTTTTATCACAAGATGGGTTTTCGGGATATTCGTCCCGAAGAAACAAAAGATGGCATTATTTACACACCGATGGAATTTATTTTGTAGGATGCGAGGTTTCATATGGAGTATATTAAGAGCAAAGATATTTTTCTGCTGATGCGTGATGTTTTGAAGCTGATCCATCCCAGACCCATGGAGCATGGATCCAGAGTGGCGTACATAGTTTATATGATGTTGAAAGACGAGGGTAAGTACGAGGAATTCGAGCTTGCCGATATTGTCATGACCGCTGCCCTGCATGACATCGGCGCATATAGGACGGAACGGGGCAAGATCAACGATATGCTGCGCTATGAATCCAGAGAGAGTATGGCACACTGTATATACGGGTATCTGTTCTTTAAATATCTGTCTCCCGTGCCGGATCTGGCTAAGGTGATCATGTATCATCACATGGATTATGAACAGCTTCAGAAAGTGGATTATGAGTATAAAGAGATCGCCGCATATGTCAATATTGCGGAGAAAATGGATATCTATTTCTCATCTATGGGAAGTCAGTTCGATATGCATATGTTTCAGAAGCAGGCAGGCACCAAGCTGTCTTCAGAAGGGTTGCTTAAGTTCTACCAATGTCAGGAAAAGTACGATGTTTTCGGGAAGCTGAGCAGCGGGGAGTATAAGCAAGAGTTGGATGATATCGTAGAATACATGATCTTTTCCAACGAGGATAAGAAAAAATTCCTGGAGATGCTAATGTACTGCTACGGATTCAGGAGCAAGAGGATGGTAGTGGATAATATTACCACAATATGTGTGTGTGAGGATATAGCGGAGGAGATGGTAATGCCATCGGTCGAGAGGGAAGTCCTCTATTACGGTACGCTGGTTCATGATATCGGTATGCTGGCGATTCCGCAGGAGATCATCGAAGCGCCCCGCAAGCTGGAGAAGGAAGAGATCAGGCTGCTCAGAACGCATGTGGAGGTGGCGGGCAAAGTACTGGGACACAGGATGAAAACAGAAGTGGTCAGCATTGCTCTGGCACATCATGAGAGAGGAGACGGCAGCGGGTATCCGCTTCGGCTGAAGGATGTTCAGATGAATTCTCTGCAAAGGATTCTACAGGTAGCCGACGTCGTAACAGCGCTTGTCAATAAGAGAAGCTATCGTGATGACCTGCCTAAGGAAAAGGTAATCAGTATTCTGAGCGAGGAGGCGGCCAAGAACCGATTGAAGCGACAGGTGGTCGTTACGTTTGTAAAATCGTATGACCGGATCATGAAGCATGTCAGACAAGAATCAGCCGAAATTCTTAAGATGTATGAGACGATAAACAGGCAATATGAACTGATAAGTACGAAGTATAAAATATAGTTTTAGGGGTTGGATGAAAATTTGTAAATTTTTTTTGCAAATTTTGTAGCTTTTTTGTATGCTTTTGTAATATAATAGAGTCATGTATATAGGAGTGAGACTGTTATGGGAAAGTTTTTTGATCTGGACAGTCCTGTCATGAGGCTTTTGAACCGAGTGGCAGACCTGCTGATCCTCAACATATTGGTTATCATCTGCTGCATACCGGTTATTACGGCGGGATCTGCATTTACGGCTATGCATTATGTGATATTGAAGATGATAAGGGGTGAAGAAGGGTATCTGATCAGAGGCTTTTTCAAATCATTCGCTCGGAATTTTAAACAGGCCGTGTTAATCTGGCTTCTGATGCTTTTGGTGATAGTGGTCTATGTTGGGGATTCGCTGATCTTTAATTATTCGGGAGTTGCATTTCCGAAACCGCTTGTAATAGCGGTGGTTGTGGTGGGAGTCATTATATTTATGATAGCGATATATGTATTCCCGTTGCTTGCCAGATTCGATAATACGATAAGGAATACGATCAAGAATGCGGCACTTCTGGCTTTTGCCAATTTGCCGAAGACTCTGTTAATGGCACTGTTTTATGTCCTGCCTTTTGTAATAGGCTATTTTTCGACATATTCCTATATATTTATCTTTATGTTCGGCATTTCGGTTCCTGCCTATGGTGCGGCGTGGTTGTACAGTAATATTTTTAAAAAATTTGAACCTGAGCCGGAGCAGGTATCGGATATGGATTTTTCGCTAAATGTAGAATGGGGAGAAGAGGAAAGTAATGGAAAGTCAGAATAGGTCAGCTATAGCTTCTTGGGTCGTTCCAGCAGCATTATTGATGATTGTCGTTGTTGTCATGCTCTTTAATTTTTCGACAAAGAGCAGCGCAGAAGCGTCGGATACGGTTTCAAGAAATATAATCAAATCAACGCAGAGCTACGGAGAGAGTTTCATGCATGAAATAGAGACTCTCGCCAGAGTGTCACGTCCGATCAAGATTTTGCTGGAACAGGATGCGGCTTGGGACTCGACCCGTGCTACGAATATGGCGGAGATTTTAGACTCCTGTACGGAGGCGGGGCGGATTATTGTCTGTAACGACGATGGAGCCGGAGTCGATCAGTCCGGTGCGTCGGTTTCCATCGGCGGTGAAGAGTATTTCCAGAATCTGCAGCAGAACGACAGTCTGGTATATATGTATTATGAAGAGCAGATTATCGTAGCAGAGCGGATCAAAAGAGAAAATGAGACAAATTATCTGCTGCTGTTCTATCCTATGTCGGAATTCGACAGTTTGATGACCAAATCAGATTTTGATTCCAATTCATTTCTGACGGTTGTGGATTCGGAGGGAATGATTATGGGATCAGCCGGAGCCAAGGACAGTAAGTTGCTGAAGGGCGGCAATCTTATGGAAACAATTAAGCCGCAGAATGCCGACGCGGCACGCGCGATCAGGAATCGTCTGGACAACGGATCCCGTGGAACAACTGCCGTAACGGTTGACGGAGAGAGCTGCCTGCTGGCGTATGTGCCGCTTGGTATAAACCAGTGGGAAATAATCTTAGGCGTCAGCCAGAGTTATGTGGATAAACAGGTCGGACTTCAGTGGAAGAACACGAAGGACATGATGTTATATCTGGTTATTGCAATCTTCGTATTTATCGCTATGGTGGTAATTATCAATATTATTGGTAAGATCCGCAATAACGAGAAGAAGAAAGAGCTGGAGGACAAGGCGGATACGGATCTGCTCACCGGATTGACTAATAAGCTGGCGACAGAGCGTAAGATCAAAGATTTCATGGCCCAGAATCCGAATTCTCAGTCAATGCTGTTTATATTGGATGTGGATAATTTCAAGAAGATCAATGATACGATGGGGCATGCTTTTGGTGATGAAGTGCTTCGTTCGCTGGGACAGCAGATCGGTGCGATCTTCCGTGCTACTGACATTATCGGGCGTATCGGCGGTGATGAGTTTATGATCTTCCTTAAGGGAGTGTCCGATGATGATTCCATCCGGAAAGAAGCGAAGAAGGTAGAGAATTTCTTCCGTAACTTTCAGGCGGGTGAATATGTGAAATATGCTGCTACGGCAAGTATCGGTGTGGCGATCTTCCCGCAGGAAGGCGATGATTTCGAGACATTGTATAAGGCGGCGGATCAGGGCTTGTATAAAGCTAAGAAGCGTGGTAAGAACCAGCTGGCATTCTACCGTGATGAGTGGATGGAGCCTAAGAGTGAGCAGAATTAAGTGATTTGATATGAGTATGATGTAGAGACGGCAGATTATCTGCCGTCTCTTTTTGCCTATAAAAAAAGTTGACAATATACCCCATTGGGGTATATGATAATAACTATAGAAAAACTTGAAGTGTAATAAGATCATACGGGGAGGGAATGCTATGGATGGAATGGAAAATATATGCGCGTGTTGTCATCATAAGAATACGCCGAGGGATACAAAGGAACAGAAGAAGCTGCAGAATCGCATTAACCGAATTATCGGGCAGCTTAATGGAATCAAGAATATGATTGATGATAACAGATATTGCGGGGATATCCTGATTCAGATAGGGGCGGTGGAGAGTGCGCTTCAGAGTCTGGGATATGTCGTTCTGGAGGAGCATATGCAGACATGCGTGGTGGAGGAGATCGGAAAAGGTAATACGGAGATCATGGCGGAAGCCGTGGAACTGATCAAAAAGCTAAAGTAGGCGGACGAATGAAACAAAACGAGGAAAGAACGAAACAGTATAAAGAAATAGAAAAACAGAGTAAAGAAAACTTACAACAAAGTAAAGAGATAAGACATTAGGAAAGGTATGACGGAGGCGGAATGAAAAGCGATAAATTCCAAGTAACGGGTATGAATTGTGCCGCATGCAGTGCGCATGTGGAGAAAGCGGCGACAGGTGTGGCGGGAGTCGATAAGGTCAGTGTTAACCTGTTAATGAACAGTATGGTGGTGGAATATGATGAACCGGCAACGGTGCAGGCAATTTGCGCGGCAGTAGACGCGGCGGGATACGGTGCCTCCCTTGCGGGAACAGAGGGCGCGGGCACAGTCGGCGGAACAGACGGGAACGCACGAAGAGAGGCACTGGAGGATCGGGAAACACCCCGGATAAGGCGTCGGCTGATTGCGTCGCTGTGTCTTTTGCTACCGCTTATGTATGTGTCCATGGGACATTTGATGTGGGGATGGTATGTTCCTGCAGGGTTAGTCGGGAATCCCTGGGCTATCGCATTGTATCAATTGCTATTGACCGGACTGGTCATGGTGATTAATCAGAAATTTTTTATCAACGGATTTCAGGGACTCTTGCACAAAGCTCCTAATATGGATACATTGGTGGCGATGGGAAGCGGTGCGGCGTTCGTGTACAGCACGGCAGTCATGTTCCGGATGGGGTCTTACATGGGTGATCAGGAGATGGCAGTACACTGTCTCCACGATATGTATTTCGAATCGGCCGCGATGATTCTGGCATTGATTACAGTGGGCAAGATGCTGGAGGCGTACAGCAAAGGTAAGACGACCAACGCCATCAAAAGTCTGATGGATCTGGCTCCCAAGACGGCGCATGTGATACGGAACGGCGAGGAGATTACGGTGCCGGCGGAGGAAGTCCTGGCCGGAGAGGTGTTTATTGTGAAACCGGGGGAGAGTATTCCCGTAGACGGTGAGGTGCAGGAAGGCGAGAGCGCGGTGGATGAGTCTGCGTTGACGGGAGAGAGCCTGCCGGTAGATAAGCATGTAGGAGACCGTGTGAGTGCGGCGACGCTGAATACGAACGGATCGCTGACCTGCAAGGCTGTGCGGGTAGGTAAGGATACCACTTTACAACAGATCATAGATATGGTAGAGAATGCCGTGGCTACGAAAGCACCCATAGCTCAGATTGCGGATAAGGTTTCGGGCGTGTTCGTGCCGGTGGTTATGTTGCTGGCGCTTATAACCGGCATTCTGTGGCTGGTGGCAGGTGCAGGCGTGGGCAAAGCGTTGTCCTATGCTATCAGCGTGCTTGTGATCAGCTGCCCGTGTTCGCTGGGGCTTGCCACGCCGGTAGCGATCATGGTCGGCAACGGTATGGGTGCCAGACACGGTATTTTGTTTAAAAACGCAGTGGCGTTGGAACATGCGGGAAGGACGGATTTCGTCGTGCTGGATAAGACCGGAACCGTTACGGAAGGAAGCCCTGCGGTGACAGCGGTGCAGCCGGCGCAGGGAGTATCCGGGCGTGAACTGCTACAAGTGGCGGCGGCGCTGGAGAGTAAGAGTGAACATCCGTTGGCGAAGGCAATCTGTGAATGCGCCGAGGCAGATCAGCTTCAGGTACAGTCAGTGGAAAACTTTCATGCGCTTCCGGGCTGGGGCGTGGAAGGGCTGCTTAACGGCATGACCGCGGTGGGCGGCAACAGTGCACTTCTTGCCGAACGCGGGCTTCTTACGGATGATATGCGAAGAGCCGGTGATGAAATGGCGGAAGAAGGCAGGACACCGCTGTATTTTGCAGTCGGAGACAGACTGATGGGTATGATTGCCGTCGCGGATGTGGTGAAACCGGACAGCGCACAGGCAGTTAATGAGCTGCGCAATATGGGTGTGCAGGTAGTTATGCTGACCGGAGATAACGGGCGGACGGCACAGGCAATCGGAAGGCAGGTAGGCATTACGGAAATTGTGTCGGATGTTTTGCCGAATGATAAGGAAGCAGTAGTCAGAAAGCTGTCCGAATACGGACGCGTTGCCATGGTCGGGGATGGAATTAACGATGCGCCGGCGCTCACCAGAGCGGACGTAGGAATCGCCATAGGCGCCGGAGCGGACGTGGCGCTGGAAGCGGCGGATATCGTGTTGATGAAGTCCAGACTGACCGATGTTTCGGCGGCAATCAGACTTTCCAGACAGGTGCTTAGGAATATTCATGAGAATCTGTTCTGGGCGTTCTTTTATAACTGCATAGGCATTCCGCTGGCGGCGGGCATACTCGTTCCCGCGCTGGGGCTCAGCCTTAATCCGATGTTTGCGGCCGCGGCGATGAGCCTGTCCAGCTTCTGCGTGGTGACCAATGCCCTGCGTCTTAACCTGTTTGCGGTACAGTCAGACAGGCGAGACAGGAAGAAGAAAGAAGTTCCGATGCCGGAATTTATAATAAATAAAAATATGAAAAACAAGGAGGAAAGCAAAATGGTTAAAACATTGGAGATCGAGGGTATGATGTGTGCACACTGTCAGGCGCATGTGCAGAAAGCGTTGGAGGGTGTGGAAGGTGTGACTCAGGTGGTTGTCAGTCTGGAAGAGAATAAGGCTACCGTAACCGCCGATACAGAGGTTGCGGATCAGAAGCTGATTGATGCAGTGACTGAGAGTGGATATAAGGTTCTGACATGCGGCGCGTAACACGGCGGAGTCTGTATATACTGTTTCACGGGCTTTGTTAAATGTGTATAGTTAAAACAGAATTTCTTAGTCAACTTGTCTAGTGAAGGGAAAAACAGTTGATAAAGTAAGCAATTTCTACAATGGAACACAAAATCTTTGTGAAATAATGGCATAGCAAACATGAGAAAAGTTCGCTATACTAATTCCAGAATCAATTTTCGGAGAGCGATTATTGATAGAATAAAAAAACAAAAGTAGGAGGCAATCATGGCAAGTTTATCTTTAAAGAACGTCTGCAAAGTTTATCCTAATGGCTTTGAGGCAGTAAAAGATTTCAATCTTGAAATCGCAGATCAGGAATTCATTATTTTCGTAGGACCTTCAGGTTGTGGTAAATCTACAACACTTCGTATGATCGCAGGTCTGGAAGACATTTCTTCCGGCGAACTGAAGATCGGTGACAGAGTAGTAAACGATGTAGAGCCTAAAGACAGAGATATCGCAATGGTATTCCAGAACTACGCTCTGTATCCTCATATGTCCGTATATGACAATATGGCATTCGGTCTTAAGTTAAGAAAAGTTCCGAAGGACGAGATCGATAAGATGGTTAAAGAGGCAGCTAAGATCCTNGANCTGACAGCNCTNCTTGATCGTAAGCCGAAGGCTCTNTCCGGTGGTCAGAGACAGCGTGTAGCTATGGGTCGTGCAATCGTTCGTAATCCTAANGTATTCCTGATGGATGAGCCGCTGTCCAACTTGGACGCAAAACTTCGTGTGCAGATGCGTGTTGAGATCTCCAAATTACATCAGAGATTAGGCACCACGATCATCTATGTAACACATGACCAGACAGAGGCTATGACACTTGGTACAAGAATCGTTGTTATGAANGACGGNGTGGTTCAGCAGGTAGATACACCTCAGAACTTATATCAGAAGCCTCAGAACCTGTTCGTAGCAGGATTCATGGGATCTCCNCAGATGAACTTCCTTGATGCNGTTGTTGANGTAAGCGGCGANACNGCAAGCNTGAAGGTAGCTGGTAAGACAATTCCGCTTCCGGCTGCTAAGTCTAAGAAACTGATTGATGGCGGTTACGCAGGTAAGACCGTAACATTCGGTATCCGTCCTGAGGACGTATATGATTCCGAGGCATTTATCGCGTCAGCTAAGTGCGTATTCGAGTCTACGATCAAGGTTTACGAGCTGCTTGGTGCAGAAGTTTACTTATACTTTGATCTTGCTGAGTTCCCGATTACAGCCAGAGTAGATTCCCGTACAACAGCAAGACCGGGTGATACAGTTAAGTTTGCTTTCGATGTTGAGAAGATTCATGTATTCGACAANGCNACAGAGCAGACCATCACCAACTAATTAGAATGATTTCAAAAGGGGATGCCTAGGCATCCCCTTTATTTTGTAGAAGAGAGGTTANTATATGATATCAAGTCAAGTGATCNGGAGTAGNATAGAAGAANTGAANNCTATTTCCAAGATCGATCTGAGCGTTTGGGATTTGGAGGGTAAGGTGGTTGCNTCNACTTTTGAATCCGATGAGATCACGCCGGCNCTNATNAGTGGATTTGCCGATTCACCCGCAGACAGTCAGGTGATCGGTGCGCACCATCTGATGAAGGTATTNGATGAAGAGGAACTGCTGTATATTCTGGATGCCAGAGGCAGNGGNGAGGACGCATATATGTTNGGCAAGATTGCGGTCAGCCAGCTTCAGCATCTGATCATTGCTTATAAGGAAAGATATGACCGNAATAACTTCTTCCAAAATTTGTTGTTGGATAACATGCTTCTTGTTGANATTTATAANAGAGCCAAGAAGCTGCATATAGAGGCATCCGTCAGAAGAGCNGTATTTNTGATCGAGACGGATAAGGAGAAAGATTCNGCATCTACCGANNTGTTAAANGGTATGTTCTCCGCNCAGGTGGGAGATTACATTACGGCAGTGGATGAAAGTAATGTGATTCTGATCAAAGAGCTGGAGCAGGAGGATGANTATNCAAAACTNGATCAGGTNGCNAATACGATTGTGGACATGATGAACATGGANGCAATGACGAATGTACGTGTNGCATATGGTACGATCGTGAATGAACTGAAAGAGGTTTCNAAGTCTTATAAAGAGGCTAAGATGGCNCTTGANGTNGGTAAGATCTTCTATGCGGAGAAGAAGGTGACNGCNTANAATACGCTNGGAATCGGNCGNTTGATNTANCAGCTNCCNATCAANCTNTGCNGNATCTTTATTGANGAGATTTTNGGNTCGAATATACCGAGNGAACTGGATGACGAGACATTNACAACGATTAATAAGTTCTTTGAGAATAATCTGAATGTGTCCGAGACTTCCAGACAGCTTTTTGTACATCGTAATACACTGGTGTATCGTATCGAGAAATTGGAGGCAAGTACCGGATTGGATATCAGGACATTCGAGGATGCCCTGACCTTCAAGATCGCGCTGATGGTTGTTAATTATATGAAATATCTGGATTCTTTAGACTATTGATGAGAGTCAGAGATACGCTCTTTTGTGCCGGATAGCATCCGTTGGATGTTTATCCGGCATTTTTTGCTTTATTGGTGCATATATTCCTAGTGTACGGATATATTGATGCCCGAAGCCAAATCGGCGGGTATCAATTGCTCGGTGCGCCAGTATGATATAGGAGAAAGGGAGAGGGTATGTATCAGAAGGAAATCATATATATAGGTCTGTATAAGGATGGAATCAGAATGGGGAGCGCCGGTTTTGTAAAAGTGGAGAGTCGTGATAAGGACAGTAGATTATACTTGAAAATCCAGAATATTCCCCATAATATAAACGGGAGATTTCCGATCCGCGTCTATAACGGAAATGGCTGGAAAGAATTAAACGGCATTACGATTCAGGACGGCGGCGGCATCTGGAAAGATGATCTTGCGGATCAGACTGATCATGCGATGATTCAAGTTATGCTGCCCGGGGGATATCTGCTGGAAGGAAAGAGCAGATTTGCAGCGCATACAAGTGAGCATATAGAGCCACAGGGGGAAGCAATAATACAAAAAGAGACAGTACCGCAGCAAAGAGAGGCTGCCAACAGTGACATGAAATCGGAAAATAAAGCGGTTGCTCGTAGAGACATAGAAACGGAAAATAAAGCAGTTGCCCAAAGAGATATGAACCCGGAGAATAAAGTGGTTACCCGTAGAGACATGGAATCCGAAAATGAATTCGCACCACAGAAGGATATGGGGCAGCCGATCAGGGCGGAGCAACAGAGATACGCCAACTCACCGACTAAGGTTATTGTTACGGAAGAGCTGCCTCGTCGTGCAATGAAAGAAGACGAACCCGAATCTGACCAGGAGAACATGCCGGTATACCCTGTAAAAGAGGACAAGTGGGAGCAGATTTTAGACACTTATGAAAATATACATCCCTACGGTGACGAACGGGTCTATGTGAAGATCGAACCCAAGGATTTCGTGATTCTGCAGTCGAAATATCAACACTTGGTCAATAACAGCTTCCTACTGCATGGATTCTATAATTATCGATACATAATTCTGGGGAAGGAGCAGGATTATTATCTAGGGGTGCCGGGTGTGTTCTATGAGCGTGAGAAGATGGTTGCGCTTATGTTCGGATTTGAAGCGTTTGAATGTCCGGGAGGAAATGTGAGAGCAGGAGAATTCGGGTATTATCTCAGAAAAGTGGAACTATAAGAAATTGCGCTTTATGCGACTATGAGCTTTGCTTAATTATCAGCTTTACGCAGTTTAAAACCGTGCGCTTTATGTCGAACTTAACCCATGTACGTTACCTTTACAGTTAACTCCGCCAGGCACCCTCACGGCACATGAGAGCTTCCACTTAGTGCTGCTGTGTTCCCACCCTGACACGGTTCATGGATTCCCATTGCGTAAGACCCAAACTTCAACGCCACTTATAAAGGGCAGCTACACAAGCGTACGCCCTCGATAAAACATCACCCCCACTAGAGCGGATTGTGGGTACAGGGCACCGCTAACGCCCCGGCTGCACGGTTTTATTAGTATACTGTTTTTTTGATCGTTTGTCAATGACATTGAAAAATATGTTGATTGTTTAACTAAACAAATATAAAAAGATTATCAAAAAAAGCATCCCTCCAGTCATCTTATGACTTTTGGGNTGCCTTTTTATTTTACATTATCTGTTAAAGAAATTTNATAAAGCGCTTCTAATANTTTGTGCTGCTTCTTTAAACCAGTTGCCCGGAGTACTCANATTCCTTGTNCCAATCTNGAAGGTTACNGTCTTCNCTCCTCTGCATTGGTCGCTGATTCCGGTGACGGTTGCNTTNCCNTTTCCCCTCTCGATATTGTTGCTGTAAGTTACTTCGTAATCCACACCTTTTTTCAGNGTCTTTTTTCCATCCTTGNTCTGTACGATGAGCTTCGGNGTGACTGCCTTACCNGTGTATTCCTGCGTAGCAATCTTCAGTATCTTGAAGGTAGTGGCATTCTTATCGCACAGATGGAATGTATACGTTACTGGNGAATTTTCCTTTGCTTCATTATTTTACCCCTTTCNTTTTGGTTCTTCGCTACATTCTTTGGNCAAAATGCCCAATTTGNGACTCTTTCGAACATATTAATTATAGCTTTTTTACAAGCATTCTTCAAGTATTATTGTAACTATTNTCAATCATTCGATATCCGATGCCGATTTCCGTAAAAATATACTGTGGATCGGCAGGGTTTTGCTCCAGTTTACGGCGGATATTTGCCATGTTAACGCGCAGTATCCGGTTNTTGCTGTCNGCGTANGGTCCCCATACATGGGTGATCAGCGTATCGTAAGTAATGACTTTGCCTGCATTTCGAGCGAGGAAAGTCAGAATCTTATATTCAATCTGGGTAAAGTGGATGATATTGCCGGCCACGGTTATGATGTGCTTTTCATAGTCAATGACCAAGTCCTTCGCCGTGTATCTGTTCTGACCGGAGACAGGGACNCCGTTNTTTAAGGAAGAACGGCGCAGAGCAGTACGTATTCTCGCCAGCAGCTCGGATGTGCCGAAAGGTTTGGTAATATAATCGTCAGCGCCCGCATCCAGGGCTTCTACCTTCTCTTTTTCCTGGGTTCTGGCAGAGATGACGATAATGGGAATATTGCTCCATTCTCTGACATTGCGTATCACGTCNATACCGTCCATATCGGGAAGCCCCAGATCCAGAAGGATCAAGTCGGGACAGCCGGAGGCTGCCAGTGACAGACCGTTTGCGGCATTTTCAGCAAAGCTCACTTTATAGTTCTGTGTACGCAGTGTGGTTGCGATAAAATTACATATATTTTTCTCGTCTTCGATCAATAAGATTTCATGTCTGAGATTCATAATAAGTCCTCCGTTTTACGGCTCTGATTCATTATTCTTCCTTCGGAAGTGTGAAATAGAATTCTGCCCCCTGTTCATGATTTCCGGCGTTAATGGTACCGTTGTGAGCNGTGATAATCGTCTTACAGATGGACAGGCCGATCCCCATTCCCTTTTTGGAGTCCGATTCACTGTTTCCGATATAAGAATTACCGTCAAAAATATTGTTTAATCGCTCCGGATCAATGCCGACCCCGAAATCTTTAACATGAAAGGTCACATTGTGATCATCATCGTCCACATAGCACAGAATCGGTTTGCGGCTCTGTGAATGGACAATCGCATTTTCCAGCAGATTGATCAGTACCTGCTCGATTAATATAGCATCCATCGGCAGGATGAGAAGGTCTTCGGGCACCGAGACATTGACGGAAGCCTCCGGAATCCTTTTCTTCAAACGATTGATGGCGGCGGAGACGATCTCCTCCACCGATTCATCGGTCTTCCTGACTGCGGAAGTCTGATCCTGGATCCGGGTCACGGANAGGAGATTTTCTACCATATTAAGAAGCCAGTTGGCATCCTCCCNGATGTGCGTCACAATGGCTGTCTTCTCTGATTCATCCAGCAGTTCGTTGCTGTCTAAATAGGAAGAACTGGCNCCGATAATACCTGTCAGCGGCGTTCTCAGATCATGGGATACGGCCCGCAGCAGATTGGCACGCATCTTTTCCTTCTCCGTCTCCGAGAGCAGCTTGTCCTTCTCGGCGATCATACGGGCCTGCTGTTTCATATTAGTAGTCATGGTGCAGGTGAGCAGCGTCACGCCGAGCATTTCTAGGAAAGTGATCGGGTAGCCGGAGAGCGTAAAATTCAGTTCAAAATAAGGGTAAGTGAACAGAAAATTTACACAAATCACGGCGATCACGGAGGAAACCAGTCCCGGCAGATATCCGTCCGTATAGCGTACGATAACGATCAGCGCAAGAATATAGAACAGTGCGATATTGCCGGAGTTCTCAGGTACATGATAGAAAAAAAGGAGTGCAAAAGCAGTTGCGACCGTCAGACCGGATATAGGGATGAAGATATTTTTAAGAAGAGATTTTGTCTTTGTTTTATTCATAATAGATACTGGGGGCATGACTATGTGCTCCTTTCCCGTTTATTATACCTTTTTTGTAATAAAAGAAAAACAGAAAACACGGCATTAGCACTGTTTTAGCAAAATTTTAGCAGTAGAACAGCAAGCNGGCTTTACAGGCTGAATGGTTAACAAAATACGATATTTTGTTGCCTGTGTCAACCCCTCTTTTNAAAAAAATTCTTCGCAAAACTCCCAGAAATACGACAAATGTAATACATAAAATGAAAAACGAAATAATTAAGTTCCGCGCGCCACNTTAAATGCTGCAAATCCNNTAAACACGGGCAATGCAGTGTGCGAGACGGTTAACACAATATCGTATTATGTTCCCACAGAGGAAAACGAANGTAACTCCGAAAGCGTAAGCCGGGCTGTTACAAATCAAAATTCACGTTTTCCGAAGAAGGAGGGAAATGTATGGAAATCGTACAAAGCATTATGAAAAACAATCCCTGTTATAAGGCAGGGAAAAAGATTGCGGTAAAAGGATTGATGCTGCATAGCGTAGGCTGNCCGCAGCCTTCGGCGGAAACCTTTATCCGTAATTGGGACAAACCGGAGCAGGANAGNGCCTGCGTGCATGCCTTTATAGACGGCAATACGGGCAAGGTATATCAGACTCTTCCGTGGGACCATCGGGCATGGCATGCCGGCGGCAGTGCAAACAACACGCACATCGGCGTGGAGATGTGTGAGCCGTCCTGTATCAAGTACACNGGCGGAGCNACTTTTACCTGTACNGATCAGACTGNTGCAATGGAAGTGATAAANCGTACTTATGANGCNGCGGTAGNACTGTTTGCATTCCTGTGCCGGGAGTATCATCTGGATCCTCTGGCGGATGGTGTAATTATCAGCCATAAAGANGGACATGACAGAGGCATNGCATCGGGACACGGCGATCCGAATCATCTCTGGAACGGTGTGCAGAGCGGTTATACGATGGATGGATTCCGCAAAGATGTCAAAGCTGCCATGGGATCNGAACAGACGGCGCAGCAGACGGCACAGGCTATAGCCGGACAGGCAAAGGAAGCCGCAGAGAAAGCACAAGTCATGGCCGGACAGGCAAAGGAGGCTGTCGAGAAAGCACAGGCGGAGACAGTACAGAATCAGGGCAGCAAGACGATGGAAGCAGTCGGAGGCGAAATGCATATTTCCGACAGGGGCGTAGAGCTGGTGGCTAAGTACGAGGGATGCCGGCTGGAAGCTTACAAATGCCCTGCGGGAGTATGGACGATCGGTTACGGACATACTGCCGGCGTGAAGGAGGGGGACGCACTCGCATCCGAGGAGGCGGCTAAGTCGCTTCTGAAAGAGGATCTTGCCAAATACGCNGGTTATGTNAATGCCTGTGTGAAGAAAGGCGTAATCGGCTTCACGTTGAACCAGAATCAGTTCGATGCCCTGACAAGTTTCTGTTATAACTGCGGCAACGGAAATTTGGAGAAGCTGGTTAACGGCAGGGATGCGGCTACAGTAGCGGATAAATTACTTCTGTATAACAAGGGCGGCGGTAAGGTGCTCCCGGGACTTGCNCGAAGAAGAGAAGAAGAGCGGGAACTGTTTCTCGCGTAATGNGAAAATCNCGGTTCAGACATCGAAGAAAGGAGATTTAGCCATTGGCTGACGAAAGATACGATTACAGCGAATTTATTCCTCTGGACGATCTCGTCTATGCACCGNTGCATGCGCTGGCGCGTTCCAATGAGCAGCTTCGCGCACGTGTAGTTGACACTATTAAAAATATGGGGACGCTGCGCCAGAACGGAAAAGAAGAGACNGTACAGTTAAGCAACATGAATATTGCTTATGAACAGATCAGGCCGGAAGGTGACGAGGGCTATAACGTGGATAACCTCCAGATGCAGATACCTCTCATTTCCATCATTCCGATTACAAATCTGAATGTGGACAAGGCGGAGATCGATTTTGATACNGAGGTNAGGGCGGANAANGGNGANCAGGGACAATACACTATCAACGCACGAATCTGTTCTCCGGAACAGAGAGAAAGTGATTTCCTGCCCCGGGTTTCCTATCGGATGCGGGTCAGTTCACTGCCTGCCACAGAGGGGGTCATGCGTCTGACGGATCAGTTCAGCGCGAACCAGATTGCTAAGAAGANAGATACTACACCGGTNGCGGTGGATGGTAATCTGGGCAGCGATGAGCAGAAGGATATCTGGCAGGAAACGACGAAACTGAAGGCGAAGATCAAGAGGCTGAAACGGCTTTATCAGAAGATAGGGGATATGATTGCAGAGCAGGAGCGGATGGAAGAGATCGGCAAAAGCGTCTATGCAGATACGGCGAGGGAATTCGATAAGGATAAATATCTGATGGCACAGTCCAATATTGCCAATCGCATCATGGAGTATCAGGAAAAGATTATGAATCGGGAGATCGAGTATGGATTGGAGAAAGATTATGAATAAACAGAAGGTGAGCAAGGAGCAGAAAGCGGAAGCACACAAGGCTGCCGGACAGGATAGAAAGAAGGAGCTGGAACGTCTGATTCTGGAATATACGGAGGAACTGGCGGAGGATATCAATCTGCGTCTGCTTGCACAGCAGGAGATCGAACCGGCCGGGTTTAGACGCGGCCGCTATCACACCGGCGAGGTGCTCTACGTGGAGAGCATCATCATTACNGATATACGATATCCGGCAAAGAAGAAGAGGGGCAGCTCATTTAAGGAGCTGGGAAATAATGTCAAAAATATTTTAAAGCGGAGGTAGTGTATGAAGATAGCAGAACAATTTGCGGGACTACAGATGGATCAGCTGATCGGCGGACCGCTGCGTGCGGCGGCGGATGCCAACGCCCATATGGCAAATTCTACGGCGGACTTTATCAATAAGATTGGATTCGACAATAAGGGCAGCGTGCGCAATGTCATGTTCGGATACCAGAAACGCACCGCCAATGAGGACGGCACCAGTAATCTGGACGAGTTGAAAGTGGCNGTACCGATTCTTGCCATTGTGCCGATTCCGAATCTGCAGGTGGACGAGGTCAATATTCTTTTTGATATGGAAGTAAAGCAGAGCCAGCGCGAGGAGGAGACCATGGATATGAGNGCCAGCATGGATGCTTCCCTGAAAATATGGCCGGTTAAGGTAAATGTGACCGGCAGTGTCAGTTCCCATCAGTCTAACACCAGATCGTCGGATAATTCCGCGAAATATCATGTGGATGTCCGTGCGACCAATCACGGGATACCGGAAGGTCTGGCAAGAGTACTGGATATGATGGCTGCTAACGTGGCGCCGACACTGGTGAGCAGTACATTGAAGGACGGCAATGGTCAGGACTTGTCCGAGCAGGCAAGAATTAAGGCGGAACGTCTGAAACTGCTGCGTCAGGAAATCCGTCAGATCGAGGAACGCCTGACTGCGGCGAAAGACGGTTTTACAGCGAATCTGACACAATTTAAGAAGGTGGCTGCAGTTCAGTTAAATACCTATAAAGAAGCAATGACCAGNAAGATGAACAGCTTCGGTGCGGTCAACTATGATAAGGAGATCAGCGCAGCCGCGGAGAAGGGCGAGACGCAGAAGGTGACAGAATTAGAAGAAAAGAAAGCGGCGGAGGAGAAACAGGTAACGGAGTACAGCGATGCNATGGCGGAGGTTAATCANGCGTGGAGTAACTTCCAGTCGCAGGCGGGTGAGCTGGTGAAGCTGATTGCCGACAGTGAGAATATAACCGACGGCGTATCGGAGATCTTCGCATTGAAAGCCTTAAGCGGCGAACTGAAAGTGGNACCGTATGCCTCCGGCGAGTCGCAGTACAGCGCTATGACGGCAGCCCAGAAAGTTGCGGTGGACGGTCAGAGGAACGTCAGCAGACTGGAGAACGAGCTGATTAATAAGAAGGCGGAATACAGCGATGCGATTGCGGGCAAGGCGCCGGCAATCACTGCTAAGAGCAGCGGCAGCTCTGCCGGATCAGGTTCCGGCGGCGGTGCGGCGAAAGGCGCAGCTAAAGGTTAATTGACAGACTCATAGGGGCGGCTCCCGGTGAGCCGCCCTTTCCATGGAAGGAAGATATCAATGGATAAGAGAGAGAAAGCTGCGATGACGGATGTCCACTATGTCAAGCTGGTGCCCATCGGCAGCGTGAACCCGAACAATCCCTTGTCAGAAGAAAGCAAGGAGGCACAGGCAGCGCTTCTCAATCGCTGTCTCAATGATTATCCGAAGGGAATCATCATCGGCAAAGATATTGCCGTGGGCCGTTATCAGGTCGGCGAGCATGAACTGACAATGGAAAAGATCACATATCATGTGGGATTTGCAAGGAAGCCCGTGTGGTTGGAAGACGAAAAGGAGAAGATGGTATGACAGTTGATGAAAAAAAAGAGAAGGATAAGTTGGTTTTATATGTTAAGGGCAGATTGGATACGACGACTGCGCCGCAGCTTGAAGAGGTCATAGCGGGGAAGACGACAGGGGTTGCAGAGTTGGTCTTAGACTTTACGGAGTTGGAGTATATATCTTCGGCGGGACTGCGCGTGCTGTTAGCTACCCATAAGGTCATGCACAAACAAGGCGGCAGCCTGATCATAAGAGGTGTCAATGATGAAGTCATGGAAGTTCTGCACATCACGGGATTTCTGGATATCTTAAATGTGAAGAAAGGCGTGTGATACTACTGACTGACGTAGGAAGAGAGGAGGAAGACATGGAGGCAGTCATGAAAACAAATACAGAAGCGGATACAGAAAAGGAACAGACACTCGTGCTGGAAAGCAGAGGGAAACAGCCGATCACCGTGCACCTCAGATTGTTCCGACCCGGTGATGAGAATGGCATGATCGCCTGTATCAGGGACGAGTACGGTGATACATATTTCAAGACAGGATTCTACGATCCGGAGTACCTGCGCAGGGAGGCAGAGGAAGGAGTCATCACATTTCTCATTGCGGAGACGGATGAGGACGGCATCATCGGTATGATGATTCTGAAGGAATTCTATCCGAAGGAATCCATGTGCGAGATCGCCTCACAGGTTTTCCGCAAGAAATACAGAGGCTATGGTCTGGCAATGCCTTTTTTTGAGTACGGGATGAAGCTGCTGCTGTCACGTAATTATTCGGCGGCATTCTGCCTGCCGGTGCTGTTTCACGATGTAACCCAGCGGTTATTGTACCGCTTAGGTATGCGGGCGACAGGACTGGTCATGAATGTGTTTGATATGGATCACATTACCCATTCTTACAATAACGGCAGAAATCGGAAACATTCTCAGGGTATCCAGATCCGTGCGGTAGGCAAACGGGATGCGGGCGTTGTGTATTTGCCGGAGGAACATTATGCATTCTGTCGGGACATATACGCTTCACTGGGCGCGGTGTTTACGATCGCCGCTGCGGATATCCGCAGGATACCGGATAATGAGGATTGTGAAGCGCAGGATCGGACNGGGCAGCTTCCGGTTTATACGGAGATGGAATATGTAAATGACGATCTGCAGCACAGCCTGACGATTGACATCAGGCGTGCCGGCAGGGATCTGGCTGAGCGGATTACGAAGCTGCACACGCGATATCCTCTGCAGGGGAAGCAGACGGCAGTCATATTTATAAACTGCAACGATCCGGGTGCGGTATGGGCATATGAGGTCTTACAGGAAATGGGATATTTCTTTACCGGTTTAAAACCGCTGTGCAGTGAACGGGAATATATCGTGATGCACCATGAGGGAGAGGTGCAGATTTATTTCGAAGATTATTGGGTGAGCGGGGAGTTCGCGAACCTGATCGGGTACGTGGAGACGTGTTATAAAAAATGCCGCCAGCGCAGACTGATGTGAGAGGCATGGAAGAGAAAGGAAAGAAAAATGGCGCGGAAAAAGAAGAGAACACGCAGAAAAAAGAGAATAGGACAGAAATTAAACCAATTGCTTCTTGCCATGGTATCGGCGGCGGTGGTGATCTCCGGAACGGTCAGTGTATACAGTCTGTATTCCATGAAGCATATCGCGACGGAAAACGGCACGGAGCTGGGGCAGACTGCCGCGGAGGACGCAGAGAAGGCATTGGAAAATCTGGCGGTAGAGAATCTGCGGAGTATCGCAGTGGAGAAGGCGGCGTATATCGAGGAAAAATTTGCGGCGGTGGAAGCATATGTGCTGGGAATTGCGGCTCAGGCTCAGGCAATTTACGAAAACCCGGAGGGATTTCCCGACAGAAGGGTAGCGCCTCCGGTTCGTGATTCTAATCTTCTGGCTGCACAGCTTCTCTGGTCTGAGCGGCTGGATGAAGAAGGAAGAGAAGGAAGCGCGGCAACGCCTCCTCTCACGGAGGAAATATTGAAGCTGGGGAACTTGCAGGACATGCTGGTGCAGTACAACGCCCATAATGATATGGTGTCATCCACTTATGTGGCTACGGAGAGCGGCTGGATGATTCAGGCGGATTACATTGCGTACAGTAAATATAATATGACCGGAGCGGAGGCAGACCTTGCACAGCCGATTTTCTATGAAGCGGCAGAAAGGCAATGGTATATGCGTGCCAGGGAAAGTGAATCCGGGCAGATCATATATACGGACGTGATCAAAGATATTCACGAGGGAGGGGACTGTATTGTCTGCGCCAGCCCGNTCTATCATAACGGAGAGGTCGTGGCGGTTGCGGGCGTGGGCTCCTATCTGGATACAGTCAATAACGCCGTACTGAATGTTGATATCGGAGAGGCGGGTTATGCCTTTCTGGTCAATGAAAAAGGACAGGTGCTGGTATCGGGCAGCGCTGAGGGAGAGACCGCAGCTTATGCGGAACAGGCAGTGGACTTGCGGGCAAGCGGGAANCGGGCGCTGGCGGATGCAGTGACCGGCATGGTGGAGGGAAGGTCGGACTCGCTGGAATTGTCACTGGACGGAAAAGATGTATATCTCGCTTATGCACCGCTTAACAGTCTGGGATGGAGCTTTGTCACGGTAATCGATGTAGCGGAGGTTGTGGCGCCGGCGAAGGCAAGCCAGCAGCTTATCCTGTCATTAACNTCGGACATGGCNGGCAGACAGGATACGGCGATTCGCAGGGTGATCGTTTTCTTCGTGGCGATACTGGTTGTGATTATTCTGCTCGGATGTATTTTCGGAACGCTGTTTTCCAAGAAGCTGACGGAACCGATCCGTACCCTTACGAGAGAGGTGGCAAAATTAGANGGCGGCAATATGGATTATCGTATTCGCCTGAGTACCGGAGATGAGATTGAGGATCTGGGACATGCATTTAACAGCATGGCGGAGCAGATACAGAGCTATGTGCAGAATCTTGCTTCCATCACGGCGGANAAAGAACGTATCAGAACAGAGATTCAAGTGGCCTCCCATCTACAGGCGGATATGCTGCCCGAGGCGGTCGGTGCATTTGATGACAGGGATGAGTTTGATCTGGCTGCCTCCATGACACCGGCCAAAGGCGTAGGGGGAGACTTCTATGACTTTTTCTTATTGGACGAGAATCGCCTGGCGCTTGTCATGGCGGATGTATCAGGCAAGGGAGTGCCGGCGGCGCTGTTTATGGTTGTATCCCGCACACTGATCCGCAGCCGTCTTATGACGGTAGGAAAAGAGGGAGAAGATCTGGCGCATATGGCTGAGGAAATTAATCGGAGTCTCTGCGATAACAATAAGAACGGCATGTTTGTCACGGCATGGATCGGAGTGTTAGACATTGCTACCGGAGAAGTGGCATATGTCAATGCGGGGCATTGCAGACCGTTGCTGCGCCGTAAGAACGGTTCCTGTGAATATGATGATATGCTGGGCGGACTGGTCCTTGCGGGCATGGAAGACGTCGTGTACAGGCAGGGAAGCCTGCGGTTAAGACAGGGGGATACNCTNTTGCTCTACACCGACGGCGTAACGGAAGCGACCAGTCTGCAGCAGCAACTATATGGTGAGGACCGGTTGATACGTACCATTGCGGATGCCGACAACGTCACACCCGAAGAACTGCTGCAGGAGTTGTGGAAGGATGTAGATGAATTCCAGAAAGATGCGTCACAGTTTGATGATATTACAATGCTGGCGGTTACTTATCACGGCAACGGATTCGAAGAGAAGAGTGATAAGCCGGACATGGATAAGATGAAGGACTTCGCAGATTTTGTGGAAGAGGTGCTGGAGAAAAACAGCATATCCATGAAGACTGTCATGAAGATTCAGATGACAGTGGATGAGATCTATTCCAATATATGCTATTACAGCGGCGCGGAGGAAGTGACCGTCGGGATACGGGTGGAGGAGAGTTCTGATCAGAAGGACAGGAGATATAAAGAGAGCAGGGTGAAGAAAGAGATCACACTTTATTTCGAGGATGACGGTATGCCGTACAATCCGCTGGAACGCCCTGATCCGGATGTGGAGAAACTGTTAGAACAGAGAAAGGAGGGCGGTTTAGGAATCTATCTGGTCAAGAAGCGTATGGACAGGGTGGAGTATGAATACATAAATGAGAGGAATAAATTAACGGTGNACAAGACGAATGAGGAGTAGCCGCTTCAGAACGGAGGAAAATGCTTTATGACGCGGTATGACAAGATCAGATTTATCGTGCAGATCGCTGAGGCGGCTGTNTCGGACTGGCGGGAGCGGCATATCTGTCTGCCCTCTGTCACGGTGGCGATCGCCATAGAGGGAACCGACTGGGGAAGAGCAGCGGTCTATACAGAACACAGGTGTCTGTTCCCGCACAGACACGATGGCATACACAGCCATGATACCGTGCTTGGCGCGGTGCGTTCTCACAACGAATATCTTGCGGTCTGGCGGGGCGAAGGGCAGCNGTGTCCCAACTGGGAAGACCTAGGGAAAGAATATTATATTCTTGCGGCACAATGNCTGCAGTCTGCGGAGTATCCCTANAGTCCNGACAAGGAGTTTGAGGCTAAGATTGTGGAGCTGGTNGAGCGGTATGAGTTGACGGGGTATGACNTTATGTAAGAAGATTATTTTTTTAAGGAGGAAAAGAATTATGAATGGAATAGAAATTAGTATTTTAGGGACAAAGTATGTTTTCTATGGAATTAGTGAAGAACTGGCAGAGAATATCCGGCAGTTAGCGGGAAGAAAGGAGTTTCAGGCAGATCTCAGATCATGGGGACTTTGGCTGCAGAGTATGATGCGGAAGGCAGTCGTTGTTGAGACAACAAGCAAAGCTGACAGTATTGTCGTGTGCGATCCGTATGGAATGATCGGGCAGGACGAGAGTGATATATCTTTGCAGAAGCTTGCCGACGCGGAGATACCGGAGGAGGAAAAAGCGAAAATAACCGAGGAAAAAGCAAANATAGCGGTCAGTGCGTTTGTTGAGGCGCTGGGCGGAAATGTCAAAGGTGAAACGCTAAACTGGCAAAATGCCATTAAAGAAATGTTCACCTCTTTTGTTTGCAGTGCAAAAGGNAGGGTATTAGGGGCGCAGTGTACTAATCAATCCAGCAGGAGCTATAGTACAGTAGGACCTTTTCCTACTGTACTGTTCATAGATTTCTCCTCCGTTATGGAAAACACGCCGAAGCTTCTGCTTCCGATCATCATGCATGAAACTACACATTTTCTGGAAGAGAAGGCAATTGTGACAATTACAAATAAATACGCCTTTGAGATTGCGCGGAAAGAACATGTTGAGATTCCTGACGAAATATGGGACCCGGAGAAATCCNGCACCATGGGTCAGANTGCTGACTGGATAAAAATCTTCTCTAAAGAGAAAGAGTATCAACAGAAATACCCGGAGGAGCGATTGCCGACTCTGATTGAGAAAATGGCGGCAGGAAGCCTGTATGAAAAAGAGAACAGGGCATGGGTCGATCGTTTGAAAGAGTTGTTTGGGGAGGTGCTTCATGCAAATAATATTTGTGTTGATCAATCTTGCTAACATTACAGGTCACTGTTAGAACTGCCATTGCCCGACAGCTCCTCGAGTTCTGCAGATACGACNCAAAGAATGTTTGGTATAATGATAAAATATGTTCTCTATAATAACATTTAAAAATTTTCCACCATTTTAAAATTCTGATATCTGTAAATGGGTTTGTATGGATGATAAGCTTATAACATCAAAATTACATCCACAAACGGGAGGACAAAGAGATGAAGAAAAAATTAATCACAACGCTGCTTACAGCGGCCATGATGGTATCAACGCTTGCAGGATGCGGCAATACCGACAGCAGCACATCNACCTCAAGTGACGTACAGAGCACTGCACAGGAAGANACGCCGGCTGCCGATAATACGGCGGATGATACAGCACAGGCTGCGGACGATGATACAGCAGCTTCAGGGGAAGCGGTAACGATCAANTTGTTTTCCAACCTTCCTGATCGTAAGAACGGACAGGGACTTGTAGAGCAGATGATCATCGATGAGTATACGGCAGCAAATCCTAATGTNACAATTGAAGTCGAGGCACTTGATGAGGAGGCATATAAGACGAAATTCAAGGCATATGCAATGGACGGTATGCCGGATGTTGTAAGTATCTGGGGACAGCCTTCATTCCTCGATGAAGTGTTGGATGCGGGAGTACTTGCAGAATTGAATGAGGCTGATTATGCAGATTACGGATTTATCGCAGGGTCCCTTGAAGGATTCAAGAAAGACGGTAAACTGTACGGGCTTCCGAGAAATACAGATATTCAGATCATCTATTATAACCAGAAGATGTTTGATGACAACGGCTGGGCAGTTCCCGCTACATACGATGAATTGATGTCGGTTTGCTCAGATATCAAGGCAGCAGGATACACACCGATCGCTATGGACGGCGGCGACGGATGGCCGATGGCATGTTTCCTTACGGATATTNTGGTGAAAGTTGCCGGAACAGATTATGCGGATATTGTTCGTAATGCTATAGCTACAGGTGATTTCTCTGCACCGGAGCTGCAGGAAGCGACACAGATTCTGGTAGATTCTGCGGCAGCAGGTATGTTCCAGGTGGGATATGACTCTCAGGATTACGGAACAGCAATGAATCTGTTTACCAATGGTCAGGCTGCAATGTTCTGCATGGGAAGCTGGGAGTGCTCCATGGCATTAAATGAGGACATTCAGGAAGACATCAGAAACAATATTCGTGCATTTACGCTGCCTGTTGTTGACGGCGGTAAAGGCGGCGCAAATGATATCGCAGCATGGAACGGCGGCGGCTATGCAGTATCTGCAAGCTCTGCAGTGAAAGATGAGGCAGTTAAATTCTTAAACTATATGTATCAGCCTGATAAGCTTTCCAAATACGGNTGGGAGAATGGTGTAGGTATGTCTGCGCAGGATCAGACGGCTTATCTGACCGGCAACGAGACTGATTTGCAGAAACAGGTTATGGATATTCTGAAAAATGCAACCAGCGTTTCGGGAACACCGATCAATGACTGTGGTCCGTCCGCATTCAAGACATCCATTGAAAGCGAGATTCAGGGTGTATCCAACGGTTCCACATCCGTAGAAGATTTCCTCGCAGCAATCGGTGCGGCGTGTGAATAAATGCAGAATTAATTAAGTGATTAGTGGGAGGATGTTCCAAAAGAAATACACTTTGGTAACATCCTCTTTCTTAATTCATACCTGCGTGAAAGGAGATTTTATATGAGAAAACTGTATAGTAACAAACCGGTTATTTTCAGTCTTGTTCTGCCGGGCGTGCTGGTTTTCCTGTTCGCGGTTCTGGCACCGATTTGTTTGAGCGTATACTATGGATTTACGGATTATACAGGCATGGGAGAAGCACATTTGATCGGGTGGGATAACTATGTGAAGCTGTTTCAGGATAGTGCGTTCGGTCGTTCCCTGAAAAATTCCCTGCTGTTAGCCATCGGATTCATCTGCATACAGCATCCGATCGCAATCGTTGTAGCCGCGGTGTTAGACAAATTGCAGGGTAAGGCGGAAGGCATTTTCAGGTGTATCTACTTTATACCCAACGTTATTTCCGTAGCGGTTATTGCCTATCTTTGGAAATTTATTTATAATCCGGATTTNGGTCTTTTGAATAATGTGTTGGCGGCATTTGGATATCAGGGGAAGATCAACTGGCTGTCGCAGCAGAATGCGATCTGGTCGGTGCTTATTGTTTTGATTTGGCATGGATTTGGCTGGGGTATGCTGATTTATTATACGGGTATTAAAAATATTGATCCGGTATTATACGAGGCAGCCTCCATTGACGGTGCAAGCTGGTGGACGACATTCTTCAGAATTACGCTGCCATTAATGAAGCCGGTAATCCAGATCAATGTTACCATGGCTATCATCTCTGCTTTAAAGCAGATGGAGACGGTATATCTGCTGACAAACGGCGGTCCGAATAACAGTACGCAGTTTGCGGCTAACTATCTGTATCAGCAGGCGTTTAANGCGTTTAAGTACGGATACGGCAACGCCATCGGTGTAGTATTTATCATAATTTGNATACTGGTGACAGTTGCACTNAACAATATCTTCCGGGATAAGCAGGAAGCGTAGGGGGTGATCACATGAAAGAAAATAATATGAAAATCGGTAAAGTTATTTTGTGGATCGTGCTGATCATGGTAGCGATCATCCAGCTGTTCCCGCTGATCTGGCTGGTGGATTTTTCNCTCGGAAGCAGTAATGAGATGTTTACAAACGGGCTGCTTATCATTCCGGAGAAGATACGNTGGGATAACTATGTGAAAGCNTTTGTGGANGGTAATTTNCTGCATTATTTAAGAAACAGTGTTCTGATCAATACGCTTGCGGTTATTTTCGTTGTAATCATATCTATCATGGCAGCTTTTGCATGTCAGCGTATGAAATGGAAGCTCAGCGGGCTGGTAAGTACGNTGCTTGTTATGGGTATGATGATTCCGATNCATGCAACACTGCTTCCGAATTACAAGATTTATTCTGCATTCCATCTGACAGATACCATTTGGGCATTGTTGATTCCCTATGTAGCCTTCTCATTGCCGCAGGGAATGTTCTTAATGACGGGTTTCATTCAGGCGGTTCCAAAGGAGCTTGAAGAGGCGGCAGTTATGGACGGATGCGGGATATANAGGATCGTATTTCAGATTGTTACACCGCTTTTAAAACCTTCGATCGCAACGGTGTCGATCATGACGTTTTTAAATAACTGGAATGAATTTATGATGGCGAGCACTTACTTAAGTACACCCACATGGAAGACACTGCCTTTCTCCGTACTGGAATTTACCGGAGAGTATTCATCCAATTATGCGGTTCAGTTTGCGGTTATGGCATTGACGGCGGCGCCCGCGGTTATTGTATATGTGATCTTAAATAAGCACATTACGAAGGGTGTTGCAATGGGAGCCGTAAAAGGATAAAATGAGAAAAATTTTATTTCTTTGAGGGCGCGGAGGATGCAATGAGAAGGATCAGAAACTGGATTATGAAGTTGAGTATTCGGCAGAAGCTGGTTTTTTACAGCTATTTAATTATTACGCCCATTTTGCTGTTGATCAGCCTCCTTCTCCTAATGCATAACTATCATTCAGCGGTGCAGAGCGAAGAGGACAGATGTATTCAGAACGTACAAAGNATATCGGANGGAATCAGTGTTGTGCAGAAGAATATTATGGAGATGGGAACCTATATCTGCATCAATGATGAGGTCAATAAGATACTGACGGTGGATGATCCCGAGGAATTAAACCGGGATGCCAGACTTTGGATGAATCATGCGCCTATGCAGATTATACAGGATATGGTGGCAATCGACGGACAGATCAAAACGGTTGCCATATATCCCGAAAACAGCATCAATCCTTATCTGAGTTGTGTTGACCGGTCTTCCTATATAGGCGATATCGAACAGGTTAAGCAACAGGAGATATATGACCTTGCGGTACAGGAAAAAGGAAAATTTCTCTGGCAGAGGGTATGGCAGCGGTATCAGTCTGATACATATCAGTTTAATCAAAGTGACAAGATCGTGATGTATCGTGAGATCTATGATCTGGCGAGAAGGAATAAACTGGGCTATCTGGTGATAGGCTCCTCGGCGGATATATTTGACGAGATATGCCAAAATTCTTTGCGTGACAGACAGGAAGCAGTAGTTGTGATGAGTGAATATGGCGCGGAGCTTGTGCGCTGCGGAAATATAGACGATGAAATTGTATCGGAGATGATCGCAGAAAGCTTTTCCGAGCCTATGGGTAAAAGTCTGATTCAGAACACTACATGGAAAAACTATAACATCTACCGCTGCCGTGATGAGGAGACAGGAACGATCGTTTATAAGATTGCGCGCCGGGTAGGATGGGAAGATTTAAGCAACACGATCATCTATGCACCTCTGGCATTGTTAATCGGATTTTTGATCGGATTATATCCTGTTTTGCTTCTGGTTTCTGATATTGTCTCCAAGCCGCTGCATACGCTGAGCGTTGCGATGGAGAATTTTAAGAGGGGAGATTTCAGCCAGAAAGTAGAAGTAATGACGCAGGACGAGGTGGGAGAAGCGTCGGCATGTTTTAACAGCATGGTAGATGATATCAGAGAGCTGATTGATAAGAATTATATCTTGGCGCTCAAGGAGCGGGAAAGCGAGCTGGATGTTCTGCAGGCGCAGATGAATCCCCATTTTCTATATAACACGTTAGATTCCCTGTATTGGAAAGCAACGGAATCGGGGAGCGATGAGATTGCGGAAGATATTTTGACACTTTCACAATTATTCCGCNTTGTTTTAAACAGNGGAGACGGAATCGTAACGGTACAGACGGAAGCGGAATTGCTGGAGCGATATCTGCATATTCAGAAGATGCGGTTTGGGAAACGGCTAAAATATGAAATCTCATTGGATCAGACGATTATGGAGGAAGAGATCCCAAAACTGATCCTGCAGCCTTTTGTGGAAAATGCAATCGTGCACGGATTTGAAAAGGCCGACGGCAATTATACGCTGTCCATTATCGGGAGCAGAGATGATACGCATATGACATTTCAAGTTGTAGATACCGGTGCCGGCATGAGTGCGGAACAGATGGAGGCAATCTGGGATAAAGCGGACAGCCGCAAGTANGCNAGCCAGCGCATCGGAAGNTATGCNATTAAAAATGTAAAAGAGCGGCTGGAACTTATTTACCATGATAATTATAAGCTTCATATCAATAGCAGGATAGGNCAGGGAACGACGGTGGTTATTTCCATTCCCTGCGGACTGAAGGAGATCAGGCAGCATGAGTATCAAGTTATTGATTGCGGATGATGAGGATACGATCCGCAACGGAATTGCAAAATATATACAACTGCATACAGACCGTTTTGATAAAATATATCTTGCGGCCAANGGGCAGGAAGCCGTAGATATTATTTTTCGGGATAAACCGGATATTATGTTTCTGGATGTGCAGATGCCGCTGTTGGACGGCATCGAGGTTATGCAGGAAGCAAAGCGTGCGGATATCTTACCGTATACCATGATATTAAGCGCGTATGATGAGTTTAGATATTGTCAGCAGGCATTGCGTCTGGGAGCAAAAGAATATTTATTGAAGCCGGTAAGATCCTCGGATATTCTGCAAATGGTAAATCGGGCNGCGGATGAATTATTCGGGACGCAGGAAGCGGTTGGGGCGGAACCGNCGGAGGAGAAAAATCGTTTGGTAGAATTAGCCAGAGAATATATAGAAGAGCATTATTACGAGAACCTTATGCAGGTGGATGTGGCGCAGCGGGTGGGCATATCCGCGGGATATCTGTCTACGCTTTTCCAGAAGCAGCTGTCGGTCGGGTTTGTGGATTATCTCAACGAGATCCGTATTGAACATGCGTGTACTTATCTACGGCAGAGCTATTTAAAAACTTATGAGATTGCCTATAAAGTCGGGTTTAAAGATGAAAAGTATTTTTCCAAAGTTTTTAAGAAGATCAAAGGGCAGTCACCATCGGAATATCGGAAACTGAATCAGTAGGCGGNGAGAGGAAGCTGGTTTAAGCGTTACGTTGACGGTGGTTGGCACTGTATAAATAGAGAGAAGGGTATAGTATAAAGGCAGATGGGGAATGTTCCGTCTGCCTTTTTTGACTTGATTGAAATGGTATGGATATGGCGNTATGTTCTTATTGCGTTCCTATCGGGACACCGATATAATGTACGTGAGGTGATCGAGTTGACGTTGAATGAATTGATAAAGGAAAAGGGGATTTCCCGTTATCGTCTGTCAAAAATAAGCGGTGTGCCGTGGGCAACCCTGTCGGATATCTGNTCCGGTAAATCAAATTTTGAACGGTGCANNGCTGCAACNCTTTCCAAGCTGTCAAAGGCATTGGAGATCAGCATGGAGGAACTGTTGCTTATAGAGACGGGAANNANNATNGATGAAGAGGGGAAGCCAAAGGATAAGGAGTATCTGGAAACAGGACTGCCGGAAAGTTTACAGCATGCCCTTGATGAATATATACAGGGAGAGAAAGATCAAGTATCGCATATGGACTGCCTGTGGGGAGAACTGTANGGNTCNATCAATGCCTGCCAGTGGGGAGGCNGGATCACACNGGAACAGGCGGATTANNTNCGGAAAAAATATCTGTTCGGCGAGGAGGCGGAGGAAGATGATTGATTTTACGCCATGCGAGGTCAATAAATTTAAGGCTTACGGCGGTGCAAACGGAAATAAGATTCATATAAGGTATCAGGGAAAAGGGTATATGTTGAAGTTCCCGCCGGTACCCGGACGCAGCAAAGCCATGAGNTATACAAATAGTTGTATCAGCGAATATCTTGCCTGCCACATTTATGAGTCGCTTGGTATCAAGGNGCAGGAAACATTGCTTGGTACTTATACNGACAGGNNGGGAAAAGAAAAGGTAGTGGTTGCCTGNCGNGATTTNACNGANGAAGNNAAGAGACTGATTGANTTTGCACAACTGAAAAATACTTGTATTAATAGTGAACAGAATGGATATGGAACGGAACTTTCCTCGATTATGGCAGCGATCGATGAGCAGACACTGATACAACAGGATGAGTTGAAGGTATTTTTCTGGGATATGTTCATTGTAAGAAAACAGAAACGATAGAAACTGGAGAAGGGGCAATACTATAATGAAGGGAGCTTCCATTACAGATATAGAGTTAATGGATGGTGCNGANAATAATGGGAGGCACATTTTGAAGCGNACTAAGGCAAAAAAGTTGTTATTGATNGNTATATGCTGCACTTTTCTGACTGCTTGCACGAGTAAGGATTCATGGATTGACACAACAAGTTACGAGAAGGATTGTCAGTATGATTACACGGCTTACAATTCATCTGATGAGAATAAATCTGAAGATGAAGTAAGTCCGAATAAGACGACTGAGNAGAAAANATCTGNAAATGAAGTGNNGNCAAATGAATNAATTGAAGAATCGAATTATTTAACAGTTGATTGGACTGATTTTGAAATATTAATGGGACATTCTATTGAACCAGAAGACAGCGGAATGGGATGGGAATTTTCTATTGCTGATGTTGATTTTGACGGTACATTGGAACTGTTGGTTACTTTTGCGGCGAATCATTGCGGACAAAATGCCCTTTATATTTATAAGCAAGAGAATGGAAGAGTCTTCTCTTTTGCTGATACGAATGCCGTATTTGGGAAATATGTCGTGAGCGATATAGATTACAAGGCGATTTCACCGTATATGGATATTGATTTATTGGCTGCATATAAAAATCAGAATAATGAATATCGCTATCTTTCTCTGGATTACAGTATTTTTGGCGGTAATGAACGAGGTAATATCGGTACGGTGACTTTATATGAGACAATTTTGGATAAGCAGACTGCACCGGTGAAATTGGCTGAGATTTCGTATGTCTTACCAGAAGAAACAGTGGAGATGTATTTTCGTGGGGAAAGAATCTATGATGCAGAAGAATTGAAAGATCAATTGGATGAGTACATGGAAGGTTATACGGAGCTGGAAATAAAGTATGAAACAGCTACGAAATCTTTCTCAAGAGACATTGTGGCACAAAGCGATGAATATAAGGCGAAAGAGTTGGTGGAATTGTATAAATCATTGGAGGAATTGTTGGCGGAGAGAAAAGAATTGGAAGAGGCAGAAAAAGATATTAAAGAAAATGGTACTTAAAGCAATCGTTATAGAGAAGCGGTTGCTTTTTTTGATGCAAAGAACGTTTTCACGAAAATGAATAATTGACAAACAATGAATCTGATATTATGATGAGGTTATCAGAGAATTTCTAACAGTGTGCGCCTCGCACATNCAGACAGTTTCTGTCAGATTTTCTACAAATCAACTTAATAAGACAGGAACGGAGAGGCGGCATTCGGCGGCTCATATCGAAATCCTGTCACTTATAGGAGGAAAGGATATGAGAAGAGAAAGACGGGAGCGGCAGAGCGGGAAACTCAGAATGCCGTGGCAGAAAAAGGTACATCGGAATGTAAAGGACAGGCTATTTCGGTTTTTATTTGAAAAGGATAAGGAAGCTCTTTTACAGTTATACAATGCATTAAACGGCACGAATTATCAAGACGCGTCAGAGCTTCAAGTCGTAACGATTGAGAGTGCGGTCTATGTGGTTATGAAGAATGATCTTGCCTTCGTGCTTGCGGGAACAGTGAATCTGTATGAGCATCAGAGCACATGCAATCCGAATATGCCGGTACGTTTCCTTATTTATCTGGCAGAGGAATATCAGAAGCTTATCGAGCAGGCAGAGGTAAGTCTTTATGGTTCGATGGAGATTAAGCTGCCTACACCGCAGTGTGTTGTGTTCTATAACGGTGAAAAGGATTTGCCCGAAGAGTCTGTCTTAAAACTGTCGGATGCTTTTATGAGTAAAGAAAGACAGGCGGACGTGGAACTGAAGGTCAGGGTGCTGAACATTAATTATGGACATAATAAGGCGTTGATGGACAGTTGTCAGACTTTGCGGGAGTATGCGGAGTTTGTGATGATATCCAGACAGTATGCCGCCAGCGGGATGAAATTGCAGTCGGCATTGAATGCGGCTGTTGATTATTGTGTGGCACATGGGATTCTGGATAGTACATTGAGGGAACATCGGTCGGAGGTGTTGGGGATGTTATTGGAAGAGTTTGATGCGGATAAGTATGAGAGAACAATACGGATGGAAGGAATACAACAAGGAGAAGAACAAGGGCTGCAGCGAGGGATCAGCCGTGCAAACAGGCTGACACAGCTTTTGCTGGAGCAGAACAGAACGGAGGATTTGAAACGTGCTTTGGAAGATTCCGGGTATCAGGATATGTTGTTTCGGGAGTATGATTTATAGATAAATTTTTTACACACTGTACGGCTCCCGAATTGTATGTATTCTTCTTCACAGGTAATAGAGGCAGAAAACCCGATACAATATAATATTAAAATAACACGCACCTGCGGATGCGTTGGTAAAGGCGTATGGAACAGTAATAGGAACCATACGTCCTTTTTGCGTCCAAAAGGAGGAGCATGAGCTAAAGCGTGTCATTNTCCATGACTTAAAGCATGGAAAACAGNTCAAAACNGAAGAAATTGATGCAAAAATGATGCAAAAACGATACAGGATTGATGTAAGTTTGCTTTATAATGTAAATGATGAAGAAAATGTATGAGAGATATCAATTATAAATGAAAACAGGTAGTTGTTGTCAGAAATAAATGAAAGCGGTAAGGATCTATGTTTTATAAAATTAATAAAGCGCTTAACATATTTATACTATTTGGCATACTGCTCCTACCCGGCTGTGGCGCATCAGACGCTNCGATACAATATGGAGATTNCANTNTTTCCATAGAGGANCCAAAAGAAAGCGGTGGAATAATGGATNANACTANGCTTGAAGAAGACACGCTACCCATAGAAGAAACAGAGCCTGCACATGACCCCGAGGCCGTAAGCGATGATGAACAGTGGAACAACAGGATTTATGTGACTGCGGATGAAATGCAGAGCAACATTTTAGGNTATAGTCTGATCAGAATGCCGNCAAATCCNGAAAATATGTATTATGAGCAGGACANGCCGTATCTGNTGGATGAAGATATTGTTGGGAAAGGGATCTNTGTTTCGNATTATATNTGTGAGACAGAANTATTCCTTGGAAATATCTTAAAAGAAGTTTTGANGNGCCGTGGAGCAGTCAGTACTGAAAACAGACAGTATTTTACAGAATATGCGCTGCAACAGTTAGCGGATACGGGCTGGGAATCATTAGATGAAGAGTGGGAGCCCGACCCATATGCATATGACAGAGTGTATTGTATGAATCCGGTATTTGGTGGTAGCGGCTATCGGTTTTTATATACTTTTTATCCTGATAAAGAAAAAGCAGCCACAGAAGAGACGAACAAAGTAGATATTACGCTCTATGTTGACGGTGATGGAAAGATCCGTGATATAAAGACAAGTATCAGTATGGTGCCAACAGAAGAAAACAGGATNGAAAAGNGGATCAGCATGGANGGATTNTTTGATGATACTTATAGTGAGCAGGTGATCNGGGATGGCAGTCCGTGTAAAGAAGAAATGGTGTGGGACTTTGAACGGCATTTCAGAAGNTTNATGGCTCCCGANGAGGTCTNNGAGCAGNATAATGAAGGGTTGTTGGNATCNGGNAAAGTCTGTGCAAGTGCGGAGAANNTGGCGGATATTTTTCTTCATGTCATGGAAAGCAGAGGAACGGATGTGNAGAAATATGCAGAGTGGTTTGGATATGATAAGGATTTCTCGGANTTTGCNGATACGGATTGGAAATCACTGGGAGAGGACTGGATTGTGAAGGAGGAATACGACTGTTTTTTTATAGACAAGATTTATTTTTCCGGATATGCGGGATTCCGATTCTGTTTTTTTCCCGACTTTAAGACCATGGGTGTGGATACGGCGAACATGGNTGTGATAGACTGTAANGTCGATGTTTATGAGGGTATGCTGTGCTNTACCAATATAGACATTTTNNCTGTAACNGAGNAAGANTATCNGGCGATGAAACGGAATCNAGCGGAGCACAGGCTGCCTGTGGTTGAAAAAGGAACTGTCNTATTGGAAAAANCNANGGTAGCAATACCTGTGNTCGACAGACNGGTNATGTATATGCCGATTAGTGAATTTGATCCCTGCTGCTGTAGCTGAGAATCATAGCAAAAGAAAAGTGAAGAATGAGATATGGGGATTTACTGATGCGGCAGAGGCAGGTGATTATTTGGGGAAAAAGTTTCTGCAAGATTTTGCTGAAGACAATGTGGAAGCAGGGGAAATATATGAGCTTACCAAGGACAAGGAAGACATACAGTCGGTTTTATATGCTATAGGCGGGTTCATGGATGATGGATGGAAAGCGGACAAGCAATATGATTGTTTCTATGTAAAGTCCAATGAAGCAGAGGGGTGTATGCATCTGCAATATTACTTTTATCCCGAGAGATTCAATGAAGAACAGGCGAAGAGCAGAACGCTGGTTGTAGATATGTATCTGTCGGAGTCGGGGATTGAGAATATGCTATATGCATATGGAAAATACATACAATAACAACGGGATTGCCGGAGTAATATGATTCAGATATTAAGTAGATGAAAAAGAAAGGGATAGGCAGCACAAAGCATGTTTGGAGATGTGTTTTTAATTATGATTAAACGAGTTGTTCTTATAACAGTAATGATTCAGCTTTGTGGTGTGTGCGGCGGAAATGTCAGGGAAACAAGGCAGTTGGTCGAGATGCAGAGACAGGAATTAGTGGATGCCTTTATTGAAAAAGCAGAATATGTTTATAATTATGAATTATGGTTTGTTGGTGATCCCTTAATTTTTACAGAAAGTGGATATCGGGAAAAAGCATTGCAGGTGGATTTGTACTGGAAAGACGGGGCGTACTATTTTATTCCTATAAAGGATTGTAATGCAGAACTTGAAATCAAAGGGATACCAAGAGAGGTAAGATACAATGAACTGAATGAAGGGCACTATATATTTTGTGTGCTGCGCCAAAGGAGCGGAATAGAGCGGGATTATGGAATATGGTATTTGGAAAAACCAACTTCTCTCCGTGCTGACGATATAGAAGATATAACGTATTTAGGTATGGTAGAGATAGATACTACCGGTGAAAAAAAGCCGGATACAATGGAGTTGACTGAGAACGGATATGTTAATGCAATTGTCGATTCCATAAGATATAGCGACGAATTGCCGACCGGAAATTATAAAGTATATATTGGTTGGTATGGCTATGATGGTGCAGACAGTGTAGGCGTGACGGGTGTCATTAGGCAGAATGAAACTTATAGATGGTTTGCCGGATGGGCTGCGAGAAATGAAGATGGAAGTTATGACGCTTCTGTGCATTCAACAAACGGTGCGTCAGAAATGTTTCCAACTGTAGAGGAAATACCGTCTGCATATGATAATGCAATGTACATCGTGGAGGCGGAACGTCTGGTACTTGATTTACAGATAACGGAACAGGATAAGAGAAAAGGGGGAGCCGCAGTAACTGATCATGCAAAAGAAGGTCAGCCAAAAACAAAAAAAACGGTAGAAGTAACTGAAGAGGAAGCAAAGGAGAAAATCGAGGAACTTTATAATTATTATCAATGGTTCTATGGAAACATGCCTTATGATATAGAGTCTCTTCTGGAAGAGGGGGAAACGTACAGTATTTTTACAGATGGGAACGGAGGCATTTTTTGGACAAAGGCTGGTGTATCCCCGAGTAAGGGAGCCGGAGGTATTTACCGATCAGAGTTACAGACCGATATTGCAGACCTGCCATTGTACAGCTATACGATGGGAATCAGCCGCCAGTCAAAACTAAAGAAGATAGGGAAGATGAAATGGCATAAACCGGAATTGGGAAAGCCGGAACTGCCGGCATTGGTAGAAGATGGATATATCCGTGAGGTGGAAGCGTATATCAGGAATGACATGACAGAGAGGGGGAAGATCGGGAAACATCAAATATACTTTGGCAGGTATGAGAACTTGGGAAGTGATGTCATGAGCATTTCTGTTGCTGTGACAGGGGAAGAAACTTTTTATCTGCAATGCTGGGTTACAAAATATCCGGATGGAACATATGAATGTTTTCCGGTAGGCGGCAGTTACATGGGAGAAGAGAAAACGGGATTGGAAAAAGCAGAGCGGATTATACAACTTGAGAGATTAAGGATGGAGTTGGAGATAAATTAAGTTTGATACAAGTAGGCAGTGGATAGAGAAAAGGTAAATTGTATGAGAGATCAGAGGATGATGAAACTATATTACAAGAGAGAGTAGATTATGCCGAAGCCTGGTACTTGTACTTTACCACATACAGGAGGGAGTAAATTTGGATAGAATTATTAATAGATCAAAGTGCATAATCGTGTGTATTCTTATGCTGTTTGCTGTCGGCTGTAATACAGCCGGTTATTCGAGTGAAGAGCATAAAGAGGCGGAAGAAAATATAGCGGAAGTAACGAACGCGTCTCCAAAAGAAGAATCGGAAAAAGTCAAAGAAGAGCTGGAAGAAAGAAAAGAAGAAACGGACAGATTGGAAAAAGAGGATTTGGATGTAAACGGATTAAAAGAAACGGCGGAACAGGCAGTGAATGAAGATAAGCGGGACAGGGTGCAACAGATAGAAAATATATATGAAAATGATGGAAAGTACAGTTCGTTTCTGAAAAAAGCATGGATTGTGGACGGCCCAAAGAGGGAGTCTGGAGGTTTTGAATTTATTATTACCGGAATAAGTGATGAAGCAATAGAAGGATATATTGTGATTAGGGACAGCATAGACTGGCTCTATTGGAGTGACAGTGAGATTGGAGGCGAAACATGCAAACCGTTTAGCGGAACTATTACAGGAAATCAGGCAGAGTGTGTGTTTCAATATGAGGAATGTCAGGTAGAGGCTACGTTTTTATTTCAGGAAAATGACAGGATTGAGGCGGCGATTAGGTGTGATAAACTGGATATCAATGAGGGGCATCAATTCCACCCGTCCAATTTGTCAGACAAACAACTGCATGATGATGTATCATCCACTCCGGTCTTTTTTGAGACATGGGGGGAAGTAAATCTGGTCTCTGCTACAACTGATAATTATCATTCTGTCCCGAGTTTTTATATTACAAACAATGACGGGGATATTTTATATCGGGAACATTGTATGGAGGGATTTGTTTTCTGGGATATTTTTGTGGAAGATATTGATCAGGACGGGCGGCTGGATATATGGACGGTAATATGTACCGATCATTCCCCGGAAGGCGTAAGAATGGTAGACATATTCTATCAGGCAGAGAATGGACATTTTTACAGGGAGTGGGAGCGGACAGACGAACTGCCGGAAGAATACTACGGAGAGTATCGGGTCACGCAGTTTTGCCCGACGGAGGATTATGCAGGAATCAGTGAAACGGTACTGACGCAGCAGGAAGCGGAGCAGATGCTGGAGAAGGATATCGTGATCCAGGACCGCCTTTTTGTAACTTATGATTCGGAGAGGCGTATAGGGACGAGAGCAGACCGTGAATTGCCTACAAAGGACAGCATGATAACAGAGTACTGTTATCCAGGACCGGTTTCACCGGATATTATTCTTCGTGAAGCGCATCCTGATGAGAGGCTGCGGGAAGCAGTCGGTGAAGAGTATTATGAGAAAATTAACGGTGTATTTAGCAATATCTATATAGGCTGGCAACAGTTTTATACATTGGAAGGTGAAGAGAAGCTGATTATGCATTCCATGCTGACAGGTCAGAATTTTATATTGGAAAGAAAGTGATATGATTAAGTAGGTTAAACGCATTTAAAATACTTTGAAGTTTGATATAATAGTACATAAATAGGGAGAAGTTGTATTCATGAGTGGAGCAGTTAAAGAAGCGGCAAGTCTTATGGAAGCGTTACCGGAAAGTGATCAGAACTTTGCACTTGAATTTATCAAGAAACTTGTTCTTGCATGGGATCCGGATTATACAAAAATNACATTGGCGGAGAGANAAGAATTGGAAGAGGCAGAAAAAGATATTAAAGAAAATGGTACAATTGCACATGATGCTATAGATTGGGATTAAAAGGTATCCATTGAATGATGGTATAGCATTAGTGTATTTCGGAAATGCCACTTAAAGCAATCGTTATAGAAAAGCGGTTGCTTTTTTGATGCAAAAAAGATGCAAAAATGATGCAGAATTGATGTAAGCATGTTTTATAATATAAAAATGAAGAAAATGCATTAGAGATATCAATTGCAAATGGCTTTATGAGACAGGGTGATTATGATGAGAGGTACATGGTTCAACTAATGAGGGCGACACTACATTTTTCTGGTTATAAAAAATGGCAAAGATTGCGNAGCACTATATTTTGCCTATGCACAATAGGGATGACTCTATTAATGGCATGTAGTAGNAATGAANCAATAGATAGAGAAATAGATTATGCCGAANGTGATGATGATATTGAGCCNCAGGATNTNGGGAAGCAGGCAAACAGTTCTTCNTANCAGANTCCGCTTGAAGAGATTGCAGAGAGAATAGAGTATGAATATGTCTATGAAAATATGATTGANCATATAGCAGACTACGATTATAAGCAACTGTCATTTCTTCCGANGGGAGAAGAAATTGCCATATCCGTTTATGCTTTAGAGGGCAATAAAATTTTATTTCTGCCGGATGAAAAGACCAATACAGAAGCCGTGGTAAACAATGAACCGTGCAGACTGCATTATTGCGAGGAGGCTGACGGGTTTGTGTTCTATATTCTTGTGGACTGGCAGTTATCGGAGAGCGGGGTTCCGGTAAACTCATTAGAAAATGATTACTATCACAGNATCAGGGAATGCATTGTGCGGGATAAGGACGCCGTATACGAAGAGGTAAGCCTTGTAGATTCCCCGATATACTTTATGTATGAATTTGGACTGGATGACCTGGTCAAACTTGGGGACACAAAAGTGACTTTCAATCCTGAACAGACAATCGAATTACAGAAAATACCGGTAGATGATAATGAATATATAGATNCCATGGCGGAATATGCAGCAGATGTCCTGAGGGAGAAACAGAAATTTGGCAATTNTCAAATCTNTCTGGAGACTTANGGGCGTGTNCNGGGNANATATGGGGAGTATACCNANNGNAAAATAAGTGCGGCNNTTGTNGGNGNGGGATATGAAGANTATCTTTTTTTCTNTANTTNTGACGATNANAGAGNANNAATCNATAAAGATAGTATATGGNCGGNANNNCNTCCGNNNCTGNTGGATTCNCCNACATATTTTACNNCTCAATNGNNTTNNGNGGCGGAACCGGAAGATTTTATACCGCAGATTGTGGGANTTCAGCGNGAAGTAATCGAACTGGAAGTCAGGGAAGAGGAGAATNCGAAGGAAGAGACGNNCAGCAATCCTNTTACTGCGCCGGAATACAATCAGGAAATAGATTTCCGTGCTATGGNTGTGGAGGAAACTGCGGANCANATCAAATATGTGTACAGTTATGAGGAATGGTTTGGNATGAATGAATTAGGGTGCCAGACAGGAGAGCTGCGGGGATTACAGGATGGGACCATTGTAATGTATACATGGAAGAATAACGGTGACAGTGTTTTCTTTGTACCCGNATCCAAAGTCAATACNTATGTAAAATGTGAGAATGGGGAGACATATCCGGTGTATGTGAACAGGGAAGGCGAGATGGAATTTTATTGCTTAGAGCGAAACGGTTATNCCGGAAGGACAGGACAGTTAAAGACATCTTTTTTTATGAAAGATAGCTTTTCTGTGGAGTTTGCAAATAGTTTAATAAAGCTGGGGGCAACAGAACTCANCTTACGGGANCTGCCGGCATGGGATAGGGATACCGCGGAGATAGAAGAAGATGAGTATATAGCTGCNTTAAAAGAATACATAGAGGATATGCTGCAGGAAAATGGACGAAGCGGAGAGTATGAGATGNACATAGGTGAGTATGAAGCTCTAAATACAAATCAGGTATGCTTGTCGGCAGCGGTTTCGGGAGAGGAAGACAGCTATTATTTCAGGTATATGGTCATAAAGTCTGAGAAAGGGAATTATTATTTCTGGCCCGCGGGGTTTGGATTGAATAGCAGTCTGGCGGAATGTGAGGCCGGAAGACATTACATGAATGCCTTATGTATTGAAAGAACAAGACGGCTGGCGAGAGGCCGGATGAAGTTACATGTGTGAAGAAAGACGGGATTGGAAAAAGAGGATCGGATTATACAGCTTGTGAGATTAAGCATGAAGTTGGAAATAAGTTCGGAAGAAGAGGATTGTTTATCAGATGAATAATTTATACAAAGTTGTAAAAAGATGTTTGGCAATTGCCGGTGCCTGCTGTGTAATATTATGCATCGTATTTTTTCTACAAATTAAAAAGCAAAAGTCACAAATACAGATGATGGAGCAGATGGAAAAAGAAGCAGCAAGGACAATGACTGAACTGGAAGAAAAAAGGGAAATCTTATCCGAGGCAACAGCCTATATTGCGGTGGATATACAGCATTTCATGCAAGAATGTGAAAAAATCGGACAAGATATGAAAAGCGTTGAGAAAAAAGATGCTGAAGTGGAAATTCAAAAATTATCGGAGAAAATGGAAAATGAAAATCCCTATTTTTACAATAGGGAGCAGGTTTCGCTGCAAGTCCATGCAGAATATCATAATGGTACTGAATTTGTTGATGAGATTGCTGACGCAGAGATTTACAGAGTCAAAATATATGAGCATGGTTGCGTATACCGGATGATAATTTATATTGAACCATTTATGAGTTCCTGGTATTTCAAGAGTGGAGAACCTTTGAATATATATTTCTATGTGACGGCCGATAAAATTTATAGGATTTTGCCGTATGCCCAGCCGGAACCGGGCGGCAGAACAATCGATTTGTATGATGATGATAATCTGCTGACAGAGATGTTAGATACAGATGAGAAGCTGCAGAATAATAGTATCGTTGTCTGTCAGGAGGAAGAATTGCAGCAAGAATATTCTTCCATAACAAAAGACGGAAATAAGATAACTTATTGTTTGTCCGAGACAAAAGTAAATGGAGAACCGGGCGGAGAAGATTTATTTGTGTGGGACCAGGGGAAAGGTTTAGTTGAGTTCGGAACGGGATTCGGTCCGGGACCGATGGATGTACATATTGATGAAATACAGATGTTGAAATAACTATGTATGGGAAATTATTAATCCGGATGCAACATTTTTTGTAAAATGACCGACTAAGAACTTGATATAATGTGGACTTTAGAATATACTATAAACTAATTTACAGTAAATTAATTTATAGTATGGAGGTCAAGGTATGCCAAGTAGTCCCAAAATTCCAAAAGAATTGATTCTGGAGTATGCTCTCAAAATGCTTATTCGTGATGGATATGCCGCCTTAAACATCAAAGCATTAGCAAAAGAGATCGGTTGTTCTACACAACCAATTTCATGGCATTTTGGAAATATGGACGGATTCCGAAATGAACTGACAAAATATGCATTAGAGTATGCAAACAAAAAAATGCTTTCTTCCACAGGTAATGGGATGGAAGCTTTCGCAGGCATTGGAATAGCTTATGTCAGTCTTGCCTTTGATGAACCAAACCTTTTTAAGTATCTTTACATGGGTGGAGAAAGCGGTTATCAGGCGGGTGGATTTGATGTTCTGGTAAACGCTGGTGAGAATGCGATTATGGTAGGTCAAATTGCAGACTATTTGAAAATACCAATAGAAAATGTTAGCAAGTTTTTTCAAAACACAATGATTTATACGCATGGACTTGCCTGTTTCGTTGCTTCGGGGGTTATTACATCGTCGAAAGAAGAGGTTATCGAGATGGTTAACCAAACCGCTCTCACTTTCTTATCAAAAGCAGGAGCCAAAATAGACAGGGAGAGCAATTATGAAAGCAAATAATATTACTTTACATCATGTTGAGTTAAAAAGGATTTTTATTTATTTAGCGATTGTTTTTGGTGTTTATTATGGTTTGTGGTTCATAGCGGTTATTTTACCATCAAATGCCGGAAAAGGTATTTATTCCCTTTTAAGTTTTCCGGCGGTATTTATGGGAACTCCCGCTTTTGCTGTATTTATAACGAGGAAAATCACATCTGATAAATCACCTTTAAAATTTAGTGCAAAGGTTTGGAAAAATAAAAAGGCTTTGCTTTTCTCGGCATTCGTCCCCACTGCCGCCATTTTTTGTGGAACTGCTATTTTTTTTCTTATTTTTCCAAACGATTTAGACTTCAGCGGAAAGTATATTTCACAAACTTATGGAGCCTTTGGCGCACCATCAGATATCAGTTTCACAGTTTTTTCTATGTTGAGAATGGGAACGATTGTCTACATAATTTCAGCAGTATGTTTTCCTGTTTGGTTTATTGCGTTGGGGGAAGATATTGGGTGGCAAGGCTATTTGTTACCATTATTGTGCAAGAGATTTCCTGTCAGATGTGCTGTTCTCCTAAATGGTGCTTTGTGGGGAATGGCACACGCACCATTGATTTATTTTGGCATGAACTATGGCGATGATTACATCGGCGCTCCGATTTCCGGAATTGCCATGATGGTGCTTGTCTGCGTTGTGCTGGGCATTTGGTCGTCCTATGTAACATTAAAATACAATAACTGCATGTATGCTGCAATTATCCACGGTGCTTCAGATATTATCGGAGAAGCAGGCGTATGGATATCCTTATCCACAAAAAGTACTTTACTTGGTCCAAACCCGACAGGAATAATCGGTATGAGTGTACTTATATTAGGCGCCTCTATATTGTTGGTAAGGTTGCCAAATGGTAAATTACATTGAAAAGCAAACATTGTGAGATGAATTAAACGTTTGATGGGGATTTAATATCTATTCCTGCATAATATGGCTTAATTTTTACATAATGCGAAAGGAATACTTTATGACACAAATGAAATATTTCACGTCTATCATTATTATAATCTGCCTTGGATTGCAAACAATAAGTGACCAAGCTGATATTGATGTATCCGCATATCAGGCTGAAAATAATGCCATAGATCATGTGTGGCATGAATGCAATCTGCCGCAGGATAAATGGCCGGATTATGATTATTTTATAAATGCGCAGCAGGGGCACTATAATCTAACGCTGGAGAATATGGCGGCCTTTGTGGTTAAGGATTATGCGCTTGATTCGGGAATGGACAAGGAGGAATGGGAATTAAAAAGGATATGTTATTGCGAAGATGCATATCAGGTTTATGTTGAATCGAAGTCGGGCAATGAACTGTATATACTCCTTTCGGAAGGACAAGGTATACAGCCCGATTATATTATAATGGCCGATATTCGGAAGGGAGATGGCGCAGACATCAGTTTGTATGAAGGGGAATATTCTTATAATTCTATGTTGGAATGGCATTCTTATATGGATTGGTTCGATGGAAAGAATACTATGGAAGAACGTCCCGGGTTAGATGTCATAGGTGATTTATATGACTCGGTCTACGGTAATGGAATCTTCTATGCAATTTATGATTATCTGGATATAACGGACGGGGATAAAAAGGGTCATTGGGAAATAGACAGTAACTATATGTACATAGGACGGAATGGATATATTGTATGTGCTAATTGTAGCAATGGGGTTCAAAATATAGGACTTCTTGTTGATGTGTGGAATAAGAGTTATGCTGTGTTGGAGTGAGGGTGAAAGGATAGAGTCGGGGTAACATTATTTTAGGTGATTTAGTGCTATTTTTACCGGAAAAGGATGATAAACATAGATGAAATGTAAAGTAGGAATGTTGCTCATATGTATCGCTATCATGGAACTTGCAGGTTGTGCTTTTATAGATCCAATTAGCGCAAGTGAAGGAGAACCGGTTGTCTATCAGGATCTTTTATCAGAATACGAGCGAGTAATGAAAGATACGACATATACAGAAGAGCAGTGGAGTGCAAATATATATGATCATGTTAAAAGGTACATTGGAAAAGAAGAATTATATTACTGTGTAAAAGATTTGGTTGGAGATGGCAAGCCGGAATTGATATTAGGCACTATGCGGGAAGGAGAGTACGAGATATTAGGCACTGTATATGAGGAAGGATGTGAACCTTTTATTATTTATACTTATGATGATGCCGGAGCTAAATGGGTAAGCATAAGTGAAGAATATATAATGACAATTTATAAAGGTGGGATTGTTGAACTCATTTCAGGGGGCGTTAATACACATTTCATGTATAAGCAGATAGAAAAAGATGAGGTATTTGAGAAAACTCTGGACACTATTGTGTGTAGACAGATAAAAGATGAGGAACCGTATTATTATAAATACAAAATGGAAAACGGAAAATATGTTGACGGAGAGTATGAAGAACTATCAGAGGATGAGTTTTATAATATCAGGAATCAGTACACAGCGGTTAAAGAGGAATTAGAGTGGAAACTGGTGGAAGGGTTTTGGGATGTTGGAATATTGGAACAGAATTCCATTACCTCAAAAGAGATAGATGAAATACAAGAGAGCAACGAAATAATACATGAAAGTGGACTTGCAGAGGATACCACATGCATAGAAAATATAGAATCAGCCTCTCGATTTGAAAGCATTGTTGAAGTCATAGAAAATAACAATGTAGCAATCCTCACCCCAAAAATTAAAGAACTTTTACAGAATAATTTGTTAGAAGGATTTACATTTCTGGAATCGGAGAAAGCGCTCTGCTATTATTTGAAAAAAGAACCTTCAGATATGTACGTATTTGCGGTATGTAAAGAGGATTTGAGCGGAGACATTATTCATGAGAGAGATGTTTATGTCGCGAAAGAAACGGGCCGTATATACAGGAAGGACGAAGGCACATTGATCCCGTTGGAAATAAATGTGCCCGGAGGGATTCGTTTACCGGATGTCACAAGAAATGTTTGGAATTATGAACCGGAGTTAGTCTATAGCGAGGATGGGACAAGCTTTCAAATCATTTATGGTGAAGAAGGGGCGGATGTGCTGGATCAAATGCTGGATTTCATAGAACAGGAGGAAGGATTAGAGAATTATAAAATCATGTATTATGGTGAGTGTACCTTTTTTGACAGGCGTTATCATGAGATGAATTTGGTTGAATCATCAGATACGCATGTCCATATAGTGAAGCGATATTATATTGATGCCCAAAATGGAAATGTATATGAAGAACCGGAAGATTGGTATATGGATTCTGAGGTTGCACTGCATTATGTTGGTAATATAGGAGAAGCGGAAGATAAATTATCCGGAGGAAGTATTACCATCGACCAAGTGAATCTACACGGTAGAACGGAAAAAGAGACAGTGCTGATTCAGAAAATCCTTTCAGAAGATAAAGAAGAGTTTCAGGAATTTCTCACAGCAGATTGGGAGTTTCCGCACGAGCAGGAAGCAATTCTTCTAACTGCCTATGATTTCACAGGAGATGGGAAGGATGAAATTATAGTTTCTAAATTTTATATAAACATCGGCGCCCCGCTTGCCTACAATTATGTGTATGATCAAAACGGCAGGAGGGTGATAGAGTTTGTAGGCAGCCATCCTCTTGATACACAGATCATTGCCGGATGGAATGGAGAAGGGACATTTATGCTATGCAATATGAATCATTATTCCGCCCATAACAATGCAAGCATATATACGGAAATTCGGTGTGAAGATGATATGTTGACGGAGAAGGTCATACTGATGGAGCTGGATCGCAGGGAAGGCGATTATGAGGGAAATGACGAATATTATATTTTCAAGGACTTTACGAAAGAGGAGGAAGAAAAACTCTGGTACGGTTCTTTCGGGGTGAATGAGCTTACAAAAACCAAAGCGTATGTTCGTGAAGACAAGGAATTTGAGGAATATACGCAGTTGTTTGATAAAGCAGAGACAACGGGAGTTACAATGATAGGTGTGATTCTTTATTCGGAGAGTGATAATCGATTCGTTGAATATGCAGAAGGGGAACAGTGATGATCAGAAATACTGGTGGTAAAAAGCATGTAATAATTATAGGAGTTTTTCTATGCTTTTTTATAGCTTTTATTATCGGTGGGAAATTTGATAGATCTGGTAAATCAGAGATGGCAAAAAGTGTAGAGCTAATAGAAACTGTCGAGCAGGCACCATCAAATAAAAGCATTATAGAACAAAGCCCTATTTCCCCAGATGAGACTTCCAAATCACAGGAAAATAGTGGGAAAACTGAGGAAGATGAAGAAGAGAAAACGACTAAAACGGCTATCGACATACATGATTCTTTTGTTCAAATTGAGACGAATAGTATACACAAACGGATAGCCTTTCCGAGTATCGATATAACGGATGCGGAAGACGTAGCCAATTCCATAAATGAACAGATTTATCATGAAATTATGCCGGAGAATTTTTGGGTATATGGAGATGGACGAGAGGAAACAGAAGTTCAATATGAAATAGAATCTGTCGGTGAAGCGATAGTAAGTATTCATTTTCACGGCTATCAATCTTACATGGGGTCTTATGCAGAGTATAATAAGGGAATGAATTTCGATTTGGGCACGGGCAAGATTATATCTTTAAGAGATTATTATACGTTATCTGATATAAAGGCGATCATTATGAATGCCAGAGATAGAAATGAAATCAGTATATTAGATTTTCCTGTGAATGAAGAAGAGATTGAACAGGAAATGGATAGTTTTGTACAGCTTTTTGACTCAGAAGAGTATGGGAACCGCACAGATATTTTTTTCCTGCAAGACGATTATATTTATTTCATAGCGCCGCCACCTGAATCGATGAGACAAAGCATTTATATGGAACTGAGTTTGGATAAATTTAGTAAACTCCAATGAGTACAATATTGAAGGGTATAGGATAAGTGTATGAATAATAAAGTAAGCACAATAACAAAAAGAATCTTATGTGTATGTATGGTTGTGATTTTGCTATATGGAGTTTGCGGATGTACGGCTCCAGGTGAAGAACGCGCGGAGATAGATACAGAAGACAGTCAGGAAAGTCAGATCCCGCAGGATTCCAGCAGCGATATTGTGGAGCAAGACAGTGACAGCAGAACTGAAAATCCGGAAGCTGACGAGTGCATTCCGGATTCTGCCGGAGAGATGGCAGGCGAAGATGATTCCTATGTGCTCAGCGAGGAAGAAAAGAAAGTTCTTCTGGCATACGCGGAATACATCCAAAAATTTTATGAGGAATGCCAACATGAAACAGACGGGATAAAATATGATCTGGTGTTCATTGACAGCGATAATATTCCGGAACTGGCGATCATTCCTTCTGACGCCCACGTGTTCAGTGTGATCATATGTGTATACAATGGCGGAAACGTAGTGGAAACAGGAGGATTTGGAAGCTATGGAGAGTGCAGGTTTAATCCCTATGAAAACCTGATTTTCAGCACATATATAGGGCAGGGGGAAGAAGAATCATTCTTTTATCGGATCGAAGGGACTGAAAGAGTAGAACTGTTGGCGCTCCACAGTACTCCGCAATATGAAGGGCTTGAGTATATTGGGCAATATTATGAGGTAGACGGAACCGAGGTATCTGAGGAAGTATATATGCAAGTCTGTGAAGAGTGGGACAGGGAAGAACTGCATATATGGGGATATGATGACGCTGTATTTGTGAACAATATTGATGATATGTACAGAGAATTGTGCAAGCGGTTTTCTTTTTTGAAAGAGCAGGAGCGTATAGAGCAGAACGATTCCTGTCTGGAGGAGTGGAAACAGGCTTATCTAAATTATCTGAAGGAAGATAATTATGCGGATACCTATACATACAGTCTGATTTATGTGGATGATGACAACATTCCCGAAATGGTGATTGACACCGGATTTGTATGTCGGTTTCTGACATTTCATGACCATGTTCTGGATGTGTGGCAGTCCAGCCGCTGTAATGTCACTTATATTGAGAGAGGAAATCTGATCTGCAATTCAGATGGCCATATGGGGTATTATTATGATAATGTCTATACCATTCAGGGCGGGAAATGGGTCTATGTTGACGGCGGTATACGAGGTGACGGGCCGGATGGAGTGCAGTTTGATGAAAATGGTGACTATGTTGAGTTCTTTTACTGGACAGGAGAGGAACAGGAATATTGGGTCGGAGAGGAAATGACGGAAGAGGAATATGAGACCCGATTAAATGCCATATATCCTAAGGAACAGAGTATGTACCCACAGAATGATTACATTCTGGATGAGATCAAATCGATGTTAAGGACTGGAGATTGGCCTCTGCGAAGCACCGGTATTAACTGATCGTGAAAGATGTCACCTGGAAGGAAGCGGAAATGCTTTGTCATGAGAAGGGCGGTTATCTGGCAACCATTACTTCTCATGAGGATTATGCAAAAGAGTGGAAAAGTGAGAATCCTGATATGGCGGAAGACGGGTTATATTATTTTAGGTATATAGGCGGTGAAAGAAAAAATTTTTGTGCTATACTGACTGTAATTATTGGAAAAAGAGGTGGCCGGTATGGAAATGGCAGACTTTAACGGATATGAACAGAACCAGAGGATGTATGGTGGGACAGCCGGGAGTGCAGAAAAAAATTACCATACGGTCATAGAGTACAGGTATGACAAAGTGTTTCTCCCGCTTTATCAGAAAATCATTGGCAGGAAGAAAGGCTGTGAAGCCGAAGAGGTATAGGAAAAGAAAGGGGCATACAGTATGTATAATGACATGACAATCGCCTTGCCGGTCAACCTTCCGGCTGGATTACAGAGCGATTTTAAAGAATTGCAAGAGTATTACGATATGGGTGACTGGCTTCAATTTGACCTGCTGTTTGAAGCAGTGGAAGCAAGCATAAAAGCTTATTATCTTGCAGGAAAAATCAGTAGGGAGCTTCCTGTATAATTCAAAGTGTAGATAAGCAGTAAAGGATTTACAAAAATAGATACCTAGACTAAACTGTCATTGCTGACCAGGCAGTTAGCAAATGAACAGAAAAGGAAGGTA
>JAAUZT010000005.1 GCA_014804485.1 Lachnospiraceae bacterium
TTTCCCCGTCCCCGCTCAATAGAACAAAGAGGGGCGCCTCCCGCTCCGTACAGATTGGTGAAAGCTGTAATTAAGGAAATGAAAGGAAAGCACAGTCCAACACCTCCCAGTGCAAGAAGTCCTTCTCCGGGAATCCTCCCTATGTAAATCCGATCCACAATGTTATACATTAGATTCAGGATCTGCGCCACTAACATAGGTGCCGCCACCCGGATAATATTCTGCGTAACGCTTCCTTTAGAAAAATCAACCTGTTTCGCCTGCATTTTTAAAACTCCCCGTCATCCCCGCTCTCCAAATCGTCAAACATCGCCTTGACCGACGGCGCGTTCTTGGTCAGCTTCTTAATACTCAGATCCTCAGCCTTATTATTCGCCAGACGAAGATTATTTTCGGAAGAAAGCAGTGCCTCCTTTGTTTTCTGCAAATGCGTGATCGTCTTATCGATCTCGTCGATCGCTGTCTTGAATTTATCGCTGGCAAGCCTGTAATTACGTGCGAATCCCTCTTTAAATGCATTCATATTCTCCTCAAAATGAAGAATATCAACCTGCTGATGTTTCGCCACCTCAAGCTCCTGACGATACTGCAGGGAATTCAGCGCTGCATTTCGCAGCAGGGTAATGATCGGTATGAAAAACTGCGGACGCACCACATACATTTTTTCATATTTATAGGAAACATCTACGATGCCATTGTTATAAAGTTCATTATCGATTTCAAGCAGTGAAACCAGCACGGCATACTCGCACTTTTTCTCCCGCCTGTCTTTATCAAGTTCTTTCAGGAAATCTTCATTCTTGTGTTTGGTGGCGGTCTCATCCATCTCATTTTTCATCTCAAACATGATGGAGATAAATTCGACACCTTCCGCAGCTTCCCTGAAAATAAAGTCTCCCTTACTTCCGCTTCGCGCGTCATTGTCTTTTTCAAAATAAGCGTTCGGAAATGCTGTCATCCGCAGGGAATTAAACTGCGTCAGGCAGTGCTGTTCCAGACTCTCACCGATCATCTTCGTAGATTGGCGGGCCTTAAAATCTTTATAATATTCGATCTGCTCGTCCTTCAATCGAAGCTGTGTCTCATATTCTTTCTGCAGGGACTGCTGCTTTAATTCACTTTCGGAGTCCTTATTGGACAACCGGCTTTTCAGCTCCGTAATCTGTGCAATCTTCTCGGAAATTTCCTTGTCCTTCTCGTTGACAGCTTCACTCACTGCCAGCTTCTTCTCCGTCTCTTTTCCGGAAATCTGCGCCTTTAACTTTTCAATCTCCTGCTCACGCTTAAGAAGCTCCGTGTCCTTAGCGGAAAGCGCCCTCTCGTACTCTTCTTTCTGCTCCATCCGCGCAAGCTTCAATTCGCTTTCTTTCGCCTCCGATAAATCCTTCCTGCGCTGCTCCAGCTCCCTCTCAAATTCCTGATCCCTGACCTGCTGCACAATCTGCGCATATCCGGACTCATCAACAACAAAAACCTCACCGCAATTAGGGCACTTAATTTCCTGCATCACGTTTCCCTCCATTCATATTCCTTATGTTACTATATTTGTACTCTTTTTTCCAGAATAAACTGAATACGCTTCGCACGCATATAGTTTTAAAAACTACCAAAAGCAGTTAATATACCTCTTCGTCGTAATGTTTATATTCAAAAAGGATTGCATTCACTGCGTAAACGTAGTATTCTATATATCAATACAAGAAATTTTATTTCTATAAGAATTCAAGGGTCAAAAATGTCTCTTTGAACTTCTATTGGCAGATTGCATAAGAGACCATTTTGTGTAATCTGCCCACAACATATAAATATATTAAACAAAGAAGGTTTTATAACATGCAAGAAGCATTTCACATTATCAGCGACGGCTCCTGCGATCTGCCTACGGAGCTGGTACAGGAAAAAAATATCACGGTAGTGCCTTTCTACGTATCTTTCGATGACGAGCATTATTTCAAGGAAAACGTAGAGATCGGCATCCGCGATTTCTATCAGCAGATGGTGGACCGAAAGGGTGTTTACCCCAAATCATCCATGCCCTCCATTCAGGATTACGAGGAAGTATTTCGCTCATATGCAGAAGCAGGCACTCCCGTAATCTGTATCTGTATCACCACGAAATTCAGCGGTTCCATGCAGTCTGCACTCAACGCCAGAACTCTCGTGATGGAGAAATATCCCCATGCACAGATCACCGTTATCGATTCCACCGTTGACACGGTCCTGCAGGGTCTGTATGTATTGGAGGCTGTAAAACTACGGGAGCAAGGCGTAAACTATCAGGATGCAGTCACGCGGTTGGAAGAGATCAAGGGCACCGGGCGAATTTTCTTTACGGTGGGAAACATGGAATACTTAAGGCACGGCGGAAGAATCGGAAGAGTAGCAGCGCTTGCCGGCGGCGCTCTGGATATACGCCCTATCATCACGTTAAAGCAGGGAGAAATCTTCCCATCCGGCCTTGACAGAGGGCGCAAGCGTACCACCAGGAAAGTCATGAACCTTCTTCTGGAATACCTGCGGGAAAGCCGTCTGGAAAGCGACTGTTACAGCTTGGCAGTGGGATACGGCTATGACATAGAAGAGGGCATTGCCTTCCGCGATCAGGCACTTGCCACATTGCACGAAAAAGGATATAAGATCGATGAAATACCCGTCTATCAGATCGGTGCCACCATCGGCGTGCACACAGGACCTTATCCGCTTGGATTCGGAATTATCGAGAAAGGGCGTCATGACTGACGCCCCGTTTTATTGACTTTCAAAGAGAAGTTTCTTCTATTTTCCTTAAGTCACTAAGCCTCTTATAATATCTTCGTGCCATTTCACATCTGTGATCTGCGGTACTTTTGCAAAAGAGCTCTTTACTTTTTCTACAATTTCCTCTCTCGTAACATTTTGCTCCAGAAAACATCCGATTTCATGATTTATAAAAGGCATTATGACAACACCGTTTACGGCCTGATGCGTATTGGTAGACTCAAGCGGAACGGCGGCTACCGCTCTCCAAATATTAATTGTGTTTGGGTCCAACTCGTCCGCGATGAAAAACGTGATTGTCTCCTTTGACTCATTAGCCGCTTTCAAATTAAGGGAATGACGCAAAACCGGCTCCCATTCTCCTCTCTTCTGGGCCTGCTTATTCATAAGCGTTACTTCCAGCATGATCACCATATCATCATAGGAAATCACAATATCTCCCTCACCGGCGCCCGCATGAATAACCGGCTCAAAGTCGGCGTTCAATGTCAAATTCATACTGCCGTACAAATCAAAATCTTTATTCGATATGTAGTACCATGCAATTGCGACAATATACTCGTATATCGTCGGAACAGTTGCGGCATCGTTGACCTCTCTTTTGATCCGGAGATCATTCCTTCGATCGGAAAAAAGCGGAAGTAATTCCATAATCTTTTTTTTCGGATATTTTGCGTTGATATGGTTTATAAATTCCGCATTCTTGTTGTTATAAAGCAGCGTTTTTACTTCATCGGAACTGCTTACCATCAACTGCGCTTCAATCTTCTCGATGACAGCGCTGACATCATCTGTAGAAAAGTTGAAAATGTCGGCAAGCGAATTGCTCTTTCCGAAATAACAGCCCTCCTTCACTTCGTATTCTCTGTATTCCTCTTCCGTCATTTCACCAAATATACCCTGTTTCAATGCGGAAATATCAAAAATCAGAGAAAGAACCTCCCTGCAGGACAAACTCGGTAAGTTTCTGAATTGAAACAATCCTGTCGCACTTAACAGCCGCATGGTCGTATCGGAGTACTCCCTTATCCCGTCAATCCATTTGGATTTTGAAAAAGTAACATAAATTTCCCTGATATAATCTTCCGCAGTCAACAGATGGTGATCTCTGTTCTCCTCAAGAAATGTATTCATATCATACCTGCTGCCTCTGTTCCCCATCTCAAATACCGCTTTGCCGTACCCGAAAGCCTTGTATAAAACAGTGCCGTCCTGCTCAAAACAGTTTAACAATGCAGCGTAGTTATCATCGCACTGGTTTTCTCTGAAATTCTCAAGTGCAATGATGAGATTATAATATTTCTGCGATGTCGCTTCGTTACTCTTGGAGCTTTTAAAGTACTTTTTTACTAAATCCAAATTTAGCTCCACTTCGCCTTCCAACTCTGTGGGCACTTCCACCATTATATTCTGTATAGCTGTTTTCAATTCCTCGATATTGATTCTGCTTTGAAGAACCGCCGCTTTAATCGCTTCATCACTGTAGGGACTCAACCCCTGAACGATCACTTCAAAAGAATCGCGATCAATACTTTCCCCGTTTAAAAGCAGCGCAAGCGCCATCAGGAAAGGCGAATAGAACTGCCGTTTACCTTCCGCAGGATTACTGAAAATTTTCAACTTAGATAATTGTCTTAAAAGAGCAATATTCACAGAATCAATAGGTAAAATATTCTCAATAGAATCCTTATTGACGCAACCTCTCAGATAAGAACATCCCGCCTCGGTAATATTGCGCTGCGCGTCCGTAAATCCCATTTTTACAAGATTACTCGTATAATGTCTCGCCCTTTTTTCGATGGCTTCATCCAGCATTTTTGCCATTTGAGGCAGCTTAGTTCTCGTCCAGTCACTGTCTTTACATAAGAAGTCCTGATACGCGTCCCCTAGTTCTTCAATGAACTTATCATAATTTTTATGTATCTTAAAAACATCTTTCGATTTCTCCAGCGCTCTTTCGTAGAACAGAAATTGTGCGATACTGTTCGGATATGTATTCCATTCTTCTGTCGGATATTCGTCCTTTAACTCCTCCAGAATCTCCAAATAAATCTGTAGAGCATTCAGAACATCGCTGCGCCTGCCGTTTGTATCCATTAAATTAAAGATTTGATTTTCATCAATTACCATTGTTAGTACCTCTGCCTTTTACACTTGTTTCAGTAGTTTATTCCTATATATTATCACATAAAGGTTTATTTTCCCATAAAAATCCGAGCAATTTCCTATAGGGATTCGGGCGTCATAAGGTGCATGTTGTAAATAAAAAATTTCTGATAAGTTTTTCATCTATATTATTTAAATTATGCTAAAATATAGGAGCACACAAAATAACGGATTACGAAAGGTTCAATATGGACTATAAGATACGCAAAATCCATCAACAGGAATATCCTCTTCTGGATGATTTTCTATATGAGGCAATTTTTATTCCGGACGGTGTGGAACCTCCTCCAAAAACGATTATTAACTCTCCCGAATTGCAGGTTTATGTTGCACATTTCGGGGAATCAAAAGATGATCTGGGATTAGTCGCAGAGGCGGAGGGTAAAATCGTAGGGACTGTCTGGGTGCGCATTATGAATGATTACGGGCATATAGACAGTGAAACTCCTTCTCTGGCAATTTCCCTTTATAAAGAATATCGGGGATGTGGAATCGGCACAGCTATGATGAAAGAAATGCTTGCCTTACTAAAAGCCCATGGATATAAGCATGTTTCTCTTTCTGTTCAAAAAGCCAATTATGCGGCAAGAATGTACCGAAAGATTGGTTTTGAAATTGTGAGGGAAAATGAGGAAGAATACATTATGGTGTATAGTTTGTGATAAGAAGAAAGGATGTTACTTATGAGAATTCGACCCTATATAGCAAGCAAAGATTACGAATATCTGGCACAATGGATTGACGCTGAAAGAACGCACGCTCGGTTTTCTTAAATTTGTAATTGTTGACAAGTCAAAACGTGGAATGGGCTACGGAAAAGAAATGCTTTCGCATATAAAGACGCGCTGTGGAACCGGTGTAATATGATAATAAAAAGAGACACTGGGAACCGGCAGTAAATCGTTCCCACGATAAGCATTTTGGGATAGCTTCTTTCCCTTGCGTGCAGCCTCAATCTGTTTTATAATGACCTTGGCATCAGTTCTGGGAGGAGTACGGCAACGTATCGCCAGTGTCTCGGTTCACACATAGAATATCCCGGAAGAACACTTGGCGGCTGATGCCATTTTACAAGTATTTAGGCTAAGTAGCCTATCTGAATATAGTTATCCGCTTTCTCTGGAGATGTGCTTTCATCAAGTGACATCTAAAATGTCACCATCTTGTCACCTCATACTACCATAACTACCTTATAATCTCAAAGCTAAATTATAGGAAGGGACATTTAAAATGTCACCTGCTGTCACTTTCTACTTTAATTTCCAACAAGCTTCTTTTTTATTGTATGCTAAAAACACTTTTTTCTTCAATTCCTGCACATCCCGAAGAATCGTTCTTCTCGTAACATCTAATTGATCGGCAATATCGTCTACACTTATTTTCTGATTTTCGCAAATCATATCATAAACTAACTGCTCCCGTTCCGTCAATTCATTTACAAGCCTAACTTCACTAACCGCCTTTCGGGTCAACGGAATTGCTATTCTAAAAACATCCGCCTCATAAATTTCAGGATTTCCACCTCCGGAATAAATCGGTGTATATTTATATAAATTCTTCACTCCGGAACCAAGAGTATCAGACCTCCCCATCATCGTAAAGAAATTGGCAATTAGCGGATTTTTGGGGTATGGTGTGAATTCATTAGCCAAAATATTGCCCTGTCTTCTCGGTCTACACCAATTTTCTGTTCTCATCCAGTCTTTTTCAATAATAATCTTTGCTGGGTAAGCGCTTGAAAAATCCCTGTGGACAAGCAAATTTGAAACAACTTCTCTTGCAATAATATCCCTTACACTTGTACCCATATTATCGATCAGACAGAATTTATCGGAAGTATGTTTAGCAATGAATTCCATCAATTTTTCATAGCTTTCAATTAGGTTGGTACTCACCTGAAGTCTGTCATCATATCTGTCCACATTCTCCACGCGATATATTGCATCGGTAATATATCCCGGTACGCATGACCGAATCACATCATCTTTTCCAAACAACATTATTGCTGCAAGGTTATATCCTTTTTCTCCTGTAACAAAGTTCTTTTCATATAATCCTGCACTTATCATAATTTCATGATCAGCCATTTTTAGCCATTCATGCTCCGAATTTTTGTTTTCTACTAACCTTCTAACTTTCGGCATCAAATCCATGCGTAAATCATCTTCCGTAGCATAAGGAAAAAGTTTATTTTCAGAAAAGGCGCCCGTCTTTCTCGCATACATATTTTCCATCTGGATTGGCGAATCCGTAATATCCAAGTCACCATCATCGTTTCTGTCATATACTCTTCCAGAGCATTTAATAACCGTAGAGGCCGGAGGCACATATGTCCAAAGTAGTAATTTCCCCTCATATTCTAATTCTTCAACAGTAAGGTACAATGTCGGCGACATCTTATTGGTATTGTTAAGCTGCGTGACAAAATTTCTCTTCATATCTCCTGCCGCATTGCGGTTAACACCAATTGGATTTCCGTCATCTTTTACTCCCATAATAATCCATCCACCATACCTATTAGAAAATGATGAGACGGTTTCATAAACTGACTCACTGATTTCATTCGTGCAGGATTTAAATTCCACAGTAATCTTTTCGTCCTTAGAAGCGAGAAGTTCTTTCATTTTTTCTATCGTCACGCTTACACCTCCATTCCTATAATCTTCCGGCTTCGCCTTAATATAATATCCTCTTAATTACTTATGCTTCATTGTAAGCTCTCTCAAGCAACGGTTTTGCCCTTTCAAAATCTGCCGCATCTTTAACAGTTATCTGCAAATCTCCTGTACCATAATGTCCTATACTACGCATATCCCTCGTAAAGCCATTTTCCAATTTAACAGTCTCCGGATTCAACTTCAAAAACAATATAATTTGCTTATTGTAAATCTCAATACATACCATATTCTGAACTTTCTTGTACGCCAAATACAATTTTAACTGATTAGATACAATATCATCTCCTAAAGATTCAATAAAGTCGCATATAGAATGATAAAGGCTTTTCATACTATCCGAGACTGCTACCAGTTTTTCTATATGAGTTTTCTGCGTATTATTTCTTATGTCACTGTCATTAGCACCACTTTCCATGATCGGCTTTACATTTGGTGCATTTAAATGTTCAAGCAGAAGCAAGTCATTATCATATTTGCGATAGCTTACCAATTTTATATTCCTCTGCATTTGATTGACTGCGTGAATATCATATTTTGTGAAAGTTTGAAGTTCTTTTTCAAGAACTACCTCGGATGAATTACACTCTTTTACCCCGCCGTTTAAAGAAAATAATTTTATCTCTGCCATCTCTTTTACCTCATTTCACAATACTATCTGACCATTATCAGATATTCAAGCTATCCAAAGTATAAACGTAATGTTGCCTTCCATTTATCAAGAACCACCGAGGGAGATATTATCATCTCCCTCTATGCTTCTCTTTCTTTTTCTGCTGTTTCAGTTCAAACTGCCGCTCTTTCTCTGCTTCCCGCTGCTCCCGTCCTATGGTTTTGCGCTCAGTTTTCATCTGCTCCTGCTGTAATTTCAAAGCCTGCTGCGATTTTGTACCTATTCCGCTTTTCTCCACATACCTGTGTACTTCCCGCTGTATCCTTTTAGGATTGCGACCGGCTTCTTTTACATCAGTTGCCACAGCCGGACTAAATCGTAAATGATAGTATTTTTCAGGATGAAATCGTATATCTCATAATCTTTCGGTTCAGCGCCAAACGTGACCTTGCATACAGATAGCTTTCCCTCTGATACCCGTTCAAACACGCCCACCCAAAATGGTTCTTCAAAAAATACTGTCAATCTTCCCGATCCTTTGTCCATGACAATTCCTCCTTAAAATGTTTGTAATGAACAAAGAACGGACGACCCAAGGAGGGAGGGTTACTTACACCGAAACGGTGCGACCGGACTACCTACCGGTTCTGCAAGATTGCCTTGCGTTATGTTTTTATCTTTGCCTCTATATATTACCATATAGGTATCTATTACTTCCATAAAAATATGTATAACAATTCAACAGCAGGTCTATTCGCGTGTATTCATATATTTTCATCCATCTTATTCTATTTTCAACACACATATGGGTTCTGATGTGATAGAATATATCCAATCGCTGATGTACTGCAGAATCGAAAAGGTTTGTATCATCACCCGATAACAGCTTAAGTCTCTTAATACTCAGAAGGTATTTTCACACACGAGCCTTGTGCATGTGCACACTTAGCCCAAACTAGTTATGTGCAAAAACCGTACGCAGAAATGAGGATCACAATGATAGGAATTTATTTCAGTGGTACAGGCAATTCAAAATATTGCATAGAAAAATTCTTGGAAGAATACGGCGATAACAGCCCTGCGTTTTCCATAGAGCAGGTCGAGGCTATCACCCATATTAAAAATCATGATGAAATAGTAATGTGTTACCCTGTTCAGTTTAGCAATATCCCAAAGATTCTCCATGACTATATTGTCACAAATTGTCAGCTCTGGAAAGGAAAAAAGATCTTTATCATTGCAACAATGGGGCTATTTAGCGGTGATGGCGCCGGAATTCTCGCACGCCTATTAAAAAAATACGGCGCGATTATCATAGGCGGTTTACACCTGAAAATGCCGGACAGCATAAGTGATGAGAAGGCTTTAAAAAGGGGCCATGAAAAAAATGTTGCATTGGTAAGAAATGCGGAATTAAAAATCCACAAGGCCGTTATACAAATCAAAAGCGGCAAGCCGCCGCAAGAGGGCTTGGGAATTCTATATCACGCAGCCGGATTGTTTGGACAAAGGCTGTATTTTTACAACAAAACAAAGAGCTATACAAACAAGCTGAAAATCAGTCGTGAAAAATGTGTCGGATGTGGCTTGTGCGAAAAACTATGCCCTATGAAAAATATTGAATTAGTGGGTAATACTGCTGTTGCCGGAAGCAGATGTACCATGTGCTACCGTTGTATCAGCAAGTGCCCGAAACAGGCAATTACCCTACTGGGGAAAAGAGTTATTGAGCAAAACGATGTCAATAAATATCTATCCCAAGAAAAATGATGAATAAATCCTTGACAAATTGCATCATGCACTCCGAACAGGTGTGTTCGCGGTTCATAGAAGAAACTATTACTTAACCCGCAAAAGCACAGTAGGGTCCCACCGTGATCTCCGTCACCACGTTATCCTCCACAGAAAACTCGATACTCACATTTCCGAAACCTTCCCCGGTAATGAGACGGTTTTTCACCTCTCCATAGTAAGTAGCATAAAAGCCGTGGGCCCTTAAACTTCTCCATGCACCACCTACCCTGATCCCGGGATAGATGCCGAAGATGGTCACATCATCTACCTGCTCACCCTTGTAACTGATATGCCCCGCGTTTAACGCATCAAAGGAAAACACCTCTCTGCCATCCTTCAACCCAACTGTCCGCTCCTCGATATTCGGTTCCGGCTGTTCAAGCTCTACACCATACTTTTCAGAAAGAAGGGTCTGCGCTGCATTCAGAAAATTATCTTCATTCAAAATCATTAGTCCCAGATCGGAAGCTGTATCTGTCCGTTCCTTCCCTGCCTCGTCTGCAAGAAGTTTTAAATATGCCGGTGTGAAATCCGCAAATGACTCATATTCCATGGGCTGGTACTCTATGAAAAGCTCTTTCGCGCCCTCCGTATACTTGCCAAACACTTCGTCGAAATCAGTCAGATTGTACTTGTAATCCTCATATTCATAGGACTCCTCTCCCTCACCTATTATATAAATATTGTACAAAATACCGTCACCGTCTGTATCCAACTCGTCAGGGAAAGGCCGGTCATCAGTCCACCACTTATCTACGAGCGCTTTGTTCCAATCAACCACGAAAGCGACCGCCATATAGGAATCGCATACCGATTGATAACAATAGATCGTATAAGGACGGAGTTCACCAGCCTCATGATTGTACTGCAATTCACTCTTGATGATACCGTTATCGTAATAGATGGGCGGCGAAGACCAAGCAAGTTCCAGTTTCAGTTTCCCACTGATTGGATTGTAATCGTATACCCTCTCAAACATATTGTTCATAGGTGGGATTGTACACCGGATAAGCAGTTCCTCCCTGCCATCCTGATCTATATCTGCCAATGCAAAATCATGAATTGCGACTTCGCTGTCAGATTCATCATGATTCCAATTTTCCGTTATCTTATCAGGAAGCTGCTTTGTTGTAATGACCAGAGACAACACACCACCGTAGTAATGCCTGATCTTCGCCTCCTGCAGCGCCTGTGCTTTCTCTGCGTTTTCCTTGTCAGAATCCTCCTTATTTTCTGCAGCCGCGCTATCCAAAACGCCGTCCAATGCCGGAGCTTCCGCCGCTTCTAAGGACGCGTCCTTATCATCCTCAGGCAGCTGCTCTTCCTGTTCTTCTCTCGATATTTCACCGCCCGTTGAAATATCGTCCCTCGAGACACACCCTGCTAAAAAAATAACACCGACGCACAATAACGCTGCAGTCCCTATTTTCAAACTTCCCTTTTCTTCTTTCATATCTATAATTCACCTTTCTGCGCGAGGTGCCAATGAGATTATGTAACAGGCTCATAATCTATTTCCGACACCTCATCCGTTGCTTCCAGTTTGAAAATAACAGGTCTTAGTCCATCATTACAGCTACAAATCGCAACTCCCGGTTTCCTGATCCAATCTCCATAATAAAAAACATCTTGACCTGCCCCATGAGCTAAAGCAAAGACATACTGATAGATAGCTTTCCATGCTTCATCACACAATCCGTCAGGTTTTGCATAATCTGCATAAAATACCTGCCCGGCCTTCAACATAGGACAGGCGGTGAGACCTTTGGCACCGTACTCTTCCGCAAGCTCTTTGTCTAAAGTTGTTTTCAATACAGTTATCTTTACCTTCTTCACAATGGTTTTCCTCCGCGGTATATCGCATGAATGTCTGTATCAGTCATATATTTATTACTTATTCCGTTTACTTTCTATCTCTTTTGTCATCTCTATTAATCTGTGGGTAACATCCGCGTCCGGACGCACGATCGGGGAATTGTCGTCGCATGTATCATCCGCTTCTACTATTAAAACCATAGCATCTTCTGTAAGAGTATGGGTGTGATAAGTTCCTTTCTTCACATCATAGGTTTTATACGGCTCCATCTCTATGGCATGAATATTCTGAAGTGACTCATCTTCCGCTACAAATAATATGCAATGCCCCCTAAGCAGGACAAATGCTTCATCCGTTAAGGAATGCTGCTGAAAATTATTAATGTTTTCCGGCAAAAGTTCCTCATGATAATTTAAAATAGCGACTCTCCAATCTCTGCATGTCAAAATAGGCTGATATCCGATACCCTCATATTCCAATACTTTTATTAAATCTTCCACTTTAATCTCCTCCTCACTTTTTATTTAAATCATATTCTGACAACGCTGCCTTCTCCGGCAGAACCATTTTTCATAGTCATGCCCCGGATTTACGTCTCTTGTATTCCTGTTTCCGCTCATACATCATGACATCCGCCCGTTTCATCGTGCTGTACAAACCGCCGTCATCCACGCCTTCCTGATATACTGCATACCCCACGGAAACACTGACCGGCACAACAAATCCCTTGTTGTCCAGTTCCTGCATATGCTGCTGTAAAAGTTGCAATTTTTCATTAATTTCATCCTGAAAAGTATAGGGCGTCCACGCACAAAATTCATCTCCGCCAATCCGGTAACATTTACCTTCTTCAACAAAAATTTTCTTTAAAGTGTCCGCTGCCATTTTAATATACTGATCCCCATAGTCGTGTCCATATGTATCGTTACATTTCTTCAAATCATTCAAATCGAACATGTAAACAACCGTTGGCAGTATCTTCTCCACTCCGGATGATTTATCCGGTGCCATACGCTTTTCCAGATCTTCCCTGAAAGCAGTGCGATTCGAAAGCCCCGTCAGTTCATCTGTAAAAGCAAGCTTACGATAGAGCGCGCTTTCCCTTGCCTGCTCCATCAATTCAGTGGTTCTTCGCACATTTGCAACTCCCATCACCACTATATAAAAGAAAAATCCAATACTGCCCAAAGGTATACTCTTATCACTGAAACGGTATAGCGCCAGTTCCAGTACGGTACTTACCAAAATAATCGTCACACAGATACTGTTAATTTTAATCAGACCGGTAAACTCATTCGTTACAATTTCATGAATGGTCATTCCCACAATAACTGCCACAAACAACAAAATGCAGATATGTGTCAGAAACAAAGTTTCCCGCAAATCATATATTCCCATGATTTGCAGAATAACCCTCACGGCAATTACCACACAGTTAATGTAGCAGCAAAAACTCCACAGTTTACTCTCCCCATTATGGTACATATGACGCAGAAACAACATAAACGGAATCAACATGGTCATCAACATCAAATGTGTTATAAATACGACCATCATGCTGCCCGGAAAAATCCAATCCGGTATCTCCGACTCATTGGCAGACCAGACACCCAGCATCATGGCAAATATAGCAAACTGTATAATGGCATCCGCATCCTGTCCTCTTTTTACCACCAAAAGACCGTACATCAACATGACAATGCCTGCCAGTGCAATTATTCCGGACAAAACAAGACGGACGATCCGCACTGCCAGAATTTTATGTTCTATCTCGCTGTATGTGCCATAATAAAACTCTCCCGACGGCTTGCTGCCACGATAAACCGGAGTTACCTGAAATATGATCTCTTTGCCTGCATCGTCTTCGGTCAGAGAAATTACATTCCAATAATAGCCGGTAGTTTTAACCGTCCTGTCCTTCTCCCCGCCAAGTGCATACACTCTGTTTCCATCAATGAATACCTCTAAGTACATATGTGCCGTATTATATACGATCACCTTCTCATTCGTATTCTCCGAAGGCAAGGTCCGACTGTAATAATATACATCACCTTCCTGCCTCATCTTCATCTGGTCATCCCATATGGCAAACTCCTTATTCACCATTCTGGTATCTATATTATTGCGAAATGAAAAAGAGGCGAAAACAGCATATGCAATTCCTATAATCAATACTGCAACGTAAATTGCCGTAATGCGTTTCTCCAATTGTATCTCCTCCGATTAATCGTGAGTGTTAAAACTAATTTTCCATCATCTTTTCTTTATGTTATATTGTATACTAAAATCGCATTTTCCTCAATCCGGTTCTTTATTTTGCATCAGTATTATACATTTTAAATTATTTCTCTCTCATACAAAAACTCAAAAACATGAATATTGACAAAATAAACAAGTTGTGATAAAGTGCCATCAATAACATAAGAAAAGCGATGACGGAAAAGAGTAGTTTAGTTGGAAACATCCAGAGAGAATAGCACTTGGTGGAAGCTATTTATGCGGAAATTAGACGAAAACCATTCCAGAGCTGTAATGCCGAAATTAGTAAGTGTTACCGTATGCCTGCGTTAAAGGATAGGATTTGATAGAATCTGAAGTGAAAAGTTAAGGTGGAACCGTGCTGAGCGCACCCTTAAGACTATAGTATTATGGTCTTATGGGTGCTTTTCTTATGTTGTTGCCAAATAGTGAAAGCTGAAGAGAGAAAGGAGCATGGATACAAAAATGAAAGCAACAATAGTTTTAATTGCAGATAACGCTGCAGAGAATTATGGTAGAAAATTGATGTTGGAAGCACATAGATATGGAAAGACAGGGTTTGAAATGGCAAGGCTGCCACAGCATGTTTCCTTAAAGCAGCCATTTGCGATTCCTAGTTTAGAGAATATGGAAGCATTTTTTGATGGATTCGCAAAGGAACTATGTCCATTCGATATTGAATTTGTGGATATGGATGTATTCCCATCTAATGTATTAGGCGGAGTCGAATCCGGATGTATGAGCTTGCGAGTAAAAGAAACATCGCAGCTTGTAGATGCACAGAAAAGGTTAAATGAAGAATTATATAAAATATTTGGACCGTGCCCGGCAGAACATGACAATGACTATGTTTTTCATATGACGTTTGCTATTGGCGGTGCAGACTATGAATCATATCAAAGGGCTTATGATGAATTGAAAAAGAGTGATTACCGTCAGACATTTAGGTTTAGTAAACTGGGTTTACTATATTATGACGATGATAATATTACTCCGGGAACATATTTCTGTTATAAGATTTGTGATATATAATACTTCGTCGGGTAGTGATGAGGGGCTGTTCCAAGAGCGATTCGGGAAGATAACATCCCGTCGTGGAGAACCATAGAAAAAGGCTGGTTATGTGCTGAAAAAAGAAATCAGCACTGGCCGCCTATCTATGCTCCTTCCTTCTGTAGTTTCACATTTACATATCATAGCAACTTCTGTTTTCCGCAGCATTTCTTATACTTTTTACCGCTGCCACACGGACAGGGAGCATTCGGATATATTTTTTTCTCTTTTACAAGAGGAATCTGTTTTGGTGTTGTAAATTCATCAAAAATTCCATCTTCATCCATCAACCATTTTTCTCAATTCGATTCTTTACTCTGCGTCAGCTATCGGAACAAATACTTTTTATTCATATTCTCTGAAGATTATCCTTATAACATGATGCTACTCACTAATATATTTCTGTGTAAATGCACAAACAGCAAAACATTTGCCACACAAATCCTCTTTTATACCTGTTTGTTCTGTCATAATCTGCACCTGTTTTTGATAACATTTCTGTTCGTCAAACAGCTTGCTTCGTGCCATTCCTGCCTCCCATAAAGTTCCGGAAAGTGCCTCTGCCGGACAACATTTAACACAAAGAGTACAACTGCCACATCCTGATTTCGTAATTGCATCCGCAGTCTGAAGCGGTGCATCCGTCAAAATCGACGATAACCGCACTGCACCACCATATTGCCGAGTTATCAGAAGACAGTTCTTCCCAATCCACCCAAGTCCTGCCCGTGTTGCTACGGTCTTATGCGGAAAGTTAGAAACCCATTCATCACGATCAATTTTCACTACATCAGTTGTCATTGCAATGGCATTATATCCTTTATTTATCAGATACTCCGCTCCGTTTGTTACAATTCTGTTTAGCCTGTCGTTCATCTCATTATATGCGTCGTAATAGGCTTTGTTTGGTGCTATTTTCAGAGACCGCACTATATCAGCCGGCACAGGAATAGCAACCGAAACTGCTCTTGGATAAATTAGACTTTTATCCACACTCATGTCCGCAAAGCCAACAAGTGCTGCACCACAATCGTGAAGATAATCATAAAGTTGATTTGTAATTTTCATTGCCACCACTACACAATAAACGTGAAATCATATTCCTGCCTTCAGCAAAGAATACATCTTCATGTCAATTACTTTACCATTCTTAACAGCGTTACTTCTCAAGGTGTCCTCATATTGAAATCCTGCTTTTTCAAGCACTCTGCAAGATGCGGCGTTATACGCAAATGTTTCATTTTCATCTGCGGAGAGCATTGCAGAAATAAACTCGATTCCGTCCTGCTCTGTATAAGGATAAGGTAACCCATCCCGAAGATTATCTTGTATTTTTCTATTGGAAAGAGCTGCCGCTAAATCTGCTGCATCTGACAATTCCCATTTTCTTATTTTACAAATCATTTTCCATTTCCTTAGCAAATTAATACTCACTCTGTATACATTCTACTGTATATATTCCATAATAAGATTTACATTTTCCTCAACAGACTTTGTTCCATCAATCCGTATAACTGGGCATTTCAAAGACCTTACCCATTCCTCCACAATGTTCTCCGATCTGGATTCAACCAAATGAAAGAATTTTTCTTCCCGCTCATACAAATCTCCGCCTGATAACATTCTGTTACCGAACTTCTGAAAAGAACGTTTTTTAACTCGTTGCATCCGAATAGCCTTTGGAACATCCAGCAATATAGCATACTGGAAAAAAGAATAAATATCTTCTCCATAATCTCCTTTAACAGAAGCAAGAACGAAGTTTTCATGTGTTTTCATTTCATGTAACAAAAGCTTTTCAACATCTTCACGAGTACGTGGAGAAGCATATATGTAATCAGGGTCTGTCTTTGGAAAATACAGGTCTTCAATATCTATAAAATAAAAATGCAATTTCTCCGCAAGCACTTTTCCAAGCGTACTCTTTCCAACGCCATTTAAACCACATATAATAATTCCCATCAAATATCCCCCTGCCGGATTGCGGATTATATTGAATAGGGCAGTCGCTTTATGACATATCTTCATCCGCCCTCTTTTTAATATGATTTCCGATAATCTCTGACACATCACTGATCGTGATAAAAGCCTGCGCATCCGCCTCTTTGATCAGATGCTTCAGTTGATAAATTTCAAGCCTGTTCAGTACGCAGTAGAGAACCGCCTTTTTGCCGCTGATCAGACCCTCACCCTCCAAGATCGTCACGGTGCGTCCCATTTTCTTATAGATCTCATCCGCAATCCTGCGTCCCTCATTCGTAATTATCATAGCGGCTTTTGCCTGCTCCACGCCTGTCTCTACAAAATCAATCACTTTCGACGTGATAAAATACGTCAGCAGGCTGTACATGGCCAGGTCAAATCCAAACAGAAAACCTGCGGTCGTATAGATCATAATATTGATGAAAAGGACCGTCTGTCCCACCGGAAGATTAAAACGCCGGTTCAGAAAGATGGCCACCGTCTCCGTTCCATCGAGGCAGCCGCCGGAGCGAATGACAAGCCCTACGCCTACTCCCAGAAACACTCCTCCGAAACAGACGGCCAGAAGATATTCCTGAGTCATATCCGTAAGCGGCGCAAATATCTCCAGAAAACTCGAAAATATCGCCATGGCAATCGCAGATTTGACAATAAATTTTTTCCCCAGCTTCCGCATACCGACGATCAGGAACGGTATGTTGAGTGCCATAGTCAGTACTCCCAGAGGAATCCTGCTAAGATTATTGATCATTATCGAGATTCCCACGATCCCTCCATCCAGAATCGTACATGGAACCAGAAACTCTTCAATGGAAAAAGCGGCGATCATCGCACCTGCCACCAGCGTCACATAGCTAAAAATTTCCTTCATATACTCTTTCGACTTTGAAACATTTTCTGACATAGATATTACCTCCGATAATTATCATATCAATGAAAACAGTACCCGTCAAACAAAACTTGGCAGCTCTGCTTTTGCAATCAATTACATAAATACTACGCTGCCTAATATATAATTATCCCTAAAACAAGACTTCTACTGTAAACTCCTTATATATGATATTTCGATTGCTCCCATCGATTCTTTACTTTCTCCTGTTTTTCTAAATCCACATGCTTCATAAAATGAGCATGCTCGCTCATTATCCCTAAAAACCCATAAAATCACTTTCGAATAACCTTGTTCTTTCATGTCGTGTAATAATTTTTGCATCATTTTACTTCCATATCCTCTTCGCCAATTATCGGGTAAACTATGAATACAAATAATTTCAGCCGTATCATCAGTCATTGAATCTCTTGCTTTATCCCAATATGCAATACAATGATATTGTCCATCCACTTTCATAATATAGCCATTACCCTTATTATTATCTAGCAGCCTCCTATATATGGAAGATACATAATCATTATCAAGAAATTTTCGCAAATGTTCTTGAGGAACAATATTTGAATATGCCTTTTTCCAACTTTCAACTTGTATAAAAGCAAATTTCTTGTCATCATCTTTTTCTACCTTGCGTATTTCGTAATCATTCATATTAAATCGCTCCTTTTATATCAATATTCAGTATATTCCAATTTATCTGCATTTGGATTCCCCTGGCAAAATTTTCCAACATATCAACCTCTTCTAGTCCTGGCATATAATTTCTCAGTAATCCTCTTTTTTCACTTTCCTCAAAAATGTACGCCTTTCCTAAATACTAAATCCTATCATCAAACAATGGAAATCAGCAAAAAGGGCACTCTTTCTAACTATTATAAGTAGCAAATGAATAAGCTTCCCAGCTCTCTGTTTATTATTGAGGCCCGAGATTCTGATTCCGACAGTTTATTGACTTGTATACTCCCTGTATATATAATAACTTTAATACATATTTCTTCAAATGGAGAACGAATTATGCCAATTCCGGGAATAAAGCAACCCAATTTAATTGAAATCGATAACATGCTTCGTCTGAGAAAATATGACGGCATCTGCGACTTTGCCCTAAGCTGGTATCAGGATGAAAATCTGGTGTATCTTGTTGATGGGAAGCGTGAGCCTTATACCATGGAACGATTAAAACGCATGTATGCATATCTGGATGCACGCGGAGAACTTTACTGGATAGAAATCAACGACAGTAATCGCTATATACCAATCGGAGATGTAACATTCTGGCAAGAGGATATGCCGATTGTTATCGGCGATAAAACATTTCACGGAAAACATATTGGACGCAAGGTCCTCGAGGCGCTTGTGGCAAGAGGAGGGGTTCTTGGCTATAATACCTTATATGTACAGGAAATATACGATTTCAATATTGCCTCACGGAAATGCTTTGAAAGCGTAGGATTTCAGCCATTTGAAAAGACGGAAAACGGAAACCGTTACCGCCTGTCTATCAAAAAATCATCAGAAATATAAGTATTCTTTCCGCCAGCGACTATTTTTCCAATGTCATAACGCCCCAATCCTATGCTTTTCATCCAAAGGCTTTAAAATTATTTTCCTCATTCCTTTTACCGTCTTTATTATACGCAATTCAATACAACTATATCATTTTTCACTTTTTAAACCTAAACTACAATTTCAAAATCATCAGTCAAATACATTTGCCAAATTTATGATACATCCAAAAGGCACTTTTCTCAATTTATTTCTTTACAATATACAAGACACCAAAATTTTAAGCAAAAAGTATTGACTCCAACGTAACGTGATACTGTATTCTATTCTTACGGAAGCAGAATAGATATGAGCCGGCAATTTCTATCTCACTTCTCCACTAATCAAAGGAGCTGGTAAGCATGAGAACTATAAGCCAAGTAGCAGAATTAGCAGGTATCAGCATACGCACTCTACAATACTATGATGAAATCGGACTGTTAAAACCAAGTGAATTAACGCAGTCCGGCTATCGCTTATACAATGATGAAGCGTTGCAGAAGCTTCAGCAAATCCTGTTTTTTAAAGAATTAGGCTTTAAGCTAAAGGACATTCGGGAAATTCTTGAAAAGCCCGATTTTGACAGAATTGCCGCTTTCAAGAAACAAAGAGAATTGCTTCTTCTAAAACGTAACCGGACGGACAGACTTATACAGCTCCTTAGCCGCTTAGAGAAAGGAGAACAATGTATGAGTTTTAAAGAATTTGATTTGTCCGATTATATTAGTGCCTTAGAAAATTTTAAGTCCAATCAGACAGAAGAAATTATCAAGTACTGGGGAAGCATTGAAAATTACGACTTGTTTATCCAAAAAATCAAGGATGATGAGGCTAACCTAGCCAAAATTGCTATTAAACAATTTGGAAGTGTTGAAAAATATACAGAAGCCATGAAATATAATCTGGAACACTTTTCTGAAATTATGGAAAAACAATTATCAGAAGAAACCAGAGAAATCGGCAAACAGTCTGATATACTATATGGTAAATTAACCTCCGATTTGTCAGAAGATGTTTCTTCTCCCAGAATACAATCCGTTGTACATGAACTGTTGCAGTTTATACAGAAAAACAGCACCAGCGTATCCTTCGGTAAGCCTTATATAAACGTTCTTATCGACACCTATTCAAACGATTATATAAAAAGTGTAACTGATAGCAAATATGAGAAAGGTGCTTCGGATTATATTGTGAAAGCGTTCCGTTACTACTCGGAGAATAGCACTCCTGAGAACAATTAGAGCCAAACGCAGTAAACAATCCCGGGAACGCTCAATATCAGCATTTCCGGGACTCTATCTGCCGCCTTTTTCTTATCCGAAAGGAGGATTATACTAGTAGCTCTTTATTCTTACGTCTCCGCTGGTTGTTTCAATCCGTATGCTGTTCCCCTGCGAATTCTGCCCATGGGTTCCCTGCGCGTTGTTCCCCCTCTTGGAGAATTTCAGGTCATTATCAAAGAAAGTGTCGATGTCCCCGCTCGTAGTATCTGCTCTGAAATCAAATGTGCTATCCTGCATAAGCACCATATTTACATATCCGCTGCTGGTATTGATATCCAATGCTCCGTTTAGCTCTTCGATTTCCAAGCTGACATCACCACTGGTTGTATCAATCGACCCGTTATCATTTTTCCCTTTTACCCGGACTTCACCGCTTGTCGTTTGAATCTTCCATGATCCGTCCGCTCCATCGATCGTAACGTCACCGGAGCTTGTCGATACAGAACGATCACCGCCTCCTTCCATTATCTTCGCATTCCCGCTCGTAGAGCTAAAGGCAGCATTTCCGTCAAGATGCTGTACCGTGATATCTCCGCTGGTGGTTTCTATCTGTACATTTCCTGTGATTGTTTCCGCATTCACATACCCGCTGGTACTTCCTATGTTTGTCTCCCCGACAAGCTGTTTTACCGTGATGTCTCCACTGGTTGTCGTTATATTAATATCTCCGGCAGTTTCATTCCTGTTTGTCTCAATATTTTCAATCCTGACATTTCCGCTGGTACTTGCCAATGATACATTGCTCGCCGTTACATCCGGCATGGTAATCTCACCGCTTGTAGATGCTGCCTTCAAATCCTTTTCCAGTACCAAATCCATTTCGGACGCAATGTCACCGCTGGACGTTGAAAGCGCAAGTTCCCCTTTGTAGGAAGCCGGCAGCCAGATTTCGGTGTAACCGCCTCCATATCCAAAATGGAAAAATCCTACCCCAAATATTCCGCTGTTTCTCCTTTTTCCCTTTATTTCAAGCTTGCTGCCCTTTACTGACACTGTAGACAGCTGATTCTCATTCAGCCCAACTTCGTTATACTCTCTTACGGTCAGCACGTCTCCTTGACCTTCGTACAGATAAACATCATTGCTGTTCATACTATAGGAAACGGAAATACTGTCAATCCCGTCAATCGACACTTCCTGTTCAAGCACCAAATGCATGCCGACATATTCTCTCTCATGATCATATCGGAAGGCCCTGTATATATCGTGCCCTGTAATACCATACACAAATATCCCGCACAAAAGAACAGTCAAAACGCACAGCGTCACAAGCAGCACAATCTTTATTCTTCTCATATTCCGTCATTCCTTTCACTCGAAATAATTATCTTGCCTTTTTAGCTCAAAAATAAGTTTCACAATTGCCTGCACACAAGCTGCAATCAGGAAAATAATCCAAGTAATATACCACTTATAAGTGGTAAAGCTGATGACAAAATACAGGACCAATGTCATTGTCCATATGATGGAATTAATAGATTTCCTGACTGCCTTTTCTTTATTGCTGCTGTACTTTGCCTCCTTATACAGCTCTACCATATCCTCTTTCTCCCTTTTCGTGTAACCGGGATACATGTTTGCCGCATACACAAGCATGACTGTCGGCACAATGCATATCAGCAGTGCAAGCACAAAACCAAGCGCTGCTAAATCATACCTGTAACTCCTTGTTATCTCACTGATCAATCCAAAGAAAAAGAATACTGCTCCCGCAAAAATATACAATCCTACCGCAGTGGCTGTGAACATCGCCTTTTTCTTCCTGTCCTTTTCAGACAGAGTAAGCAGATTCCGCTCCTCCACCTCCGGGAAAAGCTCTGTCACATCACCGATGGACTCTACCACATTATGATATGCGTCCTCCTCGGAATATCCGTCTGCCACCATATCATCATATTTATCCATGGCATTCTGAATCATCTCCTCTTTCAAGTCAAGCGCCTTTCTTGTCTTGGGCGCATCTGCAAATAAATTATTAAAATGCAATGTAATTTTTTCTTTCATTGTCTTCTTCTCCTTATAAACTTAATCACTATGCTTTCTCGCTGACTTTGCAGCAATCGCAACATCCCGATCGGACTGCTGCTCTCGCTGAATCATATTCTTACGTTCTCAGCAGTAAATGCTCCGACCTGTGCTGAATAATTACCTCTCGTTTTACTTTAACAGTTGGTCTATAATTTTCTTGGCTTCCTGCCACTCCTGCTTATAGCCCTGATATGCCTTCCTGCCATCGTCCGTTATTGCATAGTAGCGGCGTCTTGCTCCGACCGTCTCATCTCCCCAGTAGGTTTTGATACTGCCTGCCTGTTCCAGCCGCCGAAAAGCTGAGTAAAGAGTTGCTTCCTTTAGTTCATAAGCATTGTTGGTTTTCTTCATAATGTCCTTGTTAATCTGATAACCATAGCTGTCCTGTTCCAAAAGGTGTGAAAGTATGATCGCTTCCGTATGCCCCCTGAGAATATCTGATGTAATCGACATGCTCATTCCCCCTTTCCCGCATGCTTTAATATATTACATTTCATAGTATTTGTTCTAATGATATACTATACTATATTAATATACCTCGCCTGTCAAGGTATATTGTCAAAATAATTATTCTTCATCCATTTCTCCACATACACTATGCAGGATGCACTCTTCTGTTGGATAGTTGGAATAGGTGCCTTAGAAAATATCCATTATTCAAGGGGTTCCAGTGCTCCTATGAACTTGTAATGGATAGTAAGTTGTTGAATTTTCTGCCCGTCATACAAATAAAGCGCATAGACTGTTTCTATACGCTCTGACGCTGTGTTATTTATTCAGTTGTGATTGTAGTAACCATTCCAATATTGTTTCTGCAATATCATTAACGGTAAATTCGATAAATTCATGAATATCATTTGCCGATAAATACTGATAGTTTGATATATCCACCTTATCAACATCATATTGTATATTCAGCAAGTGGTTTCTCTGCCGCTCAACATCTTCTTTATGAATAATCCCTTCTACATCCATTGCAAGCGCTTCTGAAAGCATTTTCCTGATTACTTTCGTATTTTTACTATTTTGATAAAGCCATATATCAATCCCCTGAGCCTCCGGATAATAAGCCTTTTTAAATTCATCAATATTCATTGGCGGGATATTTCTGCGCTGAAGGTTTCTCCAAATCTTTATGTCATTCCAATAATCTGTCAAACAATGAACGCATATTCCAATCCCAAAATCTTTATCAACATGTCCTTTCCTGACAACATTTTCACAAAATGACTGCAAATTTCTTTTCCACAGTTGATAATCCTGTGTATCGCTCCATTTGCCGCAGCCTTCAAACATATGCGATTTGACTTTCATATTAACATCATAATCCGGATTCATGTGTACCGAATCGGGCGCTACGGAACCAAGGACAAATTCCGCCGGATTTGATATTAGTGGTATGCGCTTTAATAGTCTGTATGCAATTTCCATATGTATCATTTGAAACGCCATAGATTTTATTCCTCCGTAAATACTACCTCTTAATTAATCGTTTAATTTGGGGAAGTATGAAACTCCCTAACAAATATAAATTACACAGATATACAAATAGATTTCCAATATACGAATAAAGAGTAAAACGTCCTTTCATAGCAACCTGTGCTGATAATGTCTTTGTATCAGACTGAAAGTAATCGGTCTGTGCCAACACACAGCCCTTAACATTTGAAACAATCGACATTCCTTTATTTGTATGTCTGATTATATTACTTCCATTTTCCACCCCACGCACAATCGCTGTCTTTGCAGCTAATAATGTCATTTCTTTCCAATCCGAAGCTGGAACAATTAGTATATCTACATTATTTCTACCTGCCTGCTGTATTTTAGACAAAAATGCCATATCAGAACATATAAACGGCGCAATTCTACCATATTCTGTATCAAAACTTTTTAGCATTCCATCTCCTTTTTGGCACAATTCTCCGATTGAACGTCCATGCTTAAAATATTCTGATATTAGTTCTCCTTGTGGATTAAATGCTACCGTTTTATTTTCCTTTAAGTCCTCGTAAGGGGTTTTCACCAGTAATGAAACAATCAAATAAATTTCTTCCTGTTTTGCCATATCCGACGCTCGTTGCAAAAGCATATCTTCATCTTGTTTTAAAACCGCTCCATTCAGTTCAGACCAAAAAACAATCTTTGCACCTGCTTGTGCTTCCAACTCTGTTTTTAGGAAAAGTTCATCAGCTACTGATGATAGTTTATTCCTTGTATTGGTAATGTTTTCATCAGTAAATGTATTGGTATAAAATGTAGAATATACATCTTTATCATTATTTAACAGCTCTGAAATCGGAACGGTTACTCCAGCGATCCTGACACTTTTATCTGAATTTCCTACAAAATGAAACATAACAACTCCATAGAGAAATACCAAGCCAATTACAGAACCAAATACGATTATGTATTTTCTGATGTATTCTTTTTTGCTTTTATTGTTCCAAATCCATATAACCATTGCCGCCGTCCAATACATTAAAAAGGTGATTCCGTAAATCCCTGTTACCGTTACTATTTGTAGCAGGTATAGATTTTGGTATTGTGTATAAGCGTCAGACAACCCGCCCAAAATAGGATATACCAAATAGATGATATATTCTATGGATACCATTATACTTGCAAAAATAACAGTATCTTGAAACCTCATTTTTGATTTAGACCAATAGATATATGGTAAAATTTTCAGAAAAGCTACCAAAAAAGCTACCACTATACATATTTTTATATCCATTCCGATGGCTTTTTCAAACTGGAAAACAAACCCGATGGCATATATTGAGCCAATTATAAGATATACTTTTCGGGTATGATTGAGAGAAAGCATATGTAAAAACAAAATTGGATAAATCCATGCAAAGAACGGGATACACCATTCTCCATTGGACATTACATAAATTAAAAAAGTTAAGATTATGAAAACTGCAAATCGGTTATTTTTCATTGCTAAACTCCTTACTTACCTTCTCTATATACTTCAATTTGTAGAATTGTTCAATGTCATTATCTTATCACAAAGACATACACAATTCCATTAAATTTTGCTTAATCTCCCTTTGCCCCTTTACCTTATTATTAGCAATCATCATCTGCCTTGCCCGTTCCCTCTGCTCGTTACTGACCGCCCTCGACTTACGGTAGCTGACATATGATTTCGAAAAGGAATAGGTCTTAGATACCTCGTCCTGCCCTGTCAGCTTGTATATGTCGGGAAAGTCGGCAACAAGCGTGTCAAGTCATACTGAAAAAAGACTATAACCGCTACTGTCATAGTCTTTTAAGGATTGAGGATGTCCCTTTGTTTACTTGTATTTGTTTGTCACCCTTCCGCACTATCCAACATCTCTGAGATGAGTCACAAAAAATACAACCACCGACAAAAGCAAACGCTGGAAACCACTTATAAATACCAGTTTCCAGCGTTCCATTCCTTTTAACATATTCGCGTTACCGATAGACTAACACCCACCTGTTCTCTTCCTTGTAATAGATCAACTGTACATCAATCTGCTGTTCTAAGATCGTTATGATGCAGTCAAACTCCATGGACCGCACTCCGGCATACTTCTTTTCCTCCTGTGAGAGTACCTGAATCTGGCGGACTGTACGTATCTCACCGTCCTCATCCTCGATCTTCAACATGAGCGGTGTCACCTTGCCCTTGCTGGTAAACCAACATTGACAAGCTATCTCCCTCTGTTTTCCCTTAATGAAACCGGCATCTGCCTTCTGTGTATTCGTACCTGTCCCAAATGCCATGTAACCCCATCCTCTCTCACTCTAACGTTATCCTGTCATAATCTACCGTCCGTTTCTCTCCGGATATACCGCCGCTCATATGGTTTCTCCTTTGGTTGGAATTTCATTATAGCAAACATGTGTTCGATTTGTAAAGAGGGAATTATTTGGAATTTTCTACAGGAAACAGGCTCATTTGCTCAAAGTCGGATCTCCGCTCCAACAAGGCAGGCGTTTTCTGCAAGAGAGCTTCTGTCAGATTGTCCTCAAACAACCATTTTTCTATCTCATCCTGTTCCAGCAGCAAGGGCATCCTGTCATGGACAGGCTTCATGGATTCATTAGCTGCCGTGGTCAGGATCACGAACCTGTCCTCGTTCTGATAATGGTTATAGAGCCCTGCCATGTATAATACAGGCTGTTTCTCCCTATAAAAGATATTTTTCTCTTTATTCCTGTTCCATTCGTAGAACCACGTAGCGGGAACTACTACCCTACGATGCTCCGCACTTTCCTTGAACATCTTTTTCTCCAGGGCTGATTCGCTTCTGGCATTAAAGATGAGCTGCTTGCCATTAAAGCCGGGAAATCCCCACCTCTGCCATCTGCAGCATAAGTCATTATGATCGGCTGCAATCACCGGAGCAACCTCTGACGGGTGGATATCTCCCGCTTGCAGATGAATGTTTTCAGCTTTGCGCATCTTTTCATCCACCTGCCTTATTAGCTTTTCTATTTCTCTTGCAGTTTCATCATCCACATAATAGCGTCCACACATTTTTCATACCTGCTTTCATGTTTCTGTGGTTATTATTTCTCTGATTGTGTATTTTGCACGGCACTTTGTTGTTACATGATTAGCCTTTTTTATCTTCATATTCAGCTTATGTCTTTTGGTTCTAAATGAGGATTCCGTGTCCATATTATAAAATATATTTTCCATGTAAATATGAAAATATTAGGGAATTCTCCAATTTTAGAACCTGAATAGAACCACAGGAAAATTTAAACGCTGGAAAACTACGGACTTCCAGCGTTTTCGTCGTCTATTCGAACTCGGCGTGTCTTCTATTGTTTTTAACTATATTTATTTAATTTTATGCAAATACACGCCTGTTTTTACTTCAATTACATCATTTATTCTGGCTTGCTAATTTTCTGTTGCCAAAATGTTGCCATGAGTATTATAACAGATTTACAGCCCAAAACGACTATTCCTGCAACATTTGTTCCACAATTTCTGTTGCACATTGTATCATTTTAGGGCATGTACTTTTAAACAAATCTAACTCTTTTATCTTTAGCATATCTTCTGCCCTAGATACATCATACCCAAGTAATTCCCTACATACAACCGTCCCATTCTTCTCTATAAAACGGTTCATAAACTCTTCTGCTATTTTATACGCATTTCCTTTTTCTTCTGGTGCATTATAATGATAATGACCAAATTTTAATCCCAATACCATCAATGCACCTGATACAGCGCCGCACATTTCCCCTTTTCTTGCACCTCCGCAAAACTGTGTTGCTATTTTAAGGGCCATTTCCTCTGACAATCCAAAATCTTCTGCAAATGTTGCTAATACAGCTTGCGAACAATTAAATCCATTCTTAAAATAATTAGCAGACTTCTCTACTTTACTTTCTAACTTTCCTTGTAAATATATTTCTTTCACCTGTTCCCAGTCTTTTACATTCATCTCTTTAATCATTACTATTATCCTCTACTACCGAGCAAGCCTCATTATAGATTTTTAAAGCCTCTACTACTTGTTCTTGCTTATCTTCCGGTATTTGTTCCAACACTTCTTTAAATCTGTAATACATATCATGCTCTATCTTTCCGAAGCGCTCTTGTCCTTTAGGTAATAAATTTAGCGTAACAAAACGTCTGTCTTCTGCTGATGGCTTCCTTTCAACAAATTCTTTCCGCACTAAATCTTCAACAAGCCGACTGACACCACTTTTATCAATCCGCAATATATCTGCTAATTCCTTTACTGATATGCCCGGTTTTCTTCCAATCTCCACTATCAAAAAGCATTGTCTTTTATTTACACTACAACAGCAACAATCCGCACTATTGATATTTCCCAAATGACATTCTAATTGTCTTGTATACTCACGAAATTGTTTTACTAAATCCATGTTCCTGCTCCCTCTTAAGTAATTTTTCCTATCTTACTATTAATCGTTGTGTTTGTCAACTATTGTTTTAATCAACCATACTATTGTTTACATGAACTACCTGCCATCTCTGCCCTTCTTGTAATGTTGAGCTAAATACACACCAAATCTTGTCGATGATTCCTTTAAAGAATTTCTTTATTTTCGTAGAAGAATGTGTTAAGAAAGAAGAAAAGAAAGAAACGAAAAAGAAAGGCATAAAAAACCTTACCAATTTTCAGCTATCATATCTGAAAATCAGTAAGGTTTTTTATGCTCATATAACAATCTTATTCAAATTCTTTTTCCCGTCGTTGGTAGGGTATTTTTATATTGGTTTTTCTTATGAAAGCGTATCATTCTGATACGGTTTTATTGCTCGTCTATGTGGTTTCAAAACTGGTGTACCCATACTTTTTTATTACTATAAAGTTTTTCTCTGTAGGATTCCCTACTCAAATATCTTGTTCACTATAAACAAGATGAACTCAACATATAGCAATTTCAAGTATTTATCACATGCCTCATAAAGTAACATAATTCCATCATTTTGCCATGTGTAGATTCTCCCCCAGAATCGTTCTTCAAATTTTGTTTCCTTCAGTGTTAAGCTTCTGTGTCTTACTACTTTCTTCTTTGTATTCTACTCTATGTGTAAGCTATAATCTCCGCGGTCTACAACCATTTTCTTAACCGGAATATTCCAGTCTTGTACCAATGCTTTTATCTTTTCCTCGTTTTCTTCACTGCAACAAGCACCTAAATAGATGCAAGAAACAGGGGGTGTTGGTATATTCATTGGTTCTTCTTGCGCAGAAATAAGTATCCTCCACTCTTTTTCATAATTCCATATTGTATCTTTAGTTAGCATTGAAAGAAAAATTCTTTCATTAATAGAATTCACGTTCTTTAATGTCGGCTTTTCCAATGATAACAAAGTTTCATATGGTATCTTAGGACGTATTGACGAATAAGCAACAGGGAAAACAATAACTCCACTATCTTTTAACAAATCTGCACCAAAATCATATTCAATGCAAAATCCTTTATGGTTATCTGCATAATGCGACCACATCAATCGATTTTTATGATCCGTACACAAACTAACAATATATACCGCATCATCAATCGCCCGATTTATTCTTCTTTCAATCTCCGTAAATGATCGATCCATATTAATTGCTTTTTCATATTCATCTGGTTTTTGTTGAATATACAGCAATCTTAGCAAAGCAATTTCATCTACATCATCATCAATTCCCATATTATGTATAATTGATTTCAGAGATTTTTCTCCTTCATCAAATATTATTGCACCTTTCAACGTATCTTTTTTGGCCAAGTCGGGTATCAATTTTTCTGTATATTCCAGTTTTTTCCGTGTCTCTTTATCAGCTAAAATAGCAGAAAGCATTTCTACTATAATATTCGTATGATTTACTAAGTGCTCATTTATTTCTTCTTCAGATAAACTAGCATTATTATAACAACTGGTAAAATAATCCATAAAATTTTTACTCTTCAATAATTTACTGAATATAATTTTATTGCTTGCCGAACAGTTATCAATGCTCCTTTTTCCAGTGCATACCTCAAAAAATTCGTTAAGTATTTTCACAATAACATCAAATTCATTATCATATTTTGATTCTATTAATGAATATATATCAACCCCTATTTTACTATCAAAAGGATCATTAAATGCACTTGGTTTGGAACCATGTAATGTCTGCGTTTTCAAATTATCAAAAGAATAATCACTAAAAGCACGATACTTATACAGTTTTCCACTACCTGTATCTGCCATAAGCAGTTTATGAATATCTTTCCTTATTAGTTGTTCATTTTCTTGTTGCCCCATTTGACCAATAACTTCTTGTAAAAACTCTATCTTTTCTTGATCTGAAACCATTACTCACCTCTTTCATAACAATAAATTTTCATCTTTTAAGAATTCGCTCATATCATGCCCCATCGTAACCACCTTGGTCATGATGACCATCATCTTTCAACAATTCTAAATATTTATCACACGCCTTACAAACCACCATAATCCCTGATGCACTTATATTATATTCCGGCAATGGCGCATCATACTTTGCACAAGCCTCTCTGATTTTTTCAAATCCTCTTCCCCACGCCTCAATCATTCCACTCTTAAAGAAAACTCCCGCCAGTTTGGGATTGTACGGCTTAGAAGAATGCTTCATGAACAGCTTATCTATTGTATCTAATCCTAATGGCATCTCACCATCATTCCAGATATATATTTTATCTTCGTACACACTGATCTGGATAGGGTTNCAACNACTGTAGTCCTTATGTNANNCGAAGTTATTTATTATGCAAAGTCATCTCGGGATTGCCCATAAATACAGACAATCCCGAGTTTTTACTTTGCATAACATTTTACAGGTTCTTTTTCAACCAGTCAATCAAATCTTTCTTTTTTTCTTTGCTGTATCTGTCAGGTGATTCGACAGCCGCCCCATGTTTTCTCAATTGTTCTTCCTTGATTTTAGGATTGGTCTTAGCGTAAATTTCGGTAGTGACAACAGACGTATGGCCCAGCAAATCCCGGATATAAATTAAGTTTACATCCGCTTCCAAAAGGTGCATTGCCCTGCTGTGACGGAAGCTGTGGTTTGTGATGCGGGTTTTATAAAGGCCAGGATATTTTTCGCGTGCCGTTGACACATACTTATCCACGATGTATTGTATTCCTGCACGGGAAAGCTTTTTGCCATCCCGATTTACAAACAAGGGCTCGTTTGCATTGAACCGATTGCAGCGGCAGATGTATCCCCTGATAATGGCGGCTGCTTCGCTATTGATGGGGACGATCCTTGTTTTGTTGCCCTTTCCGTGCAGCTCGGCAACCACAGTTTTTTGAAACCTTATGTCTGCCGGACACATGTCGATCAGTTCCTGTACCCTTGCACCGGTTTCATACAGGGTCACCAGTATCGCCAGGTCCCTGATGCCGGCATTTTCATGCTGGTCAGGCATGGAAAAAAGATGCTGTACCTCTTCGACGGACATATATGACATTGGAATGGCGGGAACTTTTTTATACGGGACAGACAGGACAGCCTTACACTGGTCAAAGCCGGAGGGATCCCTGTATTGCAAGTATCTGAAAAACGAATGCAGGGCAGCAAGGCGCTGGTTTCGCGTTCTGGCCGATATTTTACGCTCATTTTCCAGCCAGTGCAGGAATTCCTCGACGACGGAAGGTGTAAAATCAGCATACTTAAGTTTTTCCGGTCTGAGATGTTTGCAGTCCCGGAAAAACACGAGAAGCTGGACCATGGTATCACGGTATGACTGCACTGTATTCGGTGATGCACCATACTGGTCTGGCAGATATTCGGAGAGAAATTTCGTCAGATAATACGAAAAAGACCTATCGTTTTCCATTCCCGTTCTCCTCTCTGCCGCATGCATATAAATCCGGGCTGTAGCTGTTACATTTGGACAGGATGCCGTCAAAGTGCTCATCCAGCAGCCGGAGATAGTATTCCGTCTCCGTGATGTGTTTATGTCCCAGATACTTGGACAAAAGAGGAAGGGATGTGTAAAGATCAAACCCTTTATCCTGCATCTGTTCCAATGCCCTTACGCAGAATGTATGGCGAAGGTCATGCAGCCGCTGGCGTTTCCCATCAGGGCGCACGGGGATATCCGCAGATGCCAGAAGACTGCGGTATTCACGATATATCAGGTCTTCTGTCTTTGTCCTGCTGTATCCTGGAAAAAGAAAAAAGCTGTCACCGGAAGCTGTTTTCAGATACCTGTCTGCGTAATCCCTCAGGGCTGTGAGGAGTGTTTCTGACGCGACCACGATACGGCTGACGTCATTTTTGCTGTTCCAGATGGTAATCTTCCCGGAATCCAGATCCACATCCCTTATTTTCAGACTCTGTGCCTCGCTCTTGCGCAGGCCGCAGCAGTAATACAACAGCATTGCAGCACGGAACATATCATTTTCGTCTGGCACACTTTTCCTGCATCCGGTTTCAAGTGCATGAAACATCCGCGCTATTTCCTCCATTGAGAAAACATAAGGAATAAAATCGCTCTTAAACCTCCGCATATCATCATATCCAGTATAAATATCCCGGTATCCGCGCTGGACAAGATATTTTGCGAATCCCCGCACGGCACTCTGCCGCTTTTGGACATTTCCCGGTTTTTCTCCTGGCCTGCAGGAAGTAAAGCCCTCATAAAGCCTGCGGGTTATGACAGGCCCCGTAACCCCTTGGCTGCCTGCATAGATGTCCAATTCACGCAGCCGGTAGACGATGGGATCGCCGATAACATAGCCCTGTGCCCTCCTGTAGAGAATGTATTCAGGGATCAGTTCTTTGAATGGTCCGTTAAAATCCGGAAGCCCGTTATTATCTTTTAGCATACGGCACCTCCAATGTAAGTTCTTTCAGATGCGTTTCATCCACGGTAAGATAAATTTCTGTGGTCTGCGTACTGGCATGTCCGAGGATATTTGAGATCGCACTGAGGGGAACATTTTCTGACATCAGGTTTGTTGCAAGGCTGTGACGGAGGGCATGCGGGCCGTGGTGCCTGCCCTCATACTCTATCCCTGCCACCTGCATGCACTGGTCCACCATCCGGAAGATGGAAGACGTGCAGCCAAACTTTGTATAAGGGGCGTAAAGTGTGACAAACACATACTCCGGGTCTGTGCTTTCGTGCCGCGCATTTTTGATATAGTCAAGCAGAGGAAACTTTACCTCATCCAACAGGGGCAGCGTCAAGGGATTTCCTGTCTTCTGCTGATTATAATGGATAACGTTCTGGTTCCAGTCAATATCGGAAAAACGCAGCCGTATCACATCCCCCGCCCGCATTCCGAGATAAGCCAGAAGGCTGAGAATACAAAAGACACATTTTCCGGACTCTGTATCAGTGTCGATGCAGGAGAGCAGCTGTGAGATTTCTTCTTTGGAATAACAGGAGAGCAGTTTATTGCGGGGATCCTTGCGGATGAGGGGAAACATCTGACGTCCGGTAAAACCGACATATCCCCTCTCGTAAAGCCAGTCGTAGATTTCACGCAGAGTTCCTTTTATGCAACGGATTGTTGCCGGTGCGAAACCGTCAAGCTGATCTATATATTCGTGTACCGTTGTAAAGCTGATATCGGATGGTTTCAAGATTCCCTGATCCTTAAGATATTCGAAGTACTTGGTAAAAATCCAGAGCTTTCTTCCTTTGGTGTTCTGTGAGATGGAAAGTCCGTTGACCGTTTCCCTGTACTCTAAAAACAGATGTTGGTAAACAGGCGGGATTTCGGTAGTTGAGCCACGCTGGTGGGTTTTATAGAAGTTTCCCGATTCCTCAAACTCGATCAGGATCAGAAGTGGTCTGCGCATTACAGTCTGCATTGGCATGGTAGTATTATAGTAATCAAAACCAAAACATTCCTGCACAAAACCTGCCGCAACGGTTGTGTTGATCTCGTTGATATCCCGTTTCTGGCAATAAGCCTCAAAATGCCCCAGAATCCACTTGGTAGTATCCAGGACAGGTTTACTGTAACCGTCAGCTGTCATTTTTTCATAGAGAGCACTGGTTACGGATGGTAATTCTTTTGTTTTCATCATGAAAACCTCCTTCAAGTTTATTCAGCCTTATAGTTTGGCTGTTTCTTGAAGGTAGCATATTTTTATGTTAAGATAAACAAGAAAAAAGCCCCTGTTTTGGGGCAATCCTATGATGACTTTGCATAATAAATAACTTCGTATAACACAAGTTATGGAAAGCTTTCCATAACTTATGGGCGATGGCATTGATGATGATTTCTTTCCAGGCAAATTCAGGGTATTCGGGTGTTGTATGAAAAAGACCGTCTGTGCCAAGTTTTGTATGCTCTTTGATTTGGCTGCGTACAAAGTCGAGAGAACTGCGAACCATATCAAGAATACGACCTTCAAACATTTCATCCTTAATAACATTCATTTCGGTTCCAACCTTGGCTTCTGTGCCGTCATATCGGATAAAACGCACCCTTGCCCTTTTGAAGAAGCGCTGTGGATTTTTGCCAAATAACAAAATGGCAGCGCCGCTCATTTCCTCCCTGCCGTTATGATTGACAACGAAATTGTTGTTTTGGCGGATATATTCCTCTGCGGATTTTGGGTATCTGATTTTCTTGCAGTATTCAGCGACGAACTCCCAATCAATATCCTCCATAGAGGAACGATAAACAGGCTCGTCCTCGTAATAGCGGGAACCTTTGGCATACATAAGCTGTAGCCGCTCGTCAAAATTCAGTTTTTTAGATTTGTCGCCCATACGGTAATATACTTCGTCCTGTTGATTGGCGTGCAACTCAGGGCTTTGAGGAATGGTCATAACCAGCAGATGATTGGGATTACCGTTTTTGTCAGTACACTCAATCGTTTCAGTAGTAACACGTACCGATGGGGTACAGTAATCAAAGGGTACTCTAAGTATATCATTGACATTGTTGTGGTAGTCATCAATGCCTGTGACTGTAAAATCATCTTCTATGCCGATCACAAGCATGCCGCCGTCCGCATTGGCAAATGCAACAATATGATTTGATAGTCCTTTCGGATCTTTTCTTGCACTCTTACGGTCGTAAGTCTGTCCTTCTTTTTTTGTATAAAGTTCTTCCAGAGTAAATTCCATATATACCATCTCCGCTGCTTATTTTTCTATATTTAGCATATATAAGTTTGTTTTATCAGAGTTTATGAAACAGTCTGTTGCACAAATTTTCCCTGAAGTAGTATTATTTGTTATATTTCAGGAAACCATTCTTGGTTTTAATCGCTTCTTTTGTTCCCATTTTTCTTTTCTCTTGATTTGTAGACATTAAACTGGTTTTTACATTGCGGGCTGCAAAATTCATTCCCTTTGCGGCTTGCGATAAAGGCTTTTTTACA
>JAAUZT010000006.1 GCA_014804485.1 Lachnospiraceae bacterium
TTAATATCTGAAGGAACCCCTCAAAAAGCGTCGGCACTTGACGAGGTATCTCACGAGTCTAGTGTCCGCTACGCTTTTTGCGGAGCGAGAGCGCGGTGACGCAGATATTAACTTCACTCGGAGCGACCAGGTTGGCAAATGTATGAATGGTACCTCTGTTATAGTTGTCTGTGGCGGTATATCTATCCCGAAACATGTTTTTAGCCGCATAAAATCCGTAAACCTTCGGTTTTTCGACGGTGACCGCACAATTCCGCGACACTTAACAGTTCTATTCGGGCCCGTTTTCTTATATATTGATAGTACAATACAAAAAGGAATTTCTATGAGCAATTCCACAGTGTAGAAGGGAGAAAAACATGACAGATAAGGTTATTGAAAACAACCAGGTGGCAATTATGGGAGAGATCGTAAGTGATTTTACCTTCAGCCACGAGATTTTCGGAGAGGGATTCTATATGGTAGATATCAGTGTGGACCGCCTCAGCGACTCCACGGATATCATTCCGGTAATGGTTTCGGAGAGACTCCTTGACGTAGGCGAGGACTACAAGGGGATGAAGATCTGTATCACAGGGCAGTTCCGCTCCTACAACAGACATGAAGAGAGAAAGAACAGGCTTGTTTTGTCTGTGTTTGCAAGAGAAATTGAGTTCGTGGAGGATATCGGGGAGAGCGCCAAGACGAATCAGATCTTTCTGGACGGCTATATCTGTAAGGCACCAATCTACAGAAAGACGCCTCTTGGACGAGAGATTGCCGATTTGCTATTGGCGGTAAACAGACCCTACGGTAAATCCGATTACATACCCTGTATCTGCTGGGGAAGAAATGCGAGATTTGCGAGCAGCTTCGAAGTGGGAAGCCGCTGTGCGATCTGGGGCAGGATTCAGAGCAGAGAATATATGAAGAAATTATCTGAAGACCAGCTGGAGAGAAGAGTCGCTTATGAAGTGTCTGTGAGTAAGCTGGAAATGGTGGAGGAAGAATAAAGCGGAGTAAAACTGATAAGGAACAAACAGTTGCACGAAAATCCCGATTGTGCTATGATAGGCAAACATAGTATAGTAAAATCATACGTAATTGTGAAGAACAGGGTTCTGAACAATTAAAATCATACAGGAAATGTGCGGGAAATAGTGAGGGATACAATATGAGAAACGGCATGATTCAGATCTATAGCGGAGACGGGCACGGTAAATCTCCGGCAGCGCTCGGCAGAGCGGTGCAGTCTGCGTGCAATGGCGAATATATAGTCATCATCCAGTTTTTAAAGGGAAGAGGATTGGCGGAGTCAGAGTTTGTGAAGCGGCTGGAGCCGGAGATCAAGATATTCCGTTTTGAAAAATCCAACGAGGATTTTATGGATCTTACGGAGGAGCATAAAGCGGAAGAGTGCCAGAACATCCGTAACGGACTCAATTTCGCCAAGAAAGTGATGAACACGGGAGAATGCTCGCTGCTGATTCTGGATGAAGTGCTGGGCCTGATCGACAACGGGATCATCACGGTAGAGGAGTTAAAGACGCTTCTGGCATCGAAGCCGGATGATATGGACATCATCATGACGGGGATTACGCTGAATGATGAGGTATGTATGCTGGCGGATGAAGTGACTAAGGTTGAGACGATGCGCTTTAAGAAATGGGAGTAAAATTTTATAGAAACGATTAAGATACCCGCAATTATCCGCGGGTGTCTTTTTATGTGCAGACCCGTGCAAAGGAAGTATGCCACTAAGAATCTGTTGACATCCCTAGGGCATGATGCTATGATAATTTCAACAATAAAAATGGAGATTGATAGAGGTTGCGTTTTTCATCAGTAGGAGTTTGGATGTTGCAGACACAGGTGAAGAGTTTCGAAAGGGGAAGACGCCGAAAGTGAGAGTTATCTGCGGATTCTCATCTTGGGCATACAGTTAAGAGCTGTATGACTGTCATCGAATCGATGGGGCGCTATCAGGTAAGTTAGAGTTTAAGCTGGCCCTGTGCGGTCAGTTTTCTTTTTGCGTAAGCGGGAAGCGTATGAACGCACAGCGCCGATCAGCCGGACAAAGCGACCAGAAAGGCAGGGTATGTATGGCAATTTTTAAAGGAGCAGGGGTGGCGATCGTCACGCCGTTTCATGAGGACGGAAGCATTCATTATGAGAAATTCGAGGAGCTGGTGGAGGAGCAGATCGCGGGCGGCTCAGATGCAATCATCGTGTGCGGCACGACAGGAGAGGCGTCCACGCTGACGCATGAGGAGCATCTGGATCTGATCAGGTTCTGTGCCGAGAAGGTGAATGGCAGAGTGCCGGTTATTGCGGGTACGGGTTCTAACTGTACGAAGACGGCGGTATATCTGTCAACGGAAGCAGAGAAATACGGAGTGGACGGATTGCTTGTCGTGACACCTTACTACAACAAAGCTACCCAGAAGGGATTATATGAGCATTTTAAAACTATTGCGGATTCCGTGAAACTACCTATTATTCTGTACAATGTACCGAGCAGGACCGGATGCAATATTCTACCGCAGACAGTAGTGAAGTTATGCACGGAGGTCAGCAATATCGTGGCGATTAAAGAGGCCAGCGGCAATATTTCCCAGGTGGTGAAACTGATGGCATTAGCGGGCGGTAAGCTTGATCTGTATTCCGGCAATGACGATCAGGTAGTACCTCTGTTGTCATTGGGCGGCAAGGGCGTGATCTCTGTTGTGTCCAACGTAGCGCCGAGGCAGATGCATGACATCTGTCAGAAATTTTTCGACGGTGATATAGAGGGCAGTATGAAGGAGCAGCTTCGTGTCATTGAATTGTTTGACGCGCTGTTTTGTGAGGTGAATCCGATTCCGGTGAAAACAGCCATGAATCTGATGGGCAAGAACGTAGGGCCGCTGCATATGCCGCTGTCCGAGATGGATCCAGGGAATGTGGCGACGCTTAAGACCGCACTCATCAATTACGGCATTTTATAGAAACAGTTTCCAGTGTCTGCCCTAGATTAGTGGCAGACACTTACCAATTAGAGCAGAGGGAGGAGTAATACAACATGACCAGAGTAATTATGCACGGCTGCAACGGCAAGATGGGACAGACCATATCGGGTTTGATTGCGGCGGATGAAAAGATAGAGATCGTGGCGGGAGTAGATGCTTACGATGAGGGCAAAAATTCGTACCCCGTATTTTCCACGATTGCGGATTGTGACGTGGCGGCGGACGCGGTCATTGATTTCAGTGCGGCAGCAGCAGTGGACGGACTGCTTAATTATTGTGTGGAGAAGCAGGTGCCCTGCGTGCTCTGTACCACGGGGCTGTCGGAGGCACAGCTTGCTAGGGTGCAGGAGGTGTCGAAGAAGGTGGCAGTCTTAAAGTCGGCGAACATGTCGCTGGGAATTAATATGCTTCTCAAGCTGCTGAAGGAGGCAGCAGGGATCCTTGCACCGGCGGGATTCGATATTGAGATCGTGGAGAAGCATCACAACCAGAAAGTGGACGCGCCCAGCGGAACCGCGCTTGCGCTTGCGGATTCCATCAATGAGGAGCTGGACAATGCCTACAATTATGTCTATGACAGAAGTCGGACGAGAGAGAAGAGAGCGCAGAAAGAGATCGGAATCAGTGCGGTCAGAGGCGGCACCATCGTAGGAGATCATGACGTGATCTTTGCTGGGGCGGACGAGGTCGTGACCTTCTCTCATAGAGCATATTCCAAGGCGGTATTCGGCAAGGGAGCGATTCAGGCAGCAAAGTTTATTGCGGGCAGGCCGGCAGGAATGTATGATATGAGTGATGTAATCAATGAGTAAAAGTTAGTAAATATAATAGAAAAGCAAAACTCTACCATAATGGGATAGTTGTTGCAAAAGACAGTAATACGGAGGCATTTATGGACGATTTAGAGCTACGATATTTGAAAAGTTTATCCAAGCAGTATCCGACGATCGCGGCAGCATCGACAGAGATTATTAATCTGCAGGCAATCTTAAATCTTCCCAAAGGTACAGAACATTTCATGACGGATATTCACGGTGAATATGAGCAGTTCAATCATATTCTGAAGAACGGATCGGGGTCCATCAGGCGCACCATTGATGAAGAGTTCGGTAATACGCTGAGCATCAAGGATAAGAAGAGTCTGGCAACGCTGATCTATTACCCGAGAGAGAAGCTTGATCTGGTGCTGCGGGAGGAAGACGAAAGCACGATTGAAGACTGGTATAAGATCACTCTGCACAGACTTGTGCAGATTACGAAGAGAGTTTCTTCCAAGTATACCCGCTCCAAGGTGCGTAAGGCTCTGCCGCAGGATTTTTCCTATATCATAGAAGAATTAATAACGGAGAAAGCGGAGATACAGGATAAGGAAGCTTACTATAATGAGATCATTCACACGATCATACGCATCGGACGGGCACAGGAGTTCATCATTGCCCTAAGCTATCTGATCCAGCGTCTGGTCATCGACCATCTTCACATCGTGGGAGATATCTATGACAGAGGCCCGGGACCGCATATTATCCTCGATACACTGTGCGCCTATCATTCCGTGGATGTGCAGTGGGGTAATCATGATATTGTGTGGATGGGAGCTGCCAGCGGACATCTGGCGTGTATCGCCAATGTAATCAGAATGGCTGCCAGATATGGCAATCTGGATACGTTGGAGGAGGGATACGGCATCAATCTGATCCCCCTGGCAACCTTTGCGCTGGACGCTTACAAAGAGACGGACTGCAGCGCTTTTGCCATCAAGTATAACACCGACTACGACACCAAAGATTTGAGTCTGGACATGAAGATGCATAAAGCGATTGCCATCATCCAGTTTAAACTGGAGGGGCAGTTAATCATGCGCAGACCTGAGTTCGGCATGCAGGACAGACTGCTGCTCGACAAGATAGATTATGAGAATAAGGCTCTGGTGCTCGACGGGGTCTCTTACGCCATGAAAGATGTGGATTTCCCCACAGTCAACAGAGAGCGTCCATATGAGCTGACATCGGAGGAAGAGCAGGTCATGGAGCGTCTCAGACAGGGATTTGTCAAGTGTGAGAAGCTGCAGAAGCATGTCAGATTCCTTTTTTCCAAAGGCGGATTGTACAAGGTGTACAATTCCAATCTGCTCTATCACGGGTGTGTACCCATGGATGAAAGAGGAGATTTCAGAAAGGTCACTGTGTACGGCGAGGAGTACAGCGGCAAGGCGCTCTATGATGTGCTGGAGCATTATGCAAGGAAGGGTTACTATGCCGATAACAACCTGAAAGAAAAGCTGAAAGGCCAGGACATTATCTGGTATATCTGGGCGGGACCTAATTCGCCGGTGTTCGGTAAGGATAAGATGGCGACTTTTGAACGGTATTTTCTGGAAGATAAGGAAATGCACAAGGAGACAAAGAACAGCTACTACAGGCTGCTTGATAACGAGATAGTGATCGACAGGATTTTCTGGGAATTCGGCTTAGATGAAAAAGTTTCCCACATTGTCAACGGACATGTGCCGGTGGAGCGCAAGAAAGGGGAGTCTCCGATTAAGTGCGGCGGCAAACTGCTTATCATAGACGGCGGTTTCTCCAAAGCGTATCAGGATAAGACGGGAATCGCAGGGTATACGCTGGTAGTCAATTCCCACGGCATGCGGCTGGTTGCCCATGAGCCCTTCGAGTCTACGGAGGCGGCGATCCTGCACGAGTCGGATATCTTCTCGGATTCCGTGATCTTAGAGACCAGCAGTATGCGTCAGAAGATTGCGGATACCGATATCGGTGCGGAACTGCGGGAGAGCATACACCAGTTGGAGGAGCTTCTGCAGGCATACAGAGATGGTATTATTATAGAAAAATAAAAAAGAGAAAATCCGTCCCATATACTGCAAGGGACGGATTTCTTTAAGGCCGAGTTCGCGAAGCGAATCTCTACCGTCTTGTTCCGCGTGTTGACATATTGGAAGCGGTATTGTTGGTCGTGTTACCGGTACCTGTCACATCGTCTACCATGTTTTCCACGCCGTTGGCGGCATCGTCAATTACATCGGAAACTGCGTTGCCCGCGTCACCGACTGCGTCGCCTACGTTATCGAGCATGGTGTCGCCTGTTGTGTCTCCTGCAGTCACATCGTTGACATTTTCATTTTTGTCTGTGTTACCTGTGGCTGTATCACCGGTTGTGTTGTTTGTGGTGCCGTTGTCTGTGATATCCTGGGATGTCCCTGTGCCGCCTGTAGTTCCCGTATTCGCGTTGGTATCATTACCCGTACCGGAATCGGCGGCGGTTGAATTGTTGCTGCCATTGCCTGTCGCGTTGTCGTTTGTACCGCAGGCTGTCAGCGTGACCATGGACAGCGCCATGAGAGAAACCAGTAACAATGCTTTCACCTTTTTCATATTTTCCTCCATTCCGAAGCATAATCGGGCATATCGTGTCGCCCGGGATTGTGCTGCTTCTGCATTCATTTGAAACAGTATGGCTCTGGGCCGCTACTGTTGTACATAAATTCTGAAAGACAGGATGTTTTTGTGTAAAAACACCTGCTCCTATGTTATTATGTCTGTTAGAAAATAAAATATGCACGGCAGACGGCCGGCAATTTGAACCATGGAGGTTTATAATGGAATTTCGACCTTGTATAGATATTCACAACGGAAGCGTCAAACAGATTGTAGGCAGCAGCCTGAACGATCAGGGTGATACGGCGCAGGAAAATTATGTGTCCGGTCAGGATGCGGCATTTTATGCCGGACTGTATCGTGAATATAACATCACAAACGGGCATATTATAATGTTGAATCCGGTTTCGTCACCTTACTACGAGGCGACGAAGAAGCAGGCGCTGAGCGCACTTTATGCATATCCGGGCGGTTTGCAGGTGGGCGGCGGTATCACACCTGAGAATGCCGGTGAGTTTCTGTCCGCCGGAGCAAGTCATGTGATTGTCACATCTTATGTTTTTAAAAACGGACAGATCCGGTATGATCATATAGAGAAAATGGTGCGGGAAGTGGGCAGAGAACGGCTTGTTTTGGATTTAAGCGCGAGGAAGAAGGAGAACCGCTACTTTATTGTAACCGACAGATGGCAGAAATATACCGATGTGGAACTGACAGATCGTACGTTAGATGAGCTGTCGTCTTACTGCGATGAATTTCTGGTTCACGCGGTGGACGTGGAGGGAAAGGCAGAAGGCATTGAGGAAGATCTGGCGCGTCTGTTGGGCGAATGGGGCAAGCTGCCGATCACTTATGCCGGCGGTGTGCACAGCATGGATGATTTGCGTCTGTTAAAGAGCATCGGCAGGGACAGAGTGAATGTAACTGTGGGCAGTGCGTTAGATCTGTTTGGCGGCAGCATGAAATTTGAGGAAGTACTGCAGGAATGCCGCGGAAGTTCTTATAAAATAAAAAAACCTGCCGAATGACAGGTTTTTTTCTAATCTGTTACAATAATATCTCTGATTCTAAATAAAAATTATCATTTATATTTAAGAACAGGTACATCGTAATAGAGATTATGGTGTTACAAGAACGAAGTTTCTTATAACTTTGTTACGTTTACGGCCTGAGGTCCCTTTTCGCCATTAACTACTTCGTACTCAACTGCAGCGCCCTCTTCGAGAGACTTGAAACCTTCCATGTTGAGTCCTGAGTAATGAACGAAAACATCGTTACCCTGCTCATCAGAGATGAAGCCGTAACCCTTTTGGTTGTTAAACCATTTAACTGTACCTTTGTTCATCGTACATACCTCCAAAAAATAAAAAATAAATTGTTGTGTCAACATTCATAGAATAGCACATGTCTTTATAAATGTAAAGCATTGTTTTTGCGAATCTTTATCAGAGACGGGTTTTGTGTTTTTCTTGTACGGTGAATCAACATATGGTATAGTTTCTGTAGTGAAATACCGTGCATTGTTTCGTATTCTGATGTAAGAGTGGTTACGGTGTGATCATATAGATGGAGTGAACGGAAAGAATGAAGGGTGAAGCGAGGAGACAAGAGATTATAGAAATCTTGAGCGGAGCGAAGGAGGCGGTATCCGGAAACGATCTCGCGAAGCGGCTGGGTGTCAGCCGGCAGGTGATCGTACAGGACATGGCGCTGTTGCGGACTTCCTATCGCAATATTATTTCCACCAACAAGGGCTATCTTTTATATGAAGAATCCCCGAAACGGGAGTGGTTCAGAAGAGAGGTCCGGGTCAGACACGGCAGAGAGGATATTGTGCGGGAGCTGGACTGTATCGTGGACGCAGGCGGATGGGTGGTGGACGTGATTGTGGAGCATGAGATCTATGGGCGGCTGTCCGGTGAGCTGGTGATCCGCAGCCGCGCCGATGTGCGGGAATTTATGCGCAGAGTGGAGGAATATCAGACGAAACCGCTTACCGAGCTGACGGAGGGCGTACATTTGCACACCATCGAGGCGGAGCGTGAAGAGACGCTTAATGCAGTCGAGAGGGCGCTGGCGGAGGCAGGTTTTTTGGTTACTATTCATGGTTAGTATTTCGCGAGGTGTTTTTTGTGCGGAGAATAGTTTTTATGTAAACAAAAGATTGTATTATACAGAGTACCTGTGGTACAATAGTACTAGATACAGGCTGGAGGTGATTTTCGTTGAGCGATACAGAAGGCAGCAGGAGAAAGAGAAGGTTTAATTATACATTGATGATTTTCGCGGATTCCAAGGACGGACATATTCGGCAGATGGGGATTGGACCGAGGTTGATAGAGTCGCTGGCGGTGATCGTGCTGACAGCAATCACAATTCTGTCGATTATATGTTACAGGGAGGCGGAGAGGATAGAGATTCTGGAAGCAGAGACTGCCGGGCAGCAGGAAGAGATCACACGGTTGACGGAGGAGAATGCAGACTTGGCTGCTCTCAGGGAAGAATTGACGGATAAGGTTATTATTTTAAGCGATACGATCAATCAGAAAGTGGAAGAGGAAGAGGCCCTGGAGCAGGCCAGAGCACAGGCCCATATGCCGGTAGGTTTCCCCATGTCTTCATCGGCTTCACTGGAGGAAGCTGATGGTGAGAATCCGATGGTCAAGTTAAACGGTGCCGAGGGCAACAGTATTATTGCAGCGGCGGACGGCACGGTGTCATCGATTACGACGGACAGCGGTTATCTTCATTGTATTAAGATAGATCACGGGAACGGTTACAACAGTATCTATCGCAATGACGGGGAGGCAATGGTCAAAGAGGGCGATGATGTGGTCAGAGGAGCGATCCTGTATGTGATCGGCGAAGACAATACGGAGTTGGGATATCAGATTACCTATGATGAGAAATACATTGATCCAATGGATCTGATTAATATTGACGGATAATGACAGAAGAGCCGGCAGGTCAGCCGGTTCTTCTTTGATAAGGCGCCCGTTTTAGGAATTGGATTTCAGGCGCTCAAAGATCATATCATATCCGTCATTGCCATAGTTGAGGGAACGGTTGACACGGCTGATCGTGGCAGTTGACGCGCCGGTTTTGTCAGCGATTTCCAGATAAGTGCGCTTGTCCTTAAGCATGGAGGCAACTTCGAAGCGCTGGGATAAGGACAGCAGTTCATTGACCGTACACAGATCCTCAAAGAAATTGTAACATTCTTCTCTTGTGTTCAGACACAGCACGGCGTCGAATAATCGGTCAACTGCTGCGGTCTTTATTTTTTGATTCATAGTAAAAATCCTCCTATTGCGCTATATTTGGGAGAAAGACAGCTTGCTTTCGCACGTTAAAACTTTAGTGCTTTCGTGTATGAATATACCATAATTATGATGTGTTGTAAACAAAATGTAACGGTTCGGCACAGGACTTTGCACTTACTGCAAAGTCCGTAACAGTGAAGCAAGGCTGAACTGTTACAACAAAATTGTTGTGGCTGACAAAAGACTTGTCATGTAGTAATAAAAACTATATAATAGAACATGCATAGTAACTGTTCGGAAGGCGCTTCGTAACTGTGAAGAACAGGGTCCTGAACAGTTATCATGTACATTAAATAAAGAAATCAGCTCTGGCATATGGTTCCGTCAGTTTCATACAGAGAATGGAACGATATGCCGGAAATGGAAGGTGCACAAGATGACGATCAACAACGAGAATCTGCTGGAAAGCATACTGGCAAGTCTGGACAGAATCGAATATATTAAATCGGAGGATATTCCGGATATTGATCTGTATATGGATCAGGTCACGACCTTTATGGAATCACATCTGCGCAGTACTACCAGAGATCCTGCGGAGGATAAGATTCTGACTAAAACGATGATCAATAACTATGCCAAGAATAATCTGCTTCCGCCGCCGGTGAAGAAGAAATATTCCAAGGAGCATGTGCTGCTGCTTATTTTTATCTACTATTACAAGGGAATACTGTCAATCAGCGATATACAAGAGCTGTTAGCGCCGATTACGGAAAAGTTTTTTCACGCTTCGGGCGGATTAGATCTGGAGCAGGTCTATGAAGAAGTGTTTGGGCTGGAGAGAGAACAGACAGATGTGCTGAAAGCGGATCTTGTGGATAAATTCAAGATTGCAGGGCAGACTTTTCAGGGTGCGCCGCAGGAGGATAAAGAGTTTCTGCAGTTGTTTTCGATGATCTGCATGTTAAGCTTTGATGTGTACGTAAAAAAACTGATCATTGAAAAGATGATAGATGGTCTTACGGAAGGCAGGGAGAAGAAAGAACGAAAAAAACCAAAAAAGCAAGAAGACAGTAGCCAAACCGACATTTGATGTGATATTATTATAATAATGCTTTTATATATTTATTATCAGAATGGAGGGTGAGAATGGAACCGGTTCGTACCATTAACGATTTAGAAAAAAGGGGATTCGATGTTGAAGAAGGAATTGTAATGTGTGCCGGGGATGAGGAGATTTACTTAGAAGTTTTGGATGCTGCTCTGGAGGAGGGCAAGGAAAAGCTGCCGTTAATCAGAGCGTGTTATGAACGAAAAGATTACGAGCGGTATTGTATAGAGATGCACGGATTGAAGAACGCCATGAAATCAATCGGTGCAAGCAGGTTGTCCGAGGCGGCCAGAGAGCAGGAGGTGGCTGTCAAAGAGAATCGTTTGAATCTGGTAGAAGAGAAAGCGGAAGAGGTTCTTGAGCAGTACCGGAATGTCATAGATGTGCTGGATGAACTAATGACTAATCTCAAGTAGAATATAAATACGGGTGCTTCCAGGCTGACAGCTTGTGGGGCACCCGTATTTTCTGAGAAATACAATGAATATTCGGTCAGTGTGCTGCGGCTTTTGCGTAGGAGGTGTCTACCAGATCAGCATAGGGGACACGTTCGTCCAGTTCACCGGCTTCCTCCAGAATGTTCTGTAAGAGTGTGAAACTGTCCTCCTCGAAGATCAGATCGCTTTTCCACGTTTTTTGGGAAGCATAACGCTCCACGATGGTGGTGATGGTGTCGATATCCGTTCCGTCAAACTGCGGGGCGATGATCTGCGCAATTTCGGCGGAGGAATGGGTCTGCACATAGTCCATGCCTTTTTGCAGGGCATTGGTGAAGGAAGTGATTATCTCCGGATTTGCCGCAATATAACTCTTCTTGGCGGAGAAGGCAGTGTAGGGAACGTAGCCGGAGTCTTCGCCGAGTGAAGCTACGACATAGCCGTCGCCTTTGGCTTCCAGGGAGGTGGCGTGGGGCTCGAATTCGACCGTAAATTCCGCCTGGCCGCCCGAGAAGGCTGCTGCCGTGGAACCGAAGTCGATGCTTTGGTCAATGGAGAGATCATTTGCCGGATCGATGCCGTTTTTCTTCAGAATATATTCGAAGACCATTTCAGGCATACCGCCGGCTCTGCCACCGAGCACATCTTTGCCGATCAGCATATCCCAACTGAAATTATCGATCGGTTCTCTGGAAACTAAGAAGTTGCCGGCCCGCTGGGTCAACTGTGCGAAGTTAACGGCATAGTCGGAAGCTCCTTCTTTATAGGTATAGATCGTACTTTCGCTGCCCATGAAACCGATGTCGGCTTCACCGGTCAACAGGGCGGTCATGGTCTTGTCGGCACCGAAACCGGTGATCAGCGTCAGATCAATGCCTTCGTCTGCAAAATATCCTTCCTCTATCGCTACATACATCGGTGCATAGAAGATAGAATGGGCTACCTCATTTAATACGACCGGAGTATTGCCGGAAGCGCCTTTAGAGTCTTTGGATGTGCCGGTCTGACGGCCACATCCGCTAAGCGCACCGATCATGAGGAATGTTGTAAGAAGTAAACACAATATTTTTTTCATAGTTTGCTACAAATCCTGTGAGCGCATTTTATTATAGACTATGCAGCGGATTGCGATATGTGATTGTTTGAGGGGGTATATCTTATTTTTTAAATTCAGAATTCAGTATCAAAAAAGCTATGAAATGCTTTAGTTAAGCGTCCCATAGCTCGTTTACAGCGGATAACGGGAATCGAACCCGCCTCTCCAGCTTGGGAAGCTGGCGTTCTACCGATGAACTATATCCGCATGAAACTAGTATAACAGCAAATGAAGAAAAAGAAAAGCAGAAATTTATAATACTGCAATCACAATTCCCACAATAATAATCCCTGCACAAATCATCTTGTGCGTTGTATTCTTTTCCTTGAAAAGATACCGCCCCGCCAGAATCGTCACCACACACCCCGCCTGCTTGAGCAGCGTCATCACCGTGACGCGGCTCCCCGGCATACCGTTCGCAATAAAGAGCGCCCGGTCAGCAATCACAAACAATACGCTCAATATCCACACCCACTGATTGCGCGCCATACTGCGTATATTAACGGGTGTACGGGTGCACAGAATAAAGGCAAGGTACATCGTCACAAGAAAGAACATATACCAGAACTGCAGCTGTGCACTACTGATCTGTTTCATCAACAGCTTATCCAGAAGACCAGACACAGCGTTGAGCACACAGGAGGCAAACGCCATGACCACATATTTCACTTCCACGCTCTGTGCCGCATTTTCCGCCTGCCGCCCGGCACGCGGTTGATATTTGAGCAAAAGCAGCCCGGCCGATACAAAAAGCAGACCAATCATCTGGTAACCGCTCAGCACTTCCTGCAGCACGAATACCCCAAGCAGCGTGGCAAAGAGTACCCTGGACAGATCCAGCACTCCGTAAAGACTGATAGGCATTTTCTTAATTGCTTTAAAACTGAACATCCATGCCAGAAAAATCACGAAAGATTTAAGCGCCACATAGAGATAAAACCTTGTATCCATTCCCACGGCCTCTTTCACCTCAGGCAAAACAAGCAGGAAAGACAAGAAAGTATACATAAACAATACCTCTATGGTAGAGTTCTTTTCCAGAGCCTTCTTTTTGACGATTTCTCTGACGCCTTTCAACACGCCGTATAATAGGACTAACGGTATCCACATCATTTCTATACTCACACCTTTCGACCTTATCAGGCCTCATTACTTTTGTATATTTGCTTTGATATGCTTTTATCTTTACCTTACCGCGCTTTCTCTTTCACTGCAATATTTTCATTGGATTTTTCAGTGGTTATATTTTCATTACCTGATACATGTATGAAAATCCTTGTGGGAGGATTGCAGTTTATGGTATACTGTTTTTTAGACTAACAATAGAGAAAGGTATGGTTACGGATATGGGAACAAAGGAGAAAGATACGGTTTTTAGTGAGGCGAGGGCGACAAATAAAGTGGCGCTTGCCTGTCATATCGTTTTGGCAGCAGTACTGGAAGCTTCTTATTTTCTGGAAGTTGTCAAAGGAGCCAGAACCGTCCCGTATTACCTGGTTTTTTCAGTGCTGGCGCTGGGACCGGTGATCTGGGAGATATTGGTGTATAGCAGGAATCCGGAAAGTCCGAGACTGAAATATTATATTGGTACATTTTATACCATTTTTTACATATTTGTTGTGTTTACCACGGTCAACCCGATTGCATTTACTTTTATTATTCCGATCTATATGGTCTTGATTCTGTTTTCCGACCTCAGATTATGCATTGCGGTGTCGGGCGGAGGATTCCTGATCAATGTAATATTCCTTGTTTATCAGGGAATAATCGGCAATCTGAATAAAGCGGATATGGCGACTTATGAGATCAGGATGGCGCTCCTGCTTATCATAGCGATTTTTATCTGTCTGGCGACACAGACGCTTGCACGGGTCAATCAGGCGAAGCTGTCGGAATTAAATAAGGAAAAAGAAAATGTATCCGAGCTTCTGAACAACGTAATGGCGGTATCGGGGCAGATGTCGGAAGGAATCATAGACGTGACCGGTCATATGTCGGAGCTCGGCACTGCGGTGTCGGAGACACGCAACGCTATGCAGGAGGTATCCGAGGGAACGAATGACACTGCGGAATCCATACAGAACCAGCTGAGTAAGACGGAGGAGATCCAGAACTATATCGAACAGATGGCGAAAGTCGTGGAGAGTATCACCGAGAATGTGAAACAGTCCAATGACAACGTAAGAAACGGCAGAGAAAATATAGATGTGCTGATGAAGCAGATGACTGCATCCGAGAAGATCGGTAAAGAAGCAGTGGAAGATATGAAGGTTCTGGAAGGGTACACGACAAATATGCAGTCGATTATAGATTTGATTACCAGTGTTGCGAGTCAGACCAGCCTGCTGGCACTCAACGCCAGCATTGAGGCGGCCCGCGCGGGCGAGGCGGGAAGAGGTTTCGCGGTGGTGGCAACGGAGATCTCCAATCTGGCTAACCAGACACAGACGGCAACGGTTAATATCACTGAGGTAATACAGAATGTTTCCTCCAAACTATCCATTGCGGCAGAGGCGGTAGGCCAGTTGATGGAAAGCAACAGAAAACAGAGTGAATCTGCTGCACAGGCATCGGAGAACTTCGGAGTGATTGCGGAGGGTACGGAACACGTGAACGAACAGAGCACATACCTGAGTGACGCGGTTGCAAGGTTGGCGGACGCAAACAGCGGTATTGTGGAGAGTATTCAGACAATCTCTGCCATCGTGCAGGAGGTGTCCGCGCACGCCCAGGAAACTTATACGGTCAGCGATAAGAATACCGGTATTGTGCAGGCGGTATCCAGGCTGGTGGAGGACTTAAACGAACAGGCAGGGCGGCTTAACCGGAGCATGTAATATTAAGAACAAATAATATAATAAGGAAAACATGGAGGATGGGATTATGGGAATTATGACAAGATTTAAGGACATTATGACGGCGAATGTGAATGCACTTTTGGATAAGGCTGAGGATCCGGAGAAGATGATCGATCAGTATCTGAGAAATCTGGAATCCGATTTCGCCAAAGTGAAGGCTGAGACGGCCTCCATCATGGCGGAGGAGAAGAGTGCTAAGAGGAAACTGGGAGAGTGCGATGAAGAGATTGCCAAGATGGGCGATTATGCAAAGAAAGCCGTAGCGGCTGGCAATGATAACGATGCACGCCAGTTCCTGACAAAGAAGAGTGAACTGACACAGAAACGGGAAGTGCTTGTGAAGAACTACGAGATGGCACGGGATAATTCCGAGAAAATGCGTCAGATGCATGATAAATTGGAAGCGGATATCTCTGAGATGAAGAGTAAAAGGGATATGTTGAAAGCAAAGGCAAAAGCGGCACAGACCCAGAGAAAGATCAACGAGATGGGTGCCGGGCTTGAGAGTGCGGGCAACAATGCCGCTGCTTTTAGCAGAATGGAAGAGAAGGTTAATAAGATGTTAGATGAAGCGGATGCCATCGGCGAATTGAATAAGTCCGCTTCCGGCAATGATATCGACGATCTGACAAGCAAATATGATACGGCTGATACCGGATCCGATGTGGATGACGAGCTGGCGGCACTGAAAGCGGAGATGGGAATGAATTAAGGTAGATGGAGGAAGATAATGGGATTTCTGAAAAATCAGTTTTCTAATTTGGTGGAATGGAATGAGAACGGTGCGGGCGTACTGTTCTATAAATGGCAGAATCAGGAGATCAAGAAAGGTTCCAGACTGATTATCCGTCCGGGGCAGGATGCGATATTTCTGTATAACGGCAGAGTGGAAGGAATCTTCGAAGATGACGGAGATTACGACATTGAGTCAGAGATCATTCCTTTCCTGACTACATTAAAAAGTTTTAAGTTCGGTTTTAACACGCCTCTTCGGGCAGAGGTACTTTTCATCAATACAAAAGAGCAGCTGGTGAAGTGGGGGACGAAGAATGCGATTAACTTACAGGCACCGGGACTGCCGGGCGGTATGCCGATTCGGGCTTTCGGCACATTCAACTGCCGGGTCGTAGAGCATGATGTGGTGATCGAGAAACTGGCGGGCATTCGTCAGCGCTATACGGTAGATGATGTTAAGGAACGTATCATCGCGAGTCTTGACCAGTTGTTAATGAGCTGGATCAGCAAAGAGGGCAGGGATATGTTTAACCTGCAGGCGGATGCGCGAAGCATCGCTAAAGGTATAGAAGCGGATCTGGATATGGATATGCGTAAGCTGGGCATCGGCATCTCCGATTTTACGATCGAGAGCTTCTCCTATCCGGAGGAGATCAAGAAGATGCAGGAGAAGGCCGCGGCGCAGTCTATGGTTGGCGATATGAACAAATATACACAGATGGCGGCGGCAGACGGTATGGCGAAGGGAGGCCGCAGCGGCAGCGGAATTGCCTCCGACATGGTCGGTTTGCAGATGGGCATGGCTATGGGACAGCAGTTGGTGAGCCAGATGAATATGGGCGGTAACGCCGGAGCGCAGATGCAGCAAGGGGCACAGTCCGGAGCAGGGCAAAGCGGTGCCGGACCGAAATTCTGTCCGAACTGCGGTACGCCTACTACGGGCTCGAAATTCTGCGGAAACTGTGGAAATCAGCTTTTCTGATTTAATGAAAAAGCCAATACCATGGGGAAAACTCATGATTGGCTTTTTTCTTGACGGGAAGCATGGGTCAGAAACAGATAATAAAGGAATCAGAGGAAATATGAGTATATATGATACGTTAAATGACAGACAAAAACAGGCGGTCATGCAGACGGAAGGACCGGTGCTCATTCTGGCGGGAGCCGGATCGGGAAAGACCAGGGTGCTCACCCACAGGGTGGCGTATCTGATCGATAAGGAAGGGGTTAACCCCTATCAGATTATGGCAATCACTTTTACCAACAAGGCGGCGGGAGAGATGCGGGAGCGTGTGGATCAGATCGTGGGCTTCGGTTCCGAGCAGATCTGGGTGTCCACTTTTCACTCTACCTGTGTGAGAATCCTGCGCAGATATATAGACCGGCTGGGNTATGATAATAATTTCACGATCTANGACACGGATGANCAGAANGGTGTCATGAAGGAGATCTGTAAGAAACTGCAGATCGACACGAAGACGCTGAAAGAGCGGACGATCCTAAGTGCCATTTCCTCGGCGAAGGATGAGCTGATCGATCCGGTGCAGTACGAGATGCAGAATGGATTTGACTATAACGGCGGTAAGATTGCCAAAGCGTACAAGGAATATCAGGCCGTTCTGCATAAGAATAATGCGCTGGATTTTGATGATCTGATCATGAAGACGGTGGAGCTTTTTAAGGCGGATGCGCAGGTGCTGCATAATTATCAGGAGCGGTTCCGTTATATTATGGTAGATGAGTATCAGGATACCAACACGGCGCAGTTTGAGCTGATCAGACTGCTTGCGGATCGGTACCGGAATCTGTGCGTGGTAGGCGATGACGACCAGTCTATCTATAAATTCAGGGGCGCTAATATNCGGAATATTCTTGACTTCGAGAAGGTATATCCGGAAGCGTGCGTGATCAAGCTGGAGCAGAATTATCGTTCCACCCAGATCGTACTGGATGCGGCNAANGCCGTTATTAAGAATAACAGNGGGCGTAAGGATAAAGCGCTCTGGACGGAGAANACAGAGGGAAACCGCATCCATCTCAGACAGTTTGATACTGCTTATGAGGAAGCGGAGTATATCGCAGGCGATGTGGCGAAGAAGAGGCGCGAGGGGNCGGCGGAGTACGGAGANTGTGCCGTGCTGTACCGNACCAATGCGCAGGCGCGTCTCTTGGAAGAGCGTTTTATTATGGAAGGAGTTCCCTATGATGTCATCGGNGGGACGAACTTCTATGCCAGACGGGAGATCAAAGANGTTNTGGCGTATCTTAAGACGATTGACAACGGACGGGACGACGTGGCGGTAAAACGTATCATCAATGTTCCCAAACGGGGAATCGGTATGACGACCATCGTGCGCGTGCAGGAATATGCGGATGCCAGACAGATCAGCTTCTACGACGCGCTGCGTGAGGCGGATCAGATCATGACCATCGGCAGNAGCGCTTCTAAGCTGAAACCTTTTGTCACCATGATACAGACTTTCCGCAGNAAGCAGGAGTTCTACAGTCTGTCAGAGCTTNTGAAAGACATTCTGGAGACGACCGGATATGTGAAGGAACTGGAGGAGTCGGATGAGGAGGATGCGGCTGACCGNATTGANAATATTGACGAGCTGATCAGTAAGGTGGCGGCTTATGAGGANACNCACGACGAACCGACCTTAAGTGAATTTCTGGAGGAAGTGGCGCTTGTCGCCGATATTGANCGGGTGGACGGGGAGGANAACAGGGTGCTGCTGATGACGCTTCATTCCGCAAAAGGACTGGAATTCCCGCATGTCTATCTGGCAGGTCTGGAGGACGGNATCTTCCCNAGCTATATGACGATCATGTCTGACGATCCGATGGAAGTNGAAGAGGAGAGACGGCTTGCCTACGTAGGAATNACGCGGGCGAAGGAGGATCTGACGCTCACCTATGCCAGACAGCGCATGATCAGGGGTGAGACGCAGTATAATCCGGTGAGCCGTTTTATCAGGGAGATTCCGGCGGAGCTGATGGATGACAAGCCGCCGGTGCAGAAACGACGGGATTATCCGGAATATGNTGAGGATTCCCGGGAAAGAAGCNTTTTCAANGANGCNCCTTANAGACGGATAGCGGATACTGAGTTTGATAAACCCGTATCGAAGCCATCCTTTGGGAAATCGTTTGGCGGGCAGTCAACNGTAACTGTACAGGCGAAGCCGAAGGCGATTGTCCGTCCGAAGCGTACGGCCGTAGAGAATCAGCCTTATATCTCAAGGGCAGCGCAGGGTATCGGGGCGGTAACCCTGGAACCGGTGGGAAGTAAGACGCTTGCATACGNTGTGGGCGACAGAGTNCGGCACATGCGCTATGGAGAGGGTACAGTGTTAAAGATTGAGGCGGGACCGAGAGATTCGCAGGTGACAGTGGTGTTTGACGAGGCGGGACAGAAGATCATGTATGCCGGATTCGCGAAGCTGACGAAAGTGTAAGGTGCGGTATATTTTGCCGTGAAACGGNGGCAGCATGGGATGATGAGAACAGGAGGAAGAATCGTATGCCGCTTACGGCTGTACAGAATCTGCAACTGCATAATCAGATNGAGCGNGTGCTTCATGTGCCGGGGAACTATCGGGGCGGCATTCTGGAGATGGCTGTGGTGATCGATTGCACTTATGAGAAAGANACAGTNCAGANCCTGTGTGCGGATATCATTGCANCCTGTAAGAAGCAGAGCGAGGTTTTCCGCAATGTGCGGCTGAATATGGTTATGTGGAGTGCGGAACAAATACGGTCGGAAGTTGTGGCATCTGCATATGTACAGATGGGAACCTACTTTGACAATTACGAGAGGGAAGACGGCACCGAGCATATGCAGCCGGAAGAGATCATGGAGTATCTCAAGAAATTCCATGCCCGAAGCAAACTGATCCTGCTGCTTACGACGGATCGGGAGAGACTGCACAAGGCCGCACAGTCGGANNGGTTGCGGCAGGCGATGAACCCGTTCCTGAAACAGAAGCTGGTGCTGATCTATCCTGACAAGATGGAATCCGGTACGGAATTTCTTATGCGATAAGAAAAAATATTAAAATATNTATAGTAAAAATTGCCTGAAAGTGGTATATTATTAATAATAATAGTTCAGATATTGGGACAAAAGNGGCAAGAATNCTGTCTCATACGGAAATTACGTTGATTTCCGATTAAAGAAAAGGAAAGAAAGAGAGGGTTACATGATGAGCAAGAAGGAGATTATAAATAAATTGGATGATATTCTGGAGAATGCCGGTGTGAATGAGATGCTGGGCAGGAAGAAAGAAGAAGAGAAGAAATGCAATACACTGCTGTGGGTGCTGGCGATCATCGGTGCAGTTGCGGCGGTTGCAGCGATTGCATATGCAGTATATCGTTATCTGACACCGGATTACCTCGAGGATTTNGAGGATGACTTCGANGACGATTTTGATGATGATTTCTTCGAGGATGAGGAAGACGACGAGATACTCGGAACGAAGGAATCCAAATAAGAGACGGTTTTCTTTGCGGAAACAGTGATAGTTTGTGATGAAAAAGATATTATGTAAACTAAAGGCGGGATGTGTATTATACATCCCGTTCTTTGTTCTATAAAATGTGTGTGTCAAAAGNTGCTTGTGAAAGCCTGAGAGAAAGGCATGGGTATTGGTATGAAAAAAGGACAGGTTATCGAGGGAATTGTCAAGAGGGTAGATTTTCCGAATAAAGGGATCGTGGAATCCGAAGACGGGACATGTGTTGTGAAGAATGCACTGCCGGGACAGAAAGTACAGTGCAGTGTGAATAAAGTGCGTAAGGGGAAAGCGGAGGGCCGACTGCTTCGGATACTGGAGCCTTCCGCGCTGGAATGCGGCAGTCCTTGTCCGCACTTCGGGATCTGCGGCGGCTGTACTTATCTGTCACTGCCCTATGANGAACAGTTGAAGATCAAGGAAGAGCAGGTCAAGAAGCTGCTGGANAGTGTGTTAGATCGACAGGNTTCATGGCAGTTTGAGGGAATCAAGGCGAGTCCGGTCTGCTTCGGCTACCGCAATAAGATGGAGTTTTCCTTCGGTGACGAGGTGAAAGACGGTCCCCTTGCGCTGGGTATGCATAAGCGGGGCAGTTTCTATGATATNGTGTCGGTGACGGAGTGCNGGATCGTGGATGAGGATTACCGTAGTATCCTGAAGTGTGTCAGGGATTATTTNGCCGCTTTACAGGAAGANGGCNTGGACATCCNTTTCTATCATAGACTGCGGCATACCGGATATCTGCGCCATCTTCTCGTGCGTAAGGCATCTAAGACGGGTGAGATACTGATTGCGCTTGTGACGACGACGCAGACAGTTGGGCGGCAGACGGGAGGCGGAGAAGAAGCCGTACCGGAACAGCAGGCAGAAACGGCACTCGACCGTATGCCGCAGCAGGATGTACAGCGGAGAAAGGATTTGCAGCAGGAAAACGCGGTTGAGCAGGAGATTCTTGACGGCTTGAAACAGAAGCTGCTGGAACTTACCCTGCAGGGATCGATTGTTGGGATATTGCATATTAGAAATGACGCGGTGGCGGANGTGGTGCGCAGCGATGAGACGCGGATTCTCTACNGGCAGGACTTTTTCTATGAGGAATTGCTGGGACTTAAGTTTAAGATTTCGCCCTTTTCCTTTTTCCAGACGAACAGCCGTGGCGCGGAGGTGCTCTATCAGACAGCGCGGGAGTATATAGCGGAATATATCGTTTCCGCCGNNCCGGGNGAAGGAAGTGAANCGGTAAAGGATAAGATCGTATATGATCTCTACAGCGGNACCGGTACGATTGCGCAGTTGATGGCGCCGGTGGCTAAGAAAGTGGTAGGNGTGGAGATCGTGGAGGAGGCGGTGGAAGCCGCAAAAATGAATGCGGAACTCAANGGTTTACATAANTGNNAATTTATCGCNGGAGATGTNCTGAAAGTACTGGATGAGATAGAGGAGAAGCCGGATATCATCATTTTAGATCCGCCCCGGGACGGCATNCATCCTAAGGCGCTGGATAAGATCATACGGTATGGCGTGGAGCATATTCTGTATATTTCCTGCAAGCCGACGAGTCTGGTGAGAGATNTGGAGGTCTTCCTGGCNNGGGGGTATGAGGTGAAGCGGGCTGTGGCAGTGGATCAGTTTCCNTGGACGGCGAATGTNGANACGGTTGCTTTATTATCCCTCAAAGCTTGATTATGCGGCATGTGTTGTCGGGAGCAGGCTGGTATTTGAAAAAAATGGATTTTTGAGAAAAATGGAATGTGATATACTTATAAAAGGTATATTTATTTACATTTTAATTCAATTTAATCTTGTAACCACAAATTGGGAATGGTATACTTGATTAAGTAAGTTTAGAAAAGCGTTGACAATAAGTGAGGATCGTGATATTGTTACAACCTATTACGAAGTAAAGATGTTGGCAACAAAGAGGTGATAGATATGACAGAAGCTAAAGCAGTAATGGATAATTTTATGAAGAAACTAGCTGCGGATGAGTACAAAAAAGAAAATCAGCCCAATAATGGTCCGGAGATTAATTTGGATTTTATTGACGAGCAGTTGAAGTCATATTCTAAGCTTTTAAAATCGGGAATTCTAAACGTAGCGTTGGGCGAGTAGAGGTGGCGATCTATGCTAAGTACGCATCAGGAGCAGCGAGAGTTTTGCAGAGAGTTCAATATATCTGATGAACAGTTTAGAAGTTCCAGACTAACTTGGGAAGAATTGGACGAGATAGCAAATGATTTTGAANCAAAACGGAATGAACATCAGAACACTGTTAAGCAGTATGCAGAAGTGATACAAAAGTGTTCTTATGTTCATTCTTTAAGTTACAGGGTTAAAGATACAAAACATCTTGTGGAAAAGATTATAAGAAAGAATACAGAATATTTGGAAAAAGGTGATTCTTTATCAAAAAGCAATTATGAGAATCTTATCACAGATTTGATGGGGNTTCGTATATTGCTGCTTTTTAAGACGGATTGGATTTATGTACATGAATATTTAATNGAGCAATATGAGAATGTTCTAATTGAACCACCTTTTGCTCATATTCGTAAAGGCGATGATGATAGTTTATATAGAGGTAAGATTCAGATAAAAGACAATAAACCATATAGATCAGTTCATTATGTCATTCGTGCAAATAATGGATTGGGGATCGAAATTCAGGTACGCACATTGTATGAAGAAGCATGGAGTGAGATAGACCATAAATTGCGATATCCATACAATTTGCAAAATGAAATGTTAAGAAATTATATTGACATCATGAATAGACTGACAGGTGTCGGAGATGAAATGGGCACTTTCATTAATAGTTATATTTGCAATTTTCAAGAGAATTTGCAGTTGGGAGTTGCTGATGATAATGAAGTGTACCAGTTTATTCTCAAAGAAATTGAGAAGTGCCATGACGAGGATGTTAAGCAGGCAATTACTACTAAGATTANACAGGCGGAAAAATATCGCGAAGTAAAAAACATGTCCGACTTAATACAGCAAGTACTAAAATACAAATGATGGGAGAGGTATAATGGATAGGGAAGAGGCAAAGAAACTTAAAGAAGAATTGAATGAATCTTTTTCCGATGAATATATTCATAATGCTGGATTATTAGTTCATAAATTGGCTGAAGAGTTTTATCAGGACAATAAGTTGGGAGGAAAAGTATATTTTAANGACAATATATTTGAGTATTGTTTGATTGATATTTTAGTAGATATAGCGAGGCTGAAACATTTTCATGATATTGGTCGTGTCAATTACATTAAATTCATTGCCTATACAGCCTCGTGGTGTCTGAAAAGGAAACCATTTCAATTAGTAGAGGGGTGTGAAGAAAAATATTTATATGTAAATGAAAGATTCGCTTTATCATTGCTTTTGCAGGCGAGTGGATGTTGTGATGAAAATGTAAACTACTATGAGGAAGATCAAAAAGAATTGATTGAAGCTATTGGACAAATATTTTACCATTTGAAGTATAGGAACACGAATCCACAAACATTAGAATTATTTTTGATTGGGATGGCGACTGGTAAAAAAATTCATTTTGCGACGGCATAAAGAGATACATAATAGGATATAAAGATTTTAAAAATCAGCATTTGAAAGGACAACGCTCTGCGCAGGGTATTGTCCTTTTAACGTGGTTTATATTCAAGCAGGTCAGCAATGGTGCAGTCAAGAGTGTCACATATCCTCACAAGCACATCAGTGTCCAGCCGGGTAATTGTACCATTGAGATAACCGTTCAGTTGAGAACGTTGCAGCTCTGCTCTCTGGCAGAATTTATTCTTGCTTAATCCGGTTTTTTCGAGTAATTCTTTCAGGTGAATTTCAATAGATCCTCTTTCTTCTGTCAAAACAAANGCCTCCATNTGTATGATATGTATATTATATCTTTTTTATTTTTGTTAAATCAGTTNTAATAAATTATATTTANNATNATANCTATAANAAGTTNTACATTAGAGGNNGTAAAGTATTATATGAGATTGAGTATGTTTAGTATTGGANGCNNATAGATATGATTTGGTGATATAGAGATTTTATTGGTCGGNCNGCTAGTTTGATAAAGGTGANAAATTGCTAATGCTTGTAATAAAAAAATGCATTGACNTGTTGANAAATTTANTACATAAAATTATATTTTGTATGAAAATAAAGCGAATNGATGACTGGTGGTATTATANGGGCGGTANCTGTTGGANATTATTTCCACCGTCATTTTATTATACGCATACAGAGGAAGAAATAGAGNGTATTACAGTAGAAACCAAAGCNAGAATACAAGNTTTGATAGATCNACTCGGAGATTAAGTATTTTTATAGTGTTAAGATAGTTAAGGAAATGCAGTTGTATATGTTATAATATATAGACATGGTGAAAATGAAATGAGAAAGAAAAAGTTGATATACTTTTGAAAGTAGTGGAATTGAAGCAAATCTCCTATTCATAAGGCTGTCAGAGAAGCTTTTGTGAATCTGATTATCCATGCAGAGTGAAGCAAAAAAATTCTACGATGTGATTGTTCCGTATTAGGATAATAAACTAATTTGATAGAGAACTATAATGGAAATAGAAAGAAATGATTTGTGGGATGTTGTAAACCTCATTATGGGTCAATCCATAAAAATTTNTGAAAATGAGAANAAAGTANGCNNATGTAAAGAGAAAATATGTCATGAGTAATTNAGTGCATGATGAATGGGTGAGGAAAAGATTGTGAGCAGAGGAATAGGAGCTCATGCCAGTTTGGTNCTTCTGGATGAAAATACTGTGATTTACGNATATGGTGGCTACAATTTAAATGAACCGGAATACAGAAATNCAGCTCATGTATGCGATGGTTCCATTATGATTCAAAGATGATTGCAGTTGGCTTAATCGAAATCCGGAATTGCAGTAATTGCTGGCAGACAACGGATGATGAAAAGCGCATTGATATTATGGCGCTGCATATTTTGTTTTATCTTTTCAAAAAGTATGCGGAAGAAGGTAAATTGCCAGANTATATCNGTTATAACGTATAAAATAAATTGGAGTTGGAATGATTCATAAATTTCTCCTAAAAAGTAATGAGTAAGGAAGGATATCCTTACTCATTCATCATAATTCGNCCTTCATGGTGGCGGAACACCAATCATAATTCACCTTTAAGGTAGTGGAACACCTAGGAAGCTTTTTCCTACTTATATATTATGTGTAATTTTCCGTTTTAGTCAAGGAAAATTACTGCATTCGGCAAGAAAAATCATTTTATACTAAGTATAGCGCAAGCTACAAGAATGTTTCAGTATAAATCAACCCAAATATCTTTAAAAACTTGAAAAACACCATTCCACGCGATATGCTATAAGGAATTATGGGCAAAATATACCTGAATATCTTATAGGAGCGACTGCCATGGAGATTGAAATTGAGAGAGACTATTATCTGGAACAGATAATGAAACGTAAGAATAATGGACTGATTAAAGTGGTGACCGGAATCAGAAGATGCGGGAAATCATTCTTGCTTCGCACCCTGTTTAAGAAACATTTGCTAGAGAATGGGGCGATGAGGAGCATATTATTGAAATGGCTTTTGATTTCGGATTCAATGGAGTTATAATTGCTAAGGGATATTTTGCGAGCCTACTTTGCATGTCACTCCCNTCCATCACCCTTTCCGAAACTTAGAAGGCGTTATCCCTTCCATTTTTTTAAATACCTGGATNAAATAAACGGAATCGGAGAATCCCGTCTGATGGCTTATTTCTTCGATGGATAGTNCTGTTGCCTTNAGAAGATACTTGGCATNGTAGATACGGAGCCTTGTGATATATTCATGCGGTGCGAAGCCTGTATACTCCTTAAAGCATCTGGACATATGGGTNCGGCTTAAGCCGAAATGGTGAGACAGGTCATCTAATGAGAGATTTTTCATATAGTTTGCCTGCATGTAAGAAACTANTTTCTCAACAATGTCNGAAGTTGTACTGCGCGTTTTNCNCCGGACGATCAGAAGATTTGTCAGGAGCAGATAAAAGNTGGCGGAAATTTCATATTCCATATATGGGGCAGCCTTTTGCGTNCATTGCAATATGTGTGTCTGGAAAGGCTCAAAGTTTAAAAATTCGGTATTGGAAAATTTAACATTACCGGATTGCAGATAGGANTGTACTAACGGAGCAGCCGGCGTACCATCGAAATACAGAGAGGTACTGACCCAGTGGTAGCTGCTGGTCTGNTAATAATATTTCTGGCGGCAGTCGATCAGGCAGCCGTCTCCTTTTTTCAGCAGATAGCTCTTNCCNTTNTATTTTAAATAGCCTTCTCCNTCTAATATATATCGAATTTCATAGAATTCCTGATTGCTGCCTTCCGTGTAGTAGTCGTAAGCTGTTTTCAACAAGCTGAAAGATTTCGGATAGATCAGCGTTTCTTTTGCTTTGCTGCTGATGATAAATTCAGGNATGATATGTTCCGTTCCGTAAGCGAAAGAGTGTTTAATCAGTGGTAAGAAATCATATCTCATAATGATCATTTCCTTGNGNNGTTCAAAATTCATGTTTTATGCTTCTTTTTTCTATATAAGTATAGAATGAANTNNTGTACAATTCAAGCATNAAANCCNAATTCGAAGATTGTATACAAAAGTGTAAAATTAATGTTTTGGGGACNNGTAACCAAGCAGAGGGGGAAATTATGAGAGTAAAAGAGTTTCTNAGAAAAAAAGATATTGTTATTTCACCGAAACGATACGGCATCGACGCATTGTCTCAAATGGCGCAGGCGGTATTTGCCTCTTTACTGATCGGNTTAATATTTAAAACGGTCGGAGAGCAGGGGCAGAATCTTTTGGGAGAATATAGAATCTTTACTTATTTTACACAACTGGGCAGCTTTGCCATGAAACAGGTCGGAGCAGCGATCGGTGTTGCAGTTGCATGGGCATTGAAAGCGCCACCGCTTGTTTTATTCACAAGTGCGGTGACAGGAGCGTTTGGNGCCGGTATCGGCGGGGAAGCAGCGGCACTTGTTTCGGCAATCGTAGGGGCGGAATTTGGTAAGGCGGTATCGAAGGAAACAAAGGTTGATATTCTCGTAACCCCGGGAGNTACTCTTCTGGTGGGAGGGCTTACGGCCACATTCATTGGACCTGGGGTGAAAATGTTAATGAGTGGGATAGGTTTGATTATCATGAAAGCGACGGANCTACAGCCGTTTTTTATGGGAATCATTGTGTCGGTGATTGTAGGTCTTGTCCTAACNTCGCCGCTTTCCAGTACGGCTTTATGCATCATGCTGAATCTGTCAGGNATATCGGCGGGNGCGGCNGCGGTTGGATGCTGTGCGCAGATGGTAGGATTTGCCGCAACAGGTTACCGGGATTGCANGATGGGNGGGGTAATGGCAATGGGACTGGGTTCTTCCATGTTTCAGTTCCCTAATATTCTAAAGAATCCCTGGATTTTATTACCGCCAACTTTATCCTCGATTATCATAGCGCCAATCGCAACATGCATTCTGGAGGCAACCAATACACCTGCGGGAGCCGGCATGGGAACCTGCGGATTTGTAGGGCAGATATTTACGTTTACGGATATGGGAATTAATACTAAATCCATCGTTTCGGTGGCACTATTGCATTTCATCTTCCCGGTTTGTTTCTCCCTGTTTTTTGACGGGATTTTAAGAAAAAAAGGAAAAATAAAGAAGGGAGATTATTCTTTTGAAATATAAATGCGTCAGGCAGCTTTCCGCCACGGTCCTCTCCGATAAAAAGTAATCGACAGCCCCGTAGCTAACGTCCAGCCGATGGGCCATGCGCACCAGATNCCGATATAGCCTATCTGCCGGGACAGGATTTCGGCCAGCACGACCCGCAGGATCAGATCTGTAAAGGTTGCGATCATGAAGTTCTTCATAAGCCCGGCGCCGCGCAGAATGCCGTCGGCAATCAGTTTGACGGATATAATAAAGTAGAAAGGCGCTACAATATAGAGAAACCGCATACCGGAGGCAAGCGCCAGCTCGGAAGGGTCGTTGATNAAGAAGGTGACAAGAGCCTTCGCTGCTNNNAGATACAGCGNCACGAGGGGNACGCAGAGCAGCCACACCATCTTAACGCCCGCTTTGAANCCGTCCTTGATCCGCGGCAGAATGCCGGCNCCTATATTCTGCGCCGTATAGTTGGACAATCCGTTAGCCAGCGTGGTGAAGGAGGTAATTACCAGNTTGTTAAGCTTGACCGCTGCGGCATATCCGGCAGTAACTTCCACCCCGCAGTCGTTGATCACGCTCTGGATAATGATATTGCCGACAGAGATAAAACTCTGCTGTAAGATACTGGGAACCGCGATCACCGCTATTTTTTTAAACATTTCAAAAGAATATAAGACGACCCCGCCCTCNGTCNGGATGCCGGACAGTCGCTTTAATACAACNATTACNGCAAGCACGCAGCTTACNCCCTGACAGAGAAAAGTTGCCCATGCCACGCCGGCTACTCCCATGTCAAANGCGGCTACGAACAGAATATCTACCAGAATATTGGCAGTCGAGGAGATTGCCAGAAAGATAAACGGNGTCTTGGAATCGCCCAGTGCCGAGAAGATTCCCGTTGCTATATTATAGAAGAAAAGGAAGGGGAGTCCCCATATGTAAATGTTCAGATATAATTTAGAGTCGGAGANAATCTCAGACGGCGTATGGATCAGTTCAAGAAGGACATCGCAGCAGACAAGCCCGAAGATCATCAGAACCGCGCACAAAACAGCGCTGGAGATCATGGTCGTGTAAACCGACGTTTTCATTTCCCCGTATTTTTTAGAACCGAACAGCCGCGACACGATGACGGAGCAGCCGATATTGCAGCCGAAGGCAAAAGCGATGAAGATCAGAGTGATCTCGTAACTGTTTCCCACTGCGGCCAAGGCGTTTTCCCCGATGAATTTGCCGGCGACCAGACTGTCGGCGATATTGTATAACTGCTGAAAAATAATACTGCCAAACAACGGCAGACAGAACTGCCACAGTACAGTTTCCGGNTTCCCCACGGTCAGATCCTTGTTCATAATATCACGCCTCCGTTTCCAAATCCCTTATTATACTCTTTTCTTAATAAAATGCAATTAAAAATTGACATTTCTCCAATTCTTCANTTCNACATNNCANNTNGNATTTTTCAGNATTTCTNNTNCCTTGCCATTCCCNATACCCAGCACANATGAAGAGTAATATCTTAAGGAACCCCTTAAANAGCGNCAGCGCTTAACGAGGTTCTGAGTTGCTTTGCAACTCACGAGTTTAGCGTCTGNTACGCTTNTTANGGAGCGAAAGCGCGGTTCCGTAGATATTNCTCTTCATCTGTGCGGACGTNTTANATAACCTATCACAGTACNGCAATTTCACGTCCCCTTCCGATTGAAAAAACCCAAATTCAACGCTATAATAAATAAAACGGTGCTTTACCGGAATTCCTATAAAAATAATACACCTAAATATAAAAAATGACACCGTAATTGATGTTCAAAATCTATATGATAATGCTAGGAGTAACTCGGTAAAAGTCCAATTACTATATTATAATATAACAGGGGGTAACAACCATATGCGCAATGCAGAAATGAAATCGTACGAGTTTATGGATCATCAGGGAACTTTTCGGCTGGAGCAGCCGGAGAACGTAAGCTATCTGTATTTTCCCATAGCGGGGGAGCAGGGATTAAAAGGAGCNGTCACGCCGAGACTGGGCGGTGACTTGAAACGCAGTCAGAATGAGTTTGTCTTACAGCCTGTCAGCGCGGAGGAACTTCATAACAACAAATCCACAAGGAACTTCTGGTGCAGACTTGCTGACGGTGCATGCTTCTCAGCCACAGGTGTTTCTGCGCAGGCGGAAGCGAAGCGGTTCACGGACGCACAGGACAGAAGCGTATTGACTGCAGGTCCTATGTGGCAGCAGATCGAGCGGGAGATCGCAGAGTACGGCGTGGCTTCCAAAATCACTTCCTTCGTGCCGGTATCGGAATATTCTGTGGAGATCATGCATGTGGAAATTATAAACCAAGGGGATGAGGCGGTCACACTGACACCTACGGCCGCTGTTCCGCTCTACGGCAGAAGTGCGGACAACCTGAGGGATCACAGACATGTGACTTCCTTACTGCACAGGGCCGAGACGACAAAGAATGGNGTTTTGGTCACACCGACACTTTCTTTTGATGAGAGAGGGCATCAGAAGAATCGGATCACATACTATGTATGCGGTATGGAACAGGATGGAACAGCGCCTGTNGGATTTATGCCAGTTGTGGAAGATTATATCGGAGAGGGCGGCAGCTACGAAAGACCGGAGAGTGTGCTGGCAGAGCAGCCTTATGATCCCGCCGGCAGACAGTATGACGGCTATGAGATCATCGGCGCCATGCGTTTTGCACAGGTTACGCTGCAGGCGAAAGAGAGCAGAAGCTATACCATCTTCATCGGTGCGGAAGAGAACCGGGAGATGATCGATGGAATGTTAGCAGCTTTTTGTGATGACGGTAAAGTACGGGAAGCGCTTCAGAATACGAAACAGTATTGGCTGGACAGGATCAACGTGTCCTATGAAACGGCGGATTCTGGTTTTGATAATTTCATGTTCTGGGTGAATTTCCAGCCTATGCTGCGCAGAATATACGGCTGTTCGTTNCTGCCTCACCATGATTANGGTAAGGGCGGCAGAGGATGGCGTGATCTCTGGCAGGATTGTCTGGCACTGTTNATTATGCAGCCGGATGACGTGCGNCAGATGCTNATCGACAATTACGGCGGCGTGCGGATCGACGGCAGCAATGCCACGATCATAGGCAGCAAGCAGGGCGAGTTCATAGCGGATCGTAATAATATCACGAGAGTCTGGATGGATCATGGTTTGTGGCCGCTTATGACGACTAAGATGTATATAGACCAGACCGGCGACCTGTCGGTTCTGTTGAAAGAGAATACATATTTTAAAGACAAGCAGGAAGCCAGAGGTACTGACATCGACCAGGCATGGGAAGCCGACGGAACGCCGGTTTTGAAAGATCAGGAAGGTCGCGAATATCTGGGATCCGTATTAGAGCATATTCTGGTGCAGAATCTTACGGTCTTCTACGAGGTGGGAGAGCACAATCACATGCGGCTGCGCGGTGCGGACTGGAACGACGCACTTGACATGGCGGCGGACAGAGGAGAGAGTGTAGCATTTACCGCTGCCTATGCGGATAATCTGGATGTGCTGGCGGAGCTGATCGGTCTGCTGCGCGAACGGCTGCAGATGGAGAGCGTGGAAGTATTAGCGGAGATAGAGCCGTTGTTAGCTTCCGGCACAGAGCTGTATGAGGATGCAGAGCGGAAGAGAGCCCTGCTCGCAGATTACTGCAAGAGCATATTCCATCAGGTATCAGGCAGGAAGATAAAGCTTGACAGTGAACAGGTTCAGACAAGCCTGCGGGAGAAGGCACAGTGGATCAGGGAACATATTCGCAGAACCGAATGGATCGACGGCAAAGACTGCGGATGGTTTAACAGTTACTATGACAATAGCGGACGCCAGTGTGAAGGAATCAAGCCCGAAGGAGTACAGATGATGCTGACGGGACAGGTATTTACCGTGATGTCCGGCACCGCTACCGATGAGCAGACCGCGGAGATTGTTAAGGCAGCGGATAAATATTTATACCAGAAAGAAGTGGGAGGCTATCGCCTGAATACCGACTTTAAAGAATTGAAGACCGATCTGGGCAGGATGTTCGGTTTCGCATACGGCCATAAGGAGAACGGAGCAGTCTTTTCACACATGACGACGATGTATGCCAATGCGCTCTACAGACGCGGTTTCGGACGGGAAGGATATCGCGCCCTGTACACGCTGTACGAGCAGGTGGCGGATTTTAATACCAGCATGATCTATCCGGGAATTCCGGAGTATTTCAATGACAGGGGAAGAGGCATGTACCATTACCTGACGGGTGCGGCGAGTTGGATGATGCTGACGGTGATCACGCAGATGTTCGGTGTCAGAGGAAACTGTGGCGACATGATTCTTGCACCGCAGCTTATGAAGGAACAATTCCAGGATGGCCGTGCGGGACTCACCCTGAACTTCGGAGGGAGAAGGTGGCATATTGTCTATGTCAATGCGCAGAATGCAGAAGCCGGCACCTATCGAATCGGTAGTGTTACATTAGACGGCGGACAGCTTGCGGTGCAGGATAATGAAGTGAGAATTCCGCTTATTGAGATCGAAAAGCTTAGCGAAGAGAGCACCCATGAGATCATTGTGGAGCTGCAGGCATAGGAAATTCCTAAGCATTTGAAATATTCACCGTTGAAAGGAGCATAATTACAGCAATGAAAGATAATACAGCGGCATACAGAATTGAAAATTACGGGAAACAATCGGCTTTTGCCAGTTTCCTGCCGGGGATTAGCGGCGTGAGGGGTATCCCGATTTGGTGCTATTATGTAAACCGCGGACAAGGCGTGGTCAGTTTTGGTGTAGAGAATAAGGATCATGCCATCATGGAGTTTTATCCGGCACATCAGGCTTATCAGAATGTGAAAAAGACCGGATTCCGTACTTTTATAAAGAAAGAAGGCAGAGTATGGGAGGCTTTCCGGGATGAAAATATCCCGCATAGCATGTGCATCACCATGAACGGGCTGGAGATCGAGGAAAATCATGAGCAGGAAGGGATTGTGACAAATGTGTCATATTATACGCTGCCGGAGGAAAAGATCGGCGCTCTGGTGCGCAGAGTGTGTGTGAAGAATACCGGCAGTCAGGAGGCTCAGCTGGAGATTCTGGATGGTATGCCGGCGTGCATTCCCTACGGTGTTGACCAGGAGAGCATGAAATTAATGGGGCAGACCATAAAAGCTTGGATGCAGGTGGAGGATGTGGGCGGTCATCCCTTTATGCGCGTTCGGGCGAGTACGGCGGATTCCGCGGCTGTGACGGAGATAAACGGCGGTAATTTCTCTATCGGTACGCTGGCGGACGGCACTATGCTGCAGGCAGTCACCGATCCGGAAGTGATATTTGCTTATGATCTGTCTCTGGAGCAACCGGTGGGCTTTATTGAGCACGGATTACAGGAGCTTCTGGCGACGCCGCAGGTAAATCAGAATCTGGTACCCTGCAGCTTCTACGGGACGCAGGCGAAGCTGGCAGCAGGAGAAGAGATTGTGTTCTATGAGTTGATCGGGCAGGTGGAGAGTAAGGAACTTCTGGAAGAGTTTGCTCTCAGGAAGCTGGATGCGGCTTATTATGAGGAAAAGAAGCAGGTGGCGGACCGTCTGGCGGAGGAACTGTGCAGACATATCAGGACGAAGACAGCTGATCAGGATTTCGATGCTTACTGTGAGTATACCTATATGGACAACGTACTGCGGGGCGGTTATCCTATCAAACTGACGGATGACAAGGTCTTCTACGTGTATTCCAGAAAACACGGTGATCTGGAGCGGGATTACAACTATTTCAGCATGCTTCCGGAGTTCTATTCTCAGGGCAACGGCAATTTCCGGGATGTGAATCAGAACAGACGGTGTGATGTGTTCTTTGCGCCTTTTACGGGACGGGAGAGCATCAAGACCTTCTACAGCCTCATTCAGCCTGACGGTTATAATCCGCTGGGAGTGGAGAAAGTCACATACCGGCTGAATGCTGCGAAGACGGAGGAAATCTTCCGGGATGACAGCGCACAGGTAAGAGCGAAGCTTTGCGATATGCTCTCTAAGCCTTTTACACCGGGAGCGCTTTACAGAGAGCTGGATAGGTCCGATCGGACGACTGAGCAGGTGGAAGCACTCTTTAAACAGGTTATGGCGGCGGCGGAAGGCGTCGTGAATGGTAAGTTCGGTGAGGGCTACTGGTCGGATCACTGGACCTACAACTTAGATCTTCTGGAAAGCTATCTGAGTGTTTTCCCGGAGAAAGAGGAAGAACTTCTGTATGAAAAAGCGTACAGTTATTACAGACCTCAGGCAAAAGTTAAGAAACGCGCACAGCGCTATGTGAAAACAGAAAAAGGAATCCGCCAGTACGAAGCGATAGAAGAGCTGGATGTTAAGGACGGGCAGCTGCTTTGTGCGAAGGGAGGAGAAGGTGATACCGTTTATGTTACATTGATGGAGAAGCTTCTGCTTTTATCAGCCACCAAATTTGCAACGCTTGACGCTTACGGAATGGGCGTGGAGATGGAGGGCGGCAAGCCCGGCTGGTATGATGCGTTAAACGGACTGCCGGGACTGTTAGGCTCTTCTATGCCGGAGAGCTGTGAGCTGGCGAGAAATCTGGAATATACGATACAGGCGCTGAAACGCTATCCGAGAGATGTGGAGCTGCTGGCTGAGCTGGCGGATTTCATAGAACAGATCGACCGGGTCGTAGCGGCGGAGAAGAAGACGCTGATGACAGAGCAGAAGGCGGTGTCCTTCTGGAATCAAATCAATGATGTCAAGGAAGCTTACAGGGATCGGGTTTATGCCGGAGTGAGCGGTGACATGAAGAGTCTTTCCGGCGAAAAACTGGCACAGATGCTGGAAGAATGGCATGAGATCGTGCGTAGAGGTATTGAGAAGGCCTGCGAAATGGCGGGCGGTATCTGTCCCACCTATTTTACTTATGAAGTGACGGATTATCGTGAGGGTGAGGACGGCATCATGCCGCTTGATCTGCAGGTAGGAGCGGTGCCGCTGTTCCTGGAAGGTCCCGTACGGTATCTGAAATTGGATCAGGCGATGTCCGGAAAGCGCAAGTTGTACGAGCAGGTGAAAGGAAGCGACCTGTATGACGATAAGCTGTCCATGTACAAGGTCAACGCCTCCCTGCAGGAAGCTTCTTATGAGCTGGGACGCGCACGGGCGTTTACGCCGGGATGGCTGGAGAATGAATCCATCTGGCTTCATATGGAATATAAATATCTGCTGGAATTGTTAAAATCCGAGATGTACAAGGAGTTCTTTGAAGATTTCCATAAGGCGGCGATCCCGTTCCTTGACAGCAAGGTGTACGGCAGAAGCATATACGAGAATTCTTCCTTTATTGCCAGCAGTAAGAATCCCAACAGCAGTTATCACGGCAAGGGATTTGTAGCGCGTTTAAGCGGTTCCACGGTGGAGTTTTTGAATATGTGGATTATTATGATGTTCGGCAGACGGCCCTTTAAGGTATGCGACGGGGAACTTACGCTGCAGCTTACGCCGGCGCTGCCCGCATTTCTGCTACAGGAGAACGGCAGCGTGGAAGCGGTATTTATGGGAGAGACGAAGGTGGTCTATCATGTGGGCGAATGTAAAGATTACATCCCCGGTGAGTATCAGATTACGGAATGCACGCTGGAATATGCGGACGGCAGGAAGACGAGTGCGCAAAAGGGCGTGATAAGCGGCAGTCCGGCGGAAGATGTGCGTGACGGCAAGGTAAGTTGTATTGATGTTACGCTCTGCTAGTGGGTGCTCCGGTTTTATATCATGAAACTGATTGAGTCTGCGAGGCTCGTGGAGAGCCTCGACAGGCTCAATTTCTTATTGCCATTATCCTTTGAGAAATCAATGTTGTAGATTTTCATTTTATATGGTAGTATGGTAACTGTTCAGAAGGTGATTCCGCGAGGTGTTTTTGTGAGTGAAGCGTAAGCGGAAGTCACAGAAAACCCGAGACAGGCATGCGCGAAATTATGCAGAATGCATAATTTCTGTGCATCTTCGTAACTGTGAGGAACAGAGTTCTGAACAGCTACGTAGTATGTTAAATGCATCGGAGTGTTTGGAATATCTGAGATTTTGACTCATGGTTCGCGGGAATTGAGGAGTATGAGGAAGCAGGTCGTACAAGGGTTTCACGGTTTTAAGGGAAAAATATATAGGGTTTTCGGACAGAACGGGGAACGTGCGCAGCAGGAGGAGCTTTCCCAGGCGGAGGCCGCCGATTTCGGGAATCAGGATATGCATGGGACGGGGCAGGACGCATTCGATAAGCTGGTCGAGCGAAGAGACTTCGAGAGGATTGTCGATGAAGAACTGCGTGCCGGGCATAGTCAGGGATGTCTGCTTGTGGGCAATGTGGACCGGTTCAGAGAGGTGTGTGAAATTTACGGGCAGGATACGGGCAACGCTGTCCTGCGGCGTGTAGTGGAGGTGCTTTCTTACTCGTTTGCAGAATCGGTATGTATGAGCAGACAGGGCAGAGATACTTTTGCTATGTGGCTGTCCGATGTTTCGACCGCGCACACGGAGCTGCTTTGCAGGAAGGCGGGAGAGGTCAACGACATCCTGTTGCATCCGGCAGGAGAGCTTCCGCCGGTGACGCTGAGTATCGGCATGGCTTTCGGCGATTCGGCGGAAGATTGCAGAGAGCTTGGAAAGAGGGCGATCAAGGCGTTAAACCATGTCAAAGAGAGCGGAAGGTGCGGCTGTGAGATCGATGACGGACACGGAAGATGATGATTTAATGATTAAGAGCAGGGAATCCAGACTGCTTTTGTAAGATAATAAACAGGAGAGGAGAATATTATGGGCGGATTTTTTGGTGTGGCTTCTAAACAGGACTGCGTATTTGACTTATTTTTCGGGACGGATTATCATTCGCACCTTGGAACGAGGCGGGCCGGTATGGCGGTATACAGCAAGGAGGAAGGCTTCGACCGGGCGATCCATAATATCGAGAATGCTCCTTTTCGTACGAAGTTTGATAAAGATGCCAATACCATGCACGGCAGTTTCGGTATAGGCTGTATTTCCGATTATGAACCGCAGCCGCTGATTATTCGTTCCCATCACGGGACTTATGCAATCACCACGGTGGGCAAAATAAATAATAAAGACGAGATCGTGAAGGAACTCTTCCGGAGCGGGCACGCACATTTTCTGGAAATGAGCGGCGGGGATATCAATGCTACGGAGCTGGTGGCAGCGGTGATCAACCAGCGGGATAATCTGATAGAGGGGATTCGGTATGCGCAGGAATTGATCGATGGGTCCATGACCATGCTGCTCATGACGCCGAAGGGGATCTATGCGGCGAGAGACCGATACGGGCGCACGCCGGTGACCGTGGGGAAGAAGGAAGAGGCATACTGTGTCTCCTTTGAGAGTTTTGCTTATCTGAATCTGGGGTATGAACCGGAACGGGAACTGGGACCCGGCGAGATTGCGATTATCACACCGGAAGGCATGAAGTCTCTGGTGGCTCCGGGTAAAGATATGAAGATATGTACCTTCCTGTGGATCTATTACGGCTATCCCTCTTCTTCCTATGAGGGAATAAGCGTGGAGCAGATGCGCTACAACTGCGGCGCTATGCTGGCGAAACGGGATGATGCGCACCCGGATATTGTGGCGGGGGTGCCGGATTCCGGAACAGCACATGCGATTGGTTACGCCAATGAGTCAGGGATTCCTTTTTCCAGACCTTTTATCAAATATACGCCTACATGGCCGCGCTCCTTTATGCCTACGATTCAGAGTAAACGTAATCTGATTGCTAAGATGAAGCTGATTCCCGTGCATGACCTGATTAAGGACAAAAGTCTGCTGCTGATCGACGATTCCATTGTACGCGGTACACAGCTTCGGGAGACAACGGAGTTCCTTTATCACAGCGGTGCGGGAGAGGTACATATCAGGCCGGCATGTCCGCCGCTTCTGTTTGGCTGTAAATATTTGAATTTTTCTCGTTCGACTTCAGAGATGGAGCTGATCGCACGCCGCGTAATCAGTGAGATGGAAGGAGAGAACAAGTATCCGAATCTGTCGGTTTATGCTGATCCCGACAGTACGGAGTATAGTGAGATGTTAGAGAAAATAAGAGAGAAGCTGAATTTCACTTCTCTCAGGTATCATCGTCTGGATGATATGATTGCATCCGTCGGTATAGACAAGTGCAAACTGTGCACCTACTGCTGGGATGGACGTGAATAACTGTTGTTATTTCCGGATTTCGGACGTGCACAGGGATTAATACGCTGCTGGCACAGCCAAAGCTTCATCATGACGCGCTGTGGCAGCAGTTTTGCGCCTATATGGCAGAAATTGACGTAGAAGCTGTAGATCGAGATATCTCTGCCGCGGTCTGCGTCTGCAACAGCCTTCCTCGCTACCTTATCGGGGGTAGTCATGCCGCAAAACCTTCTGGTAGCTTTGGCGGCGCCGATGTTTGCACGGTCATACAAGCGGGTTTTCAGCCAGCCCGGACAGACTGCGGTAGCGGTTATGCCGCGCTCCTTAAGCTCCACATTCAGTGCGCGTGTGTAATTGCGCACGAAGGCCTTAGTGGAACTGTACAGATTCTGATAAGGCAGCGGCTGGAACGCAGCCTGCGATGCAATATTAATGATGTGGCTTCCGCGCGGCATGTAGGGAATGCATACAAGCCCCATGGCTACGACACCGCTTATGTTCACATTGATCATGTCAACGGATTCGGTTACGCTTAAGTCGCCGTAAGAACAGAATTTAGCATAACCTGCGTTATTAATAAGGTATCGGACTTCGACCTTGTTCTCCGCCAGCATAGTGCCGAGCTCTTCAATGCGGGTGAGAACGGCAATGTCCATGGAGAGCGGATGAATCTTTTTTCCCATCTGTTTCTTCAGTTTATCCAGTTTATCCCGATGTCTGGCAATCGCCCAGATTTCTTCGATTTCACTTTTTTCTTTCAGTATCTTTACGAATTCTCTGCCGAGTCCGCTGCTTGCCCCGGTAATGATAGCTATTCTTTTCATGGTTGACTCCTTACCTTTGTTTTGTTATGCTTTATTATATTTCATTGTATCAGTATAACAAAGAATGTGTCATAGTGAAAGGTTTTATTCTTGTATTATAAATAGCGAATGTTATACTATCTATTGATTATACGAGATCTAAGGTGTCCGCCCGGATGAAAGCTAATATCTACGGAGCCGCGCTTTCGCTCCGCAAAAAGCGTAACAGACGCTAAACTCGTGAGTTGCTTCGCAACTCATAACCTCGTTAAGCGCTGACGCTTTTTGAGGAGCTCCTTAAGAAATTAGCTTTCATCCGGGCTGGGTATTGGTTACGGTTGGATAGCGATTTATAATACATAAAAATGGTATGGTAGTATTAAATATAGATAACATTAGTTACATAGAGAGGGGAACGGAATATGTTATTTAAATGTAGAAACTGCGGCGGTAACGTGGTGTATGAGCCGGGCAGAGGCAGAATGTACTGTCCCCATTGCGAGAGCGAGGACAGTGAGGATACGATACAGGGAGGCTCTCTTACACAGTGCGTTAACTGCGGTGCGCCCATGGAGGTACCGGCTTATGCTTCAGCGGGCAGATGTGAGCATTGCGGCAGTTATATTATATATAATGAGCGGGTGGAAGGTGTTTTGGAGCCGCATCTGATTCTGCCGTTCTATATTAATAAGGAAAAAGCCGTTGCGTCGATGGAAGCGGAGTTTACAAGAAGGTTGTTTACGCCCTCTGATTTTATGTCGGCGAAGAGTCTGGAGAAAATGGTGGGAATCTATGTACCGTTCTGGCTGTATGATTATAACGCTCGTTATGATTTCGCCGGAGAAGGCACTAAGGTCAGGAGCTGGACCAGCGGAAATACGGAATATGTGGAGACTTCATACTATGAGGTGGTTCGCAGAATGGAGCTGGATTTTGATAAGATTCCTGTGGATGCTTCATTTGCAATGGACGACGGGATCATGGATCTGATGGAACCTTACGGCTACCGGCAGCTGCAGGGCTTTCAGCCCAAGTATATGTCCGGCTTCTACGGAGAGATCTATAATCAGGGAGCGCCGGAACTGGAGGGCAGAGCACAGATGAAGGCGCGAGGTGCCTCCGAGGAATTGATGCAGCAGTCTCTTGTGGGATACAATACGGTAAAACCCTATCGAAAAGATCTGAATCTGCAGAGAAACGGTGTCAATTATGCACTGATGCCGGTGTGGCAGTATCTGTACCGTTATCGGGGCAAAACCTATCAATTTCATGTCAACGGGCAGACGGGTAAGGTCATCGGCACAACGCCGGTCTCGATGGGAAAAGTTTTTGCCTATGGCGCGTCCGTGTTCGCCATCGTGACGGCGATATGCTCTATGGCGGTCAGAGTGCTTGAGATCCTGTAAAATTACGCAATTTGAGCCAGAGCCTCAAATATGATTTGAGCGCGCTATAATCGCGGTAAGCTGTTCTGGCATGGAGGTATCTATGAAGGAGTATTTTCATTATTTTAAATGGCTTTATATTATATTAGGGATTGTCCTGATTTTGTACATAGTGATAAGCGGTGGACAGAGTGCGGTTTCCGGTGCTGCCAACCGCCAGAGGAGCAATACGGAGTGTACAACGGATGAAAGGGTGTTTGATTACGCCGATGTGCTGACGGATAAGGAGGAAGATAAACTGCGCAGCCTGATTGCCAAGCGGGAGAAACAGACCGGCTGTGATATCGTGCTGATTACCCTGCAGGAGTCGCTTAAGGACTATGCGAGAGAGATCGAGCCAAACGTGAGCTATGATGAGTTCGTAAGGGTCTATGCGGAAGCGTTTTATGAGTCTCACAATTTCGGTTATAATAAGCCGAACGGGGACGGCGTCCTGTTAGTGGATAACTGGTTCCGTGAGGATGATGGCAGGATCTATACATGGTTCTGTACGACGGGAAAAGTCAAGGATGCCTATACAAGCGAACAGATCGATCATATTCTGGACAATGTATACCGTTATGTAGAGCATAATCCTTACCGCGCATATAGGACATATGTGAATGATTTCTACCATGATATGATGGGAACCAGGCTCTTTAATGTGTACGTGCCGGCTTGGGTTCCGTGGGCTATAGGGATCGTATCAGCTGTTATTTTTATACTGTGCAACGGCAGATCCAAGCGCGGAGCGAAGACGACGACCGCGACCACCTATGTGGACGGAATGGAACCGCAGTTCCGAGTCAGAGAGGATCGCTTCCTGCGTAAGAGCGTGGTACAGCACAGAATCCAGTCAAGCGGCAGCGGCGGCGGAGGCCGTAGCCACAGCGGAGGCGGAGGAGGCGGAGGAAGCCACGGAGGCGGCGGCCACAGCAGATAACAGCATTAGAATATCAAAGGCAGATTGCATAAAATGTTCACGCAGTCGTCTTGCGTAGGAATATGAGATTTTCTTAATATTCCGTTCTATATCCAGCAATTTCGGGACACGGATGTCCCGAAAAGCCCGACATGAGCCCGGATGGCGAATAGAGGGCGGTTGCGTCCGCAGCCTCAGCCTAATCGGAATATTATTAGAAAATCCATATGACGAAGCCCGACACAAGGGAACATTTTATGCAATCTGCCTTCCACATATACTAAGGCTTAGGGCACTTTTGCACCAAATCTGATAAAGAACAAAAAAACACTTCCCATGACGGTAGGAAGTGTTTTTGTTGTCTGATTATTCTCGAGTCCGCGAAGCGAATCTCGCAATCGAACTTGTTCGATTTTTTTACGCCATCTTATTAACGGCAAGCGTAAGACGGGATACTTTTCTCGCAGAAGTATTCTTGTGATAAACACCCTTCTTAGTAGCCTTGTCAAGCGCGGATGTAGCAGCGGTAAGAGCTGTCTTGGCAGCTGCCTGATCACCTGATTCAATTGCAGCATATACTTTCTTGATCGCTGTCTTAACGCCGGACTTGATCGCCTTATTTCTGTCAGCTTTCGTCTTGTTTACTAAGATTCTTTTCTTTGCAGATTTGATATTAGCCATGATCACACCTCCGATTCCGATATTCTTTTCATCACTCGCAGCAAAGCTGCTCGTTAGCTTATGAAGTTCACCCTTGCAAGCAAGTGAACTTCTTATAAGCTATATTTAGACGTGTCTCATTAAAGCCGGACACGGACGTTTTAATGGAAACACACGCATATTATTGTAGTTTATGAGAATCATGATGTCAATACATATTTTGTTTATTTTTGCAAAAAATAGAAAAGTAAATAACCAACTTATAAAGATACGCATATAGTAAGATAAAATGCGGGAAATGAGGAATATGGCATGGATAGCTGGTCGACAGTCAGGACAGACTTGGCGTTGGAAGCCAGAGAGAGCATCGAGGATAAAGCGGAAGGCCTGCACGGTGTTACGGTGGAAGAGCACTATGACGAGGCGTGTGATGTCCATATCACCAAGGTGGTAGTGGAGACGAAGAACGGCGCCAAGATATTAGGCAAGCCGATGGGAGTCTATATTACGCTGGAAGCTCCGGCGATGACAGAGCCGGAGGAAGATTACCACCAGGAGATTTCGGAGATTCTGGCGCAGGAGATTCGTGATATTCTGCCTGAGCCGGACAGAGAACAGTCCATTCTGGTAGTAGGTCTGGGCAATCGGGAAGTGACGGCGGATTCTCTGGGCCCCAACGTGGTAGACAATCTCTTTATCAACAGGCATATTGTGCGGGAATACGGTAAGGTGGCATATAACCGCTCGAAAATGCATCAGGTCAGCAGTTTGATACCGGGTGTTATGGCAAAGACCGGAATGGAGTCCGCGGAGATCATTAAAGGAGTGATCGGCGAGACCAAGCCGGATATGGTGATCGTGATCGACGCGCTGGCAGCCCGTTCCACCAAGAGACTGAACCGTACAATACAGATCACGAATACGGGAATCCATCCGGGATCAGGGGTGGGCAATCATCGTAATGCGATCACGCAGGAGAGCCTTCATGTGCCGGTTCTGGCGCTGGGAGTGCCGACGGTGGTGGATGCCGCGACGATTGTGGTGGATGCCATGGGAGAACGCCCGGTGGCGCTGAAAGAATTAAATAATATGTATGTCACGACTAAGGATGTGGACCAGCAGATTCAGCAGATCAGCCATATCCTGTGTGACGGAATCAATAAGGCGCTCAATTACCCGGAGGAATCATGAGACGACCGGCATATCGGAGATGGGCCGGGCTTATGGTATGAAGTGATGTCCGTACCGCATATATATAAACTAGTATGGACATGAAAAAGAAAATAGTCAAATTAATTATATTAGCACTTGTTATCGCAACGATTTTCTTCATTCTGACGGAGATTGTGGAGACACAGCGGCAGCGGGAACAGGACAAAGGAGTGTTCTCGGACTGGGTCAGCGCCATGGTAATGGAACCATATCTTCCTGCCATGCACATGATGCAACATGGTTCCACGGCGACAATCACGAGTGATATTTACGTCAGATGGCTTCTGGAACAATATCCGGTGTTCCTGTATGGCATCATGTCGGGCGGGGATGAAGAGACGGCGTCAGAGAGTGACTATGCAAGGCTTCTTATGTTGGAGGGCAGCGATGAAGATCACAAGTCAATTTCCGAGGAAGAGCTGGAGTATGATGAGAATGCCATGCATTTAGAACAGAGTCTTGCCGATGCCATGCTGGCGGAAAACGGCATGTATCTGGAGAATCAGGCGGCAGGTGAAGAAGAGATGCCGGCACAGGAAGAGCCGCCGGAGCAGACCGGTGATAATGAAGCTCCGGAGTTTGTGCCCGTGCTGGCTAAGAACTACAGCTATCAGTGGGAAGAACTGAAGAGCTATGAGATGCTCATTAAGGCTTTCTACGCTGTGGACAGTACGACGCGTGCGGGAGAGGAGCTGTTGCAGGTTGATCGGCTGCTGTCCGGGGACATGCGTATGAAAGGTGATGCAGACGCGCCCCAGATCCTGATTTACCACACCCATTCCCAGGAAGCTTTCGCGGATTCTGTGGCAGGTGATGAATCCACAAGCATCGTGGGTGTGGGCGAGTATCTCGCCTCGCTGTTGCGTGAGCGTTACGGGTACAATGTAATGCACCATACGCAGAGCTATGATAAGGATGCGCGTGATCAGGCTTACAGTAATTCCCTGCCGGAGATAGAGAAGCTGCTTGCAGAGAATCCGTCCATAGAGGTGGTGATCGATTTACATAGGGACGAGATGCCGGCGGATAAGAGACTGGTGGTCGATCTTCAGGGCAGACCCACAGCGCAGTTTATGTTTTTCAACGGGCTCAGCCGGGGCAGGAAGGGGGAGATCGCGTATTTGGAGAATCCGAATCTGGCGGACAATCTCGCCTTTTCCTTTCAGATGCAGGCAGCGTGCAACGAATATTATCCGGGTCTTGCGAGAAGAATCTATCTGAAGGCTTACCGTTATAATATGCACGTGTGCCCGAAGACGCTGCTAATAGAGCTTGGGGCGCAGAATAATACGGTAGAGGAGGCAATGAATGCCTGTGATCCTCTGGCACATGTATTGAATCTGGTACTGAGCGGCGAGGAGCCGCAGCGGTAGCGCGATGAAGTGCAGAGCGCAATGCGGAGCGTGTCGTAACAGTGGACATATTTCTCCCAATTTGGTATACTTATCTCTGTATGACAAGAGAAGAAAGTGTTTGCGAGTTTCACAGCATAAACATAAGAAATGAGGAGATTATGGCAGCTATAGACCAGAGTAAAATCAGAAATTTTTGTATTGTAGCCCATATCGATCACGGTAAATCGACATTGGCGGATCGGATCATAGAGAAGACGGGACTGCTTACCAGCAGGGAGATGCAGGCGCAGGTACTCGATAATATGGAACTGGAAAGGGAGCGGGGAATCACGATCAAGGCGCAGGCGGTGCGCATCGTGTATAATGCCAAGGATGGGAACGAGTATATATTCAACCTGATCGATACCCCGGGACATGTGGATTTTAATTATGAAGTAAGCCGCTCATTGGCGGCATGTGACGGGGCGATTCTCGTGGTGGATGCCGCGCAGGGCATCGAAGCGCAGACCTTGGCCAATGTTTATCTGGCATTGGATCATGATCTGGATGTTTTCCCGGTGATCAATAAGATTGACCTGCCCAGCGCAGAACCGGAGCGGGTGAAGAATGAGATCGAGGACGTAATCGGTATCGAGGCGCAGGATGCGCCGATGATCTCGGCGAAGAACGGCATTGGTATCGAGGAAGTCTTAGAGGCGGTGGTGGAGAAGATCCCTGCGCCCAAGGGCAGTCCGGACAACCCGTTACAGGCGTTGATTTTTGATTCTGTATATGATTCTTATAAGGGAGTGATCGTATTCTGCCGTATCATGGAGGGCAGAGTTTCGAAAGGTACATCGATCAGGATGATGGCCACCGGCGCTGCCGCGGAGGTGGTGGAGGTAGGCTACTTCGGTGCGGGACAGTTCATACCCTGTGAGGAGCTGTCGGCCGGCATGGTAGGCTATCTGACAGCTTCCATCAAGAATGTGAAGGATACGGCGGTGGGCGACACGGTGACGGATGTGAACAATCCCTGTGCGGAGCCGCTTCCGGGATATAAGAAAGTGAATTCCATGGTGTACTGTGGTATGTATCCGGCGGATGGCGCGAAATATCCGGACCTGCGTGATGCGCTCGAGAAGCTGCAGTTAAACGATGCGTCCCTGCACTACGAGCCGGAGACGTCAATCGCACTTGGCTTCGGTTTCCGCTGCGGATTCCTGGGACTTCTGCATCTGGAAATCATTCAGGAACGGTTGGAGAGAGAGTATAATCTGGATCTGGTTACTACCGCACCGGGTGTTATTTATAGAGTGCATAAGACGGACGGAACCATGATCGAGCTGACGAATCCTTCCAATCTGCCTGATCCGGCGCAGATCGACTACATGGAAGAACCGGTGGTCAGCGCGGAGATCATGGTGACCACGGAGTTTATCGGTTCCATTATGCAGTTGTGTCAGGAGAGACGCGGACGATATATCAGTACGGAATATATCGAGTCATCCAGAGCGCTGTTAAAATACGAGCTGCCGCTTAATGAGATCATCTATGATTTCTTTGACGCGCTGAAATCCCGTTCCAGAGGGTATGCCTCTTTTGATTACGAGCTTAAGGGCTATGAAGAGTCCAAGCTGGTGAAGCTGGATATTCTGATTAATCACGACGAAGTGGATGCCTTATCCTTTATCGTCCACGCGGACAGCGCTTACGAGCGGGGCAGGAAAATGTGTGAGAAGTTAAAAGACGAGATTCCCAGACATCTCTTCGAGATTCCGATCCAGGCGGCTGTGGGCGGCAAGATCATCGCCAGAGAGACGGTCAAGGCGATGCGCAAGGATGTGCTTGCCAAGTGTTACGGCGGCGATATTACCCGTAAGAAGAAGCTGCTTGAGAAGCAGAAGGAAGGTAAGAAGCGCATGCGTCAGGTAGGTAACGTGGAGATCCCGCAGAGCGCGTTTATGAGCGTTTTGAAACTGGATGATAATTAAGAAGGAAGCAGAAGCGGCGAGTCTGGCGGATATCAGAAATCAGATATTAAGAATAATGGTAACTTAAAGTGAAATGATGGAAGAACTGAGTATATATATACACATCCCTTTTTGTGTAAAAAAGTGCCTCTACTGCGATTTCCTGTCTTTCCCGGCGGGAGAAGTGAAGCGGGGCATGGCAAAGCGGAATGCGGTGCTGTCCGGCAGCGGAATGGTACAAGACGATATTGAATATTATGTAAACCTACTGTGCCGGGAGATTACACAGTCATCTGAAGTATACAAAAAATATCATGTGATATCTATATTCCTGGGCGGCGGTACGCCGTCTCTTCTTCCGGCAGATCAGATCAGCCGGATCATGGAAACGGTCAGAGCTCACTACCGGGTAGCGCAGAATGCCGAGATTACCATGGAGATGAATCCGGGGACGATAGAAAACGGGGAGCCGGAAAAGTACATAACATCTGGTATCAATCGCGTCAGCATAGGGCTGCAGTCCGCGGATGATGAGGAACTTCGGCGGATTGGCAGGATACACGATTACGCAGCTTTTCTGAAAACCTACGACCTGGTGCGCAGGGCAGGTTTTCGCAATGTCAATATTGATATCATGGCGGCGCTTCCGGGACAGAATACAGATTCCTATGAGCGGACGCTTCGGAAGGTGACGGCGCTTGCGCCGGAGCATATATCGGCCTACAGCCTGATTCTGGAAGAGGGAACGCCTCTGTATGAGCGGCAGACGGAACACTCTTTTCCGACGGAAGAAGAGGAACAGGAGATGGACCGGCTTACAAGACAGTATCTGGCTTCCTGTGGTTATCACAGATACGAGATTTCCAATTATGCCAAAGACGGTTATGAGTGCAGGCATAACAAAGTATATTGGCAGCGGGGTAACTATGTGGGATTCGGACTGGGTGCCTCCGCTATGGTGCAGAACGTCAGATGGAGCAATCCGGATACGATGGAAAGCTATGCGATGTATGTGATGAGTGCAGAATCTAAGCATGGAGATGACGGGGCGGAATCCGGGCAGTTTATAGAGGTGAACGGACAGGGAGAGCCGGAGGCCGGATATCTACCGCACAGACAGGTGTTGAGCCGGCAGGAGCAGATGGAGGAGTATATGTTTCTCGGACTGCGTATGGTCTGTGGTGTGAGCGCGGCAAAGTTCGAGCATATATTCGGCAGTCCTATAGAGGAAGTATACGGCGAGACGATAGACCGTCTGCGGCGGCAGAGTCTTCTTGTGCGGGACGGGGACGGAATCAGACTGACGGAGCGCGGGCTGGATGTGAGTAATTATGCAATGTCGCAGTTTTTGTTTGACTAAAGTTTATTTTCGCTTTTTTCAGACATTAGATGTCATTTTAAAGAATTTGTATTGTAATTTATACACTGTCTTTGTATAATATTATTATGGAAACCGCGAAGTCGTGCCCTTTATGGCTTGCCGGAAAACATATTTTCAGGTGGAAAGGCACTTAAGATGCCGCCGGGTCATAGAATAGAGTAAATGGACTTTGGGGGCTTCTTTTGAAAACATTTAAGCAACCACTGACTGCGAAGGAAGAGGCCGTATACTTAAAGCTGTTGAAGACGGGGGAAGACGCAGATCGGGTGCGGGCTAAGGAAATTCTCATAGAACATAACCTGCGTCTGGTTGCACATATTGCCAAGAAATATCAGAATGTAGACGAAGAAATGGAAGACATGATCTCGATCGGGACGATCGGACTGATCAAAGCGATCGATTCTTTCGATGCCGGTAAAGGTAAACTAAGCACCTATGCATCCCGATGTATCGACAATGAACTGCTGATGTTTCTGCGTGCAAAGAAGAAAACGTCCAGAGAAGTGTCTCTCTATGAGCCGATCGGTACGGATCGGGAAGGCAATGAGATCAATCTGCTTGACATTATAGAGCAGGATCAGATTGATGTGATCGACAGGATGGAGGCCGAGGATAAACTGAGCAGGCTTTCGGGACTGATTCATGAGAGGCTCAGTGACAGGGAAAGGGAGATCATAACACTGCGTTATGGTCTGACGAGTGAATACGAGGTGACCCAGAGAGAGATCGGACGCAAGCTGGGGATTTCCAGAAGCTATGTTTCGAGGATAGAGAAGAGGGCGCTTGAGAAACTCAGGGAGGCTTACGAGGCGTTGTAAGTTGTGTAAGGGCTAAGGAGGAAACGGAAGTATGCTTTTTGTAAAAAAGGATGATTTGAAGGTAGGAATGCGGCTGGCACGTCCTATTTACAATAAAGACGGTGTTCTGTTATATGAACGCAATTCCAAGCTGACTATGCAGGGTATTGTGAGTATTAAAAATTTCGGACTGATCGGAATCTTCGTGCTGGAGCCGGCAGAGCCTGTTCCGCCCATGACGCAGGCAGATATTGATTTTGAACGTTTTCAGACGATGAGTGTCTTCTCTATCAGGGAAGAGCTGGAGAAGATTCTGCAGACGAGACGACTGTACAAGATGCCTACGATCGCTGCTAATATCATCAAAAGTTACGGACATTTGGATAAGAAACTTAATTTCGTACAGAATCTGCGCAGCAAGGAGGACTATATCTATAAGCACTCCCTGAATGTAGCGATTCTGTGCGCTATGGTAACACATGTTATGAATCTGAGGCTGGATGAGCAGGTAGAGACCGTGCAGGCGGCTATCATCCATGATATCGGTAAGCTGACAGTACCGAAGAATATTTCCGGTAAGGATAATCTGACCGATGAGGAGCAGGAGTTTGTTCGGAACGCAGAGCTGCAGGGACACAACCTGATCGATATCGTGTTTTCCTCGAGCCCTAATGTCAAGAGGATCTGTGCGCAGGCGCAGAGGCTGCTGGCGAGTCTTGACATGCAGGGGGACATTTCATCCATGAAGATGGTCAACGGCGCTAAGGTGCTGGCGGTCATGGAGACTTTTGACACAATGACGGCGATGCAGGTGGAGAAGGAACCGGAATCTGAAGTGGCGGCTCTTAAGCATCTGCTTGATAATCCGCAGATATATGACCGCGATGTGGTGAATGGACTGATCCGGTCTATCAGCATTCTGGGACCCGGCACCAGCGTGGAGCTCAATACCGGAGACAAGGCGCTCGTTCTGGCGGACAATGCGCAGAACATACTGGAGCCGATGATCCTGATGTTCGGCGATAACAGTATCGTGGACTTAAGTGACAGAGAGAGGTTCGGAGATCTGGAGATCAAGGATATCATGAAGACCATGGATAACCGCCACGTGATGGACATGGATCTGTTAAAAAAGCAGGGGATCAAGGTTGAGGAACCTGAGTATGTGACAGTACCGTAACGGGTGTAATATAAACTGCCGTACCACGGCGGGACAGAGAATGGGAGAAATACATTCCATACTACAATACAAGAAGAGGTGGGACAGAGAAATGCCGACAATAGAAGAGATTATGAGAGTAGCCTGTGATGCGAAGGCATCCGATGTGCATGTTACGGTGGGTATACCGCCTAAGATGCGCGTAAACGGTAATCTGGTTACCATGAATTTTCCGAGGATGATGCCTGCGGATACGTTGACGCTTGCCTATTCCATGATGAACGATGTCCAGCGGGAGAAGTTTGATGAACGGGGCGAGTATGATATGTCTTTTTCCATACCGGAACTGGGCAGATATCGTGTTAATGTGTATAAGCAGAGAGGCTCGGCGGCTATGGCGCTTCGTTTGGTTGGTACGCAGGTGCCTTCGCCGGAAGTGTTGGGGGTGCCGGAGTCTGTTGTCAATCTGTATGAGCGTAAGAGAGGACTGATTCTGGTAACAGGTCCTACGGGAAGCGGTAAATCTACGACATTGGCGGCAATCATAGATAAGATCAACAATAAGAGAGATGCCCATGTAATCACACTGGAGGACCCGATCGAGTATCTGCATCAGCATAAGATGGCTATGGTCAACCAGAGAGAGATCGGACTGGATTCCCAGAGCTATGCCAATGCGCTCAGAGCGGCGCTGCGTGAGGATCCCGATGTAATCCTCGTAGGAGAGATGCGTGACTTCGAGACCATCAGCGTAGCAATCACGGCAGCTGAGACAGGCCACCTTGTGCTGTCCACGTTGCATACCATCGGTGCGGCGAGTACAGTTGACCGTGTTATTGACGTATTCCCGCCCCATCAGCAGCAGCAGATCCGGGTACAGTTTGCCAACGTGCTGGAAGCAATTATTTCCCAGCAGTTGATTCCTACGTTGGACGGGCATGGGCGTGTAGCGGCTTTTGAGGTACTTCACGCAAATCATGCGGTAAGGAATCTGATCCGTGAAGGCAAGTCCCATCAGCTTGTTTCTACTATGCAGACGAATCGTAAGATGGGTATGATGACGATGGATGAGGCGATCATGCAGCTTTATTATGAAGGAAGGATCGATAGAGAGATGGCAATTCAGTTTGCGCAGGATCCTGACGGTATGCAGAATAAGCTTATGTAATTAAATAATTGGTGTTACATAATTAAAATATGCGGAATATCAGACAGAGGGCTTGACAAGTGGGTCAAGTCCTTTTATGATGGAAAAAATATCTGTAATTCTGATCGTATCAGCAGTAGGCAGTTTTATGCCGGTCTGCGGATATTCTATTGATTCAGGCGTATCGCCGCATGATTTCAGAGACAGAGATTATGAATTGTGAAGGAGGTATTATTTTGTTCAGTACAATTACATCAGGGACACTTTATGGCATTCGCAGCTGCCTGATTCAGGTGGAAGTGGATGTCTCGCAGGGACTTCCGTGTTTCCAGATCGTAGGTCTGCCGGGATCGGAGGTGCGGGAAGCCAGAGAAAGAGTCAAGGTTGCGCTTAAGAATGTGGGAGTCGAGCTGCCACCTGTCAGTATTAATGTGAATCTTTCTCCGGCGGATATCCCTAAGAGCGGCACTATGTTTGATCTGCCGGTGGCGGTAGGCATCATGACGGCATTGTCCAAGATTCCGGCGAAAGCTGCTGCGGATACGCTTCTGATCGGGGAGCTGGGGCTTTCCGGAGAGGTTAAACCCGTGAAAGGTGTGCTCCCGATTGTGCGGGAGGCGGCGCGCAGGAGAATCAGGAGGTGTATCCTGCCGGAGGAAAATCTGTGGGAAGGCTCTCTCGTAGAGCAGGTGGAAAGCGTTGGGGTGTCGGATATGCGGCAGGCTATAGAGACACTGACCGGCGTAAGACAGACGGCAGCGTGTAGGAGGGCGGAAGGTAATGCGGAACAAGGGGAAAACGGCGTGCAGATACGTGGAGTCCATGACGATGTGTCACAACCGGGGCCAGCATACAGCGTATCAGAACATGACGGAAGAGAAGACTTCGCGGATATCAGCGGGCAGGAAAGCTTGAAAAGAGCGGCGGAAGTGGCGGCGGCTGGGTTTCACCATCTGCTGATCGTGGGACCGCCGGGAGCGGGTAAGACGATGCTGGCTTGTCGGATTCCCACGATCCTGCCGCCACTGTCAGCGGAAGAGAGTCTGGAGGTGTCCTCCATCTACAGTATTTCCGGCCTGCTGCGGTCTGAGGCGGGGCTTAAGAAAGAACGTCCGTTTCTGAATCCCCATCACACGATTACCGGGCAGGCACTTGTGGGCGGCGGACGGATCCCGACACCCGGAATTATCAGTCTTGCACATAGAGGTGTGCTTTTTCTGGATGAACTGCCGGAATTCAAGAGGGAGACACTGGATATTCTCAGACAGCCCCTGGAGGATCGGAAAGTGCAGATCGCCAGAACCTGCGGGACTTATGTTTATCCTGCCGATTTTATGCTGGTGGGAGCCATGAACCCCTGTCCTTGCGGATATTACCCTGATATGGGGCGATGTCGGTGCACACCTTCCGAGGTCAGACGCTATCTGCGGCGGGTGTCGGGACCTGTTTTAGACCGGATGGATATCTGCGTGCAGGCACAGCCGGTAGAATTTCATCATATCGCAGAGCCGGCGGCGGGAGAGAACAGCGACCGGATCAGAGCCCGCGTTATGCGTGCCAGGACAATACAGGCAGAGCGGTTTCAAGATACCGGTTTGCGCTTTAACTCGGACATGAAGGCAGGAGATGTGGAACGGTACTGCAAGCTGGGTGGAAAAGAGCAGAGATTTATGGAGCAGATGTTTGCAGCCATGCAGTTGTCTGCAAGAGGGTATCATAAGATTCTGAAAGTGGCGCGTACCATAGCGGATCTGGCAGGCTGTGAGCGGATCGGCGAGGAACATCTGGCGGAAGCGGTCTGCTACAGACAGACGGAGGTGCTGCAATGACAGAGCGGGAGAAAGCGTATATGCACTGGCTGTATCAGGCAGTGGGCATGGGAAACAGAGGGACACTTAAACGGCTTAAGCAGATCGGCACGCCGGAGGAGATCTACGGGCTTGCGAAACAGGGTCGGCTGGCGGAGAAGCTGAGCGAAAGATACCGGAATAAGGCGGAACAGATCACCGCCTGTGCGGCAGCGTATGACGTGATGGCGGAGTATGAGAAGTTGGTTGGGGCAGGAATCTCTTTTGTTACCGGAGAAGAGCCGTCCTATCCGAAACGGCTTGCAATGATCACCGATGCGCCTTGGGCTCTGTATTATGTGGGGAAACTTCCGGACAATGAGAAACCGGCGATCGCCATTATAGGAGCTAGAAACTGTTCGGAATACGGGCGGGGTATGGCAAGGCAGTTCGGTGAGGCGCTGGCTGCGGCGGGCGTGCAAATCGTAAGCGGTATGGCGAGGGGGATCGATGGAATCGGTCAGCAGGCAGCACTGCGGACAGGCGGTTACTCGCTGGGCGTGCTGGGGTGCGGTGTGGATATCTGTTACCCACCGGATAACAGAGCGTTATATGAGGCACTGATCGCTTCGGGTGGTATCTGCTCCGAATATCCGCCGGGGACGACGCCGAGGGCGGTGCTTTTCCCGCCCAGAAACCGCATTATCAGCGGCTTGTGTGATGCTGTGCTGGTAATTGAGGCGAAGGAGCGCAGTGGGACGCTGATCACGGTGGATATGGCATTGGAGCAGGGGCGCGAAGTGTATGCCCTGCCGGGCAGGGCAACGGATCTTCTGAGTCTGGGCTGCAACAGACTGATCAGACAGGGCGCGGCGCTGGTGATGTCTCCACAGGAGATGCTGCAGGAGCTGGGAGTATCGTGCGGAGACACGGAAGTATACAGACAACAGGTGTTATTTAAACCAGAGGGCATATCGGGGCGGCTGCTTGAGCTGCTGGATTATCAGCCGAAGTCCATGGAGCAGATACGGCAGGAGTACGCGGCGCTGTACGGCGCAGGGATGTCCGTTCCGGAATTGTGCAGGGAGCTGCTGGGGCTGTGTACCGGCGGATATGCCGGCAGGGTCGGCGGGAATTATTATGTGAAAAAGATGTAACGCAGACATCATGAAATCGAAATGCGCAAAACGAAAGAGTGTCTGGGGATTATTGCATGCTCACAGCCTTAGAAGCAAAATAATGCAGAATACAAGGACAGAAAAAGGCAGCCGATTGTGGACGGGCCGTGAACCGATTCGGATTTGCAGGCACAGATACAGAGAGAAAATAAAGCAGACAGGGAACCCATTATAGGCTCCCTGTCGATGGTTTTTATATCGTTTGATCGGCTTTTAGTTTTTCACTTCATCAAGAGATAATCCCGATATGTTTGCAATTTTGTCCAAGGCATATTTCCCCGCTGCCAACATACGAAGCGCAGCTTCTTTCATCCCTTCTTTTATCCCCTGCTTTAAGGATTCGTTTCTCATATCTTCCATCACTTTACACATTTCTTGCACTTCCTTCGGATTTTCTTTTAGATATCTTGTCGCATAAAATCATCATCTATTGGGCGCAAACCTCTCAAACGTTGTAAATCTTCCTGATGTTGCTGCTCTGACGCTGTCAATTTTTCCATCTTCTGGATAAAAGTAACTATAACGGTTAAAATCCGATGGGACGGACAAGACCGTGGAAAGACTGATTTTAGATTAAAAAATATTAAAATCTCATTTTAATGAAGATTCAACTACGAATGTATGTTCTGATAGTATTATGTTGATTGTTGGTATATAATAAAACATTATAATACTAATAGGTGGAACGCAAAAATGACGAAAGAATACTATTTGTTTTTAGATGAAACCAAACCTAATGCGCATGGTAGTTACTTTGCGTTGGGTGGCTATGCGATACAAAAGGAAGATTATGAGAATATCTTAAAACCAAATTTAGAAAAGATTAAAACAGATTTAATGCCAGTTCCAGAATTACCACTGCATTTATATGATATGCGGAAAAATATAAATGGTTTTGAATTCTTGTCTGATGTACAAATAAGGAACAGTTTGTTTGACAGGATCAAAAATTTAATCCAAAATTTAAATTTAAATGTTTTTGTTGCATCAATAGACACAGATAAATATAAAAACATGTATTATAATAAAACAAATGACATTTATGACATAGCTTTACAGACAATCTTAGAAAATTTTGTACATTTTTTGATTGAGAATAATGCAATTGGTTCATTTTTTATTGAATCAAGAAATCAATCAGAAAACAAATATCTACAAATATGTTATTATAGGTTATTAACAGGTGGTACGTTGTATATTGATTCACAAACCATAATGGATAAACTTTCAATATTAAGTTTCCCCTTAAAATCAGATAATAATTTGGGGGTTCAACTTGCAGATTTTATTCCAGTGTCATTTGTAAGGCATTTGATTGGTTCTAAGGATTACTGTGGATTGTATAGGCTATTTGAATCAAAATTATATAAAGGATTTGGTGGAAATATGGAAGATAGATTTGGATTCAAAAGATTACTAGAGTGAACATACGTTCTGTATTGACATACTTTTGTTGTGTGTTAAACTTTAAACAATGATACATATTAAGGTGTAACCATTTTTATGTAGCATTTGCGGAAGGGTAAAGGGTGTAACCGTGACTTCTGCATATTTTAAGTTTGTATTACATATAATGATTATGGTTGAAGGGTGTAACCGTGAGACCTAGCTATTCAGCGGCAAAAAGGACTTATCAGTATTATGGTGTAACCATTTTCTGATTTAGTCTTTTTTGTTATTTATCTCCGTAAACTCTATCACAAATTCCTTATTGTCACTGTCAATTTTTCCACCTGTGTTCCTTTCTGTTTTCGTATCTCCATACTACCATAAGCCCCTGGTTTTACAAGCATGGAGACAGCGGAATGCCTGCCTTTTGGGTGCTTTTCCTATATCTTTGCTTACCGTGTTATCCGAATATGTCAAATTATATTGAAATACAGCGAAATATATGTGTATAATCAATATTGGCTGCCGAGAGTGGTACAGTCAGGTCGATTTCGATACGGCATAATGCAGATAAAAACACAGAGGAACAGAATGATATGGACAGAATGAATATGGACACAATTACTACCAATATTAGGAAAGAAAAAGTACTATACTTTTTCCTTCTGATCGGGCTGGTCGTCATATATGCTACGTATATCCCGTGTCTGATGGACTATTATATTGTTCGTCCGGAACAATCCTATTTTTCTTTTTTTTACGATAACTATTTAAAAGCTCCTTTAGTATTTGAGGGCATTGTCATAGGCATGGCGGTTGCCGCGTTTTACTGTCTTACTCTGCAAGCCGGGGTGAGTACGCTGATCGTGTCTGCACTCTTGTTTATCCTGACACATGCCAGTTATATCAAATACATAAACCGAAAAGAACTACTCAGGCTGGATGACCTGAGGCTGACGGAGGCGGCCGGCATGGCGCTCGACTACTTTCGCTTTGCGTTAAACCGCTGGCTCGTGCTGCTGGTGGGTATGCTCGTTCTTTTTGCCGGGGCAGGGTTTGCGCTGGATTGGTTTAGGAGGAAAGTGCGGAAGAAGAGCGAGGCTGGCAGGGAGGCGGCGGGGGAGAATCGCCCACGTCAGCGTCACTGGATCATGGTATGCGCGAGGCTGATAGGTTGTGTCTGTCTGTGTGCCGCTATCTTTCTTTATACGGATCATTTTCTGGGGGAGAGATATGTGATCGATGTGATCGAGCCACTTGTCCCTGAGAATGACCGGTATGTGCTGTACCGCTTTCTGCAAAATGACAGTCTATCCACGATCAACGTGGAGCGGGTAGAAGAAAGCTATGATTTCCTGCTCTCTAAGGAGCCGCCGAAAGAGGCAGCGAGCGGGGAGAATTATCCGAATGTGATCGTGATTATGAATGAATCATGGTGGAATACGGATAATATACAGACGGATCAGATCGCCTTCTCACAAGATCCGATGGGGCCCTATAAAGAACTTGCGGACAGATGTGTTACCGGTTACCAGACATCCACTGTTTTCGGGGGAGGCACGGTGAGATCGGAAATTGAGTTCTTGACCGGACTGAATGCGAAATACTATGGTGCTGATTCCGCGTATGCACAGATGCAGGGGCGCAAGGTTCCTTCTCTTGTAGATTATTTTAACGGGCTGGATTATGAGACCGTGGCGATACATCCTTATTACGGCTGGTATTACGGTCGCGATGCCGCGTATGCTTCCATGGGGTTTGATCAGGTGATCTTTGAGGAAGACATGCAGTATAGGGATATCTATACGCGCTATATTTCGGACGAATCGCTGGCAAAGCAGATCATTGCAGAAGCAGAGGAGGAGAGCGACGGGGCTAAGTTCATATGGGCAGTGTCTATAGCGAATCATATAAGAGTAATGGATTATACAGCGGAGCCGGTGACGGATTTTGATTACCCAATTGATCTTGAACTGAGGGGAGTGGAACTTGATGCAGAGCACTATGACACGCTGGTTAATTATGTCAATGGAATATATCTGGCGAATCAGGCGTTTTCACAGCTTGTAGACTATTTTTCGAAGACGGATCAGCCCACGGTTATACTAATGTTTGGAGATCATTGTCCCCTTTTTTATACAGATATGCTGGGGGTGTTGGGACTCGGTGACGGAGAAGCCAATAGGGAGACGGCGGAGCGCCTGTATTCGACGCCGGTCATTGTGTGGAGCAATTTTGCCCATGAGGAGCTAAGCTTTTCGGGAGAAAGCATATATTATCTGCCGCAAGCGCTGATTGATTATGCTGGACTGCCTGATTCTGATATGACCCGGATCCTGCGTTATGAAAAAACTTATTTTAAAACAAATTCCCCGAAGTTCGTGCGGGATGCGTCGGGGGAGGAGCTGCATGAGTGTACCATGGAACAGCTTCAGACACTCAATCATTGCAAGGCTGTGCAGTATGATATCCTGCACGGAGAGGGGATCGGCAGGGACGTCTGGCAGCCGATTGTTGATGAGCCGTGAGCCCCAAAAAACTGAAATGAAAGAAAAAAGTACAAATATCAACAAAAGAATCCCAAAAAGACTTGAAAAGCTAGACAAATGTGATAAAATACAAAGTGGAAATAGTTTGTTGTAAGGTGCAGATGCTCCGGACAGCAGACTATTAAGGTATTATACATAGGTCGAAAAGAGGTCATGAAATGGCAGTTTATGGATATGAGGTGATTGATAAAGCCGGTAAAACTTCGAAGGGAAGTATCGATGCCGACTCTGTAGGTGCAGCGAGAGCGGAACTGAAGAGACAGAATCTGACAGTTGTCAACATCTCAGAGCAGAATGCGTTGACGAAGGATATTAATATCGATATCGGCGGCAAGCCAACGGCGAGAGACCTGAGTGTGTTCTGCCGTCAGTTCGTGAGTATGACGAGAGCAGGCGTCAGCATTCTGGAAGCGATGAAGATGCTCTGTGAACAGACGGAGAATGCCAGATTGAGGAAGGCGTTGGAACAAGTCAGGGTCAGCATGGAGAAGGGTGAACCGCTGGCGGAGTCGCTTGCGAAGGAACCGAAGATCTTTCCGGGCATCATGGTGAACATGGTGGCAGCAGGTGAGGCTTCCGGTAGTCTGGATACATCACTTGACCGTGTGGCGACACAGCTTGAGAGGAGCAGTAAGACGCAGGCACTTGTCAAGAAGGCGATGGTATACCCGATTGTGCTCATGGTTGTGGCAATCGTCGTAGTAATCGTTATGCTGGTGTTTGTTATTCCGCAGTATTCATCGATGTTTGAACAGCTGGATACGGAACTGCCGGCCATTACTCAGGCTGTTCTTACAGCCAGTGACTTTATTAAGGCAAAGTGGTATATCCTCATAGCGGTCGTGTTGGCTGTTGTGTTTGGAATCAAGACATTCGCAGGTACCAATACCGGCAAGCATGTGTTCGGTAAACTTGCCCTTGTCCTGCCGGGAGTAAAAGATCTGACGACCAAGTCGGCGGCGTCTTCCATGGCGCGTACCATGAGTACCCTGATGGCAGCGGGTGTGCCGATGGTGGAGGCGGTAGAGATCGTGGCGAATACCATGACGAACGTATGGTTTAAAGAGGCGCTTCTGGATGCGAAGGAGCAGATCGGGCTGGGCGTGCCTTTCTCCAAGCCGCTGGAGGACTGCGGACTGTATCCGCCCATGGTCTATCATATGGTCAGGATCGGTGAGGAGTCCGGCGCCATCGAAGACATGCTGGATAAGCTGGCGGATTATTATGAAGAAGAAGTGGAGATGGCAGTACAGTCCCTGATGGCGATGATGGAACCGATGATCATCATTGTACTGGCGGCAATCGTCAGCGTATTGATCGCCTCGGTGCTGGCGCCGATGATGAAGATGTACGAGGCTCTGGATAACGTATAACGGGAATCAGTATTTCCGCCGATATTCTATATGAATTAAGCGCTTAAGTAGGGCGAAGCGTTTAAGATAAACTTAATAAATTAAAAGAAAGAAGGAGAATGTAAACATGAAAAGAGAACAGAAAACATTAACAAACAAAGGTTTCTCCCTTGTAGAGTTGATCATCGTTGTTGCGATCATGGCTGTATTGATCGGTGTATTGGCTCCCCAGTACTTAAGATATGTGGAGAAGACCAGACTGCAGAGAGATAACACATCAATGTCTGATTTTGCAAATGTGGCGAAGATCGCATGTACAGAGGAAGATGTCAATACATCAATTCCGACCGGTGGTGCAGAGTTCGTTTTCGATGGAAATGGCGTATTGCAGCATTCCGGACAATCAGCTCTTGATAATGAGATTGATAAAACGGTGCTTATTACTGACGTTAAATTGACATCCAACACCTATAAAGGCACTACACCTAAAATAACAGTAAAGGTAGATAGTAATGGAATCGTGTCGGTTGAATGTGATGCTTGGATTAATGCACCTGGCGATAATCCTACTAATAAGACATTCTAATCAGTTTATAACATCTTGAAAGGACACAGCCCATGTTACCCGCAATAATGCTCTACATAATCATATTCCTCTACGGGATCGTGATCGGCAGCTTTTTGAATGTCTGTATCTTCCGCATTCCGAAACAGGAGAATATCGTTAAAATACGGTCACACTGTATGAATTGCGGGTATCAGCTGAAATGGTACGATCTCGTGCCGGTATTCAGTTACCTGTGTCTTGGAGGAAAGTGTCGCAGTTGTAAACAGAAGATCTCCGTTCAGTATCCTCTCATTGAGCTGCTGAACGGAGTGCTCTACTGCACCGTGTTTGCGGTGTATGGTTTAAGCGTGGAAGCCCTACTTTATGCGCTGCTTACATCTGCGTTGATCGCCTTAAGCGTGATCGACTTTCGGACTTACGAGATCCCTGTGGGGATCAACATCTTTATACTGACATTGGGGCTGATTCGCATAGTGACTGACTATGCTGATTGGCTTGACTATGCAGTCGGCTTCTTTATTGTCAGTGGCTTTCTCTATATTGTTCATTTGGTTACTAAGGGGCGCGGCATCGGCGGAGGAGATATTAAGCTGATGGCTGCAGCCGGACTTTTACTTGGATGGAAACTGATCTTACTCGCCTTTGTCTTGGGCTGTATCATCGGTTCCGTTGTACATGTTGCTCGTATGAAGATAAGCGGACAGGGGCATATGCTTGCTTTCGGTCCGTATTTGTCCGTTGGGATTCTGATTTCCGCATTGGTGGGAGATCAGATGTTAGCATGGTATTTATCATGGCTTGGATTATAGGGTGCAGCCTGTCTGGGTTAGGATATATAGGATTCAGGCGTACGGAGCATAGAATTATAGATTGAAAAACAGTGGTTATTTTAAAAGTTATGTTCTATATAAGAATCGTATGATATGGATTATTTGAATTAGATTATAATTACATTTTGCGTGACTATTTTAGATGTTGTGCATAATGGATTTAAATAAAGGTGGGTTCCGGAGACAGGAGCCGACGAAAGGGGAATATCGATGCCAAAGATACTGGGAATAGAAATAGGATCCTCGAAGATCAGGATCTGCGAGGAGGATTACAAGACTAAGAATCCTAAGGTGTACCACTCAGTCAGCATCAAGACGCCGCAGGGAACGGTGAATGACGGGATGCTGCGTGTTGATGAGAAGCTGATCGGTACGATCAAGACAGCACTTCAGGAGAATAAGATCAGGACGAAACAGATCGTCTTTTCCGTGAATTCCACGAAGATCGCGAATCGTGAAGTCGTCATTCCGTTTGTAAAAGAGAATAAAGTAAAAGATTTGATCAAGGCGAATGCGTCTGATTATTTTCCTGTAGACTTGGAGCAGTATGAGGTCGGGCACAGTATTGTCAGCACTCTGGAAAATGAGAATGGCACGAAACAGTATAAAGTGCTTGTCTATGCTATACCCAAGACTATGGCGGCAAGTTATATGCAGCTGGCGCAGGCGCTTGGAGGTAATGTTGTCGCACTGGATTACTGCGGTAACAGTATCTACCAGATCGTCCGCAGGCATTGTGACACAGGTGTCCAGATGGTAGTCAAGGTAGATGAGAGTTCTACGATCGTCACGATCCTGCAGGATCAGGCGGTGGCGTTGCAGAGAACGGTTGCATACGGCGTGGAGGATGCCATCTTCGCCATGATGGATATGGAGGAGTTCCGGAAGCCGGATTATGAGGAAGCGGTACGGAACTTTAAAGAGAGGGAATGCCTGAACGACGAGCTTACACAGTCCCTCAGCTATCTGGTCAGCGGCATATCGCGTGTTGTGGATTATTTCTCACGTAACAACGGCGCTGCCATAGAGAAGGCTTATCTGTCCGGCTTCGGTGGGGATTTTAACGGGCTTGCCGAACTGGTTTCCAATGCCATCGAGATACCTTTAGAACCCCTTCGTGAGATCAAAGGCTTACATATTGAGAAATATTTTAAAGATAAAGGCTTCGGCGAATTCTTAACCTGTATCGGTGCATCGCTGGCACCCATCGGGTTCATGGGCGAGCAGAATAAGGATAAGAAGTCGCTGGAACTGCTTCCGGACGAAAAGGACAGAATGAAGGTCGCGATCCTCTTTGCGGTAGCGGCATTCATAGGCGCGGCAGTTCTGGCGGGGGTTTCCTATATCAGCCTGAAGTCGGCACAGGATGAAAATGCCAGACTGAATAACCGGATTACGGAGTTGGCGGAAGCGGAGGACATCTATAAGGAGTATCTACAGCAGAAATATACATTTGATAAGCTTACGTTTTTCGAGAGCAATACTGTGACATTGAATAATGATCTGGTAAGTTTTATCGAAGAGATGCAGCATAAGATGCCGGCCTCCTTGAATGTACTCGCTTTTAACGCGGATATAAACGGCGTGAGCCTGTCAGTAACAGTCGCGGATAAGAAGGAGGCGGCGAAACTGATTCAGGAGTTCCGTACCTTCGAGAGTGTAGCAGGAGTAGAGGTTACCAGCATGACGGACTCAGGAGCCGTGATGGACGGAGAAGTGCTGGAGGAGGAACCGAAGGTAAGCTTCACGGTCCAGGTACAGTATAAGGGCGGATTAAACGATCCCACACCGGCTCCGGTGGTGCCGGACCTGACGGAAAGCGCTGACACTACATCATCTGATGAAGACATTTTAGAGTAGGAGGAAGAACTGATGAAGAAAAATGAAATAATGCTTTTGTTGGTCGTGTTCGGAATCCTTGCATTGGTTGTTTCGTGGCAGCTGATCTATAAGAATAATCAGACGAAGACACAGGAGATTGAAGCAGAGAATACGGAACTGCAGCAGACAGTAGACCGACTGGAGATCCTCAACGGTAAGAAACCGGAATATATTACAGCTATAGAGCAGATGAAAACCACTGATGATCGCATCATTGACAGTTTTGCATCAGGGGTCCGGGTAGAAGATCAGGTTATGTATCTGTATAATATGGAGTTGGTTGATGCGAACGATGTGCGGGTGCCTAATGTCAGCCTGGAGGCAGCGCAGATCGTACCGTATGAAGGGACGCTTGCCACGTCGGAGGGGTATGAGCTTCATGACGATGGTATCGGCATGTACAGGCTGGGAACTACGGTCGGGATGACGACGACCAATAACGGTCTGAAGAATGTACTGAATTATATATACGGCATGGATTCCAAAAAGTCTGTTACCGGAGTTGCCCTTATGACAGACGTAGACGGGTATTTGACGGGTAATATGCAGTTAGACTTTTTCTACCTGACCGGAACGGAAGTGCCTTATGTGGAGCAGAATATTTCCGGTGTCTCCACAGGAACCACCAATATCTTCGGTGTCTTGAACGGCAGTGCGGTACAGCCCGTAGGCGGACAGAGCGGAGACTTGGAAGGCGAAATGACAGATACAGAAGGCGAGGCAGCAGAGGCGGAAGGTGAAGATTAAGGTATGGATCGCACAGCATGGCATATACGGCCGGAGAGGAGGAGACAAAATGAAGAAGAGTAATAAAGGTTTTACATTGCTGGAGCTTTTGATTGCAGTTTGCATTCTGGCGATCATTATTGTGCCGCTTCTTCGTGGATTTGTCTCATCACACCGGGTCAATGCCAAGAGCAGACACCTTATGCGGGCAACGACGCTTGCACAGAATGAGATGGAGGTGTTTGAGAAGGAGAAGCTGGAAGACCTGCTGGATGACACGAAATTTGACTACGATGTGGATGATACGACGCTCAGAACCGATTCAAAGGGGGATGAGCATACGGTTTACACGTTTAAGCGTAGCGGCATTATCAATGATGAATCGGGCAGAGATATGTTTGATGTGGTAGTGACGTTAGATCCGAGCGTTTCTTCGGCAGGTATATATGATGCGCAGAACACCGAGGAAATGTTGTTCATGAATACGGTCAGCGGCATGGACAGCGCCACATATATTCAGCGTGTAAGGAATGTAATTAACACCAACGGCGATGATGAGGAAGTCTACAAGCTCTATACGATCCGCCAGTATCCTGAAAGCATTTCGGGACACAGATGGTCGGCGGAAGAATTCGGTGTGGAGCTGGAAAGGAAGATTACGTTAAAGATCGAGCAGGAAGATCAGGCCGGCGTCATGACGACTGTGGCGAAGATCAGGTATGACTATGAGCTTCCTTCGGCATGGGCTGTTAATGTACTGCCTCCCGAATACTATAATTATACCACCAAGGACAAAATATTTTTCAATAATGCGCAGACATTGGATGAAGATGGTAATCCCATTGAGTTGAAGAGCGTATATCTTTTCTATGCGCCCAGATATGACACACTCAATGTGGATGAAATAATAATAGAGAATAAAGATAAACTTCCGGTCAATGTCTATATTATCCGGCAAAATGTTCTGGATGCCACGGATAAGATTATAGGAGTGTATGAAGATGAGACGTTAGGTCTGCAGAATACGATACCTCCCCAATATCAGGCTCATATAGAAATAAACGAGGGATTTGACGCGGACGGCAAGACCTATGGCAGATATTTTACGAATCTGAATCTGGATCTGCCGGGAGTAGTCGGAGCGGGAATGCCTGTAGATTTGAAGCTGAATGACTGCGATAATCCGGGGCGGTTCTTTACCAAAGATGAGATTCTGGAGTATACCGGTTTGCGCTCTCTCGATTCGACAGAGAAAAAGGACAGGATCTATACTATGGAGACGGCGGTTTATGAGCATGGGGCTGATCCTCTGACAAGCGATCCGGTGGTGCGGCTGACAGGCACCAAGATAGAGTAAGTCAGGAAACGGCAGTGAGGAGGAATTCGGTAAATATGATGAACGCAGATAAGAGAGAAAAGATATATCGGGATAACAAGGGCAGTGTCATGGTCATGGTCATTGTTATTATTGCGTTTATTGCGATCTTAGTGAGCGTCTTGATGTTCGTGTCTTTTTCAGGATATCAGATGCGTGCGGTTGACAGACGCGGCAAGGATAACTTCTATACTGCGGAGACGGTGCTGGACGAGATCAATGTAGGTCTGCAGGGTGAGATCTCCGCTGCGCTGAGTAAGGCTTACAGCGAGGTCATGAATAACTTTGCATTATACAAGAGCGCCAACGCGAGAAACAAGGCGTTCCACGAAATCTATTATAAGGAACTGAAGGAATGCTTATGGAAGAGCAGTGCGGAGGAGAATAATTACAGCGTTGATACGTTGCGGAGTTATCTGTCCAGCGGTAGTCTCGGAGACGGTGACGGAACGCGAGCGACCTTCTTAAGCGGTGCGGCTACCTATGGCGCTATTGTGGAATCCAATCTGGAATATGCCACAGAACCGGAAAAATATAAGATGGAGATCGTCAATAACAGCAAATTACTGCTGAAAGATCTGAAAGTTTCCTATGTGGATGAGAGTGGTTACATATCCATTATCAGTACTGATATCAGGATCACAATGCCCCCTGTCAACTTTTCACAGGCATCTGCGCTTCCCAGTTTGGAGGACTGCTGTTTGATCGCTGACGATACGCTTGTCATGGGCAATACCAATGCAGGCGGCAGTATTGTGGTCAAAGGGGATGCTTATGCGGGACAGATGTTCATCGGCAAGCCTTCTGATCCGGTATATTCCGTATTTGATAAGGATAAGAAACCGTCTGAGAAAACGCCGCTTTCTCTGCCGACACTGCTTTCCACCAGTGTTTCCTTCGAGAAGACGTATAACGCGGAGGCGTTAAGCAAGTCCTTGGTGATCAGCAGAGAGAACATTGAAGTGGCGGAAAACAGCACTCTCAAGACGACAGAGGCGGAACTGTGGGCACGGAATCTGGAATTGGACTCAGCCACTGCGGAACTGGATGGTGTGGTTAATCTGAAAGATGATTTTACGTTATCCGGCAAAAACAGCAAGGCGGTTATCAAAGGCGAGTATGACGGATTCGGCTATATTGCGGACGAAGAGGGATCCGGTGGCGGAACAGGGGGCAGTGGTGACGGAACGGGTGATCCGGCGGACACTGTCGATACACGTCCGGATTCCAGCAGCGCGATCGTCATTAACGGTAAGGACAGCACACTTGATCTGTCCGGTCTGGAGCGTATGATGATCAGCGGAAGAGCATATGTTTCCACAGCCTATAACGCGGCGGATACCTCGGCAACAGAGCAGGAGAGGCAGAATCAGACAAATATTCTGATGGGAGAATCAGTTGCGATAAAGAGTAATCAGTTGATTTATCTGGCACCTTCAGAGGCGATCGGATGCAGGATCGATGAAAACGGAATCATCGGCGCTTCGGAATACGGGTGTAATCCGTTGACACTTGAGCAGTATGAGGAGATAAAGGATAATCCGGACAAGTATCGTCTTCTGGACGGATCAAGACAACTCTCCGTATTGGGATATAAGCGCCTGAATGACTATATCAGTGAGGAGACCCTGGCGGACGGCTCGCCGGCATATGTTCCGGAGATCGTGTTCCGGCAGACGAATGCAGGGCCGCTGGTATACTGCTATCTGCGCTTTACAGATGAGGATGCGGCCAACAAATATTTTGTGGATTATTATGCCATCAATTCTGAGGCGGTTGACCGGTATACGCAACTCTATGCCAAAGAGATTAAGATGTCGGATGATTTGTTGTACCTGAGTCTGGCGGGAAACATGCTGACTTATGAGGGGTACGAAGGCTGGTCTGTACTGTCGTCTACGGAGTCTACCGTCAATCTGCAGCAGGCGAAGAGGCTCTCTACAGCGAAGGACGATGTGTTCAAGGCACTGAGCGCTAAGATCATGCGGACTTCCAATCAGCTCACCAGTGAGGAGATGGATAAGACCGCATTTCCGAATATCATGAACGAGACCGAGATCGAGATCATCTTACATATAAAGGGTGCACAGGAGGTCAGAATCGATACGCTGGGCGCAAATCCGGATAGTATGATCCTGACGAAAAAAGATGAATATGTGGTAGATGGCCATACGCCGTCTTCTGTTAAAATGATTGTCAGTCTTGGGAACGTGACGGTGAAGAAAGACTTTAAGGGTCTGATCATTGCCAAGGGTAATCTGACGATAGAGGCAGGCGCGTCAGTTACCTTAGAGCCATTGGATACGGATACTTTCTCCAATATCCTGCAAACGAAGATCGATGAACTGTCAACGACGGATCGTGATTATCATCTGCTGAATATCTTTAATGATGGCGTGAATTATGTCAATAGCGGCAACGCAACGACAGATATGGGTACGCAGCAGGTATCCTTCGTTGATTTGATTACTTATGAGAATTGGAGCAAGAAATAGGAGCTGTTGGGATGAAGGATAACAGAGGATTTTCGCTGGTTGAATTATTGGTAGTTGTCGCGATCATGGGGGTCATGAGCGGCTTCGTCTTCATCGGACTGCCGTTATTGACCGGTCAGAATGCAAGGGAATGCGCCAACAATATGTCGGCGGCGCTCGGCAGGGAGAAGAATTATGCCCTGACCAGATCGGGTACCGCAGATTGTTACATGGAACTGATGCTGGATTCCGACGGCTATCGCGTGAAGTACTATATACCGCAGAATGCCGTTGTGGAGGGGCATAATGGGTCGGATTGGGTTCTGGCGGAGGAGCAGAAGATAGGCAGCGGTCAGGTGAACGTGACATGTTCTTTCAGGGATGGCTCAAGTGTCGATATCACGAGCGGGCAGTCCGTGAAGTTTGTCTACAACCGTTCTAGCGGTGCGTTTAAGCAAGCTGTGCAGTCGGACGGGTCTACGCTTGGAATTGTAGGAGGCGGCAGTGAGTACTGTACCGGCGTTACCTTTGACAGAGGCAAAAAATATGAGATCACTTTATATCCGGAAACCGGTAAACATGTATTATCCAGAGTGAATTAGTCTGTTGGGATCAGATGGAAAGGAGAGCACTATGGAAAAGAACAGAGGATTGTCCTTGGTCGAACTATTGATTACAGTTGCAATATTGTCTATTGTTATGGTGATTGCGATATCTTTCATGATGACGGGAAGCAGAAGCTTCACCAAGGGCAATGCCGACTCTACGGTGCAGAAGGAGGCGGAACTTACTGTCAATCAGATAGAAGATATGATCATAGATATCAACGGCGGTGTCTCCATGATTGACGATGCCGATAAGACGGAGTTGACGATGTATCATACCGAAGATGATGGAAGCGGAACCGGCGCCATGCTTTACTCTAAGGAGGCGGTGACATGGAACAAGTCGGATAACAATGTGTACTGCAGTAAGTGGAGAGTCAACTATGATGATTCTACCGGCGCTTATGCGGTGGATGCTTCGGCGACTGATAACTATGTGGATCAGCTTCTGGCGGAGCATGTCACTTCATTCGATGTGGATCTGAGCGATACCTTGACGACCACAGCATTGAATGGTACGACGCGGACGATCGTCAAGTCCGTACTCGTCAAGGTAGGTTATGATGACGGCACGGGTATAGTCGATTATGCCACAAGTCCGGTCATTACGCTCCGTAACCGTATGCTCTTAAGTGACGATCCGGCGGATATCTTCGATGAGGTCACACCTGCGGCGGATACTCTGAAACTGTACTATTCAGGTATGGAGACGGCGGGAGTCGTACCTATCGTGGATCGTGTATCCGAGGTGCAGAGAGGAGCTGTCTACTCTATCTATGCAATGATCAATATCGGGTCGGATGTGAATGACTTGGTAGATTGGGAAATTGCGGAGACAGGAACATTAAGTACGATCGACAACAATGGAATCCTCACTGTCGGCACATACGAGGCGAATGCTTATCTGACGATCACGGCGAAATATAAATCCAATACGAGTAAGAAAGCGACAGGCGTTGTGAAGGTTGTGGGAACTACGCCGTTAAAGTCTCTTAAATCTGTGCATATTCTCACGAAGTCTATGCCAGCCTATGAAGCACATTATGGTTCTACGGTCGTTACAGAGGGATTTAGACAAGATGAGGTAGATGCAATCACATATAAGTGGACAGTTGCGTTGATGGGTGGCGGAAGAGAAATTTCGAGCGTTGCGGAAGATTTTACCGATAACAATAAAACGCTGGATTTGATGATTAAGAAAGATCCTTTGAATTTTGGACAGATTCTTGTGATTACGTTGACGGCGCATTCGGATATCACAGGAGAGACTGTGTCTGACCAGGTGATGTATCGAATAAATGATGAAGGAGCGGTTGGCGGCGATTCCTTTATGGAACGTGGCAAGGGCGGTCACCATGATACTGATTACTGGTTCGAAAATGATTGGGGGAGCAATCATTGGTATGATTACTATTTCTGTGATATATATGGTAATCGTATTTCAGAATACGATAGTCTACTGAGTTGTATAACAGTGGAGGATAGAGGATGTACGGCTTATGGATTGTTCATTTCTAATGATCTTCCGGTAAACAGGAGTTATTATATAAAAGTTATATGTTACTGTAGTGGTACCGATTGGCAGGGACTTGAAAAGAATTGGCAGCGCGAGTTTATTCAGTACATTCCGGAGGTTCGGATGTATGGGAAGTCGAATTATGAGTCGACAACTGTAAGCTCTATATTTAATTTCTACTATGTTCTGGATGGATATTATGAAGTGGCGTGGATGAATCAAAGTGATCCAATTTACGAATATAGTGTTGAAGAATTTGACTATGAAGTAAAAGATGGCGCGGTGGCGGTGGTAACACCTCAATTTACAGGTAATACGGTAACACTGGGAGATGACTGTACGATGCATTCATGGGGGAGCTTTACGTGTGAAGGCGCTGCGGATAAGGTAGTGTTAAAGAGCATGAGGATTAGGGTGTCAATGAAGGAGCACCCAGAAATATACACGTATTCAACTGTCATTTTTGAATAGCAGAAGCAAGAGTGTTATAATGCAACCTTTGGATTCAGGATAACGGGAGTGCCTATCAACTTCACAGCTTGTTTCGATGGGCGGATGGGAAGTGAAAAAATGAAGAGAATGATAAGAAACAGAAAGAAACTGAATGGCAAGCGTATTGCAGCGGCGGCAGTGGCGGGACTGTCCGCTGCCGCTGTTGTTATGACAGCGGTACTGTCTGATGTGATGGAGGCGGAAGCGGCGGATACTTTGCTTGGTATCGAGAAGCTTCGTACCCGCTATAAAGAGAGCGGACGTGAATTCGTTATTCTGGAAGTTGTACCTGACAGGGCAGCGGCGGAGATCGGATATCTTGTCAGTGGTTATGAGCCCATCCTGTGTGAGTGGGATGAGGAGGAGATGGTCTGGAGTAACTGGAAGAACACTTTATGCGAACTGCCGGCGAGAAGCCGTGAGGCCTTCGTAGAGGATAAGAAAAATGAACTGCGGGAGTACTATGCAAAACAGGGGATTGAGAAAAATTTCCCGGTGGAAGCCATAGAGGACAAGTACGAAGAGGGAGAACCGAGGCAGGAGGGTTTCGAGAGGATCGTATCCGATGGCGCTAGGAAAACGGGCTGGTTTGAAAAGATCAGTGGTACTCCGGCGGAAGGAACAGACAGATATCAGGTTGCTTTTGACTACAAGGGTCCGTTTGGCAATGAGAGTTTGGAGTTCGAAGATACTTTGTATTATACAGTTTCAAGTGCTACCAAGATAACTTCAACTATGAAGATAGAGTCCGACAGACCCATATATGTCAAAACAGGTGACATATATGAATATTGCGGCACATGGGAAGAAGTCAATAGTGTGGTGACAGCGTCTTTTTCGGAGGATTCGTCGGAGAAAGATGAGGAAGAAGAGGAAAAGCCTAAGCCGGATGACGGAAAGAATGATGGCGATAATAAAAATGACGATGGCAGCGGCGATGAGAATAGCGGTGACAGCGGCAGCGGTGACGAAAAAGAGGATAATGACGGCAGCGGCGACGACAGCAGTAACGAGGATAACAACGGCGGCGACGACAGCAGTAACGAGGATAACAATGGCGGCGACGACAGCGGCAACGAAGATAACAACAGCGGCGACGACAGCGGCAACGAAGATAACAATGGCGGCGACGACAGCAGTAACGGAGATAGCAATGGCAGCGGCAACGGGGATAACAACAGCGGCAGTAATGACGACAGTAACGGTGGTTCCGACAGTAACGATCAGCCGGAGGGTGCCGGCAACGATATAAGCAATGATGATGTTGCGAAGACAACGACATCCATTTTTGCATCTCTTCGAGAGGGCAAGTGGTTTAAGCTGGTTGCGGATGATACTCCGGCGGACGGCTCCGGTGACAATACAGGAGCGGACGATCAGCTAAAGCCCAGTGAAGGCGAGGGTTCGAACAGTGATTCTGACGTAGATAAGCCGGATAAGGACGACAATACGGATAAAGATCAGTCAGATTCGGATGGCAACACAGATCAGGATAATACAAATCCGGATGATGCAGACGAGGATGATAGTGCGGATTCGGACGAGACAGAAACGGATGATAACAGCGATCCGGATAAGGATGAGCCGGCGGCAGATGACCCGGTTGAAGATGATGAAAGTGATAAGAATACGTTCGCAGTGGGAGAGGCAGGGGAATATTATCTGGTTGCCTTTGAGAGACAGTCTGCCGAGGAGGATCCCGCACTCGGTACACCCATGTATGCAGTAAAAGGTAAAAATGATATCGTATTGAGTGAAGATGGCGAGTATGTATTTGTGGAATGGGATGAAAGTATGGGCTATAACCAGCCCATACAGGAATACACTTTCGCCGGTAAAGAGATCTGGTGTAAGAATACATTCAAGAGTAACGAGTGGTTTAAGAAGTATGTTCTCAATATGGATAAGGCCGATTACGATGATTTCCGTATCAAGGTATTGACATTCACTCCACAGGAACTCAATGACATGGAGAAGATACCGAACTTTGATTTCCTTTATCTTAATTCCGGATTAAGAGTAGATGGACTTGAAGACGGCGGAGATATTTCAGGCAATGATATCGACACCGGAGATGACGGCAATACGGATAACGGCGACGCCAACGGAGACGATGGAAATAATGAAGGATCCGGAAGCGAAAATAAGGTAAGCGCTGATGCCGGCAATGAGATAATGACGAAGCTGTTGGCGGCCGAATCTTTACAGGGCCAATGGCGCAGGCTGGTTGCAGACGATAATCCGGAAGGGAACACCGATGGATTAGGAACAGACAGTACCTTAGAGAATGACAACGGTTCCGATACGGATAGCGATTCCGCAACTGCCGAAGGTTCCGATGCGGACAGCAATTCCGGAGACAGCGGAGATTCTGATAAGGACAGCAGCTCCGGGAATGTCGGGGATTCCGATGCAGGCAGTGATTCCGAAAGCAACGGCAGTTCTGACACGGGCAGCGGTTTGGAGAATGCCGGTGACTCTGATACAGACAGCAATTCTGAGAATAGCGACGACTCTGAGACCGGCGATGACAGCGGTTCAAAGGATGACGATGATGCCGGGGAAGTCAGTATCTCGGAGAATAATATCGGTTCTGATAAGAAGACTGTTAAGGCATCTTCCGATGGCGATAGTGATATCGTTGACGAAAAAGTGCATAACTATTCGGCGGATAACGATCTGTCTGATGAGGTGTTGAAATATTTCTTTGATATAACGATCGCAGGCGCGAAACCGTGTCTGGTAGATGGTTCTATTCTGTATGCGAAAGATGACAGTGGTAGTATCGCGGTCAATGAAGAACTTCAAAACACCAATATATTCAGACTTTCCGCGATGCTCTGTCAGGATAATCTGAGCGAATGGTATGAGCAGCATCGTGCTAATTATACGAGACTGTCCGTGACACAGTTAATGAACGGCATTGTGGAGGATGCGGATAAGAACTTTGTGGAAGAGCAGGTCTACTGCAGATTCGGCAATGGCAGTGATTCCATCATTAATGACCTATTCTATGACGCAACGATTTATAAGGACGGCGGCGAGATCGAACCGGGCTTCCAGTGTGTTCTGGATGAGATCAAACTGGACAATCTGTATCGTGAAGCGGATACATCGGGGAATTATAAGCCTCTTTCCACTAGTATATCGCAGGCGAAGGCGGTACGGCATATTCTGAATTACAGAGATCGCAGGAAAGTAGAGACGAAGAAAGATATCCGGGTATTGGAGATCCAGCCGGCTATGGCGGATACCCCTGAGCTTACATTAGATCAGCTGAAGGAGTGGGCGCCCGGAGTAGAGACTGCTGATATCACGGTTATGACGACGGCGGAGTTTATCGGCAAGATCGAGAAACTGAATGAAACTTACGACCTGATCTATATCGGTACGAGCAAAGATCATCTGAATATGCGTTATTGGATGGATAGAAACTATACGGGCAAACCGGATAAGAACCATATTCCCTCCGGTACGGCGTTCAACGATGCGGATATGGACGGACTGATCTATTGTAATATCGGTGATCTGCGTGTTACATACATGCCGCTGGCAGGGCAGCTGGACACGGAATATTGGAATAATAACCGGAACGAGAATGTATATTACTATAATTATATGCGTTATGGCGGCAATGACATTACGGAGGAGAAGAAGGAAGCTTTGTTGTCCTTCCTGGATGGTTCCTATCCGGTTATCATTGCGGATGACTTCATAGAGCAGCCGGCGACGATATATGAAGATATCGAGTATAGAGCCAGCCGCGTAAATCTTGCAGAAGGAGAATATACCCAGAAAGATCTGCAGGCGCTTGGCGTACCGGCAAGGGTGATCTCTTCCCTTAAGGTGAAGAAAGGCTATAGAGTGACTGTTTTCGATCAGGATAATTTCCAAGGGAACAGTGCGGTATTTACGAAGGATGAGATCAATTTTGTGACAACGGCCTCTCAGGGGAACTGGAATGACAGGGTAGTTTCCCTGATCATAGAGCGGGAGGAAAATGCGGAACCGAGCCGGCGGATCGATGAGGACCATATTGATAACTGTACCTATTTATATGAATTCGTCAAGAAGGCGCTGGATGACAAGTATGTGAACTTCTATACCTGGGGTGACATCGGGGAGGATTCGGAACTTTTCAAGTTCTACCTGAATCGGCCTAAGGTAAGTCTGACTGAGACTGCGGTGGGCGGCGAAGTAAAGGAAGGCAGTGATATCTACTATATTAATTCGGATATGAACGGAAGATACAGTCTGAATTATCGTTTTAAAATTCAGAACGAGGGAACTGCTTCCTATAATACCAAATATCGCTGCAAACTCTATATAGACGTGAACTCTGACGGTAAATTTTCCGCGCAGGAGGAAATAGAGGATATCAGTATCACGCAGAACGGCGGTTCTGTATCGGCGGATGCATTGTATGCTGACAGATCCTACATACTTTCCAGGCAGGTTCCCATGGGATATAAAGGGCTGCTTCCGTGGAGACTGGAGATCACGCAGGCCGATAATCCGAATATTTATACTTCCATGAGCGGCTTTACCAAGCTGGAGGGCATGGAACAGGAACAGATCAAGGTCTTACAGATCGGGCGTGATGTAATTAAGGATGTAGACTGGTGGGGCCGTGAGTGGGAGAGACTGTTTGATCTCGGAGAGGAGATCAGAACACCCGGAACAATTTATAATACGCTGGTATATGGCGGAACGATAGACGGCGTTTATTACGAGGGGATAACGAAAGATTTTGATATTGATGTAACCTTTAAGACGATCCCGGAGTATGAACAGGAGTATGCGGCGAATCCGGAGTATCTGAAGGATTTCAATATGTTGATTCTGGGATTCAGCGATTCGTACGGAGATTTCAGCGGAGATGCCGAGACGGGCGCGATGGGGTCTATCATTGATTTCGTAAACAGCGGCAAGAGTGTTCTGTTTGCGCATGACACGACTTCTTACTTCAATTATGAGAAGAAAGGAGGAGGCTATCCTAATTTTAACGGTGTGGGTTATCCCTGGAGAGATAATCATAATGACACGAGAAGTCATGATCAATATCACTGGGCCAGCACGCTGAATACGTATTTTCGTAATCTGGTCGGCATGGATCGTTTCGGCATCCTGAGTACCGGGACGCTGCAGCGCGGAGATGTGCTGCGCGAGGGAACCGAAGCGTTTAAGGAGGTCGTTGAGTCAAGGTATGACGTGGCGTATAAGCCTAAGAGCGGCAAGAAGGAAACAGTGCCGCAGGTACACGGGTATACTTACCAGCTTATTAATGCAAAAGATCTTGCGGCAGACGGGGGCCAACAGAAAATTGACTATAACAGATGGGAACTGGATATGTCGAAGGCGAATAACTGGAAATTTTCCAATACCTATAGGAATATACGCTATGACAAGGTGTATTACGCGGGTGGAGCCTCTGAGAACGATAGATACGGTGAAGTGGTATCGCCTTACAACGGTGAGATAGATCAACTTTATGTAAACCAAGTGAATCGTGGACAGATCGTGGAATATCCGTATAAGCTTCAGGAGCGTTTTGAGGTTGCAATGACGCACGGACAGTACTATGAGCTGGACTATACGGCGGACGACGACGGCGACGGACAGAGTGATCTGGTAGTGTGGTACTGCCTTGGATCAAGGGGAGCGAACGGCGCCGAGACAATATATTCCCAGTCGCCCAATGATGTGAGGAATAATTACTATATTTATAACAAGGGAAATATAACTTATACCGGTATGGGGCATAGTGCCGCACAAAATCTGAGGTATACAGTAGAGGAAGCGAAGCTGTTCATCAACACGATGATCGCATCCTATCAGGCAGGTATCAAAGACCCGCAGATCAGTGTGCTGAAACAAGGTCTTCCGGAATCCGAGGAGATGAAACTGCTCTATAGATATTATGATGCGGTTAATGACTTCTCCTTGAATGATGCAGTGGCATCGGATGGCTATGAGAAGATTTATTTCACGGTACAGGATATCAACTTCATTAAGGGAACCAGAGAGATCGAATCGCATGTATATTATAAAGATGATAACGGCGGCGAAGTGATCAACGTGGACGGCGAAGATATCAGGGTTAACCGTCTTGCGGACTATATGTTTAACGCCAAGGACGGAAGCCCGGTAGATGCCTCTAATCTGACCAGCGGCGGTATCTATTACATTCAGGTGCCGAGGGACATCATGAAGAAGTGTGAGGATGGGCTGGATCTTTACTTTGAGGCACAGAGTACCATTACCACCAATACGACAAAGAAAAATGTATATACCACCGAAAAGGTATATGCTAAGCTGAAGGTATTACAGGCGTATTTGTTCAATTTGGAGTAACAGGCAGGGAAGTACTTCAGGAGAAAGGAAGCTTGGAAATAAAACAACAGGGGTAAAAGGGCATGGATTTTAACAGAAAAAAGATACGTCTTGGCGACGTGCTTGTCAACAGCGGTGTTATTACACAGGAACAGCTTGAAGAAGGATTGAAGCGCCAGAAGGGCAGCGGACGGAAATTAGGAGAAACTCTGGTAGATGAGGGGTTCGTGACAGAGGAAGCGATTGCCAGGGCATTAAGCAGCCAGCTTGGCTATGAAATGGTGGATCTGCAGAATGTGGCGATACCGGACGATATTCTGAAGCTTGTGCCCGGTAATGTGCTGGAGCGCTATAAGGTACTGCCTTTCGAGTATGCGCCGGACAATATGAACGTGCTGCATGTGGCGATGGCTGATCCGATGGATATGGCCGCGATGGATGATATCACGATCATCACTAATCTTCAGGTGGAACCGGTGGTGTCCACGACAAGAAGCATCATGCTCGCTCTGGATAAATATTTCGGCAATGTGGAAGTTAATTCCGCATTGGAGGAATATACGAGGGAGAAAGAAAGCCAGATGGCTGAGCAGGAGGATATGTACAGCGAAGACGTGAACAATTCTCCTATTGTCCAGCTTGTTAAGACAATGATCGACCAGGCGGTCAGACAGCGTGCTTCCGATATTCATATAGAGCCGATGGAGCGTCAGGTGCGTATCAGATACCGTATAGACGGTGCTTTGTATGAGAAAGTGACCTACAGCATCCGGCTGCTTCCGGCGATGGTTGCCAGAATCAAGATCATCGGCGGCATGGATATCGCAGAGAAGAGGAAACCACAGGACGGGCGTATCACACAGATTGTAGACAGACAGGAGTTCGATATCCGTGTTTCGATTCTGCCTACAGTATACGGCGAGAAAGTGGTTATGCGACTTACCTCGAAGAATGCGCTCACCAGAGAGAAGAGTCAGTTAGGATTTAAGCCCAAAGAGCTGAAACAGTTTGACCATATCTTGCGGAATCCGCATGGTATCCTGCTGGTTACGGGACCTACCGGAAGCGGTAAGTCAACGACACTGTATACGGCGCTCAGTGAATTAAATAAGGTAGATGTTAATATCATCACCGTAGAAGATCCTGTGGAGGCAAATATTGACGGAATCAATCAGGTGCAGGTGAATAACAAAGCGGAACTGACTTTTGCCAGTGCCCTGCGTTCCATTTTGCGACAGGACCCGGATATTATCATGATTGGTGAGATCCGTGACCAGGAGACGGCGTCCATCGCCGTTCAGGCGTCCATCACGGGACACCTTGTAGTATCTACGCTGCATACGAACTCGGCGGCAGGTACGATTACCCGTCTGATGGATATGGGAATCGAGCCCTATCTGATCGCGGATTCCGTAGTGGGTGTTATTGCACAGCGACTTGTACGCCGGCTCTGCCCGGAGTGCAAGAGAGCTAAGAAGCCGAATGAGGAAGAATTGGAGTTATTATGTCTTGAGCCGGATGCGGATGTCACCATCTATGAGCCCTGCGGCTGCTCTAAGTGCGACGGCACAGGTTTTAAGGGCAGAATCGGTGTCTATGAGATCATGGAAATCACGCAGCCGATCAAAAATATCATCAGCAAGAACGGCGATGCCGAGGCAATCAAGGGCAAAGCTCTGGAAGAAGGCATGAATACGCTGCGTATGAGCGCTACCGAGTATGTGTTGGACGGAATCACTTCCGTCAATGAGATGATGAAGGTTTCGTTCGACCTGTAACATATGTTATTTAATTTCATAATATACTTATTATAAAGCCTCTCTGTGGATTCACAGAGAGGCTTTTTGTGCCATCTGCCCTCACCCATCTTTACATATATTTAATTTTTTTCCTCTTGCCAGCATAATAAATTTAGTGTATAGTGGTTCACGTTGAAAGACCGATAAAAGGAAACAGGGGAATATGCTATGGCAAAGTATTTGGTAATCGTGGAATCACCGGCTAAGGTGAAGACCATCAAGAAGTTTCTGGGTGCAAATTATGAGGTTGCTGCCAGTAACGGACATGTGCGGGATCTGCCGCGCAGCGTGCTGGGAATCGATGTAGACCATGATTTTGAACCCAAGTATATTACAATCAGGGGCAAGGGCGATATTCTGGCAAATCTTCGTAAGGAAGTGAAGAAGGCCGAGAAGATATATCTCGCAACAGACCCGGACCGCGAGGGGGAAGCTATTTCGTGGCACTTGCTCGCGGCGCTTAAATTAGAGGATAAGAAGGTATATCGTATCACTTTTAACGAGATCACGAAGAGTGCGGTTAAAGAATCCTTAAAACATGCCAGAGAGATCGACATGGATCTGGTGGATGCCCAGCAGGCACGCCGCTGTCTGGACCGTATGGTGGGCTATAAGATATCGCCGGTTCTGTGGGCGAAGGTTAAGAGAGGCCTGAGTGCCGGGCGCGTACAGTCCGTGGCGCTTCGGATCATCTGCGACAGGGAAGATGAGATCAATGCTTTTATTCCGGAAGAGTATTGGACCCTGGAGGCTTCCTTCGCTGTGGAGGGCGAGAAGAAACCGCTGCTTGCTAAATATTACGGTACGGTTAATGAGAAGAAGACGATCGCCTCGAAGGAGGAACTGGAAGAGATCAGAAAGAAGCTGGAAGGCGCCGAGTATCGTGTCTCATCTGTGAAAAATGGGGAGAGAGTGAAGAAAGCGCCTCTGCCGTTTACCACATCCACGCTGCAGCAGGAAGCAAGCAAAGTATTGAATTTCTCGACGCAGAAGACGATGCGGCTGGCACAGCAGTTATATGAGGGCATAGACATCAAAGGCAACGGTACGGTGGGTATCATTACCTATCTGCGTACAGATTCCACCAGAGTGTCTGCGGAAGCGGAAGCGGCTGCAAAAGAGTTTATAACCGCGGGATACGGCGAAGCGTACGCTGCGGGCACGGAGCAGGGACCGGGCAGTAAGCAGAAGATACAGGACGCTCACGAGGCGATCCGCCCTACGGATATCAGCAGGATACCGCTTGAGATCAAAGAGTCTCTGTCCAGAGATCAGTTCAGACTCTATCAACTGATCTGGAAACGTTTCGTGGCAAGTCGTATGGCAGCGGCGGTCTATGAGACAACATCGGTGAAGATCGATGCGGCGGGACAAAGATTTACGGTGGCGGCATCCAAGGTGAAATTCGACGGTTTTATGAGTGTGTACACCGAGGATGACGAGAAGGAAGAGAATAATACAATGATGAAAGGGATAACAGGTGATACGAAATTATCCCTGATCGGATTGGATGAGAAGCAGCATTTTACACAGCCGGCGCCTCATTATACGGAAGCTTCTCTTGTGAGAGCGATGGAAGAGCTGGGGATCGGACGTCCCAGTACTTATGCGCCCACGATTACCACAATTCTCGCCAGACGGTATATCGTTAAGGAGAATAAGAATCTTTACGTGACGGAGCTGGGCGAAGTGGTGAACAATATGATGAAAGAAGCTTTCCCGTCCATTGTGGATGTGAATTTTACGGCGACCATGGAAGCGCTCTTGGACGGCGTGGAAGAAGGGAATGTGAAATGGAAGACGGTGGTGGCGAACTTCTATCCCGATCTGGAGGAGGCTGTGGATAAAGCGGAGAAGGAGTTGGATGAGGTTGAGATCGCCGATGAACTCTCCGATGAGTTCTGTGATGTCTGCGGCAGACAGATGGTCATTAAGTACGGACCCCACGGCAGATTTCTGGCTTGTCCGGGATTCCCGGAGTGCCGCAATACGAAGCCTTATTTCGAGAAGATCGGTGTGGAGTGTCCGAAATGCGGTAAGGACATCGTCTTAAAGAAAACGAAGAAGGGCAGGAAGTATTACGGATGTATCGATAATCCGGAGTGCGATTTCATGGTGTGGCAGAAGCCGGTGAACGACCGCTGCGGCCGCTGTGGTTCCATTTTGCTGCAAAAAGGAAATAAGCTCGTATGTTCTGATGAGAACTGTGGATTTATCAAGGATATGCCGAAGACGGAAACGTCAGATAATTCTGTCCGACGAAGCTAAATTGCGGACAAACTGAACAAAATGTGTTGAAAATACATTGATAATGCTTAAATGTTGTGATAAAATTATTTTATGTTATAGGAAATATCTACGTTCATGCACAACAGCTTAAATATAAGGAGTAAGAAAATGAGCAGCGTTCAGTTGTTAGATAAAACAAGGAAGATCGGAAAACTCCTGCACAATAATAATTCGGGCAAGGTTGTTTTCAACGATATTTGTGATGTACTTAAGGAAATACTGATCTCCAATGTCCTGGTGATCAGCAGAAAAGGTAAGGTGCTTGGAATCGGAGATTTGGACAGCGTGGAATCTATCACGGAGCTGATCGTGGATCACGTGGGCGGATTTATCGATCCCATGCTGAATGAGAGACTCCTGGCAGTATTATCCACGAAGGAAAATGTCAATCTTGAGACGCTGGGCTTCGAGAGTATCGACACGAAGAAATTCCGTGCGGTGATCACTCCAATCGAGATATCGGGAGAGCGGCTGGGCACCCTGTTCCTTTATAAATGCAATGAGCAGTATGATATTGATGACATTATCCTGTGTGAGTATGGTACTACGGTAGTAGGACTTGAAATGCTCCGGGCGGTGAGCGAGGAGAGCGCCGAGGAGAACCGCAAGCTCGCAGTGGTGAAATCAGCGATTGGCACGTTGTCTTTCTCGGAGATGGAAGCAATCACTCATATCTTCGACGAGCTGGGCGGCATGGAGGGTATTTTAGTAGCCAGCAAGATCGCAGATAAGGTAGGAATCACGCGCTCCGTAATCGTTAATGCGCTGCGTAAGTTCGAGAGTGCAGGCGTGATCGAATCCCGTTCGTCGGGGATGAAGGGGACTTATATCAAAGTACTTAACGACGTAGTCTTTGATGAAGTGGAGAAATTAAAAGAGCAGGGAAGATATTAGAATGTAAAAGGATTTACTTAGGAGGCGTCTCGTCAGATGGTAAATCCTTTTTTTGTGACACAGAATTGGGAATTTGTGAAAATGAATCGAAAAACCTTGTAATTTTTGATAAATTATTTATAATGGAATATGGATTCTATTAATGTGGGAGGAGTATGATTATGAGTACCCTAGCAAATACCAATGTTTTTGACTATGTCAATGTGCTGGACAAGGCGATGGATGCATCATGGCTTCGTAACGATGCCATATCGAACAATATTTCCAATGCCGACACACCGGGTTACAAGAGACAGGATGTAAACTTTGAGACACAGCTTGCCAAGGCGCTTCGCAGCTCCAGATACAAGAGTATGGATGCCAAGGTAGCGGATGTGAAGCTGAACCGCTTGAAACCTATTACATACACGGACTATTCAGGTTTCTCGTACCGTATTGACGGCAATAACGTGGACCCCGATACGGAGGGCGTATATCTTGCCAAGAACCAGGTGGTATATCAGGGACTGGAGCTGGCAGTGAATCAGGAATTTAAGAATCTGCAGGCAGTTATGAAATAGAAGGAGAATTGACTATGGGAATGTTTACGGCTTTTGATATCAATGCAACCGGTATGACAGCGGAACGTTTTCGTATGGATACGATATCCCAGAATATAGCGAATGCGAATACGACCCGTACCGAGGATGGCAGCCCTTATCGCAGGAAGGTGGTTGTTTTTGAGGAGAAGAATTCCCAGACACCCTTCAGACAGGTGTTAAACCGGGCAACGGATCGTTATTCGGGAACGGGAGTTAAGGTGACGGGTGTCTACGAAGATAAATGGACAGAAGGTAATATTGTGTATGATCCGTCTCATCCTGATGCTGATGAGAACGGTTATGTTCATTATCCGAATGTGAGCACGATCACGGAGATGACGAACTTAATCGATGCAAGCCGCGCTTATCAGGCTAACGCGACAGCGTTTGAAGCCAGCAAGAATATCGCGACTACAGGATTAAATATGCTGAACGGCTAGTGAAGAGAATATAATATAAGGGTTTGTGTACGGAGGGAAGAAAATGGCATTGGATATTACAGAACTTTATAATGTGTCTTCGGGAGCGATTAAGGATGCTGCCAAGACGGCTGCAACCAATAAGCCTGAATCATATGCGGATCAGGGGTTTGACAATCTGTTACATACCGCCATCGACAATCTGGTTACGACGAATGATTATCTGTCGGATGCGGAGAACGAGAAGATCAAATGGGCGCTTGGTGAGACCGAGAACACGCACGACTTAAGTATTGCCCTGCAGAAGGCATCTATAACTTTGCAGTATACGGTTGCAATCAGGGATAAACTTTTGGATGCTTACAAAGAACTTATTAATATGCAGATCTAGCGGCTGTGGGGAGCAGACTGCCGGATCGGTGCGCGCCTTGCGCAGGTAAGGGTATAAGGGAAGACTGAAGGAGAATGAGTTGCTGTGGATAAATTGTTAGAGAAGTTAAAAGAATTGGGGAATCGGCTGCTGGAATGGTGGAATCGGTTTACGGCGAAACAGAAGACGCTGATCGTTAGTGGGGTCGCTTTGGTAATCATAGCGATCGTGTTTGTCGTGTCCATGTTGACACAACCCAAATATGTATTATTACGGGAGTGCGAGACCACGAAGGAAGCGGCGGAAGTGCGGGATCTGCTGGAGGGCGAGGGCATGACCTACACGGTTTCGGACGACGGTCTTATGATCAAGATTCTTAAGGAAGAGTTGTCCGATGCGAATCTGCTTCTGGGCGCGAATAATATCAAGGCGGCAAGCTACGGAATCGAGAATGTGACGGACGGAAGTTTTTCCACTACGGAATCCGATAAACAGAAGAAATATGTAGTGTACTTACAGGAATATCTGGCTAAGGACATGATTTCCAAGTTTTCGGCGGTTAAGAACGCGTACGTGAAACTCAATATTCCGGAGAACGGCGGGACACTTCTTGATTCGGAGGCGGAGTCTTCCGCATGGGTGCAGCTGGAACTGAAAGATGAGTTTAATACGGACAATGCGGCGTATCTGGCCCGCGCAATCGCAACGGCGATCGGCAATGACACGACAAATAACATCGTGATCACGGACAGCGAGGGCAATATGCTGTTCAGCGGGGATGATAATTATACGGTATCCGGTGCCGCCAACGCACAGCTTTCCGTGAAATCAGAGGCGGAGAAGCGGGTGATCAGCGAGGTACGCAAGGTACTGCTCGGCACGAAGGAATTTGACAATGTAGAGGTGGCGACCAATCTGGTGCTTGATTTCTCTACCACCAAGCAGACGAATCATAATTATTCCGCACCGGACGGTCGGACGGAGGGTATGACCGCACATGAAGATATTTTCAGTGCGGAAAATACAAGCAATGTGGGCGGAATTCCCGGAACGGATTCCAATGATGACGATACTACATATGTGCTGGATGATAACGGTAATTCTTCTTCCACACAGTCTGAGGAGTCGAGGGATTATCTTCCGAATGAGGAGATCATTACGAGAGAGACACCGGCGGGGTTGATTGACTACAGTCAGTCTTCGTTGACAGCTTCTTTAATCAAATACAATATTATCAGAGAAGAGGACGTTAGGACTCAGGGAGAGCTGGATGGTGTTACCTGGGAAGAATACAAGCTTGCTCATGCGGAACGTACTAAAATAGATGTAGATGAGGATTTCTATGCGGCGGTTTCCAATGCTACCGGTATTTCAACAAGCAGCATTTCGCTGGTAGCTTATAGTGAGAATCTGTTCTTTGATGCAGAAGGTTCTAATATTACGGCGACGGATATTCTGCAGATTATTCTGATTATCGTGATTCTGGCGCTGCTTGCGTTCGTAGTGCTCAGAAGCATGCGTGGAGAGAAACACGAGAACGAAGAGGAAGAATTGGCAGTCGAGACACTTTTGCAGTCTACACCCGATACACAGTTAGCGGATATTCCGCTTGAGAATGAGTCGGAGGAGAGAAGACTGATCAATAAATTCGTGGAAGAGAATCCGGAGGCGGTAGCGAATCTGCTGCGCAACTGGCTGAACGAAGACTGGGGGTAGGATAAATGGCAAAGGCGGCTGAGGAAAAGCTGACAGGCGGAGTCCAGAAAGCGGCGGTTTTATTGATCGCTCTGGGACCGGAGAAATCAGCATCGATCTTTAAACATTTGAAGGAAGAAGAAGTAGAAGAGCTGACGCTGGAGATCGCTAATACCAGAAATATCACACCACAGATGAAAGATGATGTGATTAACGAATTTTATCAGATATGCCTGGCACAGCAGTATATTGCAGAAGGCGGTATCAACTATGCGAAAGAAGTTTTGGAGAAATCGTTCGGGTCCGAGAGGGCTATGGATGTAATCGGCAAGCTGACGGCGTCCTTGCAGGTTAAGCCTTTCGAGTTTGTGAGAAAAACAGACGCAACGCAGCTGCTTAACTTTATTCAGGATGAGCACCCGCAGACAATCGCCCTGATCTTGTCGTATCTGTCGGCAGCACAGTCTGCGCTCATCATATCGGCGCTTCCGCCGGATAGACAGGCGGATGTGGCGAGGCGTATTGCCGTCATGGACAGAACCAGTCCGGACGTGATCAAGGAAGTGGAGAAAGTGTTGGAATCGAAAGTGGCATCTTTAGTCAATCAGGATTACACGGTTATCGGCGGTGTGGATGCTGTTGTAGAGATTTTGAATACGGTAGACCGTGGTACAGAGAAACATATCATGGAGACATTGGAGATCGAAGAACCGGAACTTGCGGACGAGATCAGAAAGAAGATGTTCGTCTTCGAGGATATTCTGCTTCTGGACGACAGAGCAATCCAGCGTGTGCTGCGTGATGTGGATAACGGTGATCTGGCGATTGCCTTGAAGGGCTCTAATGAAGAGGTACAGACTGCGATCTTTAATAACATGTCCAAGCGTCTCAGCGCTATGATTAAAGAGGACATGGAGTTTATGGGACCTGTACGTATGAAGGATGTAGAGGAAGCGCAGCAGAAGATAGTAAATATCATCAGAAAACTGGAAGACTCCGCAGAAATTGTTATCTCCAGAGGTGGAGGTGACGAGATCATTGTCTAGGAATTTGTATAAATCCAGTTGGGTTGTAGTATCCAACGATGATAAATGTATAATTGACAGCAACGCCCGCATAGAGAGCAGAATCGAGGAACTGGAGGCACTCAGACAGTCAAGATTGAATGCGTCTGTGGGCTATGGCGAAGAAGCTGAGGACGGGGAACCGGAATTCGTGAGCGGACTCGGCGGAGAAGAAATCGATGCACTGCTTGCCGATCATGCGGAAGGTGCGGAAGGCAGTATTATTAAGGCGCAGACACAGGACAAAGGCCCCGATCTTGAGGAGATTAAAGCGCAGGCACAGGAAATGCTCGATGATGCGCAGGCGCAGATCGACGAAATGAGAGAGGCGGCTGAGCGGGAGATCGAGATGCTGCGCCGGCAGGCGATAGAGGAAGGCAACAGGCAGGGCTATGACATGGGTCATCAGCAGGCCATGGCCGAGATGGAGGATATGAGGCAGGCACTGCTTAACGAGAAGCGGCAGCTTGAAGAGGAATATGACCGGATGATCGAGAATCTGGAACCGAGATTCATTGATACGATCACGGAAGTGTACAGTCATATTTTCGGTATAGAGCTGGCTGATAACAGAGATATTCTGGTGCATTTGATCGATGCTACCTTAAGACGGGTGGAGAGCAGCAGAACCTTTATCGTACATGTTTCCAAGGAAGATTATCCCTTTGTCAATATGCAGAAGCAGGAACTCACGGCAGGGGCGACTGCCGGTAAGGGCATGGTGGAGATCATCGAGGATATAGCGCTCGGACAGGGAGCGTGCCTGATTGAGACAGACGGCGGTATCTTTGACTGTGGAATCGACACGCAGCTACAGGCGCTGACTAATAAATTGCGGGTGTTATCTTTTGAAAAATCCAATGATTAATTTTCATAAATACAGTAGAATAGCGGACGATACGTTTTTTAAGAGAATGGGGCGTGTCGAGAATGTGGTTGGACTGACGATCGAGTCTGCCGGTCCGGAAGCTAAGCTTGGGGATCTGTGCAGGATCTTCCCGACGGATGAAGAGTATGAGCCGATCATGGCGGAGGTAGTCGGGTTTAAGGAGCGTAAAACACTGCTCATGCCCTGCGGCAAGACGGATGGCATAGGACTCGGCTGTATCGTGGAGAATACGGGAGAACCTCTGACGGTGCCGGTCAGCGACGAGCTGCTCGGCAAGGTGCTTGATGGTCTCGGCAGACTGGACGGCGAATATATGAACGGAACGCCTTACAGTGTGGAAGCACTGCCGCCGGATGCCATGAGCAGGAAGATCATCGATGAAGTGCTGCCCTTGGGTGTGAAAGCAATCGACGGTCTTATGACTGTGGGCAAAGGACAGCGTATTGGCATTTTCGCGGGTTCCGGCGTAGGTAAATCTACTTTGATGGGTATGTTTGCACGTAATACGAAGGCGGACATTAACGTGATTGCACTGATCGGAGAGCGTGGCAGGGAAGTGCGTGAGTTCATAGAGCGTGATTTAGGCGAGGAAGGCATGAGGCGTTCCGTAGTCGTAGTGGCTACATCCGATAAGGCGGCATTAGAGAGAAATAAGGCGGCTAAGACAGCCACCGCTATCGCGGAATATTTCAGGGATCAGGGCAGGGATGTACTGCTTATGATGGATTCCCTCACGCGTTTTTCCATGGCTCAGAGAGAAATCGGGCTGGCCAGCGGGGAACCGCCCGTATCCAGAGGATATCCGCCCAGCGTTTACTCGGAGATGCCGAAGCTTCTTGAGAGAGCAGGCTGCGCTGAGCGCGGTTCCATTACAGGGCTTTATACTGTGCTGGTAGACGGTGATGATATGAATGAACCGATTACGGATACTGCCAGAAGTATTCTGGACGGACACATTATGTTGAACCGGAAACTTGCGCATCAGAATCATTATCCTGCGATCGATGTACTGCAGAGTATTTCGAGATGTATGTCACAGATCGTAAATAAGGAGCATAAAGGACTGGCTGGACAGCTTAAGAATGTGCTGGCTACCTATAATGAAGCGGAGGATCTGATCAACATCGGGGCCTATAAGAGTGGCAGCAATCCGAAGATCGACTATGCCATCGCTAAGATCGATGCCGTGAATGAGTTCCTTTTGCAGGATGTAAACGATAAGTTTGATTATGAGCAGGCTGTAGATATGTTGCGGGAGCTCTTTGCAGAGTAAGGGGTGACCTGTCATGGCGAAGTTTGCATATAGGATGCAGAGTATCCTGAATATCCAGTATCAGTTGGAAAATCAGGCGAAGATGGAGCTCGGCAGAGCACAGATGTGGCTGCTTGAGGAGGAAGAAAAGCTACAGGGGCTGATCGACAGGAAAGAAGCATATCTGGAAGAGGGCAGGAGAATGCGCAGTGACGCGCTGAGCGTCAATGACTTGAGAGATAACAGAAATGCCATGTTGATCATGGATGAAATGATAGAAGTGCAGCGAGGGCAGGTCGCATTGGCCGAGGAGGCCGTGGAAGCGGCGAGACTCAAGCTGCAGGAGATCATGCAGGAGCGTAAGATGCACGAGAGGCTTAAAGAGAAGGCCTTCGAGCAGTTCGTGAAGGAAGAGAATGCCGCGGAGGGCAAGGCGGTGGACGAACTGACCAGTTATACTTACGGACAGCGTGGAAAAGGGGAGTAAGAATGGCAGACGAACTTTTGAATGTCGGGGTGGATACCAAGGCAGAAAAAAAGAGATTAAAAGAAGAGCGTAAGAAGATAAAGGAACAGCAGAAGGCACAGAAGAAGGAAGCGAAGCAGAAAGCCAAGGAAATTTCGGCACAGGAAGCCCAGCTTGCCGAGGATGAGGATCCGGGCGGTGTTTCCGTAGTTTTGGTAACGGTTGTTATCATTATAATCTGGCTGGCGATTCTGTGTCTGTTGATCAAGCTGGATGTGGGCGGATTCGGGTCAGGCGTGCTTGCACCGGTATTAAAGGATGTTCCGGTGATCAACAAGATTCTGCCCGCGGATACGGTGATAACTACGGATGATGAGGAAGCCTACGGGGGCTATACAAGCCTGCGCGAGGCCGTGGACTATATCAGGGAGCTTGAACTGGAGCTGGAGAGAGCACAGTCGGACAGTAATTTGGATTATGAGGAGCTGGAGCAGCTGCGTGCGGAGATTGAGCGGTTACAGACTTTTGAAGACGCACAGGTTGAATTCGAGCGGATTAAGACAGAGTTCTATGAGGAGGTTGTCTATGCGGAGAAAGGGCCGGGCGCGGATGCTTATCAGAAATATTATGAGAGCATGGATCCTGCCACGGCGGAATATCTGTATAAGCAGGTCGTAGAGCAGGCAGAGGCGGATGCGGAGATTCAGGATTATGCGCAGGCTTACTCCGAGATGAAACCCAAGGAAGCGGCGGCGATCTTTGAGAGTTTGACAGACGATCTGGATCTTGCGGCCAAGATCCTGTATCAGATGAGCGCTGAGGACCGAGGTAAGATATTGGGTGTTATGGATTCGGAAACGGCAGCCAGGCTGACGAAGATCATGGATCCCGATTCGTAGGGATTTATATCCGCGGCACTTTAGAAATTGCAGCAACGAGACGATATATATTGCAGCGGCGGAATTCGCCGTATGCTTTATATATATATATGCCGAAAGGCAGGAACCTTGAAAATTGAAGAAAGGAGGAAAGAGTATGACTGTAAACAATGTGAATGCTCTGCTGAACTACACAGCGGGACAGACAGACCCGGCAGGTATGAAGCAGGATGGGCTTGCACAGGACAGCTTCAATCAGGTCATGGCGAAGGTAAGCGATACGATCAGCAGTCTGCGGACGGAAGCGGCAGGTAATGCAGTAAATACATCGGCCGCGGTTCAGACGGCGGGAGTAGCAGCTACGGCGAAGACGGCGGTGTCAAAGGACGCTGCGACACAGGGAACCTCTAAGAAAGCGGAGCCCGATTCCGGTAAGACCGGGGATGCAGCCGGACAGAAAGACAATGATAAGATTGCGGAAGCTTCCGGAACCGATAAGCAGACAGATCAAGCGGCGGAAGAGATTGAAGAAACCGCAAAAGAGCTGGTGCAGGAAATTGCGAAAGAGATGGATGTGACACCGGAAGAAGTGGAAGAAGCCATGGCAGTGCTGGGACTTACGGCAGTGCAGTTGTTTGACACCGACAATCTGAAACAGCTTCTGCTCCAGATCACGGGAAGCACAGATGAGTTGTCACTGGTGACAGACGAGACGCTTTATGGTAATCTTCAAAATCTGCTTGGTGCGGTGGAAGAGAGCCTGGGCAGTCTGGCTAAGGAGCTGGGCATGACCGAAGATGAGGTGAACGCACTGATGGAACAGATGATTGCCGATGCCGGTGAAGCTGACATTTTGGCGGCTGAAGAAGTGTCGAAAGCCGAAGATGTGCCGGAGGTAAATCTGGAAGGCATGAAGGATTATACGGTATCAGTGCAGAAGGACGGCAAGACGGTTCAGGTAAAAGTTACCGTGGACGATGCGAGCGGCAGTAAGAGCGTTCAGGAGGAAGTAACAGACACCCCGAAGACGGAGGTGCAGGCCGGACATAGGACGAGGGAGAGAAATGCTTCAGCGGACAGCGGCAAGGGAGACGGCAGCCATGCAGGCAATGCTTTCTTACAGACCCTGGATAAGGCGATGGAGACAGGCGAAACACCGGAGCCCGTTAACGTAGAGTACCGTTCGGTGCAGACAGAAGATATCATGAATCAGATCATGGATTACATGAAGATCAACCTGAAGGCAGAATCGCAGGAGATGGAGTTACAGCTGCATCCCGCAAGCCTGGGTACGGTAGGCGTACAGATCGCTGCGAAAGACGGCGTGATTACGGCACATTTCACAACCCAGAACGAGACAGTCCGCGCAGTCATTGAAACACAGCTGATCCAGCTTAAGAATCAGTTCGAAGAGCAGGGGATCAAGGTCGATGCGGTGGAAGTTACGGTTGCAAACCATGCGTACGGACAGCAGTTCTCGCAGGAACATGAGAATGCGGACGGTAAACAGGGCAAAGCAACGAAGAGTACCAGACGGATCAATCTGGATGAGCTGGGAGAAGAAGCCGAGCTTGATGAGATGGAAGATTCCGAACGTATCGCGGTGGAGATGATGCAGGCAAGCGGCAGCACGGTAGACTATACTGCTTAGAAGGCAGGGCATGAACGGCAGGAATGAAGGATTAATAATGAGAGGAGATGAAGTAAATGGGAGTAGTACAGGAAGTAAAAGACGGTAAACTCGTCGATAACACATCAGCTACGTCTATCGCCAATGAGAAAGCGAAGAAGACCGGCAATTCCAGTCTGGATAAGGATGCTTTCCTGCAGCTTCTGGTAGCACAGATGAAGTATCAGGATCCCTTGGAGCCTACGTCCAACACGGAGTATATTTCCCAGTTCGCAACGTTCTCGGAACTCGAGCAGATGCAGAATATGAGCGCGACACTTGAGCTTTCCAGAGCATCCAGTCTGGTGGGACAGACGGTGCTGATGTCAGTAACGGACAGCCAGGGCAGAACGACGACCGTACAGGGTAATGTGGATTTCGTGTCATATGAGGGCGGCAAAGCGTATCTTTCCATCGGCGGAGAGTTGTATTCTTTAGACGATCTGGATAAGGTGGCAGATAAGAAATATCTGGATGCATACGCACTGGCAGCGGAATTTTTGAGCATCCTCAATAAGCTTCCCGATGTCAGTCTGCTGACGACGGATGACAAGGAAAGGGTAGACAGACTGGAAGAAATCTATAATGGCATGGACGACTACCAGAAGGGCTTCCTTACGGACGATTATTTCGAGAAAGCGGAAGCATATATTAAGAGAATGAAAGATATCACACCGAATACAGACGGTGATGAAACACCTAAGACGGAAGGATCCGGAGAAAGTTAAGCGCCCAAGGCGGCAGTCATCTCAAGGAGGAGAGAGAATATGAAGATTCAAGGCAATCAATTCCTTTCCATAGAGCAGCTGCAGGATCAATATTTAAACACAGGCAGACAGCAGGCAGGAGCGCCGAAACCGAATACCACGAGTTTTCAGGATATCTTATCCGGCAAGACGGACAGTATCCGGACAGAGGGAGAGGTCAGATTCTCCAAGCATGCAGCCAACCGCCTTAACGACAGGAATATTGAACTGACGAAGGATCAGGTGGAACGCCTGAACATGGGAGCAGCCAAAGCGGGTGCGAAAGGAATCAATGAATCGTTAGTTATCGTCGATTCACTGGCGTTTATCGTGAATGTACCGAATCAGACGGTCATCACCGCGATGGATCAGACGGAAACCGACGAAAATGTATTTACCAATATTGACGGAGCCGTAATTATTTAGCCGGACCTTTACGGAGGCTAATGCCCCTGACTGACAGAGGGGGCAGGCGGTTTCACACAGATATAAGGAGGTCATATCACTATGATGAGATCATTGTTCTCTGGTGTGGCGGGTCTTAGAACACACCAGACAAGAATGGACGTTATCGGTAATAATATTGCCAACGTCAACACAACTGCATATAAATCACAGAACATGGTATTCAGCGATCTGCTGTACCAGACAACACAGGCAGCGTCCGGCGCTAACGACAACGGACGAGGCGGTATCAACGCCAGACAGATCGGTCTGGGCGCTAAGACGGGTGCAATCTCCACGGCGATCACGACGCAGGGTTCTGCGCAGTCTACGAATAACCCGTGGGATATCATGATTGAGGGCGATTCTTTCTTCATCGTCAACAACGGTTCCGAGAATTTCTTCACAAGAGACGGTTCCTTCACCATAGACGGTGCGGGTAATCTGGTTATGGCAAATACCGGTTTTAAAGTTATGGGATGGCAGGTGGATCCGGAGACCGGAGATATCAGGCAGGATGTGGTGTCTGCGCTGCAGGTTATGCATCCGGATAATCTGAATTCTAATCCGGAAGCTACTTCACTTGCATATGTATCCGGTATTCTGGATAAGACGGACACGTCTATCAACAGTACGGCGGGCGCGATCCGTACCTTCCAGATCTTCGACGCACAGGGATATGCTTATACGGTGAAGATGAGTTTCCACGGAATCGGAAGCGAGGACGAATTCCGCGTACAGCTCGATGATATCTTAGACAGCACAGGCGTGTCTCTTGTAAAGAAATATAATCTGAGCAATATCAACCAGATTGCGAATTTCGGGGGAGATAACACAACCAGCAAGACGATGCTTTATCAAGCGGATAACACGGCGACATTTGACGGTACGAGTAAGTTTGATATTGAGCTGCCGTTTTCAAGTATTCTGGATGGTTACAGTAATAATGCACTTGTGGTTGCGGCAGGTAAGAATGTTACGATCACAAACCCGGGGGACGGCGGAACTGTTACGGCAGGAGCTGAGAACAGCGTCACAGTACACGGTTCCGTAACGCTGACCAGAGCACAGTTAGAGTCGGCGCCTTATAATTTAAGATATGATGATGCTACAGGTCAGTATTATACCAAACCGGAGACAGGAACGACCGGCGTACCGGTGACAGACTGGACGACAGCGATCAGCGCTATGGGACTGGAAGGCGTATCGAACGTAACGGTTACACCGGTGACGGACGGCGCGGCAGGCGAGATGTCGGTCGAGTTCGACGCTACGTTTACACCAACCCTTGATGCCACACGTAAGGATAATGTCTTCGGGATCACGTTGGAGATGCCGAATGACGAGAAAGAAATCTTAAAGCAGGTATATCACGTAGAGGACGGAGACGGCAAGACATATACAATCGAGTATATTGCGCCGGACGGATCAGCACAGATCACAGAGAGAACGCAGACGAACGGTATGTCGCTTGTGTTCGACCATGATACGGGAGTTTTTTCCTATATCGGAAGTGCGGGCAGTAATACGGCGACGCTTACCTTTAACTCATCCGCTTCTTCCCTGGGTGGGGAACTGATAGATCTGACCCAGTTCAATAATGTGGAGATCGACTTCTCATCCGTTACAAACTATGGTAACGGCGGTAAGTGTACCTTGGATATCACACCCGGTGGTAAGGGTGGTGACACGATCGGTAAAGGTAGAGCGCCGGGAGAATTGATTGGTATTGAAGTAGGACAGGACGGTCGTATCACGGCATCCTATTCCAACGGTCTGTCGAAGCTGTTAGGACAGATCGCAGTAGCGGAATTTGCGAATCCTTCCGGTCTTTCCAAGGCGGGCGACAACCTGTACTCCGCGACCATGAACTCCGGTGACTTCGACGGTGTCGGCAAGGACATCACGGAAAGCGGCGGTAAGATGACTTCCGGCGTACTGGAGATGAGTAATGTGGATCTTTCTTCCGAGTTCACCACAATGATCACCACACAGCGTGGTTTCCAGGCGAACAGCCGTATCATTACCACTTCCGATACGCTGCTGGAAGAACTTGTCAATCTGAAGAGATAAGTGCCGTAAGGCGCATAAACAGAGGGACTTTTCGCATATGCGAAAGGTTCCTCTTCGTGTGTTCTCATATTTGTACATAAAAGATGATATATTTTTTTTGCAGTTTTGGAAGATGTGTGGTAGAATATATAAGTTCCATACAGTCACAGATGATGACGTATCGGATGTGCTACATAATGGCTGTCCGGATTTACCGGGGATCCGGCTGCACGGAAAGACAGGGGTGTGGGATGATAGAAGTTACGAAGATCAATGGCGTGAAGATTCTGATTAATCCCGATTTGCTGGAATTAGTGGAAGAGACGCCGGACACCGTCCTGACATTTACAACAGGGCGGAAAATAATTGTAAAAGAAAGTAGACAAGAAGTGAAAAATCTAGTAAAATCGTATAGAAAGGATATTTTTGCAGATTAGTGTAAAACGGGTGAGTACAGATGGATATAGCTTCAATTATCGGCTTATTGGCATGTTTTGCGTTGATGATTTTCGGTATGGTGTTTGGTAAGACCTTTTCAGCAGTCACCAGCTTTCTTCATGCACCATCAGCGCTTATTACATTCGGCGGCGCATTTATGTGTATTATGGCGAGTTATTCGATGTCTAACTTCGTTGGGGGTCTGAAGAGCTTTACGCTGATTTTTAAGGAATCCGCCATGAATGTTCCGGAGATTATTCAGAAGATTATCGACCTCTCCAATGTTGCTCGTAAAGAGGGTCTTCTTTCTCTGGAAGAAGCGGCGGGAGATATTGATGATGAATTCCTGAAGAAAGGTATTCTGCTTGTTGTAGACGGTACCGATCCTGAACTTGTACGTGCGATCATGGAAACGGAGCTTGCCAGTGTAGAAGGCAGACATAAAGATAAGATCGGCTTTTGGGAGAATGTAGGAGCGATGGGTCCTGCATGGGGTATGATCGGAACCTTGATCGGTCTGGTTCTCATGCTTAAGGATCTGTCTGATTTTGCGTCCATCGGTCCTAATATGGCGACTGCGCTTATAACCACATTCTACGGTTCCGTATTGGCGAACTGGATCTGTGCGCCGGTGGCTACGAAGCTGAAGGGCAAGAACGATGAAGAGATGATGGTCAAAGAAATAGAGATAGAGGGACTTCTGTCGATTCAGGCAGGTGAGAACCCGCGCGTTATTGAAGAAAAACTGAAGTCGTTCATTGCACCGGGTGACAGGAACACCTCGAGTGAAGAAGGCGGAGGTGAAGCAGATGGCTAAGAAGAAGCAGGAAGACCCGCCAAAGGGCTCGCCGGCGTGGATGGCCACATTCAGTGATCTGATGAATCTGCTTCTTTGTTTCTTCGTGTTGCTTTTTGCGATGTCTACTATTGACGAGGTTGCACAGGAACAGATCGTAGCATCTTTTAGTCAGACGTTTTCTGTGTTTGATAAGGGAGCCTCTGCTATTGGGGACGGCATGCTGATCAGTAACGGCACCAGTCAGTTGAGTGAACTGGATGAATTTATTAATAGTACTGGTAAGCTGGATGATGGTGAGATTGTTGACGAAAATGTAGCTGATGCTGTAACTGCTGCGCAGGAACAGTTAGAGGAGGCACAGATGGAAGAGTCCGAGGAGCTTGCCGAGAAGATTCAGGAAGCGGTTGATGAGAAGGACATGGGTAAGGAGATCGATATCGAGATTACTTCCCAGTATGTGCAGTTGACACTGAAGGGTGCACTTCTCTTTGATTCCGGCAGTACGCTTCTCAAGGATGAGGCGAAGCCGGTTCTGGATCAGGTGGGGTTGATTCTGGAACGGTATGCGGAAGGAACCATTGAGATCGAGGGACATACGGACAATGTGCCGATGTCGGGAGCGAAGTACTCTAACAATAATGAGTTGAGTTCCGGAAGAGCATTGTCGGTGTTTGATTATCTTCTCTCGGTTACGAATCTGGATCCTGCAAATGTGAAGCATTCGGGACGAGGCGAATACGTACCCGTAGCGGATAATTCTACCGCGGAGGGCAGAACCAGAAACCGACGGGTTGAGATTAAGATATATAACTCGCTGAGCGCATATTAGGATATTACACCGACAGGTGGTCCGGTAAGCCGGCGGTTATGATAGGAGTATATAATAAGTGTATAAAGGAGAATATTACGATCATGAAGAAGAATCTGATTTCTATTGTTATACTGGCATTGTTGATCGTTAACATCGTATTGACGGCGATTATGATGTTCAGTGTGACGGGTACTTCCAGAAAAACGGCAGCGCTTGTGGATAATATAGCAACGGCGCTTAATCTGGAGCTTTCTGCAAACGGTAACGGAGAGGACGCGGAGAGAGAACCGATTCCGATGTCCGATACGGCAACGTATGATATTTCAGAGGAGATGACGATACCTCTGAAGCTTGATGAGGACGGCAACTCGCACTTTTTCATAGCTTCCATTACATTATCCATGAATACGAAGGATAAGGGCTATAAGAAGTATGGTTCGGATGAGGATATGGCAGCCAGAGAGAGCCTGATCAAGAGTGAGATCAATGATGTAATAAGTAAGTATACGGTGGATGAAGCAAGAAATCAGCAGGACGAGATCCGCGCGGAGATCCTTGAAAGAATCCAGAAAATGTTTGATTCAGAGTTTGTCTTTAATGTGGCGTTTAGTGACATTATGATTCAGTAATTTCTTAAATAGTGCCACAGGAGGTGAACTTTCGTGGGAGAGGTACTATCTCAAAATGAGATTGATAATCTGCTCGCCGCGTTAAGCAGCGGCGAGATAGACGCAGAAGAGATGAACGATAATAGTGACAAACAGGTCAAGAATTATGACTTTAAACGTCCTACGAAGTTCTCTAAAGAACATCTGCGTACATTGGAAATCATATATGAACATTACGGACGGCTGTTATCGACAAGTCTTCCGATATACCTTAGAAAGAGCATACAGATTACCGTAGCGAGTTCCGAGACGGTTATTTTCTCGGAGTTTACCAACGCTCTTTCCAATCCCGTTATTCTTAGCATCGTAAATTTCCAGCCGCTCGGCGGTACGATTATCATCGAACTGGCAACACAGCTCGGATATGCGATGATAGACAGAATGTTAGGCGGCGCGGGGGAGCCGCTTGACAAGAACAGGGATTTCACGGAAATAGAGATGACGATCATAGAAAAAATGATGATAGTCTGTATGCAGCTCATGCGGGAGCCGTGGAAGAACGTGATAGATCTTAATCCGGTTATGGAGAGAATCGAGACAAATTCACAGTTCGCTCAGGTGATCGCACCGAACGATATGATTGCAATCGTTACACTAAACATGAAGATCGGCGACGTGGAGGGATTCATGAATGTGTGTCTTCCGTTCTTTACGCTGGAAAGTGTCATGGATAAGCTGAATACCAAGTATTGGTACGCTAACATGCAGGAACAGAAAGACGAGAATTTCGAGGAGTATATCGAGGCAATGTTACGAAGGGTGGATGTTCCGGTCAAAGCCGTACTCGGCAAGACGAGGATATCAGTCAACGATTTTGTCAATCTGCAGCTCGGAGATATCATACGGTTAGATGCCGATGTCGATCAGGATATGATCGTATATGTGGGTAATATGAAGAAATTCACCGCATTACCGGGTACCAGCAAAGACAAGAACGCTGTGAGAGTAACGTCGGTAATAAGAGAGGGGGAGTAAAAGCATGGACGGAATGTTATCACAAGATGAAATAAATGCACTCTTATCCGGTATGGATGCACCGAGCGACGGTGCGGCTCCGGAGCAACCTGCATCTGCAGCGGAACCAGCAGCACCTGCAGCAGCGCCGGCCGCGAATTCCGGACCGGATGAGTCGCTGTTATCAGAGATAGAGAAAGATGCCATCGGTGAGGTTGCCAACATCAGTATGGGGTCTTCTGCAACAACGCTTTATTCTCTGGTAAACCGGAAGGTAAACATTACGACTCCCGTGGTCACGCTGGCGAAGTGGGAGAACGTACTGGAAGAATACGAGAAACCGTGTGTATTTATCCAGATTAAATATACGGTGGGTCTGGATGGTTCAAATATCCTTGTGTTGAAGGAACATGATGTTAAGGTCATCACCGATCTGATGATGGGCGGTGACGGAAGCAATACGGATGGAGAACTGGGAGAGCTGCACTTAAGTGCGATCTCGGAGGCGATGAATCAGATGATGGGTTCTTCGGCGACATCCCTCTCCACCATGCTTGGTAAGATGATTGATATCAGCCCGCCGGAGGCAAGTCTGGTAGATTTGACGGCTTTCAAGTCAGGCGGAGATATAGCGGCTTTTCTGGAAGGAAATTTTGTCAAGATTGCATTCCGTATGCAGATTGACGATCTGGTTGATTCCACAATTATGCAGCTGTATCCTATAGACTTTGCGAAAGAATTGTGCGATACTTTCTTACAGAATCAGATGGGCGAGAGTGGATCCGCACCTGCACCGCAGGCAGCGGCACCGACACCTGCACCGGCAGCGCCTCAGATGGCGGCGCCGACACCGCAGGCAGCGCCTCAGATGGCAGAGGCACCGCAGATGGGAATGCCTCAGATGGGAATGCCTAATATGCAGATGATGCCTAATATGCAGATGATGCCACAACAAATGCAAATGATGCCGCAAATGCAGATGATGCCTAATATGAATATTCAGCCGGCGCAGTTCCAGAGTTTTTCCAATGATTTTAATCCGGCACAGATGCAGGAGAACATCGGACTGATCAGAGACGTGCCGCTTGAGGTTACGGTAGAGCTCGGAAGAACGTCCAAGTCCATAGCGGATATTCTGGATTTCTCACCGGGAACGATTATAGAATTGGATAAGATTGCCGGGGAACCGATTGATGTGCTGGTCAATGGTAAATTTGTTGCTAAAGGTGAAGTAGTTGTAATTGAAGAGAGCTTTGGTGTTCGGGTAACCGAAATTATCAAATAAAATGGAATAGGAGAAAAAAGATGGCAAAAAATATTTTGATATGTGATGATGCAGCATTCATGCGTATGATGATTAAGGACATCCTGACTAAGAACGGGTATAATGTAGCCGGGGAAGCCGAGAACGGTGCCAAGGCTGTCGAGAAGTACAACGAATTAAAACCTGATTTGGTATTAATGGATATTACCATGCCCGAAATGGACGGTATTCAGGCACTCAAGAAGATCAAAGAAGCAGATCCGGGTGCAATGGTTATTATGTGCTCTGCGATGGGTCAGCAGGCTATGGTTATCGAATCCATCCAATCCGGTGCGAAGGACTTTATCGTAAAGCCTTTCCAGGCCGACCGTGTGTTAGAGGCTGTTAAGAAGGTAGTGGGATAATGATACTTGCAGTATCGGGAAGAACTGAGTCCTACGTACAGTTTCTGACGGTATTGGTTATCTTTGTGTTTGTGCTGATGATTACCTACTGGGTTACTAAGTGGACAGCGGGATATCAGAAGGGGCAGACGTCCAATGCCAATATGGAGATCCTGGAAACGATCCGGCTTTCCAATAATAAGCTTGTTCAGATTATCCGTGTCGGCAGGAAATATTTGGCGGTGGCAATTTGTAAAGATACTGTTACAATGTTGACAGAGATACCTGAGCAGGATTTGATTTTCTCTGATCAGAATTCCACCAAAACACAGGGATTCAAGGAAATATTAGAGAAAATGCAAAAAAAGAATTTTCTGGAAAAAGAAGATGGGCGAGACGAATGAAAAAATATTTTTCCGGATATCATTTGGCAAAATTAGTATGCCTGCTGTTATTGGCAGGCATATTGTTTAGTCGGAAGACGACGGCTCTGGCGGCGACAGATACGCCTTATCGGGAATCCAATCTTACGGGAACAACGGAGGAGCGGACAAACGAGAGGGCGCCGGGGACAGCAGAGAATGCCGATGATCTCGCAGAAATGAATATAGCCAACACGGTGACGATCACGTACGGCAACGGCAATGGCAGCGTGAACGGTGCGCTGCGTATTTTGGTGATTCTTACACTGATCGCCATAGCGCCGACCTTGATCATCATGATGACCTCGTTTACCAGAATCATCATTGTTCTGCACTTTACGAGACAGGCACTCAATACACAGACGGCGCCGCCTAACACAGTGTTGATAGGCATTGCGCTCTTTTTGACGTTCTTCATCATGCAGCCGACGCTTACGTCGATCTATACGGAAGCGGTGGTGCCCTATGAAGCGGGTGAGATGAATGAGGAGGAAGCACTTACAAAGGCTGCTGCACCGATCAGACAGTTCATGTATGGGCAGACATTCAAGAAGGATGTAAGTCTGTTCATGGATATCAACCGTCTGGAATGGAGCGGGGAACTGGAAGAGATACCGATGAGCGTTCTGGTGCCGAGTTTTATCATTAGCGAACTGCGCAGAGCCTTCATTATCGGTTTCCTTATATATATACCGTTTATAGTGATTGATATGGTCGTGGCTTCCACGCTGATGAGTATGGGTATGATGATGCTGCCACCGACGACGATCTCCATGCCTTTTAAAATCCTTTTATTTGTGCTTGCAGACGGATGGTATCTGATTATCAAAGGGCTGGTAGAAAGTTTCAACCTATAGTTCGTGAAGCAAGTCTCGTAATCGAATCTGTTCGGTTTGCTATTTTGCGAAGTAGATTTACTTTTTGGGAAGGGTGAAGTAAGATATGACAATAGATGACGTCACAGCTGTGGCACAGACAGCCATATACACGATCATCAAATGTGCGGCGCCTCTTTTGCTGGTGTCGTTATGTGTGGGTCTGATCGTCAGTATTTTCCAGACGGTTACTTCCATTCAGGAGCAGACGCTCACCTTCATTCCGAAGATATTGGCGATTTTTCTGGGGCTGATTGTTATGGGGCACTGGATTATGAACAATATGGTACAGTATATGATCGAGCTGTGGTCTAACTTCGGCGCCTATATCAATTAAGAGCGAGTGTTGGCATGATCAATTTTACATTTACCTATGCGGATTTAGAATATTATTTGCTGATTCTGGTGCGGGTGACCTGTTTTGTCCATGTGGCGCCTTTTTTCTCGCTAAACGGTGTCCCGCGCCGGATTAAAGTGGGGTTCAGTATATTTCTCGCGTATCTGCTCTATACGGCTGTGGATCGCAATGAAGTGGTATATAACACGCTGCTCGGATATGCGGTTATTGTTATGAAGGAGGCAATGACGGGCTTCCTGATTGGATGGGGCGCACAGATCTGCGCAACGGTGACTTCTCTGGCAGGAAGTATCGCGGATATGGAGATCGGACTTTCCATGGTATCGCTGATGGATCCGACGACCAGACAGCAGGCGACTTTTACAGGTGTGTTTTATCAGTATTTCTTTACATTATTAATGATTATTACCGGCATGTATCAATATCTGTTACGTGCGTTGATTGACAGCTTTACGCTGATCCCTGTAAACGGGGCAATATTCCGGGCGGAGTCGCTTGTAGACTCTCTGGCCGTATTTATGGGGGATTATATAACGATCGCGTTCCGTATCATCCTGCCGATCTTCTGTACCATGATTCTGTTAAATGCCATTATGGGCGTTCTGGCTAAGGCGTCTCCGCAGATGAACATGTTTGCGGTAGGTATGCAGCTCAAGGTGCTGGTGGGACTCGGAATTCTGTTTCTGACGATCAGGATGCTGCCGAATGCGGCGGACTATGTATTTGTTGAGATGAAGAGGATGATCGTATCTTTTGTGGAGGGGATGACGTGATATTAGAGTATAATCTCCAATTCTTCGCCAAGGATGGTCCGGGCGGAGAGAAAACAGAAGTGCCTACTTCCAAAAAACTGGATGATGCCCGTAAGGAAGGTCAGGTTGCGAAGAGTAAGGAGATCTCCATTGCATTTGAACTGTTGGCGTTTTTTCTGTTAATATATTTCTGGGTTGAGTATATGGGGACTTACTTTGTAGGTAACATATACGATATCTACAGCCAGATACCGGAGTACACTAAGATGTATGACGGCTTTATACAGGATCAGACATTCAATGCGCTTTTTGTGAAATCCTTGACAAGGGTGCTGTTTATCATGGCGCCGTTTCTGCTGGTTGGTTTTCTGATATCTGTGATAGCGAATGTTGTTCAGGTTAAATGGAAGCCCACCACGAAACCATTGCAGCCCAAATTCAATAAATTGAATCCGGTCAGCGGATTTAAGCGCTTCTTTTCCATTAATTCCGTGATGGAACTTGTCAAGTCGCTTCTTAAGCTTGGACTCATCGGCTATGTGGTTTATTCATATTTAAAGAAAAACATGCCGCCGCTGTATCAGTTCTATGGAATGTCCTTGAATCAGGGAATCGTGCAGGTGGGCATGCTGGTGGTGAATCTGGGGATCCGGATGTCGCTTTTCTATATGATCATCGCCCTGTTAGATTATGTCTATCAGAAGGTGAAGTTCAAGAACGATATGAAGATGACGAAGCAGGAAGTCAAAGACGAGTATAAGAATCAGGAAGGTGATCCGCAGATCAAGGGTAAACAGAAGCAGAGGATGATGGAAGCTTCCAGACGCCGTATGATGCAGGCACTCCCGCAGGCGGATGTAGTCATCACCAACCCGACCCATTATGCCGTAGCGATCAAATACGACCCGGAGATCTACGACGCACCCTATGTGATTGCAAAAGGAGCAGATTATCTGGCACAGAAAATCAAAGAGACGGCGAAAGAAAATCATATTGAAATCGTAGAGAATAAGCCGCTTGCCCGTATGCTTTACGCCAACGTGGACGTGGGCAGCGTGGTGCCGCCTGAATTGTATCAGGCAGTGGCGGAAGTGCTCGCTTTCGTATATCATTTACAGGGTAAAGTGTAGAAAGACTTAAAAATAGATATAAAATAATGACAGAAAGGGGGAAAAAGGTTCATGGGAAATCTTAAGAAGGCCGATCTCGGCGTAGCCATATATCTGCTGGCCGCGTTTATTATGTTGATCGTACCGATTAAATCCGGGCTTCTGGATCTTCTGCTGGCATGTAATATCGCAATTGCATTTACCATCATGTTTGGCTGTATGTTTGCAACGGAAGTGCTGAGTATGTCCTATTTCCCGACGATCCTGCTGTTTACAACTGTATTCAGGATCGCACTGAACGTTTCTTCCACGAAATTAATTCTGACGACCGGAGATCCCGGTAACGTAGTACGTACCTTCGGTCAATACGTGGGCGGCAATGATATTGTGGTAGGCTGTATCGTCTTTATCATTCTGATTATTGTACAGTTTATGATTATCAACAAAGGTTCCGAGCGTGTGGCTGAGGTTACCGCAAGATTTACACTGGATGCCATGCCCGGTAAGCAGATGGCCATTGACGCCGACTTAAATACAGGAGCGATTAACGACGAGGAGGCCAAGCGACGCCGTGACAAGATACAGGAGGAGGCAAGCTTCTTCGGATCTATGGACGGTGCCGTGAAGTATGTTAAGGGAGATGCTACGGCAGGTCTGCTCATAACCTTTATCAATATTGTAGGCGGTATTGCCATGGGTGTATGGCGTCAGGGCATGGAGATGAGCGATGCTTTACAGACATTCACGATTCTGACCATCGGTGACGGTCTGGTCAGCCAGATTCCGTCGCTGTTGATATCGTTGTCTACCGGTATTCTGGTGACGAAAGGCTCCAAGGATGCCGATTTCGGTACGGTGCTGATCGGACAGTTGTTCGGTGTGCCGAAGGTACTGTATCTGGTGGGTGCGGTCATTGCCGCACTGGGTATTATCACGCCTCTGAATACCGTGATATTCGTGGGGCTTGGTATGGTGTTTATCGTGGTGGGCAGAGTTACGGCAGGCACCATCGAGACGGCGGAGATCGAGCACGAGGCGGATGAGGAAGAAGCGGCCGCGGAGGAGATCAGACAGCCGGAGAATGTTACTTCGCTCTTGCAGGTTGATCCGATCGAGCTGGAGTTTGGTTACGGTATTATCCCCCTTGCGGATGTAAATCAGGGCGGTGACCTGTTAGACCGTGTCGTAATGATCAGACGTCAGATCGCGTTAGAGCTGGGTACTGTTGTGCCGATTATCCGACTGCGTGATAACATACAGTTGAATCCGAACCAATATATTATTAAAATAAAAGGTGTACAGGTCAGTGAGGGAGAGATCTTGTTCGATCATTACATGGCGATGAATCCCGGTTATGTGGAGGAAGAGATTACGGGTATCCCGACCTTCGAGCCGTCTTTCCATCTGCCGGCGATCTGGATTACCGAGGGACAGAGAGAGCGTGCGGAGAGCATGGGCTATACCGTAGTCGATCCGCCGTCCATTATAGCGACACATTTGACCGAGATTATCAGACAGTACATAGCAGAGCTGTTGACAAGACAGGATGTACAGAATCTGGTCAACAATTTGAGAGAATCCAATCCTTCGCTGGTGGAGGAACTGGTACCGAAGCTGCTTGGGCTTGGTGAGATACAGAAGGTACTGCAGAATCTCCTGAAGGAGGGTATCTCGATCAGGGATCTGCTCACTATATTCGAGACGCTTGCGGATTATGCGACAACAACGAGAGATACGGATATTCTGACAGAGTATGTCAGACAGAGTCTTAAGAGGGCGATATCCAATAAGTTCTTCCCGGCCAATGAGACGACCAGCGTAGTGACGCTGGATCCGAAGCTGGAGCAGGAGATCATGGCCAGTGTGAAGCAGACGGAGCAAGGGGCTTACCTGACGCTTGATCCGATGAAGACCAAGTCGATCATGGAGTCTGTGGGCAACGAGACGAAGAAACTGGAGGATCTGGGTAAGATGCCTTTGGTGATTACGTCTCCGATCGTGAGGGTGTACTTTAAGAAGTTGACGGAGGATTATTATAGGGATCTGGTCGTTGTATCCTACAACGAGGTGGACTCCAATATTGAATTACAGTCCGTCGGGATGGTGACAGCATAATGATAATCAAGAAGTTTACCGCAAAAACAGAAAAAGAAGCCATAGAGAATGCCAAGCAGGAATTGGGCGAAGGCGTGGTTGTTATGAATGTCAGGGAAGTCAAGGCAAAAGGTTTCCTGTCTTTCCTAAAGCCGCATATGACTGAGGTGACCGTGGCGCTGGAGGAAGAGAGCGAGAAATATACGGCGGCGGTTTCGGCGATCAACAATGTAATTGCTTCCAGTCAGGCGGCGGAGCCTCAGCCGGCAACAACACCTGCGCCGCCGGTGACGGAGGAGCCGGTCAGAAAAGAGAGCAGCGCGATAGAGGAGAAACTTGACAGCCTGCAGTCTCTTCTGGAGCAGCAGCTGCAGAAGCCCGAGGAGGATAAGGAAGAAAAAAGCGATAAGGGCGGCGAAAAAGAGGAAGAGACGGAGATAGATAAATTCATCAAACTTCTGCATAACACCATGCTGGAGAACGAGGTGGATGAGAAATATGCTAAGGATATCATTGACGAGATCGGGCAGATCAATAAGCCTAACATGCCCTTTGACTATGCGCTTGCCAATATCTATCAGAAGATGATTCTCAAGTTTGGTATGCCAAGCTGTATCAAACCGGCTGAAAGCGGTATAAAAATGGTATTTTTTGTCGGACCTACAGGAGTAGGTAAGACGACAACGATCGCCAAGATTGCCTCGATCTTCCGCGTGGATCAGAAGAAAAAGGTGGCGCTCCTCACTGCCGATACATATCGTATTGCAGCGGCGGAACAGCTTCGCACCTATGCCAACATTTTGGAAGTACCTTTTCGTATTATATATACGGTAGAAGAGATCGAGCGGGCGATGGAGGATTTCAGGGATTATGATTATATTCTGATCGATACGGCGGGACATTCCCACCAGAATCATACGCAGAAGGAAAGTATGAGCAATCTGATCCATTCCGTGGATGAAAAGATCGAGAAGGAGGTATATCTCGTCTTAAGTGCTACTACCAAATACAGGGATCTGATCAGCATTGCGGATTCTTATAAGGAGATGACTGACTATAAACTGATCTTTACAAAACTGGATGAAACCACTACGCTGGGGAATCTTCTGAACTTGAGACTGTACACGAACGCTGAGCTGTCTTATGTAACTTACGGGCAGAATGTGCCGGATGATATTGAGGAATTCAATCCGCAGAGTACGGTCAAGCAGCTTTTGGGAGGAAAAAACTAAGGAGGAAGGCTAATGGATCAGGCTGAACAACTAAGAAATATCATCAAAGCAAGTATCCAGCCGCAGAGACCCCTGGCGAGAGTGATCACCGTTACAAGTGGTAAGGGTGGTGTAGGTAAGTCCAATACAGCAATCAATCTGGCGATACAGTTCCGGAAGATGGGACAGAAGGTGATTATATTAGATGCTGATTTCGGATTGGCGAATATAGAGATCATGTTCGGCACAGTGCCGAAGCATAATCTGTGTGATCTGATCTATCAGGGCAAGAGTATACGTGATATCATTACGTGGGGACCGATGGAAGTGGGATTTATTTCGGGCGGTTCCGGTATTGCCGGCATGTCCAATCTGAGTAAGGATTATTTAAGCTATATTATTCAGAATCTGGTAGAATTGGATGAGATGGCTGACACGATTATTGTGGATACCGGTGCGGGTATATCCGATGCGGTGCTGGAATTTCTGGTGGCCAGCGGAGAGATCCTTCTTGTGACGACACCGGAGCCGACTTCCATCACGGATTCCTATTCGCTTTTGAAGGCGCTTGGCAGGCATCCGAGATATTCGGCGGACACCTCACAGATTAAAGTGATTGCGAATAAGGTATTCAGTGAGGCGGAAGCGGAGGCACTGTATGAGAAGTTAGAGGCGGTGGTGAGCCGTTACCTGAAAGTGCCGATCAGCTATCTGGGAATGATACCGCAGGATAACCAGCTTGAGAAAGCGGTGATGCAGCAGAAACCGGTATCGCTTGATAATCCGAAAGCGCGATCTGCGCTTGCCTATGAGACGATTGCGGCCAGACTAATGAATAAAGAACTAAACAGGAATGTTACTAAACGTGGTATGGCGGCATTTTTCTCTCATATCATATCTAAGAGATAGGAGAATTCCGCTGGAGAGCAGAAGCAGGAGGGAAGCGATATGGCAAATCTTTTGGAAAAATATGTTGTTCCGGGATGCCGCGTAGATCTGCAGGCGATAGATCGTTCCAAGGACAACAGAAGAGAAAAAAGTGAAGGACACAAGACTTATCAGAGTCAGGTGATAGATGTCTTATCCGAGGACAGGATAGAGATCTCCATGCCGATGGAGAAATCCAAGCTGATTCTGCTGCCCGTAGACTGCGAGTTTGATCTGTATTTCTATTCTGATAACGGGCTGTATCAGTGTTATGCCAGAATTGTGGACCGCTATAAAAATAACAGTATGTATGTTTTAGTTCTGGATCTGATCAGTAATCTGCGTAAACATCAGCGTAGAGAGTATTACCGGTTCAGCTGTGCGCTGGAAATGAATTCCAGACAATTGCAGGACGAAGAGGTGGAACTGGCAGGGAAAACGGAAGATGCATTGATTCCTCAGCTTCCGTTAAAAAGCAGTATTATCGTGGATATCAGTGGAGGCGGGCTCAGATTTGTGGCAAATTATGCCTATGAAGCACAGAGCCTGATCCTGTGCAAATATTATCTGCTGATTGGCGGAGAAGCGAAAGAATATAATCTGGTCGGCAAAGTTTTAAGCGTGAGAGAGCTGGAGAGCCGCAAGGGCGTATTTGAGCACAGGGTGCAGTATGTCAATGTGGACGATTCGGAGAGGGAGGAAATCATCAAGTATATCTTCGACGAAGAACGCAAGACGCTTAGGAAGCAAAAAAAGTGATTACATCAATGACAATAATATAGATGAGGAGGAATAGCAGAATGAAAAAAATTTTGGTTGTTGACGACTCTGCACTCATGAGAAGGGTATTGTGTGATATAATTAATAGCGATGAACGATTCCAAGTACAGGATCGCGCTACCAACGGTCTGGAAGCATTAGACCTTTTGAGCCGGAAGTCGTATGATGCGGTAGTTTTGGATGTCAATATGCCGCAGATGAACGGATTGGAGCTGCTGAAGGAGTTACAGAAACGTAAGATTACGGCGAAGGTCATGATGGCGAGTACCGACACGCGGGAGGGCGCCAAGACCACGCTGGATGCACTTGAGCTGGGAGCACTTGATTTTGTCCATAAACCTAACAATGCGATGGACTGCAGAACCGACGTGTTTAAGGATAAGCTGCTTCGTATTCTGGCGGTTGTGGCAGATTCCAGGCCGGTTCAGGCTAAGGTATTCAGCAGGGAAGAGATGAAGACTTCCAAGAAGATGGTCGAGCTGGTAAGCAGACATGCTTCTTCCGTGCCGGGTAATAAAGTTGTGGCGCTGGCGAGTTCCACGGGCGGTCCGAAGGCATTGCAGTCAGTGATTCCACGTCTGCCCAAGAATCTGAAAGCACCGGTAGTCGTTGTGCAGCATATGCCGGCGGGATTTACGGCCTCTCTTGCTGAGCGGCTGGATACTTTGAGCCAGGTACATGTCAAGGAAGCGGCGGAAGGCGATACTCTGGAAGCGGGAACCGTATATATAGCGATGGGCGGCAAGCACCTGAACGTACAATCGTCCATGGGTAAGTACAGCATCCATTATACGGATCAGCCCACCAGAGAGGGTGTCAAACCGTGCGCCAACTATATGTACGAATCTTTGCAGGACAGCAAATATGACCAGATCGTATGTGTCGTGATGACGGGCATGGGAGCCGATGGTACGGAAGGAATCAAACATCTGAAAGCAAGGAAAAAGATCCATGTGATAGCGCAGGAAGCAGGCACATGTGCGGTATACGGGATGCCTAAGAGTATTGTGACCGCGGGACTGGCAGACCAGGTCGTGCCGCTTGACCAGATTGCACAGGAAATTATAATGAACGTGGGGGTAAAATAATATGGACGTAAGTCAGTATCTCGAAATCTTTCTTGATGAAACTAATGAACACCTGCAGAATCTGAATACACAGATTCTCTCATTGGAACAGGAACCGGATAATATGGATACGATCAATGAGATCTTCCGTGCCGCGCATTCGCTCAAAGGTATGGCGGGTACCATGGGCTATAAGAGAATGCAGAATCTGACGCATGATATGGAGAATGTATTTTCAGAAGTTCGTAACGGCAATATTACCGTGAAGGCAAACATGATCGATGTGCTGTTCCAGTGTCTCGATGCCTTGGAGGAGTATAACGCAAATATCCGCGAGAATGCTGACGAGGGTACGAACGATAATGAACCGTTGATCAAACAGTTGAATGATATATTAAACGGCGGTGACGGCGACGTGGATGAGGAAGAAGAGGCGGCGCCCGATCAGAGCGAAGGAGAGGCAGCGGCAGCAGAACCTGCGGCAGATGCCGGAGAACGGAAATGGCTGTCGATCAGCCTCGGAGACACGGAGAAGCATGTGCTTAAGGAGGCTCTCAATCAGGGCAAGAACGTCTACGGATTGACTGTTAAGGTGCAGGAGTCTTGTATCCTGAAAGCTGCAAGAGCTTTCTTAGTATTTAAAGCGGTTGAGGAGTACGGCGAGATCGTACTGTCCAGCCCTTCGGCCCAGGATATAGAAGATGAGAAATTTGAACTGGATTTCAGCCTGATCGTCATATCGGATGCTGAGATTGATAAAGTGCTCGGTGCGGCGAAGAGCGTATCCGAGATCGAGGATGCGATCGGAGATGTGCTGGATATTGACCGTGCGGAAGCGGCAGCACCGGCAGCAAAACCGGAACAGCAGAGTCAGCCCGTAGAGCAGACTACTGCACCCGCAGTGGCCGCGGCATCGGCGGCGCCCGCGGCACCGGCAGCAAAGCCTGCTGCTAAGGGCAAGAAGAAGGATGAGAAGAAGCCGGCAGCTTCCAAGCCGGTAGTCAACAGAACCGTCAGAGTAGATATTGAGAAGCTGGATACGCTCATGAATCTGGTGAGCGAGTTGATCATTGCGAAGAACTCACTGGTATCTGCGGCGGCTGTTTCGGGCACGTCGAGCGCGGCTGTGAACGAGCAGATCGAATATCTGGAGAACACGACCACATCCTTGCATGAGTCGGTTATGAAGGTGCGAATGGTTCCTATTGAGAGCACGGTGAGCAAGTTCCCGCGTATGGTTCGTGACCTGCAGAAGTCTTTGGGCAAGAAAATGGAGTTATATATGTCCGGTGAGGAGACAGAGCTTGACCGTACCGTAGTAGATGAGATCGGCGACCCGCTGATGCACCTTTTACGTAACTCGGCAGACCATGGTCTGGAGTCAGCGGAGGTTCGTAAGGAGAGAGGTAAGCCGGAAGTAGGATCTATCTTCCTGGAGGCATATCAGGACGGTAACAATGTCGTCATCGAAGTAAGGGATGACGGTAACGGTATCGATACCGAAGCTGTCAGGAATAAGGCGATTGAGAAAGGCATTATCACACCTGAGCAAGCTGAGAATATGAGTGAAAAAGAAAGCATCGATCTGTTGTTCCATGCAGGATTCTCTACGGCGAAAGTTGTATCCGACGTATCGGGCAGAGGCGTAGGACTTGATGTCGTAAAATCCAAGATTGAGGCGCTCAGCGGTGAAGTAGAAGTGAAATCCAAGCTGGGAGAGGGAAGTTCCTGGATCATCAGGCTGCCTCTGACGCTGGCGATCATACAGGCGCTCATGGTAGAGATCGGCAATGAGAAATATGCTATCTCTCTGGGTTCCATACAGACGATCGAAGATATTTCACCCGATGATGTCGAGCTTGTACAGAATAAAGAAGTGATTCAGATCCGCGACAGCGTTATCTCGCTGATCCGCCTGAATGAGATTCTGGATATTGACAGCAAGAAAGATCCTAAAGAAAATCTGGTGGTTGTTGTTGTGAAGAAGGGCGATAAACTGGCCGGTCTGGTTGTGGATGAGCTGATCGGACAGCAGGAGATCGTAATCAAATCATTAGGTAAGTACATCAGCAAGTGCAAGATCATCAGCGGCGCGACCGTTCTCGGTGACGGTGAAGTAGCTCTGATTCTGGATGCGAATACACTTATATAAGCGGAGGGAGGAACAGTGACATGGAAGAATTAAAAGCAGTTGGGGAAACCACACAGTTCATTGTGATCAAACTTGGTGATGAACAGTACGGAATCGACATTAAATATATAGACAATATTGTAAGAATGCAGCATATTACAAGAGTACCGAAGGTAGATGATTATCTGAAGGGTGTTATCAATCTGCGCGGTGAGGTAATTCCGGTTATGAGTATTCGCATTAAGATGGGACTGGAGCCGGATGTAGAGACAAAAGCTACCAGAATTATTATTCTGAAACTGGAACAGCAGGGAACCATCGGCGTGATCGTGGATGAGGTCAAGGAAGTTGTTACTCTGGATAATGATCAGATCGAGAGGATTGCATACGATTCCAAGGATGATAAAGACAGTTTCCTGTGCGGAATCGGTAAATGCGATGGCGGATTGATTTCACTGTTAGATTTAAATTCGGTGGTGATTGAAAACGTATAGGAGGTTTNATAAGTGGATGATATTACCTTAGAAAAAATGTCTGACGAATATTTTGACGTTCTGAAAGAATTGGGAAATATAGGCGCAGGCAATGCNACTACCGCACTGGCGCAGATGATGCAGTGTAAGGTAGATATGTCAGTACCCCAGGTCAGACTTCTGGAGTTTAAGGAAATGGGCGAGATTATGGGCGGTGAGGAAATAATCATGGCGGGTATCTATCTCGGAATCGAGGGAGATATCACCGGCAGTATCATGTTTCTTCTGGAAAAACAGGCCGCCAGACATCTTGTAAATAAGATGATGGGGATGGAAATCTCCGGAGATGATTTTTCCGAGATGGAGTTTTCGGCACTTAAGGAAGTGGGCAATATCATCACGGGCGCTTACTTAAATTCGCTGTCCGGACTGACTAATTTAGTGATATATCCGTCAGTTCCTGCTTTGACGGTAGATATGGCGGGCGCGATCTTAAGTGTTCCGGCAATNCAGTTCGGCGAGCTGGGCGATAAAATGTTATTGATACAGACACAGTTCTTTGATGAGATGGTTCTGGATGGGTACTTTATTCTTGTTCCGGATTTGAATTCCTATAGCAAGATATTATCGGCGTTGGGAATCGGTTAGGATAAGGTGCCGAGAAGTGTAGACTGATAAGTGTAAACAGGAGATGTCATATTATGGGCAAAGTGATAAAGGTCGGTATGGCCGATTTGAACGTATGCGTCAGTCCTGATAGCATTACTACATTAGGACTGGGGTCATGTGTCGGAATAGCTGTNCGNGATCCGGTGACAAAGATTGGCGGATTAGCGCANATAATGNTGCCGGACAGCACAGCGATNCGCATTAATTCAAATATTCCGAAGTTTGCGGATACGGGTATAGAAGAGTTAGTAAAGCAGGTAGTGGCTAAGGGAGCTAACAGGAGTCGTCTGGTAGCAAAGATTGCAGGTGGCGCGCAGATGTTTGCTTTTCAGACCAAGAATGATATGGTCCGCGTGGGCGAGCGCAATGTCGAGGCGACTAAGAAGAAGCTGGCACAGCTTAAGATCCCTATTCTGGCTGAGGATACGGGTAAGAACTATGGAAGAACCGTAATTTTTTATCCGGAGACAGGCGATTTCGTGATTCGTGCAGTAGGAAAATCAGAAAGCGTGATCTAGCGGACGAATAGATAGGGTGGAAGGATCGTGAAGTGGATAACGAGGCATTAAATACAAGCGTAGAATATACGAATGAAGAAGGTATAATCGGAGAAAATATTGAGGATGAACAATCCGAGATAGAGACTCCGGCAGAGCGCAAAGCAAGAGAAGAGCGGGAAGAGAGGGAACGGGCATTTCGAGCCAAAAAGCGTAAGCTGATACCGCCTTTTGTCATGCTGACTGCCGGAGCNGCAACCAGCATCACGATGCGTATTTTGCATTATGAGATGAAGACGATGCTGATTATTCTGCTGTGTGTACTGATTGGTTTCTACATAGCGGGGTGCATAATTAAGGAGATGTTGGACAGATTCGAACGGCAGATCGAGGAAGCCGAAATGGAAAAGGGCGGAGTCATCGAGAAGGAGCTCGCAGAAGAAGATAGGCCGACTAGAAGATTCAGAAGCGATGGTAAAGGATAAATATAACGCATATGGATGAGGCAGGCAAGAAGAAGCTCTGGGAAGAATATGCGAAGACACAGTCTCCCGAGCTCAGAGAAAAGATCATATTGGAATATGCGCCGCTTGTTAAAGTCGTGGCGGGCCGGTTAAGTATGTATCTGGGATATAATGTGGAGTATGAAGATCTGGTCAGTTACGGCATTTTCGGATTGATTGATGCCATAGATAAATTTGATTGTATGAAAGATGTCAAATTTGAGACTTACGCCAGCCTTCGCATCAGAGGGGCGATTCTGGATCAGATCCGTAAGATGGATTGGATTCCGCGGACCATAAGACAGAAACAGAAGAAAATTGATTCGGTCATTAGAGAGATAGAGGCCAGAAGCGGCAGGAATGCTACGGACGAGGAGATCGCGGAAGGTCTGGGGATCTCGGGTGATGAGTATGTGGAATGGCAGTCTCAGATGAAGATCACGAATGTGGTGTCGCTGAATGAATTCTTAGAACAGGGCAGCGAGGTGTCTAATGAGGCGAGCCATACGAAGAGCGCACAGTTCGATAGTCCTGAGGAAGTGCTGGAAANAGATGAACTGAAGCGGATACTTGCGGAAGCACTTGAATTGTTGACAGAGAAGGAGCGGAAGGTAATCGTACTATATTATTATGAAGAGCTGACACTGAAAGAGATCAGCAGTATTCTGGAAGTATCGGAGTCCAGAATATCACAGCTGCATACAAGAGCACTGCAGAAGATGAAGGCTAAGCTGGGTAGTTATATNGGCATACTCACGGAGGCAGGCGGAAGGAAATAGGTGAATAGATGAACGGATATTTCAGACTGGTAAACGAAGAGGATAAGACCAGCCTTAAACTGATCCCGCCGACAGATGGCGGCAACAGGATCAGTGTGAACGATGTGATCGAGTATATGTCGATGAAAGGTTATTCCTGTGACCTTCCTACTTTGAAAAAGACAGTGGACGCAANNGTAGATAAGGAGACGGTGCTGCTCCTTGAGAGGAATAAGAAGCCGTTGGAACGCGAATGCTATAAGTTGACGATTACACCGGATAAGATGCAGGCATACGCGAAGTTTTATGCAGCTTCCGAAGGTGGAGATGAAGTGACTGCGGGCGAGATTCTGCGGGATTTGGATGCCAGGGGGATTAAATGCGGCATCAAAGAAAACGAGATCAGACAATTCCTGCAGCACAAGGAGTATTGTGAGGATATTCTGATTGCAGAGGGTGTGCCGCCTGTACAGGGGCAGGATGCCTATATTGAGTATCAGTTTAATACAGACAAGAAAGCAAAACCCACATTAAAGGAAGATGGTAGTGTGGATTTCTTCAATTTAAATATTTTAAGTCACTGTAAGAAGGGTGATGTACTGGCGGTTCTGCACAAAGAAGAACCGGGTGAAGCCGGTTCGGATTTGTTCGGNGAGCGGATTAAGCCGGCGGATGTGAAGACGGCGGTGCTGAAATTCGGCAACAATATTGAATTGTCGGAGAACGGCATGATGATTACTTCCTTAGTGGACGGACATGTGGAACTGGTAGAGGGCACCGTATTCGTGTCTGATATGCTGCAGGTAGAGAATGTGGATAATGCTACCGGAAATATAGATTATGAAGGAACCGTACAGATAAACGGCAATGTGACTACCAATTTTGAAGTCAGGGCCCATGGCGATATTGTAGTCAAAGGGGTTGTGGAAGGTGCAACTCTGTATGCGGACGGTAATATAATTATAGCCAGAGGCATGAATGGCATGGGCAAAGGTTCACTNTATGCCGGCGGCAATATTATTGCCAAGTTCCTTGAGAACGCTACCGCACAGGCGGAAGGGTATGTTGCTTCCGAGTCGATTCTGCACAGCAGGATCATGGCGGGCGGCGAAGTGAATGTGGACGGTAGGAGAGGCTTCATCACAGGCGGCAGAGTATGTGCCACAGGAGGTATTAATGTCAAGACACTGGGGTCTGAGATGGGGGCGGATACGGTTGTGGAAGTCGGTGCCGACCCGAAGATCAAGAACCGGATTGCAGAGNTGCAGAAGCTGATTGAGGAAGATACGAAGACACTGCAGACGGTACAGCCGGTACTTGTTGCCACGAAACAGAAAGTTGCGCANGGTGTTAAATTCAGTCAGGATCAATTGAAACATTTACAGTCGCTGGCACTCGTCAATCAGCAGAAGAGNGAGGCNCTGTCAGCGAACCAGGCGGAGCTGAATGAGCTGATGGAGCAGGCGGGTAATACCACGGAGGCCAAGATCAGNGTGAAGGGTATGGTATATCCCGGTACGAAAATATGCATCGGAGATGTATCCATGACGGTACAGAAGAATACACATTATTGCAGATTTATCAGAGAGCGCGGCGATGTGAAGGTCGCACCTTATTAGAAAGACGGTAACGGTTCGGCCTGACGGAAAAGAGGAAGACTAAGCTGTTGCGAACTATAGCGGGAGGCAGGGAGTATGGCAGTAGGATTGGTAGAGATGCACGGACAGGTCACGAGAGCGCAGGATTTCACGACGATCAAGCATAACGAAGATTCCAGACCGGCGGTCGAGCAGGCGCATTTCGGACAGCAGTTGACCAAGCACGTAGAGAAGCAGGTCAACAGGGTCAATCAGGGAGATAAACCGGAATACCATGAGCGTAAGTTTGATGCCAAGGACAAAGGCAGTAATGAATACAAGGGTGACGGAGGAAAGAGAAGGAAGAAGAAACCGGGTGAGAACCCTGATGGTAAAGTGCTCATGAAGAAGGCGGAGCATATCGACTTTTCCGTATAAACGCATAGATCACAGAAGGGAACGGAAGTAAAATGAGTGCAACAGAGATTATTCTGATCGTCATCGGTGTGGCGATATTCCTGCTGGGGTATCTCATGCCGGCGAGAAGAAAGGATATAGATGAGGAAGTGCAGTTGATCAGCGAGGATGAAGTCAGAAAGCTGGTTACCGCCGAGGTGGAGAACGTCAAGGATAGGATCGCCGATATCGTGGATGAAACCGTCAATTATTCGATTGAGAAGGCGGAGCGTGCGATGGAGCGTGTGACCAATGAAAAAATTATGGCGGTCAACGAGTATTCCGATACCGTGTTGGAGGAGATCAATAAGAATCATAAGGAGGTTGTGTTCTTATATGATATGCTGAATGATAAGCACGACAATCTGATGTCATCGATCAATGCGGCGACGATAGCATCGGACGGTGTCAAACAGACGGCCAGAGACGCGGAACTGACAGCTTCNGAGGCGGCGGATAAGATTGATGCCGTGCTGCAGTCGGTGGATGAGGCCGCCGATATGATGCAGAGTGCACAGGAAACTGCAATAGAGGCAAGAAAAGTGGCGCAGGAAGCCCTGCGGATCATTATTGATATCAGTACGGAGAAAAAACAGTCGGTCGATGAGCCGGAGCCGGCGGCGGAGACTGTGGTGCGACAGGAAGAGCCTGCGCTTGCGGACAGTTCGAATATGAGCTGGGAAACTTGGACGGAGGAGAATGACGAACTATCGGAGATGATCGGAAGAACGGATCCGTTTGAAGAACCGGAAGAGATATTAGAGCCGGAAGAAGAGACAGAAGAATTAATACCGGAGGAAGAAGCAGAAGAGAGTGTTGATTTCACGCCGATTGCGCCCAGAAGAGTGGAAATCATCCATCAGCCCGACGGCGATTATGTAGCCGGCGAAGAGGATGATCTCTCTACCAGCGCGGCATTTGCAAGCATGGGATTCTTTGCGCCGAAGACGGAGGAATATGAGGAGCTCGGGAAGAAGAATCGTCTCAGGAGATATTCCAGAAAGGATCGCCTGCAGGAGAATGCAGCGTCGATGGATATTCAGTTTGCGCAAGGCAAAGATAACGGGCGTAATAGTAATGAGCGGATTCTGGAACTGCACAAGGCCGGCAAGTCAAATATGGCGATTGCCAAGGAACTGGGTCTGGGCTTAGGAGAAGTGAAGCTCGTGATTGATTTGTTTGAGGGTATGTAAGAATCAGAGTGACTGATAAAAGGTGACAATACATGGAACGGAAATATTATTTGCGCGGTCTGGGAATCGGAATAGCAGTGACTGCAATCATCATGGGGATCGCATTGTCAGGCGATAAAGCAATGACGGATGATGAGATCATCGCCAGAGNCAAAGAACTGGGAATGGTAGAGAATACGGTTCTGACGAATAGTGATGACGAAGACGGCGGGAAAGAGAATACAGACGCACAGGACGGGGCGGATGAAGTGGAGGATGTTGCACAGTTCGGACAGGAGAATCCGAGGTCTGAAGATCTGACAGCGTCAGATGAGGAAGACGGGACGGCAGCGGACGGAGAAGAAGACGAAGATATTGTGACACCGGCTGATACGGATAAGGCGGATACTAACGATGACGGACAGGAAACGATCGGGAGCAGTGAGGAACCCGAGCCGGAAGAAGAACCGGATACAGCGAACGATATAGCGGATGACGCGGAGACAGGTAATGAGACACCGGAAAGCCAGACAGGAAGCCGGCAGGAGAATGTTAATGAGGGCATTACATCCGCGACAGTCAGGACGATCACGATCAATCACGGAGACGGATCCTATACCGTGGCTAGGAAACTGGCGGATGTNGGGGTGGTCACGTCGGCAGATNCTTTTGACAGTTTTCTGTGTCAGAACGGATATGATAAACGGCTCAGAACGGGTACGTTCTCGATTCCGGCGGATGCAAGTGACGAGCAGATTGCGCGGATTGTGACGGGGGCGGAGTAATGCTGTTCATGGGGGATCGAAGGAGGGACGCACAGATGGAAGTTAATATCTACGGAGCCGCGCTTTCGCTCCGTAAAAAGCGCAGCGGGCACTAAGTTCGTGAAATACCTCACTAAGTGCCGGCGCTTTTTAAGGGGCTCCTTAAGAAATTAACTTCCATCTGTGCTGGTTATCGAANTNTNTGAACAGTAATACTGAGTAAAATTGATTNAAGAATGATGAANGAATGANAAANGATTATGATNAAAGATTATGATGAAAGATNAGGAAAAGANNCTTGNATNNAGGAGNNTTTTTATGTTATTGTAATTTAGTGTGCGTGAANATGCCGCAGGCATAANGCGCCNCNGGTAACAATAANCAAGTAAACACATATATCNGTAGGCTGCCGGTGCTTCNTGACGCAGGNGTGGCAGCAGGGTCAGGNTATATGGAAGCAAAACCAAACGGAGGTAAGAAACATGAGCGTTATTTCAATGAAACAGTTATTAGAGGCNGGTGTTCATTTCGGACATCAGACAAGAAGATGGAATCCTAAGATGGCTCCCTATATCTTCACGGAGAGAAACGGTATCCATATCATTGACCTGCAGAAGTCTGTGGGCAAGGTAGATGAGGCTTACAAGGCAGTATTTGATGTGGCTTCCCAGGGTGGTACGATTCTGTTCGTAGGTACGAAGAAGCAGGCGCAGGATGCTGTTAAGACAGAGGCGGAGCGCTGCGGTATGTATTATGTCAATGAGAGATGGCTGGGTGGTATGCTCACCAACTTCAAGACGATCCAGTCCAGAATCGACAGACTCAAAGCAATCGAGACTATGTCTGAGGACGGTACTTTTGATGTGCTTCCTAAGAAGGAAGTTATCCAGTTAAAGAAAGAATGGGAGAAATTGGAGAAGAATNTGGGNGGTATCAAGAATATGACCAGAATTCCCGACTGTATCTTCGTAGTTGATCCCAAGAAGGAGAGAATCTGTGTTCAGGAAGCTCATACACTGGGAATTACACTGATCGGTATCGGCGATACAAACTGTGATCCGGAAGAGCTTGACTATATCATTCCCGGTAATGACGATGCGATCAGAGCCGTNAAGCTGATCGTTGCTAAGATGGCGGATGCCGTGATCGAGGCAAATCAGGGNGCAGAGGAGTATGTTGAGGAAGCGGAAGCCGAGAANATCGAAGAGGCTGACGAGGAAGAAGCATAAGCATACGGCGAATGTTACGGCANTATCNACAGCGCGAAGCGAAGGAATGCCGGATCAGTATGAAGTGAAGTTGTATTGTAAACAGGAAGATCAGGAGGACAGATAGATGGCTATTACAGCAGCAATGGTAAAAGAATTAAGAGAAATGACCGGTGCAGGCATGATGGATTGTAAGAAGGCTCTCGGTGAGACTGACGGCGACATGGAAGCAGCGGTTGAGTATTTGAGAAAGAACGGACAGGCGAAGGCAGAGAAGAAAGCCGGCAGAATCGCNGCGGAAGGTCTGTGCCGTGTATCCGTTAAGGATGATAAGACTGTGGCAGTAGTGGAAGTAAATTCCGAGACGGACTTCGTGGCTAAGAACGAGGACTTCCAGGCATATGTAGAAGCNGTTGCAAAGCAGGCGGTTGAGTCTGATGCGGCTGATCTGGACGCTTTNCTTGCAGAGAGCTGGCACTTGGATTCTTCTAAGACAGTGAAGGATGCTCTGGTAGACAAGATTGCTGTCATCGGTGAGAATCTGACCATCAGAAGATTTGAGAAGGTCGTTGCAAATGATGGATGTGCAGTATCTTACGTACACGGCGGCGGCAGAATCGGCGTTATCGTAGAGGCGGCAACAGACGTAGTGAATGATGCCGTTAAGGAGGCTCTGACNAACATCGCAATGCAGGTTGCTGCACTGTATCCGAAGTATGTGTCCACGGATGAGATTTCCGAGGAGTACAAGGAACATGAGAAAGAGATCCTGACAGAGCAGATCAAGAATGATCCGAAGATGGCAGGCAAGCCGGAGAAGGTGATCGAGGGCGCTGTCGTTGGTCGTCTGAATAAAGAGCTGAAAGAGATCTGTCTGTTAGAGCAGGTATATGTAAAGGCTGAAGACGGCAAGCAGACTGTAGCAAAATACATTGAGCAGGTTGCTAAGGAGAACAATGCAAACCTTTCCGTTAAGAAGTTCGTTCGTTTCGAGACNGGTGAAGGTCTTGAGAAGAAGGAAGAGAACTTTGCAGAGGAAGTTGCTAAACAGATGGGNATGTAAGCGAAGTTTGCACTTGTCACAGAACCAAACGAAAATAAATAGTAACCANATAACAATATCTAAGGTGTAAGGTCTTTATTGAATTATTAAGACTTTACACCTTTTTACTATCCCGAGTTCTCCACCTGTTCTTTTTCTGAAAAAGCCCGCGAAAATAAACGTCAGGTAACAATTATTGCCNGGCGCTTTTTGAATTGAAGAAAAAATTGTAGAATTATATTATTAAGTCCNAATATGTGCGGAACAAGAATACAGAAGAAATATTTAGAGAAAGCAGGAGTTAACATGCAGATAGCGATATGCGATGATATACAAAAGGACTTGGAGACAATCAGGTCAGCTTTAGATACTTATGCAAAAGCACATCCTGAATTACACTTTGATATTGACGAATACAGTGCGGCGATCGATGTCTTAAATGCGGTGGAAAAAGGAAAAATATATGATATAGCCCTCTTAGACGTTTGTATGCCGGGTGTTCTCGGAACAGATGCCGCGGAGGAAATGCTTGCCAAAAGCCCGGATATGAGCATTGTTTTTCTGTCAACCAGCGTCGAATATGCGGTAACCGCATTTGCAATAAACGCCACCCATTATCTGCTCAAGCCGTTTTCNCAGGAGCAATTCAACACTGCCCTTGACCGTGCGGTGAANAAAANAGAGGAGCAGGATTTCCTTANCCTTGCCTGTGTGGATGGTATGTACCGGATCCGCGTAACTGAAATCGTATCCATAGAGTCACAGAACCATTATCTGATGGCTCATCTTTCTTCCGGCAAGATTCTTAAGCTGCGTATGAAATTATCGCAGATGTTTGGGGAAATGCAGAAGTATCCCGGATTTATCAAAGTAGGAGTCTCTTATGTCGTGAACCTTGCTTTTGTGCGGAGAATTTCCGGAAATGCTTTGGAAATGTTTAACGGCGTCCAAATTTCTATCCCCAGAAGGAGCAGTGAAGAAGTGCAGAAAACATATATGGATTTCTGCCGGAGGGAGGCGGTGAAATGAGCGGATTATACCAGCTTCCGGGACTGTTCCTTACGGCTCTTTGCCATGTGATCATAATCTATCATATGGCAGAACACAGATATTCTGAGAAGAAATTTGTACTNTATAGCTGCATATATGCAGTCGTTACTATCAGTCTGATGGGTTATGGATATGCAGCAGGGGGATGGGTTGCTTTTTTCTCATATATGGGAATCGTAGTGGTATTGTTTCTCTATTCCTGCATTGCTTCAAANGACGGTTTTTCCAAAAAATGTTTTCTGTTTATCACTTACTTCTGCTTATTTACTATTTTAGATAATATGCTGAAACTGACGGTCAGATTATTCCTGTCACAGATTTCGGAAGCGGCAGGATATTATGTGGCGATCGTGCTGCGCAGTNTGGTATTACTGCTGGTGTCGGTTTTGTATAAGAAGTATGCGGCAGTCAGCTTACGGTTTCTGACGGACAGCGGCAAAAGATGGTGGAATCTGGCGCTGATTGCCCTANTATTCTATCTGTTACAGGCCGCGGTGAGTGTATTNAATGCGGGAAATTTCATACCGGATGGGTATCTGCTTTTGGCGTTTGTCGCGATNAGCTTTCTTATGTGCGCGGTATATGGCGTTGTCTTCNGCAATGTCAGTTATATGAAAAAGGATGCGGAGGCGGCGTTAGTCCGACAGAACGCAGAATATCTTGCTAACCGGCTGTCTGCCCTNCAAAGAGCAGAGGAGGCAAACCGCAGGNTCCGGCATGATATGCGGCATCACATGGAAGCAATCGCGGAATATGCAAAAACAGGCGATACTTCTGCTATCCTTGCCTATATCGGAGAATACGGCACTGAGATTTNGGAAGCGGCGGTGAAGAGATACTCTGAGAACCGGACTATAAACAGCATTCTTTCCGCCTATGCGGGCAAGGCAGGGGAAAGCGGCGTTTCCTTTTCGGTACGCTGTAATGTTCCGAAAGAACTAAAGATACGGGAGATCGACCTGATCGCCCTTTTGGGGAATCTGCTTGAAAATGCCCTGCATGGATGTCAGGAATCCGGAAAAGAAAAGCAATTTATCGAAATTCATATTCGGCGGCAAGACAACAGGATGATCATTGTTTGTAATAACACCTGTTCTGATAAACTGGAACTTTCCGATCGTCTCCCTNCGGGAAAAAGTATCGGTATTTCCAGTATCCTTTCCGTCTGTCAGAAATATGACGGTAATCTGGATTATAAGATAGAGAAGGATGTCTGTTCCGNTTGTGCGGTCTTGAATGTGTAAGAGTGTCAATAGGTCCGTGAAATCTTATTTAACCAAATCTGCCTAAAAACCGACCAAATCTGCCTAAACCACTTTTATAAGTGGTTTTTTTGTTATAGTAAATCAGGCTTTTATGTAAATTAAAAAGACAAATATAAGCAGCATTACCATATTTGCAGTAAGGAGCAGCAGGGAGGTACATAATAATGGATGAACAAAGAGCATGGATCAGATCAAGGAGAAAGAGAAGGTTACGTATTACAGCAGCCATACTTGCATTCTGTCTGCTGGTGACGACCTATCCGAACATATTGGAGACGATATCCGTCTTTGCGGCGGGATTGCGCGGCGATGGCGGAACCATGTCCATAACCGGTTTTGTGGATCTGCCGGAGGAGACAGCCAAACAGACCGTGCCGGTGGGGACGGATATCTCCGAACTGGAACTTCCTGACACGCTGGAGGCTTATGTGACCGTGGAGGCGGAGGACGACACGGAGGATGACAGGAAGCCTGATGATGGGGATCAGAATAAGGATGATGACGAAGATCCCGACGATTCCGATCAGAATAAAGACGATGAAGAGGAGCCTGACGAAGGTGCGGGCGAAATCGGAGACGGTGGGGAAAACCCCGACGACGGCAATGAGATCGGCGAGGGCGATGAAAGCGGCGGCAGCAACGAAGACGGAAATGGCGGCGATGAGAACACCGGCGATGGCAATGGGAACGGCGCAGACGGCACGGAGAATCCCGGCGACGAAGAGACTTCCGGCGGTAATAATGATGCGGACAGTGAAACAAAGCCCGCGGAAGGAAACAACACAGATACCCAGAGCACAGGCAGCAGCACAGACACAGGTGCTTCGGCAGCAACGGATTCCGCAGCGAATACGATATCTTCCGGTTTTGGCATACAGACCGGTTCCTTTGTCATGCCGGTATATATGTCCGGTAACCCACAGGATGCCTTGACCGTGGATACCCTGACGGACAACGCTGATACCACAGGCGCGACAGCAACAACAGACACGCAGACAGACAGCACGACATACGCACAGGAAAAGCGCGTCACCATCGAAAACATCACATGGAAGTCTTCCCCTGCATACGACGGCGATGTGGAAGGCGTCTATACCTTCACGCCCGTTCTGCCGGAGGGCTATGCCCTGGCGGATGGCGTAAGCCTGCCCGAAATTACCGTGACAGTTGTGGCGGACGATACACAGGCGGAGGAACTGCGTGCGCTGATGGAACTGCTGCGCGCACTTCCCGACCCGGAAGAATATCTCACATACGATGAGGCGGAGGATATTATCACAGAGCATGAGGACATGATCGACGAAGAACAGCTTGCAGAAGCGCGAGAGGCGGCGGACGATTATCTGGACAAATATCTGGATGCAGACACGGACACAGCTTCCGGCGCAGACAGCTACAACACGAAGTCCGGTATTCATACTCTCCCCGCGCTCCTTATCCGTCTGGAAGGTCTGGAGCATATCCGTGATACGGTGGCAGACTGTATGGACTTCGACTGCCCCTACCACTATCCGCAGTTTGTGCAATCGCGTATGGCACAGGATGAGGTGCCGGAGCTCCTTACGCTGGAAGATCTGGTAGAAGATTATGGCGTGGAGGAACCCACAGCTCCGGCAGCGCAGACCTACAGCAGCAGGGCCTTTGCAGCCAATGCCTATGGCGCAGCCACTTACGCCGCACCCAAGCTCCATCCGCAGACGCTGATGCTGACAGATGACAATGAGAATAACGCCCACACGGGAACGGCGGATGGGGATATAGATGTTTATATGAGTAAAACTGATAGCTGTCATCCAATTGAAATCAGTTTTACCTTGGACGAGCTTCCCACACAGAGCGCCTATCTGGCAGTCAAGGCGTATGATGTGGACGAGGAGTACGGCGAACATGATTATGTGTATCTCAATGATGATATCTATAAGCCGATGGATTTGTCAGACGGATACGGCAAATCGTATAACAACAACACGATCGGATATCTTACGGGAACAAATAATACATGGAATACTACGGTGCTTGAGATCCCCCTTGAGAAGCTGGTAAAAGGAAAGAATGTCATATCCGTAACCGTTTCTGCGTTTTGTGCAGTGAAAGTGGATTGGATGCAGCTTATACTGGATGGCGGGGCGAACTCCGATATTGAAAAGTTTTCGTTGAAAATAAAAGATACAGTCACAAAGGACGGAAATGTTACGATACGTTCTGACGTGACGGTTAAGCAGAATGGGAATACAAAGTATGCAACGGAATATACGCTGACGCAGGAATCCTCGAGTATTTCGCTGGATGCATACTTTGGCAGCGCGTCGGCATCAGAGACCGTAGGGCTTACCATGCCCCTTGATTCACCCACAGGCGTTTACAGGATCACCGGAATTTTAAAAGATCCTTCTACTGAGATGATCAAAGCAACCGACAGTATCACATTCGGGTTTGTAACGGGAATAGGTGTCGGACCGGTCGTCAGCCATACACTGACGCCGGAAACGTTCACGAATCAGAGTGTGGAGATCCGGGTAAGTGCGGGGCAGATGGATGGCTGTACCAATGTGACAGTTTCCCCGGCGAGCTGGACGGTCGCGGCAAACGGCACATATAACTTTACGGTGAGCTATAAGACGGGAAGCAGCACACACTCCTTTACCTATCCGGTAAAGGTGGATAAGATCGACAGGGTGGCGCCGGTCATTGCTTATACGCCTGTCACTGTGGAGGAGGATACGGCGTATGCAGAGGTGAAGGCGCTGTTCGACGAGGCGCTGTCAGCAACCGATGACAGGAAACTTGCAGAGGAACCTTTTACCTACACGCTTCCGACAGATATCGCTAACATCCCCGGAACGAAGACGGTTACCGTGACGGCGGCGGACGCTGCAGGAAATAAGACCACGAAAGCCTGTGACATCATCGTGACGGCGAAGCCCATCAGCCTGACGATGGGAGAACTGAAGGCAGTCACGGGCAGCAAGGACAGCTATGTATTAAAAGCTGTTCTTGACCATACCGGCGCGGATACGATCACGGAGACAGGCTTTGTGTGGGGCGTCATGCAAAGCCCGACCTTAGACGTAAAGAACGGGACTGTCAAGACTTCCACGGTTGTGAAGACCAAGGGAGGAACGCTTTCCGCAAACGCCACAGGACTGTCCTCCGGCGTGGTATACTATGGGCGCGCTTACGCAAAAGTGACTGCAAATGGAAAAACAAGCGTCGTATACAGTGAAAGCAAAACGTTCGGTTTCGGCATACCGGAGTACGGCACCTTCTCGGTGAGCGGCGTCTCCGGCTCTACCTTTACCATCAGCCGCAGCGGCGGCACGGACGGAAAACAGACCGTATACTACCGCACAATAAACGGCTCCGCCATCGGCGGCACCCACTTTAACCATGCGGCGGGCAGCGTTACCTTTGCGGACGGGGAGAGCAGCAAGACGGTGACGGTAACGGAGAAAGGCGTGACCACAGCTTACGGCGGCAGCACGGCGACCAGCTATTCCAATGCGGACAGGACCTACTCTTTTGAGATCTACCGGGTGGACGGCGGCGCACTGATCAACCAGAGCAGCCGTACCAAGACCCGCACCATGACCAAGAGCAGCAGCTATACGATAGACAGGACGATCTATACCACGGAAAAATCAAGGACGGAGGTTGCGGATACATCAGGTAAGAGCGGAAAGAGGATTGCCGATACGACAGGAGGGCAGGGCGGAGCACAGACGAATGTGAGCTTCCTGACCAACCGCTACAAGGAAAAGAATTATAATACCAACAGTTCTTTTTCGACTTATTATACAAATGCCAACCAGAGAGCCTATCTGAATGCCACGGCGGGCGGGTGGTATTACCGCTATGTACTCAAGGCTTATGAGGATGTTGACGGCTATGAGTATGCTTATTTCGGGAAAAAGGCACTACAGGATAAACACTATGATCTTGACGGCAAAAAGAAGGGAGCCGCGATCTCAGGGATAGACGGACAGCTCTGGATGTGCAACTTCCTGCAGAATTACTGGTCGGCCGGAGACACCTATAATTTCCCGGATACCAGGACCGGAGGCGGTGAAGGTTCCCAATATCCATATAACAGTTCCGGCACTACGGTCAGCTATAACGGACAGACATACGTTAATCTGGGACTTAGCGATACCTGCTATCTTTATTTCGGTGCAACCGGAGCAGACAGCGACGTCTGGTATGTGGACGGTCTGGTCGGCTATGCCCTTGTCTATGATAAGGTGGAGCCGAAATGCATCGGCGTTGCGCCTATGGCGGGCGGCACTTATCTGCCGGGCGATGCGATCACCGTTTCGCTTGTTTTTGACGAGATCGTGGACAGCACAAACAGCGGCGATCTGAGCAAGGTCGCGATCAGCACGAATGTAGGCACGCTGACCTATGCGGGCGGTGCGGATACCAACGTGCTGTACTTTACGGGAACGGTATCATCTTCGGTAAACTTAAGCGGCAGCAGCGCATTGAAAGTCACCGGAATTACGAATAACAGCTATATTAAGGATATGTGTAATCTGGCTGGTACGACGTCTTCGTTTACCAGCAGAAATACCAACATCGATGTAGACACCACAAAACCCACTGTGACCATCACGCCTAAGACAAGCGGCTCCCTGCCAAGACATCAGGCGGCAGTTACGGCGACAGGGGCGGCGTCCGTGCAGTATGCGTGGACGAAGATGACCGACCTGCCCGCCAACGGCTGGCAGACCACGGCAAGCGGCTCCACGCTGACGGAGACCTGCGGCACGGCAGGAGCGACGGAAACCTGGTATCTGCATATATTAGCCACCGCATCGTCGGGGGCTTCCACCCACGAGTATAAGGCGTTTACTTTTATGCAGCCGGGGATCACGGGGGTATCCGTGCGGGAAACAAGCTCTGCCACAAGTGCGGATGTGGCGGATGTATGGAAGACGTCCAAATATATCGTGGTGCAGTATGCGGGCGCGCAGACAAGCGGCGTCACGCTCACTTTCGACGGACCGCAGACTTCCAGCCAGAATATCACCGCTTCGTCCGGCACGAAGTATCTTCAGGTGACGAAGAACGGCGTCTATACAATTACACTAAAAGACAGCTACGGCAACGTGATATCCCGAACCGTAGAAGTGAAGAAAATAGATACGGAAAAGCCCACTGTCACCCTGCGAAGCGGGAGCAGCACGGGGACGGACGCCACATACAATGAACTGACCATAGCAGTATCCCCGAAGGATACCGGCGGCAGCGGCATAGCGAAGGTGGAGTATGCGTGGACAAACACGACCTCTGCGCCCTCATCATGGAGCACACTGACCGCTGCGGCTGACGGCAGCTATCAGGCGGAGTATACCGCCACGGAGACCACGAAGATGGCGAAATATCTCCATGTGCGGGTAACGGACGGCGCGGGAAATGTATCAACTGTGGAGCGTTCCGGACCTTACCAGATGTTAAAGAAAGCCACGGCAGCGGAACTGCCTACGATCACCGTCACCGGCAATCCCACTGCATGGACAAAGAACGCCACGCTCACATGGACGGCGAAGGCGGGAACGGGAACTGTGGCTGGCACGATCACAGGCGTCTATACGCCGGATTCCAATACCCCGAAGACGGGAACCACAGGCACCTGCACCGTGACGAAGAACGGAAACTATATGTTCACGGTGATGGATGATAACGGAAATTCCGCTACGGCGGAGGTTCTTGTGACCAAGGTGGACAGCGAAGCGCCCAAGCTTACCGGTATCACTGCCACAGGCGGCAAGACCGGCACGATCACGCTGACAGGCGTTACAGATGACTTAACTGTGATATTGGATGCGAAGGGAAATTACAGCAGTACAAGCGGCAGCGGTATTAAGACACGGGAGTACCAGCGCGACGGCGACAGCGGCTGGACGACTTTTACAAACAGCAGCTTCCTCGTGAATAAGACCGGGACTTACAATGTCAGAATGACCGACAATGTAGGGAACGTGAGCGAAGTATACAGCGTGGAAGTGACGGATATTGACGCGACCGCACCGATATTGACCGCTACAGTCAATGCGACACGCAATGCCAGCGGCTGGTATACCGACAGCACGGTACCCGTGACCCTTACCTTCAAGGACGAAGCGGGAGAGGAAGGTCCTGCCAGCGGCTTAAAATCGGTGGAGTATGCCTTTACGACGGCTAAGACTGTCCCGGCAAGCCTCACAAGCCTCGGCTCCTCGGCGGTAGCAAGCGGCAGCGCGGTATGCAACTTGACTAACAACGGCACCTATTACCTCTACTGCAAGGTAACTGATCAGGCGGGTAACGTGACGGCCGGATGGATGAAAGCGGACGGCAGTATAGGAAGTGCAAGCGACGCTGAACCCATAAAGAAAGATTCCAATAAGGGAAGCGGGACCATCAGCGGACCGGCAGCAAGCCAGCCGGCAGCGTCAGGGCTTAACATGAGCTTCAAGGTATCTTACGGTCCTTCCGGCGGTGAGCTGACTGCCACAGGGCAGACTGCTCCCATCGCGACGCTTGCTGAACATGCCGGACCCGGCACAGAGAGCGCAACGGTTTCCTATAGCACGACGACCACCGGCACGAACAAGATTTATTTCAAGCCCAACTCATGGGGAACGAAGTATTATTGGACTTACTATGTGCGCAAGGTGACCTTCGACAGTCAGGGCGGCAGCGCGGTTGCAGACCAGCTTGTGTGGACGAAACAGGCGAGCACATCCACAAGTACGTCGGTGGACTGTAAACTGACAAAGCCTGCTGACCCCACCCGCACAGGCTATGAATTCGGCGGCTGGTACACCGACGCAGCGTGCACGGACGGTAAAGAATTTGACTTTGCCAACCAGACACAGATACGCACCGACACGACGCTCTATGCGAAGTGGACGGCGGTCAACTATCAGGTGACCTATCATCTGGGAGTGCCGCAGAAGAAAGAGTATGACCCAATTTGGGGTCGTGAGGATTTGTATCAGGAGACGCCATACGAGGCGGATGAGGACTATAAAAGCTACACCTACGGACAGAATATGACCCTGCCCATGCCGACACTTCCCGACGGTGTGAAAGGCTTTACTTTCGACGGCTGGTATACAAACGAAAACTACACAGGCACGCGGTATACCTCGATCCCGGAGACGGCGGCAGCGGATATGACGTACTATGCAAGGTGGCTGGATATACAGGCGCCAGAGTATCTGCATAGTACTACCAGTAATTCTAGTGGTCAAACAATTAATGGTGTACATTGGTATAAGGATATATTATGTTATGGTGTCACTTGGCATGACGACGGGGATTATGACAAATATGAGATTTTGCGGGAAGGTCAGAGCTTAGGAGAAAAACCATTTGCGCAAAATGCTGGGCAAAAGATGGACACAAATATCAATCTGTATGCCGCTTATAATGGTGAAATCTGGACAAAAGGTAAGATGACAGGTCTTATAGAAGGAGACCATATTTATCAGTACCGAGCGTGGGATAAAGCCGGTAATATGTCGGAAAGGTCGGAGCGGATAAGGCTCGACAGGACCCTGCCCACGTTTGGCAATATTACCTACAGCACAGAGCCGGTTATAAAATACACAAACGGCAGTTACATTAGTGATACGGCATACAGCAGTTATCATAAAATAAAGATTTTCGGAGAAGTCCCGACTATCAGCATTCCGGTACAGGATAAGCCGGGTGAGGGAGTAAACGTATCTAGCGGACTTTGGAAACTAACGTATACGAAGACCACGCTAACAGTGGCTGCTGGAGAACAGGACGGCGAGCCGGAGACAGTGACGGTGGATCTGATAGGACAGGGCGAGGACGGCATGGTGGAGATCACACTGCCTGAGAACTGGCGCGGCACGATCACAGGCATGACCCTCTATGATCAGGCGGGCAATACAGTGTCGGTGGGTGATATCGGTGAGGTGTTGGTGGATACTAAACCGCCGACGATCAGAGAAACTTCGAATGGAAAGATTTATCTGGGTAATGATAAACTCAACACTGCAAACGACTATCGTGAACCATTGGAAGATAAGTGGTATACAACGGATTACCTGAGTGAGAAAAACATTACCAGAATTTGGGGGAGTATTACTGATAATTTCAATCTTTCGTCTTATCGCTGGCTTGTAAACGGAAAAGAGATTAAAAAGTCTGTTTATCCGTCGGGGACAGGAATAAATGCTGTCTATATAAATAATTTAGCTGACTACACAGGTGTGAACACCGTAATGCTGGAGGTTACGGATAAAGCCGGACACGTCACGACAGAGAGTGCTACCATCAAGATCAAAGGTCCCGAAGGGAGTAAAGTAGCAGAGCAGACCCCGGCAGCCGTCTGCGACTACCCGGCGGACGCAATCGCGCAGCTTGCGCCGAATACGCAGTATGCACTTACAGTGGAAGGCACGACCTACAACGTAACTACGGACGGACAGGGCATGATTCCTTTTGAACTGCCGATTTCAGGAGGTGGTACGAAAGACCTCTGCGGCAAGACCGTCTCAATCGTGAAGAAAGGTGACGGCACAAATACGGAGGATTCTGCGGCGCAGGAGCTTACGATCAATGTGCGCCCGGATCCGTTAGCGGATAATAAAGCGACAGTGATACCGGAGCTTCTGCAGGACGCAGATGACGCGCAGATCAATATGACGATCGATTCGGGGAACAGCTATACATGGGAGTACAGCACCGATGGTGGGAAGAACTGGAAAGAGGTGCCGGAAAACGGCACTATCACGAACCTGCCAAAAGGCGATATCCTGCTTCGGGCAAAGGCAAAGGCGAATACCTCAGACAGCGCGAATGACGGCTACCCTCACGGAAAGCAGAGTACACAGAACATTAAAGCCGGTACCGGTACGATCACGGTGCAGTATGCTCTAAACTATGGAGGAGGAAGTACGGATGTCCATACCACCCAGGCAGACTACGGCTATAAGAGCACACTGAAAAAACCCTCGAATCCTTCAAGATCGGGCTATGAGTTCATGGGCTGGTATCAGTCTACATCCGATTATCAGCCGGGCGGCAGTACAGACAAGGCATGGCGTTTTGCGGGTACGGAGAATGCACAGATCGTCGGGGAACTCCTCGGCACCGACAGGTCAGAGTATGAAAAGCATTATGATTCAGAAAGCAAAACTTATACAGTCACCCTATATGCCGGATGGCGGGAGAACGTTGCGCCCACACTTACCCCTGTGCTGAAGGATGGCAGTAACAATACGCTTACGGATACAAGTAAGTGGTATCCGGATCTTTCGATCAACCTGACGTATTCCGACAACGTGGGTATAACGAAGCTGTATGTCAAGAAGGACAGCGGCTCCTATACAGAACTTACCGGAAACGGCATTGGCAATGGCGCGGCTAACCAATCATATACATATAAATATGAAGATATAGAAGAAGGGACACACACCTACACCTTTAAGGCGGTGGACGCCGCAGGCAATTCGACTGAAAAAACCGTGACCGCAAAGCTGGATCAGACTGCGCCGGTATTTGGTGAAGCTGCTTTCAACGACGGTTACAAGCACCTCTGGGACTGGATCATCAGAAAGGAAAGCCTGATCATCACGATCCCCGTGACGGAGGGCGGTAGCGGCATTGCCGATAATGGCGTGGTGTATACACTCACTCCGGCAAGCGGCACAGCTACCACGGGAACCGCCACGATGAGCGGCAGCGCGTCCGCCGGTTACACGGCGAAGATCACCATCCCGGCGACCTTCAAGGGCAAAGTGGAGATCAAAGCCACGGACAACGCCGGAAACGGACCGATTACCATGCAGATTGGTGCGGATGGCACCGGTATAGAAGGCGTGATCGTGGAGAGCAGCGCGCCGGTAGTTACCGTTACGGCTGACCGCGGTATAAGCGACGCGACGGCAACGGCGTCTTCTGCGGCGAACAGCGTGGCTGTGGATAAACAGAACTATTACGCTTCCGCGCCCAGACTTTTTGTGACGGTAAAAGATGAAGACTTAGACGGCGGACAGACTGCGGCGGGACTGGCTTTCATTTCATGGAGGATCGGTGACGGCGCGGAGAACCCGGTGGGCGCAGATTACCTCGGCGCAGCAAGTAATGGATCGCTGACCACGCACAGCTTTACCATCGGCGGACTGGAGGGCAGTACAGGTACAGTCACTGTGACCATTACAGCCACAGACCAGGCAGGTAACGAGACGGTGTACCCGGTAACGCTCCACATCAAAGGGAAAATGCCGCTTCCGGCACCCACTGTCGATTACATAAACGAGAAACTGACAGGACTGACAGCGAATGCAGAATACGACATCGGCGGCGAGGATATCAGTGCAGAGGCGGACGGCAGCATTGCAATAAAAGAAGCGTGGTTTGGCTCCGACCTTTCTATCTACAGAAAGACAGATAATGCCACGACCACTCTGGACAGCGATGATGTGCAGATCACGCTCAATGCACGCCCGGATGCTCCCGGTGTGACGAAGACCGATGAGACGATCAAAGGGAAGCAGGACGGCAAGATCCATAATCTCGACACGACGATGGAGTACAGCAAAGACGGCGGCACGACATGGACAACGGTGCAGGCGGGCGATCTCACGGGCGGCGTGATGGAAAACCTTCCGGCGGGAGAGATCCTTGTGCGCGTGAAAGCAAAGGCAAACAGCACAGGCGCAAATGACGGCGCGCCCCACGGACAGCATATTTTGGCACAGATCGAAGAAGGAACACCGCTGACCGTTACCTTTGTCACAAACGGCGGCAGTGAACTTGCACCCATAACGGGGCTTTCATGGAACGATACCGTTACCAGACCGAAAGACCCTGTGAAGGAGGGCTATGCCGTTGCGGGATGGTATCAGGAGGCAGAATTAAATAACATATGGAATTTTAAGGGAGAAGCGAATGCCAGCGTCATGAAAGACGGGCAGGACATTACCGTAGACAATCCCGGTATCACCCTCTACGCGAAGTGGACGGACAACGAAAGCCCGGCGCTCACCGCCCAGCTCACAGACAGCGCAAGGGCGGCAGTGAGTGAGAAGGAGTGGTACAACAGCCTTGCAGTCGTACTGACATATTCCGATAATGAGGAAGTGACCAAGCTGTATGTCAAAAAGGACGACGGCGCGTACACGGAGCTGGCGTCAGCAGTCAGCGGAAGCGGAATAGACGGCAGCACGGAAAATGGTAAAGATGCGGGTGGAAATGCGCGGTATCAGTATATTTATAATGTTTTAACGGAAGGAGAACACACTTATACCTTCAAGGCGGTGGACGCCGCAGGCAAGGAGACGGAAGCGAAGCTGACCGCAAAGCTGGATATGACAGGACCGGCGTTTGGCGAAGCGTCCTATGAGGAGGGATATAAGAACCTCTGGAACTGGATNATTAAGAAAAACAGCTTGAACATCACGNTCCCCGTGACAGAGAANCTCAGCGGCGTGGATACCGTGGAATATATCCTGACCCCCGCAAAAGANACAGCAGACGGCGGTGCGGACAGCGGCGCAGGGGATGATACGGGCAGTACGGCGGANAGTGGTGCAGGCATTATTACGGGAACCGCAACGGTGGAGAAGGCTTCTGACCAAACTGCGGACTACGTGGCGACGATCAGTATTGACCCCGATTTCAAGGGNACNGTGAAGATCACAGGCAGCGATAAAGCCGGAAACATGGCGGGTGAAAAGACCATCGGTACGGACGGNAATGGAGTAAAAGGCGTGATCGTGGAAGATAACGCACCGCAGATCACCGTTCTGGCTGACCGCCTGCCCTCGGAGGCGACGGCAACTAAGCCTGACGGCACCATACTTTCAGATGCCCTTTACGATAACGCGCCGGGGCTTGTNGTGCTGCTTACCGATGACGGGGATGGAGACGGCAGCGTGATNGCTTCCGGATTGGCATCCGTGAAATACAAGNTCGGCANCAGNGCGGAAAAGACNGTGGNTANNGATTATAANACCGCAATCGTCACACAGGATACGTTTACCATTCCGGACACGGAGACACAGGCGGCTGCGGGAGCAGCAAGCGTTACCGTTATCATAACGGCNNTCGATCAGGCNGGCAATACCGCCGAGGAGACCGTGACGATCAAGTTAAAGAGCAGAGAAAAGACNCCGGAAACAGGAATCGGCTATGTGGCGGAGNCACTGACCGGACTGAAAGCAGATACAGTATATATCATCAACGACGCCGGATACCAGAGCGATGCAAAAGGGACGATCACCATAGAGGGAGGCTGGATGCCTGAAACGCTGACCATTGTGCAGCAGGGCAANGGCAGTACCACCGTAAACAGCGAGGAGCAGACACTGAACATACCGGCACGTCCGGCTGCACCTTCGGGGAGNGCAGGAAACGCAAGCTATCCCGGCGCAGAGGACGGCACGATCACCCTGACGGCACCGGCACCCGGAANCACCTATGAAATATCGNCGGACGGCGGCGAGACNTGGAAGGACGCTGTCTTTACCGGCACGCAGATCACGGGACTGGCTGCGGGAGACTATCAGATACGTGTAAAGGCTGTGGAAGGGCAGAACTTTAAGAGTGAGCCGACGGCAGTGACCGTGGAGGAGACACCGGCAACGCCTTATCCGACCCCGGAGGCACGGATCGATTACAGAAATGAGACCCTGACAGGGCTTGTACCGGGTGCGGTGTATGAACTGCGCTACGGCGTAGAGGTGAAAGAAGATACAGGAGAGGAAGGAGAGGACAAGGAGGACGACGTAGAAGCAGAGCCGACCGTGGTGACTATCGAAGTGGGCGAAGACGGAACCATTAAGATAGATGAGAAATGGATGGGTGAGANGTTCTTCTACATCGTAAGGAAAGGNAACGATAAGGATAAGTCCGACAGTGATGCANAGCTTTTGCCNATCCCTGTAAGACCNGAGCCGCCGACACCCACAGGCGTGGACGTAGACCGGAATAACCCGACCGAGCTTGCGAAGCTGAAAGACCTGAAGCCGAATACCGCGTATGATGTATCTGCGGACGGCGGCGAGACGTGGGAGACGATGACCAGCGATGCAGACGGCGTGATCAAAGGACTGGATGCGCCNGANACCTATNNGGTGCGCGTGAGCGCAACCGACAGCAATTTTGCCAGCGANCCNAGCGGTGATGTAGAGGTGGGCAGCTTCCAACTGACCGTGACCTTCATGGCAAACGGTGAGAAACATCAGGAAGTAAAGGTGTATTATGGAAAGAAACTGTCACCGGTTCCGANCGTACCGTCCAAGAAGGACGATAAGGGACGGCCGCTTGCGGGCGAGTGGTGTAAGGATGAAGACGGAAATGAGCCCGTTGATTTCTACAAGGCAAAGATCACAGAGGATATGACCGTATACGCNTGCTACAGCGAAGGGCGTCTGGTGACCTTAAAGACCGGCGCAGGCTACAAACTGACCGCGGAGGAAGGCAGCGTAAGCCCCGTGAAATTGGGCGGCAGCTTTACCTTCAAGTTCACACTGGCGGAAGGNTANGAGAANACCGATAAATTTGCCGTGAAAGTAAACGGCGTTGNGGTNGAACTGACAGCGGACNATACCTATACCATTACGAATATCANGGAAGANCAGACCGTGACGGTNGAGGGNGTGAAGAAGAAAGCCGGAAGCGGCAAACCGGGTGGCGGCACAAAGCCCGGCGGCGATACAGATCCCGATGACGGCACAAAGCCCGGCGGCGATACAGATCCCGGCGATGGCTCGAACCCCGGCGGCGATACAGATCCCGGTGACGGCACACCGCCCACGGACAACACACCGCCTGCAGGCGACAAAAAACCGGGCGATACGGACGATACGAAGCCGGGCGACGACAAGAAACCGGGAGATACGGATGATAAGAGGCCGGGCGATGACACAAAACCGGGTGACGACAAGAAGCCCGGTGACGATACGAAACCAGACGATGGCACGAAACCCGGTGATGATAAGAAACCCGGAGATGGCACAAGCCCCGAAGACGGTGTGCCACCGATCGGTGATGATGTGCCGATCATACCTGTAATCATAAAGGACGGAAAGATCGTCATAGATGGCGGAAACATCACAGACGGCGGAAATATCATAGGCGGTGGGAACACCACAGATGGCAGCAATACCGGAGACGGCGGAGGCATTACCACAGGAAACCTGCCGGGTATGGCAGGTGCAGGTTCTGATTCGGCAAACGGAACGACAGGTGAAAGCACGGTAAGTACCATGCTGAAAATAGGAGACGGCGCGGTCATCGTCACGGTGGTATGTAATGGAAACTGTATGGCAGGCGTTGCGGATACCGTAGCAGTGGCAAATGCGGCGNTGACACCGGAGCAGATACAGCTTATAAGCGACGGTAAGACCATAGAGATCAGAATAGAAGTGACGGACATTTCAGAGAATGTACCGCCGCAGGATAAGGAAGTGATAGAAGACGCAGTAGAGGCAAATCAGGATGAACTTTCGGGGCTTGTGCCCGGTATGTATATGGATATCTCCCTATTTATCAGAGTAGGCGTGGGCGAATGGAATGTCGTTACCTCTACAGAGGAACCGTTTGATATCATCATCGGGCTTCCGGAAAAGTTGCAGGAAGAGGGCAGAGAGTTTTATATCATCCGCTCCCATGAAGGGGAATATACCCTTTTGAACGATATGGACAGCGCTCCGGAAACCGTTACCATCAGCACGGATCTGTTCTCTGCATACGCTATAGCATTTAGGCAGACAGATACGGATNTTANGCAGGGCNGAAATNCGAANTGCGGNCTGTGCCATATCTGCCCGACCTTCTTAGGAATCTGCTGCTTTATCTGGCTGGCGGTCATAGCGGCTGTTATTCTAGTGGTTGTGATCGTGATCCTGAGAAGAAAAAAGGAAACGGAATAAATTTCATAAAGTCTTTACACCTTGTACATAATTCATTATAATGGTTATATCAATTCAAAAAGGTGGTGAAAGGATGGCTGCAGATATGACACTTGACGAATTAAAACAAGTCACTATTGATTATTACGTGAATTTGCAGCGAATAAAAAAGGCAGATACCGGCAACAATCCGGAATTAGAGTATCAACTAAAAGTTTATAAAAATAAACTAGCTTCTTTGGGCATCCCGTCTGAAGAATATGAAATGTAATAATTGAATAGTAATCTATAAACAAATCAGGGTGTAAAGTCTTTATTGAATTATAAAGTCTTTACACCCTGATGAGGTTTTCCGGAGCCTTTTGACCCGTAAATTCTCATTGCGTATAAAATTAAAAAANCATAAAATAATTGACAAACATAATCCCATCCCTTATGATAAATGAACCGGGAGACGAAACGTCCTCCGGCTATGTCAACGCTTACCACATTTTCTANGGAGCGGTATGTGCATTNCGCACGTTCAGACAGTTTCTGTCAGTTTTTCCGACAGGCATTAAACATGGCATTAATACAAAGCATTAAAACACATCAAACGACAGTTATACTCTGTTACAACCGTCAGTCTACATCCGGCAATGCAGGGCGGTCCAGCCAGCGTTTGTCCGCGTCGAAAGGAGTTCTTATGTCTAAAGAGAAAAAAGCAACCCAAAGGAAACAGATCAGTAACAGTAAACGTCATGACAGCAGCAGTAAACTCATTTTCGGAAACGCAGAATTGTGTTCCCAATTCCTCAGAAACTACATGGACATCCCGCTGCTCAAAAATGTCCGGGCGGAGGATATCGAGGATGTCACGGAACGCTACATACCCATGTTCACTGAGGAACGCGACTCGGATACGGTAAAACGTATACGGATATCAGAAAAAGACACATTATTTTTTGTCACTCTTATTGAACACAAGACCAAAGTAGATTATAATGTGAGTATGCAGCTTCTCCGGTATATGGTCTATATATGGGAAGATTATGAAAAAGAGATGGAGAAGAAAAAGAAGGGGATCAGCAAAACAAAGGGGTTCCGCTATCCGCCGATCCTGCCCATTGTATACTATGAGGGAAGCGGAAAGTGGACGGCACCCTGTAATATCAGGGACAGGATATACTTTGATGAAGCCTTTGAACCTTTCACCCCTAAGTTCTTTTATAAGCTGGTGCAGCTCAATGCNTACAGCGTGGACGAGCTGGTCGGGAAAAAGGATGAACTATCCCTGTTGATGCTGATCAACCGGCTGCAGAGCATTGCGGCATTCAGGGANCTTGACATACCAAAAGACTATCTGAAAGACCTGTCAGAGAATTCCACGGATGAACTGCTTGACATCATCGCAAGGGTGACGGCATCCATGCTAAGGCATTTACATCTGCCGGAGGAAGAAGTTGCGGAGTTTACTGACCAGGTAAAGGAGCGGGATATGGCAGTATTATTTGAATATTTTGAGGACGTGGATCTACCGGCGGAGCGTAAAAAGGCGAGAGAAGAGGGACATGCAGAAGGGCTCACAGAGGGTCGTGNAGAGGGTCGTGAAGAGGGTCGTGCGGAAGGTCGCGCAGAGGGTCGTGCGGAAGGACTTGCGGAAGGTCGCGCAGAAGGTCATGCAGAGGGTCGTGCGGAAGGACTTGCGGAAGGTCATGCGGAGGGTCGCGCAGAAGGTCATGCGGAGGGTCGTGCAGAAGGACTCACAGAAGGATTTGCAGCGGGCGAATCTGGTTTCATCAGGCTGACCCAGCTTCTGCTGGAATCCGGCTGTACGGATGAATTGTCCAGAGCCGTTACCGATCCGGAATACAGGAAAGCGTTGTATCGGCAATATAATCTGTAATATAGCAGGGCTCATCTGTGATATATAATTTAATAGTAACAGTAACTTCAGGTGCATGATAAAATAGAAAATCAATATCATGCACCTTTTNTGTTTTACTTTTTTGATATTGATGNNTACANTACAGCAACCACTTACGNCAAAAAAAGGGCAGAGAAGTATTGGCGCGATTTTTTGAAGCAAAAGAAGCGGATTATTGAATTGAAATATAAGAAAAGATTGCGTATAATTTTGTTAGTTTGTCACTATATAAATAATTATATGTGAAGGGAATAAGCTATGAAAATGATTGAAAAAATAAAAAAAGTCGTTCATGAGATCATTCATCCTTCCTTTGAATCCCTTATGAATGAGTTCGCCATTGTGGAGGACGCGTCTGCTGTGAATGATGAGCGCCTGGAACACTTCAGGGTCATGGTCGAACAGAGAAAGGCGGAGGAGGCACGTATAAAAGGCTCCGAAGGAGAAGAAACTACAGAAAAAAGCGGGCAAAAATACAGTGCAGATAATTTTTCTTGAGCTTTTTTTATAAAATTTCTTTTCGTAATTCATGAGATGTGATATAGTATAAGAGAATATGGAATAAGGAGCAGATGATAATGGCACAAAGTGATGCCGAACAGGAGGCCGAGCTGGCGAAGCGTAAGCGTATCCGGCGGTTAAGAAATCTGATCATCTTTGTTCCGCTTTCCACGATACTGGTATTGCTGATTACCTGCATTTTTCTGGGAATCAGTCTGTACATTACGAAGAAAGAGCTACACGAGGTAAAGTCGGCAATCGAGGCGGCGGCCGGCGGGACTCAGACAGTGAGTGTTGACAATACACAAGCGTCCGGGGAACCGTTGTTATACACGACCATCGGGGTGGACGAGTTTGAGAGAACAGGGATCGACGGTGAAGTCCAGTCTGAGGAGGATACGGGTATCCGCAAGGTGTATCTGACTTTTGATGACGGTCCGAGCAGCAACACAAATCGGATTCTGGATATACTGGCTGAATATGATGTGAAGGCAACCTTTTTTGTAGTCGGGAAAGAGGAAGAAGGATATCAGGCGTTATATAAAAGAATTGTGGATGAGGGGCACACACTGGCGATGCATTCCTACAGCCACAAATACAATGAGATCTATCAGTCACTGGAAAGTTACAGCGCTGATTTAAGCAAACTGCAGGAATTTTTATACGACACTACGGGCGTGTGGTGCAGGTATTGCAGGTTTCCCGGTGGTAGCAGTAACACGGTGAGTCGTGTGGACATGCATGAGTTGATTGCGTATCTGGACGAGCAGGATATGTCTTATTTTGACTGGAATATCTCTTCGGGTGATGCGATGAATTCGTCCATAAGTCCGGAGGAAATCATCAGAAACTGTACCGCTAAGCTAAAGAATTATGATGAGGCNATTATCTTAATGCATGATGCCTCGGAGAAAAATTCGACGGTGCGGGCGCTGCCTGAGCTGATTGAGACGATTCAGGCCATGGAGGATACGAAGATCCTTCCGATCACGGATGATACGGAACGGATTCATCATATAAGCAATGACTAAAGAATGGAGGATGTGAGAATGGGTTTTTTCTCAGATTTGAAGGAAGACTTATCACAGGCTGTAAATGAGCTGATGCCGGAGGAAGCGTTAGAGGCTGCGATGGCGGAAGGCACAGAGACAGAAGATACGTCACCCGACGAATTACTTACAAATGAGGCGCTGACAAAGGATGAGACGATAGATTCCGTAGATTTAATCAGCATGCTGGATAAATTAGAGGATCTGGATACGGCGAATGATGCGTTGGAAGAGGAAGTTTTACCCGAGAGTATGTCAGAAGACNTAGCAGCGCTGTTCGAGCCGGAACCGGCAGCTGAGGAGGAAATCGTANCGCAGGAGACAGTCTTAGCGGNGGAGCCGGAGACGGTCACAGAGCCGGAAGAGGAGATTACACCGGAACCCGAGATGATTACGGAGCCGGAAGAAGAGATCGTACCGGAGGAGATTGCGGTACCGGAGACAGAGGTTACAAAAGAGCCTGAGGCAGAAGCAGTCATGGAAGCTGAACTGGCCGGGGAACCCGAAGCACAGTCAGATAATACAATAGCAGGATTAAGTGGAGAGGAAGAGGAGAATATGGACGCACAGACACNAACACAGGAGCAGACACAAACACAGNCACAGGAGCCGGTCAACCGCGTAGCAGTTGACGANACCGCAGTAGTGACGGAGGGAATGACNATAACNGGTGATATTNTATCCGCAGGTTCTATGGAACTGATCGGTACCGTTAATGGTAATCTGGACATNTACGGCAAACTGAATATCACNGGTACGNTNCAGGGTGACTCCAAGGCNGCNGANATCTACGCCGAGGGCGCNAAGATCACNGGTGAGGTNNACAGNCAGGGCAGCGTGAAGATCGGACAGAGCTCTGTAGTAATCGGNAATATNNCGGCAGCCAGNGCAGTNATCGCAGGTGCGGTGAAAGGTGACATNGATGTACAGGGACCGGTTATTTTNGACACTACGGCAATCGTTATGGGNAATATTAAATCNAAATCCGTACAGATTAATAACGGTGCGGTGATNGAGGGATTATGTTCCCAGTGCTATGCCGATGTGAACCCGACATCCTTCTTCGAGGAATTCAAGAAAAGGAAATAAGACTTGTAGCTTCTATTAACACNGAGCAGGAGAAAAAGGAATATGCGGCGTATACTGTTGAAATTGAGTGGAGAGGCATTGGCCGGCGACAAGAAAACCGGATTTGATGANGAAACGGTGCGTGGCGTGGCTNTGCAGGTCAANGAACTGGTAGATGACGGNATTCAGGTGGGAATCGTGATNGGCGGCGGTAATTTCTGGCGCGGTCGTTCCAGTGAAAATATTGACAGGACNAAAGCNGACCAGATCGGAATGNTGGCAACGNTCATGAATTGCATCTATGTATCCGAGATATTTCGTTCAACGGGCATGATGACGAATATTCTTACGCCTTTTGAGTGCGGCTCCTTTACAAAGCTGTTTTCTAAGGACAGGGCAAATAAATATTTCGAAAAAAATATGGTNGTCTTCTTTGCAGGCGGAACCGGACATCCCTANTTTTCAACCGATACNGGGGTGGTACTTCGNGCNNTTGAGGTNGAGGCGGATGTCATACTGTTAGCNAAAGCGGTGGANGGTGTCTATGACAGTGATCCGCGGAGCNATCCGGCAGCGAAGAAATACACCNAAGTNTCNATTGACGAGGTNATTGAGAAGAACCTGCAGGTAGTGGATATGACCGCTTCNATTCTGGCCAGNGATAATAAGATGCCGATGTGGGTATTCGGACTTAACGAAGAGAACAGTATTGTAAATACGATAAAGGGTCAGTTTAACGGTACTAAGGTGACCGTATAAGCAAGGCAGAATNNGGCGCNGGCGNATCGCTTCGGTTCGCTGCCCGCCGAAATAANAGCTGGAGGATTACAGTATGGATGCAAGATTAAAACCTTATGAAGAGAAGATGCAGAAGGCGTATGANTTCCTTGAGACAGATCTCGGNGCAATNCGGGCAGGACGCGCAAANCCGCATGTTCTTGACAAAATCAGGGTAGACTATTACGGCACACCCACACCGATTCAGCAGGTAGGTAANATCACNGTTCCGGAGCCNAGGGTTATTCAGATTGCNCCTTGGGAGAAAACGCTGATCAAAGCNATNGAGAAGGCGATCATGATGTCNGATGTGGGCATTACGCCATCCAACGACGGTTCACTGATCCGTCTGGTATTTCCGGAGCTGACAGAGGANCGNCGTAAGGAATTAGTGAAGGATGTCAAGAAGCGTGGCGAGGAGAGNAAGGTAGCAATCCGCAATGCGAGACGTGACGGCAATGACGCTTTGAANAAATTAGCNAAAACAGAGGTNTCCGAGGATGAGATCAAGGAACTGGAGGACAANCTCCAGAAANTGACCGATAAGTTTATCAAGGATCTCGATAANCTNGTGGAAGAGAAATCCAAGGAAATACTTACAGTATAGCAGTTATATAANGAGGCNGGATATGCCTCAAATACAGACAGAGTATAGAGAGGGGCTTACAGAATNAGAATATCTGTTCTGTTGTCCCTTCTTTTTGCNAGTGNGGGAAAAATATGAACATTCCGAATCATGTNGCGATCATCTTAGATGGTAACGGCAGGTGGGCNAAGAGTAAGGGAATGCCGCGNAATTACGGNCACGTACAGGGTGCCAAGACGGTGGAGGTGATCTGNGAAGAAGCGTATCGTATGGGGATACAGTACCTGACAGTGTATGCTTTCAGCACNGAAAACTGGAACAGACCGCAGGACGAGGTGAATGCCCTGATGGGTCTTTTGCGCAATTATATGAAAACCTGCCTCAAGACGGCAGCAAAAAATAACATGTGTGTNNGAATNATCGGNGAGAAGAGCAGACTGGATGAGGATATCAGAANNCGGATGGAAGAGCTGGAGCNNGCGACTAAGGATAATACNGGTCTGCATTTNCAGATTGCNATTAATTACGGAGGCAGGGATGAGATCGTCCGTGCCGTGCGNCGTCTGGCNGATANTGTGGCNNCCGGNAGNATGNANGCGGNNGATATTACGGAGCAGGCGATCAGTGATCAGTTAGATACGCATGATCTNCCGGAGCCGGATCTGNTNATCCGTACATGNAACGAGCAGCGCATATCCAATTTCCTGTTATGGCAGCTTGCCTATACGGANCTGTATTTTACGCCCGTGGCATGGCCGGATTTNTCCAAAGAAGAATTAGTAAAGGCGATTGAGGCATATAATAAGAGAGACAGACGATACGGTCTGGTCAAGGACGAGTAGGGAGGAGCNGGGCATGTTTGTTACGAGACTTATAAGCGGTATCTCATTAGTGATCATNGCGCTGGTGACGATTCTTGCNGGAAANGGTGTGCTGGCNGTNACACTTTGCCTTGTTTCCCTGATCGCTTANCGCGAANTGACTAAGGCNTGCAANNTACATACNGAAGATCGGAAATGGAATGCGCTTGAGCTGGCGGGTATGGCGCTCACGGTGGCATATTATGNNCTGCTTTTTATTANNNTGTATCGNGCGAACGAGAANGGNGACGGGNTCGGANCGGTATATCCGGTTGTAATGATCGCGNTAGTGGTCGGTNTGATACTGTTTCTGTTTATCTATGTGTTTGCNTTTCCGCGNTATCAGGCTCCGCAGNTTATGGCCGCTATGTTTTCNTGGCTGTATGCNCCGGTNCTTCTTTCTTTTATCTATCTGATCAGGGAGGGNTTTTCNGACGGCAATTATCTTGTNTGGTTTNTTTTCCTGTGTTCGTGGGGAAGCGATACATGTGCNTATGCGGTGGGCGTGTTGATCGGCANNCACAAGATGACTCCGAAGCTGAGTCCNAAGAAATCCGTNGAAGGNGCGGTCGGNGGTGTNCTGGGNGCGGCGCTNNTGTTCGTAATCTANACNCATTTTGTCATTAANATNTANACNNGTGTTTCNTTGCCGTTACTTATAGCGGCGCTTTTGGGCGCGGCNGGCGCGCTGGTTTCCATGGTGGGTGATCTGGCAGCNTCTGCGATCAAGNGAGATCATGANATNAAAGATTACGGCAAGCTGATTCCGGGACATGGCGGCATTATGGATCGGTTTGACAGTGTGATTATCGCGGCACCNCTTATTTTTATCGGGTTAGTCATTATCGGCAGTCTGAGCGGGGCTGNCNTGTAACAGCNGGNTTCGCAGACTGNGTAAGAACGGAGATTAATATATGAAAAAGATAGCAATACTGGGTTCTACCGGTTCNATCGGGACACAGACCTTAGAGATCGTGAGAAAAGANGCNGATCTGNAGGTNGCNGCNCTGGCGGCNGGAACNAATGTNGAATTGATGGAGAAGCAGGTGAGAGAGTTTNGGCCATCGCTTGTGGCAATGTGGACCGAGNAGGCGGCANGAGATCTGCNGGNTCGGCTGGCNGANCTGCCGGTGCGGGTGACCTGTGGNATGGAAGGNCTGNTGGAAGTNGCGGTTTGTGAAGAATCCGAAGTATTGGTGACAGCNATTGTGGGAATGATCGGAATAAGGCCTACCATTGCGGCCATTGAGCAGGGTAAGACGATTGCACTGGCAAATAAGGAGACGTTAGTGNCGGCGGGGCATATTATTATGCCGCTGGCGGCGCGNATGGGAGTCNCCATTCTGCCCGTAGACAGNGAGCACAGCGCGATCTTTCAATCNATGCACGGCGAGAACAGGNCACGGGTCAGTAAGATNCTTCTGACTGCTTCCGGCGGACCTTTCCGNGGNAAGAAGAGGGAAGAGTTAGCTTCCATGACAGTGGAGGATGCCCTGAAGCACCCCAACTGGTCTATGGGNAAAAAGGTTACCATCGATTCGGCNTCTCTTGTAAACAANGGNCTGGAAGTGATGGANGCAAGATGGCTCTTTGATGTGGAGCTGGATCAGATTCAGGTTGTGGTACATCCGCAGAGCATTATCCACTCGGCGGTAGANTATGTGGACGGCGGAATCATGGCGCAGCTCGGCATGCCGGATATGAANCTGCCGATTCAGTATGCNCTCTTTTANCCGGACAGAAGACCGATGGATACNGAGAGAGTGGATTTCTTCCGNTTAAANCAGCTTACNTTCGAGGAGCCGGACACGGATACGTTCAGAGGACTGGCGCTTGCGTATCAGGCGGCAAGACGGGGCGGCACACTGCCCACGGTGTTTAANGCGGCAAATGAAAAAGCGGTAGCGCTCNTTTTACAGAAGAAGATNNCATTCTTACAGATNCCNGANCTGATCGAAGGNTCGATGGNAAATCATNGNGTAGTNGATGANCCNACGGTAGAGCAGATTCTGGANGCNGAAGCGGAAACGTATGANTATATTANGCAGAAATATGGGGAGCGNTAGATTGCGTTATCGCATGAGAATGCTCCGGCATGGAGGATTATATTGATCAGGACAATTATTCTATTTCTTATNATTTTCGGGATCGTGGTGATTTCCCATGAGTTCGGACACTTTATTATNGCCAGAAAGAACGGTATACGNGTTCTTGAATTTTCNGTGGGTATGGGTCCCACNCTNTTTTCTTATACCAAAAACGGGNTCAAATATTCTTTGAAACTGCTTCCCATCGGCGGTGCATGNATGTTTGACGGTGANGACGGTATCACNGCTTCGGATGAAGCGGAAGAACCGGGAGGATTGTTTCGCCGGTCTGCCGGGGAAACGAGGGATACACAGCGTGAGGAAGCTTTTGATCCTGCCATAGTGGCTGATGGGATTGCCTTTAATGAAGCAGGGGTTTGGAAACGCATTGCCGCTGTTTTCGCCGGTCCGTTTTTTAACTTTATTCTGGCATTTGTAATTGCTGTAATACTGACGGCTTTCTCCGGAGCAGATCTGCCGGTGATCGGACAGATCTCCGGGCAGTCTGCGGCCGAGCGGGCGGGACTGCAGGCAGGGGATGTGATCACGCAGATCAATCATGAGAAGATACATTTCTATCGGGAAGTCATGGTGATCTCATCCATGAATAAGGGAGAAACGCTGGAGATTCATTATAAGCGGGGCGATGAACAGGGAGTAGCGGTTGTAACGCCCGAATATGATGAGCAGGCGGGACGTTATTATATGGGCATTATGGCAGCGGGAGAATATTTGGATTGCAGCCCGCTTCAGGTGTTCCAATATGGTTTCTATGAAGTGGAATATTATGTCAAGACGACCTATAAGAGTCTGGGCATGCTGCTTAGGGGGCAGGTTACTAAGGACGAGGTCTCGGGACCGATCGGTATCGCACAGTTCGTAGGAGAAAGTTACGATCAGGCGGAGAAAAGCGCAGGGACTGCTTCGGCGATTCTGACGATGTTGGAGATCATGGTGCTTCTGTCCGTCAATCTGGGGATTTTGAATCTGCTGCCTCTGCCGGCCTTAGACGGCGGAAGACTGCTGTTTATGTTTATTGAAGTGATCAGAGGCAAGCCCATTGCACCGGAGAAGGAAGGGCTGATACACTTCGCGGGTCTGGTTGTGTTTATGGTTCTAATGGTGTTTATCATGTACAACGATATTATGAAGCTGGTGCACTGACGATGAAGAGGGAAGAAGGGATCTGTGTCAGAGTGTGGGAATGACGCTGCTTAATCGATTTCTTCTTCCGTACGGAAATGACAAAAAGATAAAATTAATCTATATATTGTGTTTTATCTCTATATGCTATATACTTACTCTATCGGGTTCCGTTCGGAACCCATGAGTATATAGTTTCAGCGGGATTCCCGCAGGATTTCAAGTTTGGGTAACGATGATTTGCTTTAGTTATGAATATGGGTGTGAGTATCATATTTTGCGTTGCGGGACGGAGGTATTATGAAGTATTTGACAAGTGTATATTGGGAGCGTGGCAGTATGGCGGAGCGAAATCAGGATTCGGTCGTGCTGCTGCAAGTGCTGACGGCAAGAGGCAGAGTGTTGATGGCGGCAGTCTGTGACGGGATGGGAGGTCTGGCGCAGGGCGAGGCGGCGAGCGGCTATATAACGAGGCGGCTGCAGGAATGGTTCTATGAGTCGCTCTTGCGGTCGGTACAGAAGAGGAAAGCCTTCTGGATCATCAGAAGGTCATTGGACAGACTGGTATACGATATGCAGGAACAGCTGTCACAGTATGCCGGGCGGGAGAAGATTCGTATGGGAAGTACCATGACAGTCCTCGTTTTATGGGAAAAGACGTATCTGCTCTGGCATCTGGGTGACAGCAGGGCTTACAGGTTATCTGCAGCAGGCGATGGCGGACGGATGAAAGGCAGTCTGCGATGCATGACCACGGATCATGTGCGGGGGAGAAACCAACTGACAAAGTGTGTAGGCAGTTTCGGATATATGAGGCCGGATTTCAGGATGGGAACGTTCGGGAACGGACAGGCTATGCTGTTGTGCAGCGATGGATTCCGGCATTATGTTACGGAGGAGGAATTGGCGGATGTCTTAAATCCGGGGGTGGTTGCGGAAGAGATGCAGGCAGAGCGCAGACTGCGGGAGATTGGGGAAGCGTGTATGAAGAGGGGAGAGGTGGATAATTTGTCGGCGGTTTATGTAAAAGGGGTTCGGTAGGCGCTGGGTGTTGAATATAATCTGAGATGAATGGTTAGGATTCGGGTGCCAAAGGTTGTATGTTGTAAACAGGGGGCGGCAGATTGCACAAAATGTTCTCTTGTGTCGGGCTGCGTCATATGGATTTTCTAAAAGAGAACATTTTGTGCAATCTGCCTATAACAAGTTTATTAACGCAACTAACAACATTTGAGTCTGATTAGCGGAAGAGGAGGAGACAGAGATGGAGAAGAGGAAAGAGTGCGACAGAGAGTGTATCGGGAAATATACGGTGATCAGATGTCTCGGCAAGGGCGGGGAGGGGAATGTATATTTGGCGCGGGATGAGGAGTTGCATAGGTTGGTGGCGGTTAAGCAGGTGCGTGGCGAGAGAGAGAATCAGTGCGGCATGGAGAGTGGGGAGGCGGATTTCCTTAGGCATCTTAAGCACCCTATGCTGCCGGTGATCTATGAGCTGCTGTGGGATGAGGGGTGGTATCTTGTGATGGAGTTTATTCAGGGGGTTACCCTTCAGGATTATATAGACAGAAACGGTTATGTGTCGGAAGAGCAGGCTTGTGTATGGGCGGAGCAGCTTCTGGATGTGACGGAATATCTGCACACAAGAAAACCACCTGTTATTTATCGGGATTTTAAACCGGACAATATCATGGTCTGTCCGGACGGACATTTGCGGCTGGTAGATTTCGGGGCGGCGGCGATAAGAAATTACGGAGTGAAAGACGGCACTGTGATGGCGATGACGCCGGGGTACGGGGCTCCCGAACAGTATGGGAGCGCGAGGAGTCCACAGGAGCACAGGGAGTATGCACCGTCAAAAGAGATCGAGGAAGGAATCATGGGGACAAGAATCTACGCAGATGAAAGAAGCGATATATATGCACTTGGTAAGGTAATGTATTATATGCTGACCGGCGCAGACCCGTCTAAGCCGCCCTATACGTCGCTGCCTATACGCGATTATCAGCCGCTTGTGCACCCATGGTTTGAGCGGGTGATCCGTAAGTGCATCGAAGACGATCCCGGGAAACGGTATCAGATGGCGGAGGAAATCAGAAGAGAGCTGCATAGATGCGGCAAAAGAAGGTGTCGGCGGCAGAGTTCTTTTATCCGGGCAGTGGAGAAGAAGGTGTGGTTGACGGAGATGTAGGCGGAAAGGATCAACTAGGACGTACACGCAGATAAATGCATGAAACAGTATGCCTTTTTCAAAAGAAATATGATATGATATAAAAATATAGATATGATATCAGGAAAGGAAGATGATTATGCATCGTGAACATACAAAGACGGTACGGATCGGGGATAAGGTGATCGGAGGGGGCAATCCGATTCTGATTCAGTCCATGACAAACACAAAAACAGAGGATGTCAAGGCAACGGTTGACCAGATTCTGCGCCTGGAGCGGGCAGGATGTGAGATCATCCGTTGTACGGTGCCTACCATGGAGGCGGCGGAGGCGGTCGGGAAGATTAAAGAACAGATACATATTCCGCTGGTGGCGGATATTCATTTTGATTATAAGATGGCCATTGCCGCCATGGAGAACGGGGCGGACAAGATCCGCATCAATCCGGGAAATATCGGCGGCAGGGATAAGGTAGAGGCGGTAGTGTCGGTGGCGAAGGAGCGCAATATTCCCATCCGCGTGGGTGTCAACAGCGGTTCTCTTGAGAAGGAGCTGGTGGAGAAATATCACGGCGTGACGGCGGAGGGAATCGTGGAGAGCGCATTGGATAAGGTCAGGATGATCGAAGAGTTGGGATACGACAATATGGTAATCAGCATCAAGTCTTCCGATGTGCTGATGTGCGTGCGGGCGCATGAGCTTCTGGCAGAACAGACAAACTATCCGCTCCATGTGGGGATAACCGAGTCCGGTACGGTGCTAAGCGGCAATATTAAGTCGGCAGTGGGTCTCGGACTGATTTTACATCAGGGGATCGGTGATACGATCCGGGTATCCCTGACGGGAGATCCTGTGGAAGAAATCAAGTCGGCGAAGCTGATTCTGCGTACGCTGGGACTGCGTAAAGGCGGCATTGAAGTGGTGTCATGCCCTACTTGCGGCAGAACACGTATTGACCTGATCGGACTGGCGAATCAGGTGGAACAAATGGTAGCCGATATCCCGCTGGACATCAAGGTTGCCGTGATGGGATGCGCCGTCAACGGGCCGGGTGAGGCGAAAGAGGCGGATATCGGGATCGCAGGAGGTCTTGGAGAAGGACTGTTGTTCAGGCATGGTGAGATCGTGCGAAAGGTGCCGGAGGATCAACTGCTGGCGGCTCTGAAGGAGGAATTAGAGGGCTGGCAGAAAAACGTAAGTTCCGTGGAAAAGTAAGGCTTCCGGCACGAAAAGTCCGGAATAGGAAGGTATGTTGTCAGATGGGAAAGAAATTCTTTGATGTGTTTCCTACATTAAAATTGGATACAGGGTTAAAAGATCTCTACGAACAGGTGACGGTGGATAAGGTTTCCTCGACGAAGAGAAAGGACTTTCTGCGCATTTATATCTCTTCGGACCGATTGATACAGAAAGAGGATGTGTTCCGGGTAGAGGGGGAGATCAAGAAGCAGTTTTTCCCGAATGCCGCTATGGTGATTAAGATCTACGAGAAATTCAGGCTGTCTTCCCAGTATGATGCGAGGAAGCTGATGGAGGTCTATCGGGACAGCATCCTGTTGGAGCTGCGGGAATACTCTCCGGTGGAGTACAATCTGTTTAAGAAGGCGGATATGGATTTTACACAGGACGGAAGACTGCTCTTGACTGTGGAGGACACGGTGCTCGGTAAGGGGAAGTCGGAGGAACTGATCCGTATTCTGGAGAAGATATACAATGAGCGTTGCGGGATTGCGATAGAGGTGCAGACGGCCTACAAGAAGCAGGCCACGGGGAAATACAAGGAAGAGGACGAACACCGTCTGGCCATGCAGGTGGCTGAGATTTCGGCGAGAGCGGGATATGGCGGAGCAGACCGGACAGAAGAGGAACACGCAGAACAGAAAGAAAACATAACGGTCGATATTAATAATAACAAGCCGGAACAGATACAGAGCGTCCCGCAGGGAATTGCGGCCGGAGGCACAACGAGTAAAATGGACAACGGCACCGGTTTCGGCAGCAGGAAGCCGATGGGTAAGTCGGTTGGCAGGAAGGAAGATTTCAAACGTGCGGTCAAGCGTTCCGACAATCCGGATGTGCTGTACGGCAGAGATTTTGACGAAGAGGCAATGCCCATCAGTGATATCATCGGTGAGATGGGTGAGGTAGTCATCCGCGGTAAGATCATCGGCATGGATAAGCGGGAGATCAAGAATGAGAGGACGATTCTGATCTACGATGTAACGGATTTTACCGATACAATAACCATCAAGATGTTTGCCCACAATGATCAGGTGGATGAAATAACAGATGGTATGAAAACCGGCGCTTTTGTGAAACTCAAGGGAATGACCATGATGGACAAGTTCGATCATGAGCTGACCGTCGGTTCCCTGACGGGAGTCAAAAAGATACCGGATTTCACGGTGTCCCGCATGGATACCAGTGCGCATAAACGGGTGGAACTGCACTGTCATACGAAGATGAGCGATATGGACGGTGTATCGGAGGCGAAGGATATCGTGAAACGCGCCTATAAATGGGGGCATCCCGCTATTGCGATCACGGATCACGGCGTGGTGCAGTCTTTTCCGGATGCAAACCATGTATGGGAAGATTTGTGGAAGACGGAGAAGAATAAGCGCAAGGAGGCAGGGGACCCGGATCCCGACAAGCAGGATTTCTTCAAGGTGATCTATGGCGTGGAGGCCTATCTGGTGGATGACCTGCATGAGATCGCGACCAATGACAAGGGACAGAATTTCGGACAGGACTTTGTGGTGTTCGATATAGAGACAACCGGTTTTTCACCGGTGAATAACCGTATCATAGAGATCGGGGCAGTGAAGGTGAGCGGCGGTAAGATCGTGGATCGCTTTTCCACATTCGTGAATCCGGAGGTGCCGATTCCCTTCGAGATCGAGAAACTGACGAGCATCAGGGACGATATGGTTGTGGGGGCGGAGAGGATCGAGAGCGTTCTGCCGCAGTTTATGCAGTTTTGCGAAGGCTGCATGCTGGTGGCTCACAATGCCGGGTTTGACATGAGCTTTATCATGGAGAACTGTGACAGGCAGGGGATAAAACATGATTTTACTTATTTAGATACGGTAGGCATGGCGCGTGTTATGCTGCCCGCACAGTCGAAGCATACGCTGGATGCGGTGGCGAAGACGTTAGGAGTATCGCTCTTAAACCATCACAGGGCGGTGGACGATGCGGAGGCGACGGCGGAGATTTTCGTGAAGCTGATTGCCATGATGGAGAAGGACGGTATCACAACGCTTGCACAGATCAACGAGAAAGGTAAGGCGAGTCCGGATATCATCAAGAGACTGCCCACCTATCACGGCATCATTCTGGCGAAGAATAATGTCGGACGGATGAATCTGTACCGGCTGGTCTCCATGTCGCACCTGACTTATTTTGCCAGAAGACCGCGTATCCCTAAGAGTCTTCTGAATGAATATCGGGAAGGACTGATCTTGGGAAGCGCCTGCGAGGCGGGGGAGCTGTACCGTGCGATTCTGGAAGGTAAACCGGATACGGAGATCGTCAGACTGGTGGATTTCTATGACTACCTGGAGATACAGCCTCTGGGCAACAATCAGTTTATGATCGCGTCCGACAGGGTACAGAATGTGAGTTCCATGGAGGATATCATGGAGATTAACCGCAAGATCGTGCGGCTGGGGGAGCAGTTTCGCAAGCCGGTGGTGGCTACCTGCGATGTGCATTTCCTGAACCCGGAGGATGAGATCTACCGCCGTATTATTATGGCGGGACAGGGGTTCCCCGATGCGGACAATCAGGCGCCGCTGTATCTTAGGACAACGGAGGAGATGCTGGAGGAATTCGCCTATCTGGGAAGCGATAAGGCGGAAGAGGTGGTCATCACCAACACGAATCTGATCGCCGATATGATAGAGTGCATGTCGCCCGTGCGGCCGGACAAGTGTCCGCCAGTCATTGAAGACAGCGACAGACAGCTTACGGAGATCTGCTATAACAGGGCGCATGAGCTGTACGGGGAGACGCTTCCTAAGATCGTGGAGGATCGTCTGGAAAAGGAGCTTCATTCCATTATTTCCAACGGATTTGCAGTGATGTATATTATTGCGCAGAAGCTGGTGTGGAAATCGGTGGAGGATGGATATCTGGTAGGATCGCGAGGCTCCGTGGGAAGCTCTTTCGTGGCGAACATGGCGGGAATTACGGAAGTTAATTCATTAAGTCCCCATTATTTGTGCCCTAATTGTCATTATTATGATTTCGATTCCGAGGAAGTGCGGGCATACGGGGGCGGCGCGGGGTGCGATATGCCGGATAAGAACTGTCCGGAATGCGGAACCCCGCTCAGAAAAGAGGGATTTGACATTCCGTTTGAGACATTCTTAGGATTTAAGGGAGATAAAGAACCTGATATCGACCTGAATTTTTCGGGTGAGTATCAGAGTAAGGCGCATAAATATACGGAGGTGATCTTCGGCAGCGGACAGACTTACCGTGCGGGAACGATCGGTACGCTGGCGGATAAGACGGCCTTCGGCTATGTGAAGAATTATTATGAAGAACGGGGCAGGCATAAGCGTGTATGTGAGATCAACCGCATCGTCACAGGATGTACGGGCATTCGCAGGAGCACCGGGCAGCATCCGGGCGGAATCGTGGTACTGCCGATGGGGGAGGATATCAATTCTTTTACCCCTGTACAGCATCCGGCGAATGATATGACGACGGATATCATCACCACGCATTTTGATTATCACTCGATCGATCATAATCTGTTGAAGCTTGATATACTGGGGCATGATGATCCTACGATTATTCGTATGCTGCAGGATCTGACGGGAATCGATCCGGTTACCATTCCTTTAGATGATAAAGGCGTGATGTCGCTGTTTCAGTCTACGGAGGCGCTGGGAATCACGCCGGATCAGATCGGAGGCTGTAAACTGGGCTGTCTGGGCGTGCCGGAATTCGGTACGGAATTTGTTATCCAGATGGTAATTGACGCGAAGCCGAAGTGTTTCACGGATCTGGTGCGTATTTCCGGATTGTCCCATGGCACGGACGTGTGGTTAGGCAATGCGCAGACGCTGATCGAGGAAGGTAAGGCGACGATTTCCACGGCGATCTGTTGCCGTGACGATATCATGATCTATCTGATGCAGAAGGGAGTGGAACCGTCTCTGTCTTTTACCATTATGGAGAGCGTGCGTAAGGGTAAGGGTCTAAAGGACGAATGGATTACGGCGATGACGGAAAACGGAGTTCCGAGCTGGTATATCGACTCCTGTAAGAAGATCAAGTATATGTTCCCGAAGGCGCACGCGGCGGCCTATGTTATGATGGCGTGGCGCATCGCTTACTGTAAGATCAATTATCCGCTGGCTTACTATGCCGCTTATTTCAGTATCCGTGCCTCGGCTTTTTCCTACGAGCTCATGTGTCAGGGACAGCAGCATCTGGAAAATGTGATGGCGGACTATAAGCGCAGAAGCGATGAGCTTTCAAAGAAAGAGCAGGACACTTATAAAGATATGAAGATCGTGCAGGAGATGTACGCCAGAGGGTTTGATTTTGTACCCATAGATATTTTTGAGGCACAGTCCAGACTGTTCCAGATCGTGGATGGAAAACTTATGCCGTCGCTTAACAGTATAGACGGTCTGGGAGAAAAAGCGGCGGATGCCATCGTGGAGGCGGCCAAGGACGGACCTTTCTTAAGCAAGGACGATTTCAGACAGCGTACGAAAGCTTCTAAGACGATCGTGGACCTGATGAGTGATCTGGGGCTTCTCGGGAAGCTGCCGGAGTCCAATCAGATCAGTTTGTTTGATTTTGTGAGTTGAGGACAGGAAAAAGGCAGTACAGAGAAGATGAAGCCCGATATCATGCTGTTTGGCGAGCCTACCAGCGCACCCGCCCCTGAGATGGTGGGTGAAGTGTTGAGAAATTTTTTCACAAGAAAATAGAAAAAGTACTTGCAATCTTTTCGGAAATATAATAGAATAAGCAAGTGTCAAACAGATGGCTCGTTGGTCAAGCGGTTAAGACGCCGCCCTCTCACGGCGGAAACAGGGGTTCGATTCCCCTACGAGCTGTTGACTGTGAATAACAGCCCAACCCGATGAAATGCTGGAAACCTTGAATGTGTGAGGTTTGTGGCATTTTTATTTTGTCTGAATTGAATTTGTCTTGGCATAAAAAACGTGATACATAAATAAAAAAGGTGTAAAGTCCTTGATAATTCAATAGACTTTATACCCGATTGCTATTCCTTTATTTTGTCAATATCTGTCAGATTTACGCCTGCGACATTTAAAATTGCTTTTAAAGATAAATAGTCATCTTTTAAACTTACCTAATTTAAATTTTCCTTGCATATACCGCGAAAGAGTGCTACAATACCATATGTATTAAGAATAAATGCTAAGATAAAGAGTGGACTTGCGAGTCCACTCTTTTATATGAATAAGGAAGTGGAGGCACACATGTCAAAGAGAGAGACATACGAATCCAGGACAGAGCAGCTGCTTATGCCCATCGTATCGAAGCACGGAGTGGAGATTTATGATGTGGAATATGTCAAAGAGGGAAGCGACTGGTATCTGCGCGCTTATATCGACAAACCGGAGGGCGTGAACATTGTGGACTGCGAGAATGTCAGCCGTGAACTGTCGGATGTGCTGGATGCAGAGGACTTCATACCGGATGCCTATATTCTGGAGGTCAGCAGTCCGGGACTCGGCAGAACGCTCAAGAAGGACAGACATCTGGAGAAGAGTCTGGGTGAGGCGGTTGAGATCAAAACATATAAGCCCATTGACGGACATAAAGAGTTTGAGGGTGTTCTCAAGGCTTATGACGCAGATACGGTTACGATAGAAGAGCCGAAAGCCGGCGGAGACGGGAACAGTGCGGATGAGCCCGGCTCAGAGCGTATCCTTAGAAGGAAAGAGATTGCGCTGATCAGACTGGCACTTGATTTCTAGGCAGAATATTTCGGAAATCCGCCGGACAGACAGCGGAAGCGTATAGAAAATAATATGATACAGAATCAGGAAATAAACATAGGAGGATAACGGAAAATGAATAAGGAATTGATGGAGGCATTGGACATTCTGGAGAAAGAGAAAGAGATCAGCAAGGAAACTCTTTTTGAAGCGATCGAGAATTCTCTGATCACGGCGTGCAAGAACCACTTCGGCAAGGCGGACAATGTCAAGGTGGAGATCGACAGGGAGACCTGTGATTTCCTTTGCTATGCGGAGAAGGAAGTCGTGGAAGAGGTGGAAGACGATGTGCTGCAGATTTCGCTGGAGGATGCGCAGGAGATCTCCAAGAAGGCGAAACTGGGCGACATGCTCCACGTGGAAATCAAATCCAAGGAGTTTGGCCGTATTGCGACACAGAACGCAAAGAATGTGATTCTGCAGAAGATCCGTGAGGAAGAGCGGAGCGTTATTTTCAATCAGTATTACGAGAAGGAAAAGGATGTGGTGACAGGTATCGTGCAGCGCTACATCGGCAGGAATATTTCCATCAATCTGGGTAAAGCGGATGCCGTTTTAAATGAGAGCGAGCAGGTCAGAGGAGAAAATTTCAGACCTACCGAGCGAATTAAGGTATATATTCTGGAAGTGAAGAATACACCTAAAGGACCGAGGATTCTTGTAAGCCGTACCCATCCTGAGCTTGTCAAGAGACTGTTCGAGGCTGAGGTGACGGAAATAAAGGACGGTACGGTGGAGATCATGAGCATTGCCAGAGAGGCGGGCAGCAGGACGAAGCTGGCAGTACGCTCCAATAATCCGAATGTGGATGCGGTTGGCGCATGCGTCGGCATTAACGGCGCCAGAGTCAATTCCATCGTGGATGAGTTATGCGGTGAGAAGATCGATATCGTCAACTGGGATGAGAACCCCGGTAATCTGATACAGAATGCGTTGTCTCCGGCTAAGATCGTTGCGGTTTTTGCCGATCCCGACGAGAAGACGGCGAAGGTCGTAGTACCGGATTATCAGCTGTCACTTGCCATCGGTAAAGAGGGACAGAATGCCAGACTGGCGGCCAGACTGACCGGTTATAAGATTGACATCAAGAGCGAAACACAGGCGAAAGACGCGCCCGGATTCCGCTACGAGGATTATGTCTATGATGACGATGAGTATGAGTATGATGAGGAAGCTTATGAGGAAGAGGAGTACACGCAGGAAGGCTACGAGGAAGAATATGAAGAAGATTATGATTCCGTAGATTCCGAGGAAGCGGAATATGATGAGGAAAGCTACGAGGAAGATCCTGAACAGGCCGATCCGGAAGCGTAGACAGAGAGGACGAAGCGATGGCGAAGAAGATTCCCATGCGGCAATGTGTGGGCTGCGGCGAAATGAAAAGTAAAAAAGAGATGATGCGTGTCCTGCGCAGCGAAGAGGGAACGATCGTCCTGGATATGACCGGCAGAAAAAACGGAAGGGGTGCCTATCTGTGCATGAACAGGGAATGTCTGATCAGGGCGCGGAAGAATAAAGGACTGGAACGGTCTTTTAAGATGAGCATTCCGAAAGAAATATATGAGAATCTGGAAAAGGAGTTTGAGGAGGGCGAGCATGCAGAACAGACCGAATAAAGATCGGGTGTTATCTATGCTGGGCTTGGCCACCCGCTCCAGAAATGTTGTCAGTGGCGGATTTGCGACAGAAGAAGCAGTTAAGAGTGGGAAAGCATATCTTGTTATCATAGCTGAGGATGCTTCGGATAACACCAGAAAAAAATATAGTAATATGTGTGAGTTCTATGAAGTGCCTTATGAGTATTACAGCGTAAAAGAGATACTCGGGCATGCCATCGGCAAGGAAGAGCGATCCTGTCTTGCTGTGACTGATAAGGGATTTGCAGATTCGATACAGAAACATTTATTAGATTCGTGATAGTTGGAGGTAGTGAGCATGGCAAAAATGAAAGTACATGAGCTGGCAAAAGAGTTAGGCAGGCAGAGCAAGGAGCTGATTGCTTTTTTGCAGGATAAAGGATATGAAGTAAAGGTTGCGCAAAGTTCCATCGAGGATGAGGCGATCGAACAGGTGAGAAAGCAGTTCGGCACCGCCGCAAAACCGCAGGACGACGGACAGAAAACAGAGTCAAAAGCTCCGGCCGAAGCAGAAACAAAAGCAGAAACAAAAGCGGAAGCTTCTACGTCGGCTAAGTCGGAAATGAAAGAGAAACCGAAGGCTTCCGGGACGGAAAATGCCAAAGAGCCCAAGGCAGCTGTCAAACCTGCGAAGGCGGAAGGCAGAGCGGAGCAGGCAAGGCCGGATGGGAAGGCTAAGGCGGAGCCGCCGAAGAAGAAAAAGATCATCTTCGTAAGCAACCCTCATAATTCCAAGATGCCCGGGCAGCGTCCCGCACAGGGCGGTAATGGTAATGGTGCAGGCGGCGGTAATCGTAATAATGACAGAAGACCGTCGGGAAACAGCGGCCGTCCGGTACAGGCGCAGAATGCACCCCATAAGATCATCAGACCGACACAGAAGCCGATCCCGGTGACTGCAGAGCCCTATGAGGTAAGGCAGCGTCAGCAGCAGGAGCGCAGAATGGAGCAGCGCCAGCAGGAGAAGCGGGAGCGTGAAAATTTGGCGAACGCGCAGGCAGCAAAGGCTAAACAGGGACAGGAGAGAACAGGAAGTGTAGGAAATGCAGGAGAAAATCGCAGACCTGAAGGCCAGAATAGGCCGAATTATAACAACAATCAGGGCGATCGCCGCAGTAACGGCGCTGGTGCAGGCGCTAACCGCGGTCCGGGTAATTTTGACCGCTCTCAGAGAGGAAACGGCGGGGCGGACAATCGATTTAGGAAGAATAACAATCAGAAGGACTTTATGCCCGAGACACCTATCAAGGACGTGGAGAAGCACAGGGATGATGAGAAGCGCAGGGCAAATCAGGAGAGGGATAAACGCTCGAAAAAAGATCTGATCTATGAAGAGGATGATGCAGCAGTAAAGAACCGCAATAAGGCCGGTCGGTTCATTAAGCCGGAGAAGAAGGTGGAGGAGACTGCGGAAGAGCAGATCAAGGTAATTACGGTTCCGGAATCGCTGACGATCAAGGAGCTGGCAGATAAGATGAAGATACAGCCCTCTGCGATCATCAAGAAGCTTTTCTTACAGGGGCAGATCGTGACCTTGAACTCTGAGATCAGCTTTGAGGATGCTGAGAATATCGCGATTGATTATGAGATCATCTGTGAGAAGGAAGTGAAGGTCGATGTAATCGAGGAGCTGTTAAAGGAGGATGAGGAAGACGAGGCTTCCATGGTAAGCAGACCGCCGGTTATTTGTGTTATGGGACACGTTGACCACGGTAAGACTTCCCTGCTTGACGCTATTCGTAAGACCAATGTAACGGATAAGGAAGCGGGCGGCATCACGCAGGCGATCGGTGCCTATACGGTCAAGGCAAACGGGCAGAGTATTACATTTTTGGATACGCCGGGACATGAAGCGTTTACGGCGATGCGTATGCGCGGCGCCAACTCTACGGATATCGCGGTACTGGTAGTTGCTGCGGATGACGGCGTTATGCCTCAGACCATCGAGGCGATCAACCATGCCAAGGCGGCGGGAATCGAGATTATCGTGGCGGTAAACAAGATCGATAAGCCCAGCGCGAATATTGACCGTGTCAAACAGGAGATGACGGAATATGAGCTGATTCCGGTAGACTGGGGCGGATCGACGGAGTTCGTGCCGGTATCCGCAAAATCGGGTGAAGGTATCGATAATCTGTTGGAGACGATTCTCTTAACGGCTGAAATTCTGGAATTAAAGGCAAACCCGAACAGAAATGCCAGAGGTCTGGTGATCGAGGCGGAGCTTGATAAGGGACGCGGTCCTGTTGCCACTGTGCTGGTACAGAAAGGTACGCTGCATGTGGGTGACTTTATTTCCGCAGGTGCAAGTCACGGCAAAGTAAGAGCCATGATTGACGACAAGGGCAGAAGGGTGAAGGAGGCAACGCCGTCTACACCGGTTGAGATCTTAGGTCTGTCCGATGTTCCCAGTGCGGGAGAAGTATTTATTGTGCATGAAAATGATAAGAGCGCGAAATCTTATGCAGAAACCTACAAGGCGCAGCATAAGGAGGAGATGCTTGCAGATACTAAGACAAGGATGTCACTGGATGATCTGTTTAACCAGATTCAGGAAGGTAATCTGAAAGAACTGAATCTGATCGTTAAGGCGGACGTTCAGGGTAGCGTGGAAGCTGTCAAACAGAGTCTGATGAAGCTGACCAATGAGGAAGTCGTAGTAAAATGCATCCATGGCGGCGTAGGTGCCATCAATGAGTCGGATGTTTCGCTGGCTTCTGCGTCCTCCGCGATTATCATCGGTTTCAATGTCAGACCGGATGCTACCGCGAAGGCTGTGGCGGAGCGCGAAGGCGTGGATGTGAGGCTGTACAAGGTCATCTATCAGGCGATCGAGGATATCGAGGCGGCGATGAAGGGCATGTTAGATCCGATCTTCGAGGAGAAAGTGATCGGTCATGCGGAAGTGCGTCAGATCTTCAAAGCGTCTGCAATTGGTAATATTGCCGGTTCCTATGTACTGGACGGTGAGTTCCAGAGAGGCTGTAAGATCCGTATCACCAGAGAAGGTGAGCAGATCTATGAGGGCGAGCTGGCATCCTTAAAGCGGTTTAAGGACGATGTGAAGGAAGTCAAAGCAGGGTTCGAGTGTGGTCTTGTGTTTGACGGTTTCGATAAAATGCAGGAGCTTGATATCGTGGAAGCGTATATCATGGTGGAAGTACCCAGATAGCATATGTTATGATATGTCTCATCCGGGTAGAAAGGATGTTGCGGTACGGCCGGCGGCCGTGCGGTGACGAGAGGACTATGCAACATGCGTAAGAACAGTGTTAAAAATACCCGTATCAACGGAGAAGTACAGCGTGTGCTGGCGGAGATCATTCGGGGTGAGATCAAAGATCCGAGAATCGCCCCGATGACCTCGGTGGTGTCGGTGGAAGTGGCTCCCGATTTAAAGACCTGCAAGGCGTGGATCAGCGTGCTTGGCGATGAGAAGGCGCAGGCGGATACGCTGGCGGGACTTCGGAGTGCGGAAGGCTATATCCGTAACCGGCTTGCGAAGACGATTAATCTGCGCAATACGCCGCAGATAAATTTCATCATGGATCAGTCTATTGCATATGGTGTGAATATGTCTAAGCTGATAGATGAAGTGGTGGTAAAAAATGAATCTGCAGAAAAAGATGAGATGGTAGAAAATGATGAAGATAATTGATGAATTAAAGGGTGCAAAGACGGTAGCGGTCAGCGGACATATAAGACCGGACGGAGACTGTATCGGGTCTGTGATGGGATTATATCTTTACCTGAAAAAAGAGATGCCGGAGGCTCAGATCGACGCATATCTGGAAAAACCGGCGGAAATATTCGGTTGCATCGACCATATTGAAGATGTTAAATCTGAATTTAACACAGATCGGGTTTATGATGTGTTCGTGGCGCTGGATACTACCGATGATCGTTTGGGAGAGGCGCAGGCGATCTACCGCAGGGCGCACAAGAAGATCAATGTGGATCACCATGTCAGCAATAAAGGGTGCGGAGATGTGAACATTGTAGAGCCGGAACGGAGTTCTACGGCGGAACTGCTCTATGAGCTGATGGACCCGGAGAAGGTTGACGTGCAGATTGCCAAGGCACTCTATATCGGTATTATTCACGACACTGGCGTGCTGCGGTATTCCAACACAGCACCGCGTACTCTGCAGATCACGTCAGAACTGGTTAAATTTGGATTTGATTTTTCGGAGATCATTGAAGAGACGTTTTACGAAAGGACTTATCTGCAAACCCAGATCATGGGCAGAGCGATATTGGAGAGTGTCCGATTTATGGATAACAGGTGTATTGTCAGCATGGTTACGCGCCGTATGATGGAGTTCTACAGAGTGACCCCGAAAGACTTAGACGGTATTGTGAATCATCTGCAATCTGTGAAAGACGTGGATTGTTCTATCTTTATGTATGAGACTGGCACGCTGGAATATAAGGTGAGTATGCGTTCCAACGGTAAGGTGGACGTGTCTGCCGTGGCGATGAAATTCGGCGGTGGCGGTCATGTACGTGCCGCGGGCTGTACGATGAACGGTACATATCATGACAATATCAATAATCTTTCCATAGAGATTGCGGAGCAGCTTAAAGCCGCGGGCAAAAATACATAAGATACGACTGTGCCTTGGAAGAAGAGCGGTATTGCGACAGAGAGGAAACTATGTATAACGGGATCATAAACGTGTATAAGGAGGCGGGCTTCACATCTCATGATGTGGTGGCCAAACTCCGTGGTATCTGCAAAATGAAGAAAATCGGACATACAGGAACACTCGATCCGGAGGCGGTCGGCGTGCTTCCTGTATGTTTTGGTTCAGGCACCAAACTCTGCGATCTGCTCACCGATTGGGACAAGGAGTATGTTGCGATGCTGCGTCTGGGCATGACCACCGACACGCAGGACATGACAGGACAGGTGTTATCGCAATGTGATCCGGCGCAGATGGCGGCATTGACACCGGAGCAGGTGCGGGAGACGATTTCAGACTTTCAGGGCAGTTACGATCAGATTCCGCCTATGTATTCCGCCCTTAAGGTGAACGGAAAGAAGCTGTACGAGCTGGCAAGAGCGGGCAAAGAGGTGGAGCGCAGCCCCAGAACGGTGCGTATCGTGGAGATCGCGATTCTTGCCATGAACCTTCCGATCGTCAAGATGCGGGTTGTCTGTTCCAAGGGGACTTACATTAGGACACTGTGCCATGACATCGGCGGTCGTCTGGGCTGTGGCGGAGTCATGGAGTCTCTTACAAGAAGCCGGGTAGGTATTTTCGGGATAGAAGATGCCCTGACGCTTGCAGAGCTGGAAAGACTGCGGGACGAAGATAAAATATCTGACGTTATTATTTCGCCGGATACAATCTTTGAAGAGTATCCGGCCGTTATTGTGAATGAGCAGGGCGGCAGGATGGTGCAGAACGGCAATCAACTGGGGGCGGCGCAAATTGCGCGGATCGTGCGGCAGAATCAGCCGGTACAAGTGTGTGGGAGCGTTTTGCATAAGCAGCAGGGACAAGCTGTTGCGTTTACGGATCTGGCAGAGGGAGAACAGGTCAGGGTCTATGACGGTGACGGGAAATTCTATGGGATATATGTCTGCCGGGGCATGGCGGGGGTGTTGAAGCCGGTGAAGATGTTTCTGGGGTGAGATGTGTTTGGGAATTTCTTGAAGACGGACGCACAGAGGGAAGTTAATATCTGCGGAGCCGCGCTTTCGCTCCTTTCACAGCGCAGCAGACACTAAGCTCGTGAGTTGCAAGGCAACTCATAACCTCGCTAAGTGCTGGCGCTGTTCTAGGGGCTCCTTAAGATATTAACTTTCCTCTGTGCTGGATATTGATTATGAGGAAAAGCTACAAAAACGGGAAAGTAGGGGCATAAGGGTATGCAGATTATTGAGCAAACGACGGAATTTGTACTGCAGGATAGGAGCGCGGTTGCTATTGGTAAGTTTGATGGTGTTCATCTGGGACACCGGAAGCTGATTTTTCGGCTTTTGGAGCAGAAGAGGAGGGGGCTGCTTGCCACGGTGTTTACTTTTGACACTTCTGCTGCGGCTTTTTTCGGGGGAGAGGAGAAGGAATTGACCACGAAAGCCGAGAAGAGACGGATCTTTGAAGAGATGGGTATCGACGTGCTTATTGAATTTCCGCTAAACAGGGAGACTGCCGCCACTGAGCCGGAGGAGTTTGTGCGCAGATATCTGGCGGAACAGATGCGGGCGGCTTATGTCTGTGCCGGACCGGACGTATCTTTTGGTAAGAACGGGGCGGGAGATTACGCCCTGCTGGAGCGATATGCGCCGCAGTACGGTTATCATACGGAGTTGATCGACAAGGTCAGGATGGCGGGCGGGGAAGAGATCAGTTCTACCGCGATTCGGGAGGCGGTCCGCAGAGGGGACATGGAGCGTGTAAGAGGTATGCTGGGAAAAACCTACAGTGTGAGTGGGCGCGTGGAACACGGAAGTCAGTTCGGACGAAGTATGGGGATGCCCACCGCGAATCTGATTCCGGAGGCGGACAAGCTGCTTCCGCCGAACGGTGTCTATTATTCGAAGGTTGTGATCGGAGGAGAAGGCAGGGAGTACCGGGGAATTTCTAATGTGGGCTGCAAACCTACGGTGAGCGCCGCCGGCAGGATCGGAATCGAGACTTATCTCTATGACTTCGAAGGAGATCTTTACGGCAGGGATATCACGGTCATGCTGCTTGCTTTCCGAAGACCGGAGCGGAAGTTCGAGGATGCGGATGCACTGCGCAGACAGATGGAGACGGATATTGCGGCGGGAAGAGAATTTGTAATGGGGACTTGTCAGCATACCTGATTTCCGATAAAATAGAATGGTGTAGATTTATGTGGGAATCAGTACATATGAAGGGAATCTGAAATCAGATGGACATATCTATTGTATTATCCATGGCAGGCGGTCTGGGACTGTTCCTGTATGGTATGCGCATTATGAGCGACAGCATTGAGAAGGTTGCGGGCGCGAGATTGAGAGGGATATTGGAGCGGTTGACGACGAATCGCTTTACGAGTATTCTTGTAGGTATTTTCTTTACTGCGGTGATACAGTCCTCATCGGCATGTACGGTCATGGTAGTCAGTTTTGTAAACTCGGGGCTGATGACACTGACACAGGCGGCAGGTGTGATTTTCGGCGCCAATATCGGTACGACGGTGACGGCGCTGTTAGTGTCTTTTAAATTGGAGAAAGTGGCACCTGTCATACTGCTGGCGGGTGTGCTGATTATCATGTTCTGTAAGAAGCAGAGGATTTCCCGATGGGGAGAAGTTATTATCGGGTTCGGCGTCCTGTTCATGGGACTCGGTACAATGTCCGGAGCGATGGCGGGAATGAAAGATTCTCCGGCAGTCTTACATATGTTTGAAGCTTTACAGTCACCGATTCTTGCGGTGATTCTCGGCGCTGTACTCACGGCGGTGATTCAAAGTTCTTCGGTTACGGTCAGTATCATGGTGTTGCTTGCCAATCAGGGAATGATGAGCATGGATATCGGCATGTACGTGATTCTGGGCTGTAATATCGGTGCCTGTACATCGGCCGTACTCGCCTCCATGAACGGTAAGAAAGATGCGAAGAGGGCGGCAGCTATCCATCTGATCTTTAATGTGATCGGTACGATCATTGTCTATATTATCTTCCTGTTTAGTGTGGGATCGATCGTAGATGCGCTCACGGTTTTAGCGGGAAACAATCTGGGACGTGTCGTTGCATACGCACATATCCTGATTAAGGTATTTCAGGTTATCATTATGATGCCGTTTATCAAGGGCATTGTGAAACTGACTTATCTGGTTGTGCCGGGCGACGATAAGAAGGTGGGATATCGGGACAGCTATCAGCTTAAGTTTATTGGCGAGAAAGTGGTGTTAAATCCTGCGACAGCAGTCGTGGAGGCAATCAAGGAGCTGGATCGTATGGCTTCTCTTGCCGATGAGAACTTAAACCGCGCCATGAATGTCCTGCTGACGTTAGAGCCGGAGGAGATCGAGGAAGTGCGGGAAGTGGAGAAAAACATAGATTTCTTAAGCCATGCGATAACCAATTATCTGGTTAAGATCAACCAGACGACGCTGCCGATCGAGGACTTGAAGAGTATCGGCGCACTTTTCCATGTGGTGAATGACATAGAGCGTATCGGTGATCATGCGGAGAATATTGCGGAGGCAGCGGAACGCAGGATCAAGACCGGTGTGGGATTCTCTAAAGAGGCGCAGAAGGAACTGGGCGAGATGATGAACATGGTCAATACCATTTTGCGGTTTTCTATCGAGATGTTCGTCAAGAGCACAGAGGATCATATGGAGGACATACTGCATCTGGAGGAGGCCATAGACGAGAAAGAGAGAGAATTGCAGCAGAAACATATCGAACGGTTGTCTAACAATGAGTGTACGCCTGAGGCCGGTGCGCTCTTCTCGGATATTGTGTCGGGACTTGAGAGGGTTGCGGATCATGCAGTGAATATTGCTTTTTCCAACAATTATGGGGAAGGGAATATATAAAGATATTTGACAGATGCAAATGCACCTGCTATAATGGCTTCGTAATTGTTACAAAAGTGTTACGAATTGTAAAGAAATGTTAAGTGCGGCAGTGATATGAGCTGCCGTATTATGAGGATTGAATAGATATGAAGAGACGAGAGATTCTGTGGCTGCTTACGGGATGTATGCTCCTGTTTACGCCAATCAAGGCGCAGGCGGCCTCTTTACCTGATGCGCTTGCGATCGGAACAATCAATATTACGGATGAGATATCGGGGGATGAAAAATCCGGTGAGGATAAAGAAAGTGATAAGTCGGCCAGCCGGGAAGTGGATGGCAGTGACGATGACAGCATCAGCAATAACGCTGCACAAGACGGTGACAGTGACGAAGAAGCCTCGNANGATGAGAAAGAGGATAAGAACGCTGCNTCNAAATNGGACGATACNTCCCTGCAGGATATNCTCGGNGGAGGAAGCATAGGTTCCGGNGCGATCATAGAAGCCACTAAGACNGAANANGAATATGCCGAGGCATATGAGAAGGCTAAGAATGCAAACTGGGGCTATACNAATCTGGGNATNGCTCACGTGGACAATAATCTGAATNTCCGNGCCNTTGCNGCGGAGGACGGTAAGCTGGTCGGNAANCTGCCTAANGATGCGGCATGTGAGGTGCTGGATGATGANGGCACATGGGCGCATATCAAGTCNGGCAAGGTGGAAGGNTATGTCAGCCTCGAATACCTGNTTACGGGNATTCCGGCGAANCGGCGGGCNGANGANCTGGCNACGACCNTNGCGCGTGTCAACACGGATGGACTTAAGGTCAGAGCGGANGCGAANACCGACTCGGAAGTGATCACGCTGGTGGCANNNGGNGANGAACTGGAAGTGGCNGCAGTAGANGGAGACTGGGTCAANGTATATCTNGATGATCAGGAAGTGTTCGTNTCGGCAGAGTACGTGGAAGTNACCTCTGANCTGGGTACNGCNATNACGATGACGGAACTCNTNTANGGNCAGGGNGTNTCNGATATCCGTGTAGANNTATGTCAGTATGCAAAAGAGTTCCTCGGNAATCCGTATGTATGGGGCGGAACAAGCCTGACGAAAGGTGCGGACTGTTCAGGATNTGTCTTAAGNGTCTTTAAGAANTACGGTGTCAGCNTGCCGCANTCTTCTGTGGCACAGGCGAATTGCGGCACCACTATCAAGGTATCGGAAGCAAAGCCGGGNGATCTGATTTTCTACGGTAACGGTAAGTCGATCAACCATGTGGCGATCTGTATCGGTAANGGACAGGTCATCCATGCCAGCAGTCCGAAGACGGGTATTAAGATATCCAATATATCNTACAGGTCGCCGATNAAGGCGGTAAGGATCTTATACGATTGATATACGATTGATAAAACACTTTACATGTGCAGTATAGTATGTTACAATAGATCAGTATGAATTCAGCCGACACTCGGTGGCGGGANGCTCCNACCCAATCTTAGTGTCNGGCGGTTGCNGAGGATCAANNANATGAGATNTGATCCCTGACAGGAAAGGAGAAAANTATGATTTCTAAGGAAAAGAAAACGGCAATTATCAANGAGTATGCCAGAACACCNGGCGACACAGGCTCACCNGAGGTACAGGTAGCGGTTCTCACAGCGAGAATTCAGGAGCTGACAGAGCACCTGAAGGAGAATCCNAAGGATCANCATTCCAGAAGAGGACTTCTGAAAATGGTAGGTCAGAGANGNGGATTACTCGCATACTTGAAAGATAAGGATATTGAGAGATATCGTGTATTGATCGAGAGACTTGGCTTGAGAAAATAAGATGAGACAATAGACGGATACAGGGCTGGATTATGTCCAGCTTTATCCGTCCTTTTCTTATTTTATAGGGAAANGATCGTTCAGGCACGAGTTCGCGAAGCGAATCTCGCAAAGTTAATTCCGCAGGAATTTACTTTTGGTTACTTAGGTGGAAGAGGCATCCGAGACCACAAATATCAATATAAACATAACGGNCGATATGATTTGTGGGGATATTTGTAGTTTCGGCATCTTCTACCTAAAACATAGATTATGCCTTTACGCGGACNGGCGTGAGGCGAAATGAAAAGGAGAGAAGATTATGTACAAGAGTTACACAATGGAACTGGCCGGACGTACCCTTCGCGTGGANATCGGCAGAGTNGGCAANCAGGCGAACGGCTGCGCATTTATGCAGTANGGAGAGACTACGGTGTTATCTACCGCTACGGCATCGGAGAAACCGAGAGAGGGGATNGACTTCTTCCCCTGCAGCGTGGAGTATGAGGAAAAGCTGTATTCCGTAGGTAAGATTCCGGGAGGATTTAATAAGAGAGAGGGTAAAGCGTCCGAGAATGCGGTTCTTACNAGCCGTGTCATNGACAGACCGATGAGACCTTTGTTCCCGAAGGATTACCGCAATGATGTGACACTTAACAATATGGTTATGAGCGTNGACCCCGAATGNCGTCCGGAGCTGGTGGCAATGATCGGTACGGCGATCGCTACCTGNATTTCCGATATACCNTTCGACGGTCCCTGNGCCATGACGCAGATGGGAATGGTTGACGGCGAACTGATCGTGAATCCGTCACAGGAGAAATGGGACAAGGGTGATCTGAAGATGACGGTTGCATCCACGGCACAGAAGGTCATTATGATCGAGGCGGGTGCCAATGAAGTGCCGGANGANAAGGTGCTGGAGGCAATCTATAAGGCTCATGAGATCAATCAGACGATCATCGAGTTCATCAATAAGATNGTGGCAGANGTNGGAAANCCGAAGCACACTTATGAGAGCTGTGCGATTCCCGCGCAGATGTTTGAGGATATGAAGAAGATCGTGACACCTGANGAGATGGANACGGCAGTCTTNACCGATGANAAGCAGGTGCGCGAGGAGAATATCAGAAATATTACGGCNAAGCTGGAGGANGCTTTTGCCGAGAACGAGGATTATCTTGCAGTCCTTGGNGAAGCGGTATATCAGTATCAGAAGAAGACAGTCCGCAAGATGATCTTAAAAGATCACAAGCGTCCGGACGGNCGTGCGCTTGACCAGATCAGACCGCTGGCGGCAGAGGTGGATATTATTCCCAGAGTACANGGTTCCGCTATGTTTACCCGTGGACAGACACAGATCTGTAACGTATGTACACTGGCNCCTTTNTCCGAAGTNCAGAGAGTGGACGGTCTGGATGAGAACATTACATGTAAGAGATATATGCACCATTATAACTTCCCGTCCTANTCCGTAGGNGAGACGAAGGTAAGCCGNGGACCNGGACGTAGAGAGATCGGNCACGGAGCACTGGCCGAGAGNGCGNTGNTTCCGGTACTTCCTTCNGAGGAAGAGTTCCCTTATGCGATCCGTACCGTATCCGAGACNTTTGAGTCTAACGGTTCCACATCCATGGCATCCACNTGTGCTTCCTGTATGTCACTGATGGCAGCNGGNGTGCCGATCAAGAAAATGGTNGCAGGTATTTCCTGCGGTCTTGTGACCGGTGATACGGATGATGATTTTGTNNTGTTGACAGATATNCAGGGNCTGGAAGATTTCTTCGGCGANATGGACTTTAANGTAACGGGAACNCANGACGGTATCACAGCGATCCAGATGGATATNAAGATTCATGGTCTGACAAGACCGATCGTGGAAGGTGCCATTGCAAGATGCCGCGAAGCAAGAGAGTTTATCATGGCAAANTGNATGGTTCCGGCAATCGCAGCNCCTCGTAAAGAAGTGGGACCTTACGCACCGAAGATCATTTCCATTCAGATCGANCCGGAGAAGATNGGNGANGTNGTAGGTCAGCGTGGTAAGACAATCAATGAGATTATTGCACGTACNGGCGTGAAGATCGATATTACGGATGAAGGTCAGGTTTCCGTATGCGGTACGGACAAAGAGATGATGGATAAAGCAGTAGATATGATCAAGACCATCATTATGGACTTCGAGGAAGGACAGATCTTCAAGGGAACNGTAGTAAGNATTAAGGAATTCGGTGCATTCATTGAATTTGCTCCGGGTAAAGAAGGNATGGTTCACATCTCCAAGATCGCGAAGGAGAGAATCAANCATGTAGAAGANGTGCTGACATTAGGAGATAAGGTTACGGTTGTATGCCTCGGTAAAGATAAGATGGGCAGGATCAGNTTCTCTATGAAGGATGTAGCGCAGGTATAAAAAAGATACNAGGNNTTGTTACCGTGTATAGGTTTTCTAAGCCGTCCGCACANGCAGAAGTTAATATCTACGGAGTCGCGCTTTCGCTCCGTAAAAAGCGTAGCAGNCGCTAAACTCGTGAAAAACCTCGTTAAGCGCTGACGCTTTTTAAGGGACTCCTTAAGAAATTAACTTCTGTCTGTGCTGGGTATTTGATAATATTAAGTTAAGATTTGGTTCAATATCCAGCGTCGGATAGTATATAGTTGTTATAAGGACCGTTGGAAAACGCCGGCACTTAGCGAGGTTATGAGTTGCNNTGCAACTCACGAGCTTAGTACCGTTGCGTTTGGAACCGAGCGAAAGCGCGTCCTTAGGACAACTATATACTGTCCGGCGCGTCCGGTCTAAGNAAATGATATTAGCNGTGAATAGTAAAATAACTACTATTTGGCANCTGCGNAACCTATACATTCCTTGACANAAGATCAAAAAGTAGAATATAATNTTNNTNATATTATNNNCTACCGTAAGCAAGTGATTTTTACNGAANANNAAGTAATNNCGGGATAAGAGGAAAAATGAAAAAACCAACAATTTTGATTGTCGATGACGTAGATATCAATAGAGAAATTTTGTGCGAGATGTTTCATGAGTACAACACGATTCAGGCANCCAACGGAAAAGAGGCGGTGGAGATCATCGCCGAGNANCCGGAGACAATATCCGTTGTGCTTNTNGATATCGTTATGCCGGTTATGGACGGCGTAGCGGTGCTGGAGGAGATGAAGAAGAATAAGTGGATCGAAAGNATACCGGTTCTTCTGATTACCGGTGAGGCGACCACGAAGATCGAGCGCAAAGCATATCGTCTGGGTGCTACTGATATTATCAAGAANCCCTTNGATGCCTTTATTGTTAAGCAGCGTACGAAGAATGTGATTGAGCTGTATTATAATAAGCGGCATCTGGAAGAGATGGTAGANTTACAGACTAAAGTTCTGCGTAAGCAGGCGGAAGAGCTGCAGAGCATCAATGATCGTATCATAGATGTCATGAGTAACGTAGTAGANTTCCGTAATCTGGAGTCCGGTGANCANGTAAAGCGTGTGAAGACATTTACCAATATATTGGCGANGTATGTTGCGCAGGAGTANCCGGAGTACCATCTGGACAGCTANGCCATCAATATGATTACATCTGCTGCGGCACTTCATGATGTAGGTAAAATTGTGATACCCGATGCGATTCTTCTTAAGCCGGGCAGACTGACGCCGGAGGAATTCGATGTCATGAAATCCCATACGACAAGGGGATGTGAAGTCATTGATATGCTGGCGGATATCCAGCAGGGCGAATACGGTAAAGTCAGCTATGAGATATGCAGGCATCATCATGAGAGATATGACGGCAGAGGCTATCCGGACGGATTGAAAGGGGAAGAGATTCCGATTTCCGCCCAGATTGTGTCTGTAGCCGATGTATATGATGCACTGGTTAATGAGAGATGTTATAAAGCCGCTTTCACTACAGAAGAGGCATACCGTATGATCACCAATGGTGAGTGCGGAACTTTCTCGCCGAAGCTTATGCATTGCCTGTCTTTGGCAAAACAGGAGTTTGAGGATGTAGTAAACGGCAGTTACAGCGAGAAAGTACAGGCATATAAATTACCACAGGGCGGCTGAGTCGCTTGCTTTCTCCTCACAATATTTGCAACGATAAACTTCCTTCTCTTCGTCCGCAAGGATGAAGATGTGAGGAAGTTCTTGTTCTATGGAAGTGATACAGCGGGGATTTTTACATTTGATGATGTTTTTGATCTCCTTAGGCAGTACCAGATCCTTCTTATCGACGATTTCCCCATCCTTGATTACGTTGACAGTGATGTTATGATCGATAAAGGCAAGCACGTCTAAATCTAAAGTGTTGATGTCACATTCTACTTTCAAGATGTCCTTTTTCCCCATCTTATTGCTGCGCGCATTCTTAATGATCGCCACGGTGCAATCCAGCTTATCTAACTGCAGATGATGATAGATGGAGAGGCTTTTACCTGCCTCTATATGGTCGAGCACGAAGCCCTCTTCGATTTTTCCTACGTTTAACATGATTATACTCCTTATAATATAACAACCGTAATTTTATAAAATACTACTACGTACAGAAACCAATATATAAAAAAGTCGTAACTGTGAAGAACAGGATTTTGAACAGTTATGAAAAGCCTATACAGGCACAAGCTCTAATAATGTCAGGATCAGCGCCATTCTGACATAGACACCGTACTGCGCCTGCTTGAAGTATACGGCGCGTGGATCGTCGTCCACCTCCACGGAGATCTCATTGACGCGGGGAAGCGGATGCAGTATCAGCATATCTTCTTTCGCCAGTGTCAGTTTCTCTTTATTCAGGATGTAGAAATCTTTCAGACGAACATAATCTTCCTCATTGAAGAAGCGCTCACGCTGTACTCTGGTCATATAGAGGAGATCCAGATCGGCCATGCAGTCTTCTAAGCGGATCACTTCCTCATATTCGATTTCGCGTTCTGACAGCATATCCGTGATGTAGTCGGGTACCCGCAGTTCCGGCGGAGAGATAAAGATAAACCGTATGTCCGGATAGCGGATCAGCGCATTGATCAGAGAGTGTACGGTTCTGCCGAATTTCAGATCACCGCACAGTCCGATGGTAAAGTTTCCGAGGCGGCCCTTCAGGGCACGGATGGTCAGAAGGTCGGTGAGTGTCTGGGTCGGGTGCTGATGTCCGCCGTCTCCGGCATTGATGACAGGAATGCCGGACCGGCCGGCAGCTACCATGGGAGCGCCCTCCTTGGGATGGCGCATAGCGCAGATATCTGCGTAGCAGGAAATGATACGGATCGTGTCCGACACACTCTCACCTTTGGAAGCGGAGGAAGAACCGGCATCGGAGAATCCAAGCACCTGACCACCCAGATTCAGCATAGCGGCCTCAAAGCTCAGTCTTGTCCGGGTACTTGGCTCATAGAAACATGTAGCTAGCTTTTTGCCGTCACAGGTGTGCGCATATTTCGCGGGATCGGCGGCGATATCGTCGGCCAGATCAAACAGCCTGTCCAGTTCTTCCACAGTAAAATCAAGCGGATTCATTAAATGTCTCATGTGTATATACGTTCCTTTCTCTTTGTTCCGCGCGTAAAGCAGCGTATTTCTTTGTTATAGTAGGAAATTGCCCGGCTTATTTCGGGCTTGCCCTCCTATGGCTCAAAAAAATAGAAGAGAAGCAATCTCTTCTATTTCAATACCTTACTATGTCAAATAAGATAATAAATCTTCTACGGGTTTTCTTCTGGGAGCAACGGGTGCCTCATCGGGATAACCGACAGGGATCAAAGCAACTAACTCCCGGTCCTCGGGAAGCTGCAGCATGGATGCAACGGTGTCCTGATCAAACAGTCCGAGAATAACGGAGCCAAGACCCTGCTCGTAAGCAGCCAGACAGAAAGTCTGCGAAGCAATGCCGGCATCATACATCTGCCAGCCGTCACCGCGGGGTGTGCTGTAGGAACCGTCACGCTCGAATCCGCTGCGGTTCTTAATAACAGTCACAGCAATCAGCACGGGTGCGTTGGAAATGATCGTGCCGTTCGGCGGATAAAGTGAGGTGCCCTCTGCTGCAATTTTTTCTTTCAGTTCGCCTTCAATTGCAATGTAGCGGGTGATCTGTGTATGTTTCCAGCTGGGAGCATAGGAAGCCGTCTCGACGATCTGTGCAAGCAGTTCATGGGAAACCGGATCTGCCTTAAATTTGCGGATGCTTCTGCGCCCTAAAATACATTCCTTTGCAGTCATGCAATAACCCTCCTTATAGTGTGTGCCGTATATTCAATATATCTATATTTTGTATATCATACCATAAAGGGAGAGGGGTTTCAACAGTTTTTATATTGTGGAATGGGTGGGGGTATGTTATAGTGAAAGATAGGTTTAGAAAGATATTCATATATCAATATTGTAGTGAAATGAACCGTGAACGGTCACAAAAATAAAGGAGCGGTGAACTATGGAAGAGTTGAAGAAAGATACCATACAGGAAGGGTCTGCACTGGCGGATGAACGGACAAAGGAGCCGGAGCATGAAGAGAGCAGGAAGGAATATGTGGAGCGTAAGCGCTGGCTGTTTCTGGGACTGCCGTTTACTTTTACGAAGTATACGGTGACTGACGAGGTTATTACGATCAACGACGGACTTCTCAACACAAAAGAAAACGACTGTTATTTGTATAAGGTACAGGATGTGGAGCTGCAGGTCAGCCTTGCGGAGCGTATCTTTAAGCTGGGAACGGTGGCCTGTTATACAGGAGACAACACGCACCCGCAGTTGTTTCTGTCCCATATTAAAAATGCGAAAGAGATCAAGAATTATATTCTGAAAGCCTCGGAGGAGGCGCGTAGAAGACGCCGGACTCTGAATACGCTCAATATCGATGCGGCGGATATAGACGACATTGATGCGTAAACGCCTATGACGATAGGCAGCATAGACATGCTTTTTATGGGAATGTCAGTCGCCGGATTCTTCGTTTTCCATCAGAAGACGCTCGAACAGAAGACCGGCAGTAAACCAGCAGGGAGCGTAGTCGAGGCGGATTACCTTGGCGAGATTCCAACGTGATTTCTCGTAATTCCAAGGGCACAGATCACGCTTCATGAGCCATAGACCGGTCAGAAATTCTCCGCTAAAGATCATGCCGGTGTAAACCAGACCGCGGAATATGAAGTTGTGTCCGCGCATAAGGCGGGCAAACGGGGCAAGCAGGGCGGCGAGTCCGTATATGGGGAACATCCAGACGGAGGTCGTACAGTGCAGACGGAGATCCCTTTTGCGAAAAGCGTGGAAGGCGGTGAAGATCATCTCCAGAAACCATCCCAGAAGCCCACAGTGTATATAGTTGTGAATAAATTTTTTCATATCATTAAGGATATCCCGATTTCGGGAAATTATACATCCATATGAGAGGGGCGTGCGCATGAACTACAGAGAAGCGATGGCATATATAGAAGATCTGCAGCAATATGGCAGCGTTATGGGGCTTGAGACCATGCGGGAGTTGTGTGCGCGTCTGGAGAATCCGCAGGATCAGCTGAAATTCGTTCATATCGCCGGCACGAACGGGAAAGGTTCGGTGCTTGCCTATGTCTCTACGGTTCTGTCTGCGGCGGGATATCGGACGGGCAGATATATATCGCCTACGGTGCAAGAGTACAGGGAGCGGTTTCAGATTGACGGTCGTGTGATTACCCAGTCCGGATTGTGCAAATATCTGGAACAGGTGAAGGAAGCGGCGGAGGCAATGGCGGCGGAGGAACTGCCGCACCCTACGGCATTTGAGGTGGAGACTGCAGTGGCATTCCTCTATTTTCTCGATAAACAGTGCGATATCGTAGTGCTGGAGGCCGGGCTGGGAGGTGCGCTGGATGCGACGAACGTGATTACGACGACATTAGCCGCCGTCTTTACTTCTGTCAGCATGGATCATATGGGAGTGCTGGGGGACAGTATAGAGCAGATCGCGGCGGCTAAGGCGGGGATTATTAAAGACAAGTGTTATGTAATATCCGCCAAACAGACGCCGGAAGCGATGAAAGTGATCAGACAGGCTGCGCTTGTGCGCAAAGCCAAATTATATACGGCGGATGCATCCAGGGCGAAGAATGTCAGATACGGCATGACCGGTCAGCATTTCAGCTATGATAAATACAAGAATATCGCGATCACGATGGCCGGGCAGTTCCAGGTCGAGAATGCTGTGGTGGCGCTGGAGACGCTTGCCGCGCTCGGCAGGGCGGGGTATCCGGTCACGGAGGATAAGCTTCGGCTGGGCATGGAGCAGACGCGCTGGCGGGGCAGATTTGATGTGATTGGTAAGAAACCGCTTTTTATTGCGGACGGAGCACACAATGAGGATGCTTCGAAGCGGCTTGCAGAAAGCATCAGATTTTATTTTACAAACAGACGGATCATCTATATAATGGGTATGTTGAAGGACAAAGAGTATGATAAGGTGATCCGCAATACTTATGAACTGGCGGAACATATTATCACTGTGACACCGCCGCTTGCGGATCGTGCGCTGCACGGTTATGAGCTGGCGCAGGCAGTGCGGGAATACCACGACAGCGTGACGGTAGCGGACAGTGTGCAGGAGGCGGTAGAGATCGCTTATCTGCTGGCAGGACGGGATAAAGACTGCGTGGTTATCGCATTCGGTTCGCTCTCTTATCTGGGAGAGCTGATCGACGTGGTAGAACATAGAGATACGATCAGGAGAGACTCTCATGGTAGATCAGAAGAAAATTGAAGAAGCGGTGCGGCTTTTGTTAGAGGGAATCGGTGAAGATGTGACCAGAGAAGGTCTGAAGGATACCCCGGGCAGGATCGCGCGGATGTATGAGGAAATCTATAAAGGCATGGATGAAGATCCGGCGAAACATTTATCGAAAACATTTACGGTAGAAAGCAACGGAATTGTCGTAGAAAAGGATATCACCTTTTATTCTACCTGTGAGCATCACCTGATGCCGTTCTACGGCAAGGTGCATATCGCTTATCTGCCGGACGGCAGAGTAGTGGGGCTCAGCAAACTGGCTCGCACGGTGGAAGTATATGCAAGAAGGCTGCAGATACAGGAGCAGATGACGGCTCAGATCGCCGATGCAATCATGGAGTACTTAAAACCGCAGGGAGTGATGGTGATGGTGGAAGCGGAACATATGTGCATGACCATGCGAGGCGTTGCAAAGCCGGGAAGTCAGACCTCGACGATGGCAGCGAGGGGATGTTTTGAAAATGATCCGCAGCTTCAGCAGATTTTTTTCGAAATGATACGACAATAGTTGACAAATAAAATTAAATGATGATTTAGCAAGAGGGAAATGTATTGAAAATAGGAAACAGGGATTTTGCCACAACCGGACATACATATGTTATGGGAATCTTAAACATAACACCCGATTCGTTTTCGGACGGCGGTGCGTATCATACAGTCGATGAAGCATTATATCGCGTGGAACAGATGATTTCAGAGGGGATGGACGTTCTGGACATCGGGGGCGAATCCACCAGACCAGGTTATACGCAGGTATCTGATGAGGAGGAGATCGAGCGTGTTATTCCAGTGGTAGAGAAGGTTAAATCAAGATTTGACATAGCGATTTCCCTAGATACCTATAAGTCAAAAGTGGCGTCAGCGGGAATTACGGCCGGCGCTGATATGATTAATGATATCTGGGGGCTGAAATATGATCCCAGGATGGCAGGAGTGATTGCGCAGGCCAAGACAGCCTGTTGTCTCATGCATAATCGGAAAGAGGCCGTCTATGAGAACTATATGGGCGAAGTGCTTCGTGACCTGGGAGAGACGATTGATATCGCCCATGAGGCAGGAATATCCGATGACAGGATCATTCTGGATCCCGGCGTGGGTTTCGGGAAATCCTATGAACAGAATCTGGAAGTCATAGACCGCTTGGAGAGCTTACATTCGCTCGGTTATCCGGTCCTGCTGGGAGCCAGCAGGAAGTCTGTGGTCGGATTGACGCTTGATCTGCCTGTGCAGCAGCGGCTGGAAGGTACGATCGTAACAACCGTATATGCTGTGCAGAAAGGCGCGATGTTCGTCCGCGTGCATGATGTGAAGGAGAATGTGCGCGCGATCAGGATGACGGAGGCTATACGGGACGGATACAGAATGTAAGGCGGCAGTATTTCCTGGGCAGAAACAATGGTGGAAAGCGGCACGACTGAATAAAGGGGTAAATATGGATCAGATCATAATAGAAAATCTACGGGTATATGCACACCATGGGGTTTATCGCGAAGAGAATGAAAAGGGGCAGAATTTTTATATTACTGCCGTTATGGAAACGGATACAAGAAATGCGGGTACATTGGACGACTTAGACCTCTCCACGAATTACGGAGAGGTTTGTATGTTTATGAACGATTTTGTCGCGGAACATACATATAAGCTGATTGAGACGGTGGCGGAGAAGACAGCGGAGGCAGTGTTACTTAAATTCCCGTTAATCAGGCGGGTTACGTTGGAGATCCGTAAACCGGAGGCGCCTATTCCGCTGCCTTTTGAGTCGGTATCTGTGAAGATTGTGAGAGGATGGCACAGGGCTTATCTGTCCTGTGGCTCTAATATGGGAGATCGGAAGGCACATCTTGACGGTGCGGTGGAAGCGCTGCGGGAAAATAACATGTGTCACGTAATAAAATGCTCTGACTGGATTGTCACGGCACCCTACGGTGGTGTGGTGCAGGAAGATTTCTTAAATGGCGTCATTGCGTTGGACACATTGTATACGCCTGCCATGCTCTTACAGAAACTGCACGAGATCGAGTATGCCCATGACAGGGAGCGGAAGATACACTGGGGACCGAGAACTCTGGACTTGGATATACTGCTGTACGAGGACTGTGTCATGCATACTGAGGAACTGACGATTCCGCATGCGGATATGCATAACCGATATTTTGTATTAAAGCCGCTTGCACAGATCGCGCCCTATGAGAGACACCCCGTGCTGGGCAGCAGTATCGAACAGATGTATGAGGAGCTTGTAAATGATGCCGGGAAAGCATGTGTTAAGGAGAAAGAAGGAAAGATGTGTGATATGGGGATAGAAAACAGAGAAACAGACGATAATAAAGTGACGTATGTTATGGAAAACGTTCACATAGAGCACCTTACATTGGAGCAGGCGCGTGAAATCTATGGGACTTATGCGCAGTCGGATTTTCCGCCGGAGGAACTCAAGCCCTTCAGCGTGATCGAGGAAACATGGGGACGCGGCAACTACCATGCCTACGGATTCTATGAAGGGACAACGCTCTGTGCCTATGCGTTTCTTATGGCAGATGTAGAGAAGCGGTTGTTATTATTAGATTATTTTGCGGTTGTCGGGGAACGGCGGGGGCAGGGATACGGTTCCCGTGCATTGGCGCTTCTGCGGGAAGGCTGTGCGGAGTGGAATGCGCTGGTGATTGAGGTAGAGGATGATGAGCTGCCGGACATAAATGAAGAGACACGGGACATGAGAAAACGCCGTATCTCTTTCTATACTGCGGCCGGCTGCCTGATGAGTACCACAAGGAGCCGGCTGTGGGGTGTGGATTACCGTATTATGGTTATGCCGCTTACGGATCAGCACGCGCCGAGGTGCATGGCTGAGAAATTGCACGCAATCTACAATAACTTATACCATGAGGATGTACTGCGGCAGCACTTTGCGATTACGGCGCGGTGATCATCGTGACGATTCTCATCCGCGCCGCTCCTTATATATATTTCCGTATCAGATTATTTTGTTTCCTGCAATGCCGCCTGCATGCCGGCATCGAAGGTGTTTACATTGACGGGACCGTAGGTACTCGTCTTGTAGACCGGCGTTGATTCGCCGAAGGCGTTAAAGTACACATATTCCGAGGTAATGTTGATATTCTGATAGATGCCCTCCCGTACGATCTCCGGTGCGCCGCCGCCAATGGAGATCCTTTTTAATGCCGGTTCCGTCTTGGAGTTCGTCTGATAATAGATGTAATCTCCGTAGACATTGAATAGGTCGAGCCGCTCGTTTGTCAGAACTTCCACGACACCCGCATTCATTGAATAACGGCAGAGTCTGTAATTGTTTCCGATATCCATGAAATACACATATCCGTTCTGATAGATCGGATTCCAGAGATTGCCCTGCCATACGACCGAGGAAGTGTCATTTGCGGTGTTGAGGGCGTAGAGATAGTGATCCTGTCCTTGCCCCGTACCGCAGTAGTAGATGGCACCGTTCGCATAGGAAGCCGGGTTGATAATGGCCTCCGGACTGACCGTTGCTTTGTCTTTCTTGTCGATCTTAATCTTCTCTAAGGACATGGAACTCTTAGGGTCTAATTTGGAATAATAAAGATAATTGCCGCACAACTGCATGGTGGCGACATGGCAGCGATCCATACCGGTAGCATTTTTACCGTTTAACTGGCAGCGGTAAATGCCGTAAGCACCGCGCACGGAACCGAGATCAGAGCCTCCGGACTGATTTTCCACGGCATAGTATAGATATTTGCCGCCCGCGCATATGTGGGAAGCAGAGCCGCCACGCAGCTTCTTAACGTCCGTTTCATCCGGATTCATGGAGTAGAGCGAATAATTATCATAAGCATTGGCGAAATAGATCCGTCCTTCGTGTTCGCAGAAATAACCGTTATTGTTTAGATTGCCTGCCGTATTTCCGACGGTTGCTTCGTCATTTAAGGCAACGTGACTGGTAATCACTACGCATACGACAAGAATAATGAAAATAACTACTGTTATAGATATGATGAGAATATTTTTTTGTTTGGTTGTCATGGTATCCTCCGTTTTATGCAATACATAATGTTCTAACAGATTTATTATAGTCGGAAACCGTCTTGCTATCAAGGGGGATTTGGAGTAAGATGAAATCAATAAAAAGGAAAGGACAAACGGAATGGATTTATTGGAATTACGGGGACAACTGGATCAGATCGATGAGAAGATCGTACAGCTTTATGAGGAGCGCATGGAGATCTGTTCGCAGGTGGCGGATTATAAGATAGAGACGGGGAAGAAGGTATTAGATAAGGCAAGGGAGGAAGAGAAGCTTAATAAAGTACGTTCTTTGGCGCACAGCGAGTTCAATGCCCACGGTGTACAGGAACTGTTCGAGCAGATCATGGCTATGAGCCGCAAGCTGCAGTATAATAAACTGTCAGAGCAGGGTGCTCACGGTAAACTGCCTTTTATCGGTGTGGACAAGCTCGATACGGAACAGGCGAGGGTGGTGTTCCAGGGAGCGGAAGGGGCTTATTCCCAGATCGCGATGATGAGATATTTCGGGGAGAATATCAACTGCTTTCATGTAGACAGTTTTCGGGATGCCATGTGTGCGATCGAGGAGGGCAGTGCGGATTATGCAGTGCTTCCGATTGAGAATTCCACGGCGGGGATCGTTAATGAGATCTATGATCTGCTGGCGGAGTATGAAAACTATATTGTGGGGGAGCAGATCATTAAGATAGAGCATTGTCTGCTGGGACTGCCGGGAACGGAACTTGCACAGATCCGGACTGTCTTTTCCCATCCGCAGTCTCTGATGCAGAGCGCGCGTTATCTGAATGTGCATGACGGATGGAAACAGATCAGCATGCAGAATAATGCTTTTGCGGCACGCAAGGTCAGTGAGGACGGGGATCATAGCCAGGCGGCAATCGCCAGCGAGCAGGCGGCGAAGATATACGGACTGGACATTCTGGAACGGGGTGTGAATCAGTCGGATACCAATTCCACGCGGTTTATCATCGTTACGAACCAGAAGATATTCCTAAAAGATGCGAAGAAGGTAAGCCTGTGTCTGGAGGTGCCCCATGAGAGCGGTTCTCTCTACCACATACTGTCGCATTTTATCTATAATAATCTGAATATGACTAAGATCGAGAGCCGTCCTATCGAGGGAAGGAACTGGGAATATCGGTTTTTCATTGATTTTGAGGGAAATCTGGCGGACGGTGCGGTGAAAAACGCCCTGCGCGGCCTGCGGGAAGAGTCGCAGAACATGAGGATTTTAGGAAACTATTAAGACGGATTGAGAGGGTATGATATGAGAGAAGAAGAATTGATCATCTATAAAGAACCGGAAGACGGAACGATACTTAAGGATATGGTCTGGCTGATGGATCATTACCGCTCCGGAGACGGCAGGAGCCGGCCGCTGTTCTATGACTGTATGCACGGTCTATTAGAGATGGCGGCGCTTCACGGTTTCTCGGGAAATCTGTGGCACTGCTATCTGACAGATCTGCTGGTTAATAATGAGAACAGCTACAGTGTGGCGTGTGAAATGCGCGGAGAGGTGGAGGGCAGCATCAACCAGTTAGTGCTGCACGATATCGCGATCTATAAAGAGCTTTTTGATTTTGATTTTATGGCGATGATGGATGTACTGAAGGCTCCGGAGTTCGGTATTGTCATTGATTATGAGAGCCCGATCCGGTCCAGCCGGGTATACAGCACGAAAATCAGAGACCGCATCAGCCGCCTTGCCGAGCAGTTTGCCGCAAGCGAGAGTGCGCTGGAAATGAAAGCCGTGCTGACACAGTTTTATTATGAGTACGGTGTAGGTAAGTTTGGTTTACATAAAGCTTTCCGCGTTGTACACACGGACAACGGCGCGCAGATTGAACCGATCCGCAATATTTCTCATGTTCAGCTGGATGATCTGATCGGATACGAGATTCCGAAGAAAAAGCTCACTGACAATACGGATGCCTTTGTGGCAGGCAGAAAAGCGAATAACTGTCTCCTCTTCGGGGATGCAGGGACGGGCAAGTCTACCAGCATTAAGGCGATTGCCAATGAATATTATGACAAAGGGCTGCGTATTATTGAGATTTATAAGCATCAGTTTACGGATTTGAACGACGTAGTTGCGCAGGTAAAAAACCGAAACTATAAATTTATTATTTATATGGACGACTTAAGCTTCGAAGAGTTTGAGACGGAATACAAGTATTTGAAGGCCGTGATCGAGGGCGGACTCGAGAAAAAGCCTAACAATGTCCTGATCTATGCAACATCCAACAGACGGCACCTCGTGCGGGAAAATTACGAGGATAAAGAGGGCAGACGGGAGGATATGCATGCCAGCGACACGGTACAGGAGAAGCTGTCCTTAGTCTACCGCTTCGGCGTGACGATCTTCTTCTGCGGACCGGATAAGAAACAGTTCCAGGAGATCGTTAAGGGGCTGGCAGCCCGGTACGGCATCACCGTGCCGGAAGAGACACTGCTTGCGGAGGCAGATAAGTGGGAGCTGTCCCACGGCGGACTGTCCGGCAGAACCGCGCAGCAGTTTATAGATTATCTTCGCGGTCAAATATAAAAGTGTGAGATAGGGGAAAGCAGCATGAAGACATTCGCGGCGATTGATGTCGGTTCTTATGAGCTGGCGATGAAAATTTTTGAGATTTCTTCGAAGAACGGAATCAGGGAGATCGACCATATCAGGCACCGGATCGATCTGGGGTCGGATACTTTTGCCACCGGCAAGATCAGTACCGAGCGGGTAGATGAGCTGTGCAGGGTTCTGCGCGAATACGGCGGGATCATGCGAAGTTATCAGGTGGACGACTATAAGGCGTACGGTACGAGTGCGATCCGGGAGACAGAGAACACGATGATCGTGCTGGATCAGATCGCACAGCGGACGGGGATCACCATAGAGGTCTTAAGCAATTCCGAGCAGCGGTTTCTGGATTATAAATCCATCGCTTCCGGCGGGGATGCTTTTAATAAGATCATAGAGAAAGGTACTGCGATCGTCGATATCGGCGGCGGCAGTATACAGATATCGCTTTTTGACAAGGACACGCTGGTGACTACCCAGAATATGAAGCTGGGGGTGCTCAGACTGCAGGATCAGTTGGGCAGGCTGAACATCAGACCGGAGCAGAATGAAAGTATGCTGGATGAGATCGTCAGTTCTCAGATAGCCGTGTTCAAGAAGCTGTATCTCAAGGACAGGGTGATTGAGAATATTATCGTAGTAGATGATTATATATCCGCGGTCGTAGGCAGGAATGTGGCCGGGCTGGAGCATACCAGTGTGGAGGCCTCCGCCATGGATAAGTTCTTGGAGCGTATCCGTGTCAAGTCGGTGCAGGATGTGGCGCACATACTCGGCATGCCGGAGGAGAATGTACCGCTGCTCTTTATATCAGGGGTGCTGCTTAACAGAATCGCAAAAGTGATGGACGCCAAGCTGATCTGGGTGCCGGGGGTGAGTCTGTGCGACGGTATTGCATACGAGTACGGCGAGAAGAATAAACTGATCAGAGAGCGTCATGATTTCGAGCAGGATATCATAGCCTGTGCCCGGAATATCAGTAAGCGGTACATGGGCAGCAGGCGCAGGAGCGAGACGTTGGAGCAGATCGCCCTGACCATATATGACAGCATGAAGAAGGTGCACGGCCTAAGCAAGCGGGAGCGGCTTCTCCTGCGGATTGCCACGCTGTTACATGACTGCGGCAAATACATCAGTCTGGTGAATCTGGGGGAATGTTCCTACAATATCATTATGTCCACGGAGATCATCGGACTGTCCCACGTGGAGCGGGAGATCGTAGCTAATGTGGTCAAATATAACCACATGGACTTCGATTACTATGAAGCCATGGGCAGGGACGGTTCTCTTGACAAGAAGGATTATCTGACGATCGCCAAGCTGACGGCGATTCTTAAGATTGCAAACGGGCTGGACCGGAGTCACAAGCAGAAATTTAAGAATGTTAAAACTGCGCTCAAAGACGAGCAGTTGATCATCACGGTGGACGCTTCTTTGGACATTACATTGGAAAAAGGGCTGTTTACGAAGCGTGCAGAGTTTTTCGAAGAAGTATACAGTGTGCGGCCGGTGATCAGGCAGAAGAGCTGAGCAGTTGATATATCCCCGGTCGTATAGTGCGGCGGGAAGAAGAGAGAGGGCAGAAAAGAGGGACGAGATGGACTTTTCAAATGTGGAATATTATACGAACAGAGAGCTGAGCTGGCTGCTCTTTGACAAGAGAGTCCTGGGCGAAGCGAAAGATAAGAAAAATCCGCTCTTTGAGCGGTTGAAATTCTTGAGTATCACGGCATCTAATCTGGATGAGTTCTTTATGGTAAGGGTGGCTTCCCTGAAAGATATGGTAAACGCCGGATATAAGAAGAAGGATATCGCGGGCATGACGGCGGCGGAACAGATTAAGAAGGTAAATGAAGAGACGCATGCGCTGGTGGAACAGCAGTATGCCATTTACAACAGATCCCTGCTTCCCCAGCTTTCCGAGAACGGGCTGCATATCGTCAGGCATCACGAAGAGCTGAACAAAGAAGATGGTGCCTATGTGGACCGTTACTTCGCGGACAACATCTATCCGGTGCTGACTCCTATGGCGGTGGATTCTTCCAGACCTTTTCCGCTGATCAGGAATAAATCACTGAATCTGGGGGCGCTTATGAAGAAGAAGAGCGGTGAGGGTGAACTGGAATTTGCTACCGTGCAGGTGCCGAGCGTCCTGTCCCGTATCGTGACGATTCCCTCCGGTGAAGGGACGAAGATCATTCTTCTGGAGGAAGTGATCGAGCGCAATATCCATAAGCTGTTCCTCAATTATGATATCGTCTGCAGTTATCCGTTCCGAATCATGAGAAATGCGGATCTGACGATCGAGGAGGAGGAAGCGGAAGATCTTCTGCAGGAGATCGAAAAGCAGCTTAAGAAAAGGCAGTGGGGGCAGGTTATCCGTCTGGAAGTGGAGGAAGGCATCGACGACAGGCTGTTAAAGCTGATCCGGGATGAACTTCAGATTGAACAGGGAGATATCTATGCCATCAGCGGGCCGTTGGATCTGACCTTCCTTATGAAAATGTATGGACTGGAAGGGTTTGATCATCTGAAAGAACACAGCTATTTAAAGCCCCAGCCGGTGCCGGAGTTTAATGCGGAGACAGACGTGTTTGCGAAGATCAGGGAGGGCGATATTCTGATGCACCACCCTTACCAGACATTTGAGCCGGTGGTGAATTTTATCAGGCAGGCGGCGAAGGATCCGGATGTGCTGGCGATCAAGCAGACGCTCTACCGTGTCAGCGGTAATTCGCCCATCGTTGCGGCGCTGGAACAGGCGGCGGATAACGGCAAACAGGTGTCCGTGCTGGTGGAGCTAAAGGCACGTTTCGATGAGGAAAACAATATTGTCTGGGCGAAGAAGCTGGAGAAAGCGGGCTGCCATGTTATCTACGGTCTGGTAGGCCTAAAGACCCACAGCAAGATTACGCTGGTGGTCAGGAGAGAGGAAAACGGAATACGCAGATACGTTCATCTGGGAACGGGAAACTATAACGATTCTACGGCGAAGCTGTATACGGACATCGGACTGTTTACCTGTTCGGAGGCGATCGGAGAGGATGCCACGGCTGTATTTAACATGCTGTCCGGTTATTCCGAGCCGAGAAACTGGAACAGGCTGTCCTTAGCGCCGCTCTGGCTGAAGGACCGGTTCTTACACTTGATCGACCGGGAAAAAGCATATGCCGAGCAGGGCAGGATGGCGCGCATTATCGTCAAGATGAACTCGCTGTGTGATAAGGATATTATTATGGCTTTGTATGCGGCCAGCGCGGCGGGAGTGAAGATCGATCTGATCATCCGCGGTATCTGCTGTCTGAAAGTCGGAATACCCGGCGTGAGCGAGAACATTACGGTGCGCTCTATTGTAGGCAATTATCTGGAGCATGCGAGAATCTTTTATTTTGAAAATGACGGTAAGCCCGAGTATTATTGTGCCAGTGCGGATTGGATGCCCAGAAATCTGGAAAGACGGGTGGAGATTCTGTTTCCGGTGGAGAAGCCTCAGTTACAGGAGAAGCTTCGTCATATATTGGAATGCCAGCTGCGGGATACCGTAAAGGCATCGATTCTGCAGCCTGACGGCAGCTATGAGAAGGCGGGCAGACGCGGCAGGGAAGAGTTCAATGCACAGCTTACCTTCTGCCTGGAAGCCAGAGAGACCGCCAGAGCGGAGAAGAATATGGAGAATAAGCGCGTCTTTATTCCGGAAATGCACCATGGAGATGAGTAGGGATTATGAAAATATATTTAGCGTCGGCATCGCCCAGGCGGAAGGAGCTTCTTAAGCAGGTGGGAATTTCCTTTAAGACGATGCCGAGTACGGTGGAGGAAAAGATTACAAAGACGGAGCCGCAGGAAGTTGTGGAGGAGCTGTCCTATCAGAAGGCGGTGGATGTCTGCAGCAGACTGACGGAGGAGAACAGAGAGGATTTCGTCGTGATCGGAGCGGACACGGTGGTGTCCAGCTGGGGTGAGATCTTAGGAAAGCCTAAGGATAAGGAAGACGCCGTCCGAATGTTAAATAAGCTTCAGGGCGGCAGCCATCAGGTGTACACCGGCGTGACGTTAGCATGGAAATATAAGGATATGTCCGCCATGTATACCACATTCAGCGAATGTACGGACGTGACCATGTATACCATGAGCGAGGAAGAAATTAAACGGTATGTGGACAGCGGCGAGCCTATGGATAAGGCGGGCGCTTACGCGATCCAGGGATTGTGCGCCGCATATATACAGGGAATCTGCGGGGATTACAATAATGTAGTGGGTCTGCCCGTGGGGAGAGTATGTCAGGAACTTAAGAAGCGCGGGTTAATCTGAAAGGAGAGAGGGTTATGTTTGACGAGAAAGTATTACAGTGTTTTCTGGATCATCAGTCACAGCTCTATCCGGAGCCGGTGGCGGAAACATTAGAAGGTGCGGAGAGTTTTCTGGAAGAATGCATGGCGGTAGTCGTGGATTCTGTGAAGGAAGTGTGGGAGTTCTTTGAGGAAGAGGGCGTGGATATGGAAGGCGCTAATGAGGAAGAAATCCTGGAAGCTGACGAGGTGTTCGAAGTCGGCGACGGAAGATATCTGATCGTAGAGGGATAAGTTTGATTGATTACAGCAATTTTCGCATCAGGGCAGCCAGTCCGTCCCAGTCATTGTCTAATTCCGTCACGATATCGGCGGACTGTTTGACTTTGTCGGTGGCGTTGGCCATTGCGATGCCGCATCCGGCGGCTTCCAGCATGGAGATATCATTGTCGGCATCTCCGGCTGCATAGGCATCCGAGAGCGGTACGCCGAAATGATCGCATACGAAGCGGACGGCATTGCCCTTGCCTGCGGTATGCTCAAAAAGCTCCAGATACATATCACTGGAATAGATGGTCTGAATCTTACCCTCTGCCCAGTCGGCGATGCTGCGGCGGAAAGATTCCAGCTTATCGAAATCATCGAGACTGATGGCAAGCATCTTGAAAGGAGCTTCGGTCAGCGCCTCCGCCAGATTCGGCGAGATAATCAGAGGCAGATGGATTCGTCTGCGGTAAAAAGTGATTTCGCGGTCCTTTGCGGGCGAGACGATTGCATCTTCTCGATAGGTCTGGATGTGCAGATCATATCGGGAAGCCTGCTCTTGCAAGTAGGGCACGTACGGCAGAGGGAGCCTTTTTTCCATGATGGTCGTGCGGCTGTCACAGTCGTATACTTGTGTGCCGTTGCTGCAGATCAGCAGAATGCCGCTCTGTGTGAGACCGGCATTATTTTTTACCTCAAGGACACTGTCTTTCGGGCGTCCGGAGGACAGGATCAGCTTATTGCCGGCAGCGAGAAAATCGTCTAAGAAGGCCTTCGTGCCGTCGGAAACCTGACTGTCATTATTTAAGAGTGTCCCGTCTAAGTCGGTAAATAGAAGCTTCATGGTATGGAGAAATATCCTTTCTTTCTGTCACAAATCGGGCTTTGTTCAATCCCAGGCTTCGCCTGCGCGATTTGCCGATATCCGTTTCTTGATATTATCTAAGAATTCTTCCGGCACGAATAATCTGCCGTATCCGACACCGAGATCGAGCTTCGGTTTGTTAGCGCCGTGGAAGTCGGAACCGCCGCTTAAGAGCAGATCATATTTAGAGGCCAGCCTGAGCATATCCCGCTCATCCTGCCCAGTGTATGTGCTGTAGAGCGCTTCGATTCCCATGAGTCCCGCATCTTTTAAGGAGGAGACCAGTTTGTCAAGCCGTTCATTTCCCATGTGATAGAGCGGCGGATGTGCCAGAATAGGGATTCCCTCAGCCTGTAAAATCAGCGATACGGCTTGCGCGGGAGTCACCTTTTCCCTCGGAACAAAGTACTTCGTGTGATCGCCCAGATACTGTGCGAAGGCCTCCTGCCTGCTCTTTACATACCCTTTTTCATATAAATAGGAAGCATAGTGCGCCCTGGTGATTACCGCACCGGGATTTCGCTCTTGTAATTTGTCATAAGTGATGTCGATGCCGGCTTCCTGAAGCTTATTGCACATCTTAATGTTACGCCCTGTGCGGGAATCTATGAACTGTTGCAGACTGTCGGTGAAAACAGGAGAATCGTAAGCGATATACAGACCGACGATGTGTACGTCCTGCCTCTCGTATTTGGTAGAAAACTCAATGCCGGGAACAACCTCGATGGAAGGCCGTCCTGATCGTGACAGTGCCTCGGCGTGATAAACGGCCTCCGCAAGTCCGTCGATCGTGTCATGATCGGTCAGTGCGACAGCGCTTAAGCCCTTGGCAATGGCATAATCCACAAGCTCTGCAGGGCTGTAGCTTCCGTCGGATTTATTTGAGTGTGTGTGTAAGTCTACCTGTCGCATACATCTTCCTCATAGGTTGGGGGCGTACTTGTCCTGAATGCCGGAGCGGGATTCTTAATCGTCCTCTTCTTCGCTTGCCGTACTCGTGTAGACTGTACGTTTTCTCGCCATCTCGTCGCTCTCCAGATACTCGTCGTAGGTGGTGATCTTGTCGATCAGCGTACCGTCCGGCAGAATCTCCATGATACGGTTCGCCGTGGTCTGCACAACCTGATGGTCATGACAGGAGAAAAGCTCCACGCCCTTGAATTTCTTCATACCTTCGTTCAGTGCGGTAATAGCTTCCATGTCCAGATGGTTGGTGGGCTCGTCGAAAATCAGGCAGTTGGCGCCGCTGATCATCATTTTGGAAAGAAGACAGCGAACCTTCTCACCACCGGAGAGCACTTTGACCTTCTTCACGCCGTCTTCGCCGGCAAATAGCATACGGCCGAGGAAGCCGCGGACATAGGTCACGTCCTTAACGGGGGAGTAGCCCATGAGCCAGTCGGTGATGGTGTAGTCATTGTCAAATTCCGCAGTGTTGTCCCTGGGGAAATATGCCTGCGAAGTGGTAACACCCCATTTATAATTACCTTCATCGGGTTCCATCTCGCCCATGAGGATCTTGAATAATGTCGTCTTGGCCAGTTCGTTGCTGCCCACGAAAGCGATCTTGTCATCGTGTCCTACGATGAAGGAAATATTATCCAGTACCTTTTCGCCGTTAATCGTCTTGCTGATTCCCTCTACCGTGAGGACTTCGTTACCGATCTCGCGCTCCGGCCTGAAATCAATGTAGGGATACTTCCGGCTGGAAGGACGGATGTCGTCAAGCTCGATCTTCTCCAGCGCACGCTTTCTGGAAGTCGCCTGTTTGGATTTGGAGGCGTTGGCGGAGAATCGGGAGATGAACTCCTGTAATTCCTTGATCTGTTCCTCTTTCTTCTTGTTGGCTTCCTTGCGCTGTTTGATGATCAACTGACTGGATTCATACCAGAAATCATAGTTGCCGGCATAGAGCTGGATCTTGCCGTAGTCGATATCCGCGGTGTGCGTACATACTTTGTTCAGAAAATACCGGTCGTGGGAAACGACGATCACGGTGTTTTCAAAATTGATCAGAAATTCTTCCAGCCAAGCGATGGCATCTAAGTCGAGGTGGTTGGTGGGCTCGTCTAAGAGCAGGATATCCGGATTGCCGAAAAGCGCCTTGGCAAGCAGCACTTTAACCTTTTCATTACCGTTTAAGTCCGCCATCATGCTATAGTGCAGATCTGTGCCAACACCGAGGCCGTTAAGGAGCATGGCGGCGTTTGATTCCGCATCCCAGCCGTCCATCTCGGCGAACTCGGCTTCCAGTTCGCTGGCGCGGATACCGTCTTCATCGGAAAAGTCTTCCTTGGCGTAGATGGCATCTTTTTCCTTCATAATCTGATAGAGCCGTTCATTGCCCATGATGACTGTGTCCATGACGGGATAAGCGTCATATTTGAAGTGATCCTGTTCCAGCACGGAGAGCCGCTGGCCGGGTGTGATGGACACGTCTCCGTTCGTCGTCTCCAGCGCGCCGGAAAGAATCTTAAGGAAGGTGGATTTGCCTGCACCGTTGGCGCCGATAAGCCCGTAGCAGTTTCCTTCCGTGAATTTGATGTTAACGTCCTCGAAGAGGGCTTTTTTGCCTACCCGGAGGGTTACATTATTTGCCTGAATCATATAAAACCTCATTTTTCTCGATTGATTTTTAGAAAGCTACCTTATCATTATACACAAAAGGTGGGGTTTTTCAACTGAAAAGAGAGGGGGAATTGCCAGAAAATACTTGCAGTTTTATTGGAGAAGAATATAATCGAGGTAGAATTATATTAATTGTGCAGGCAGGTATGATTGAGATGAACTTGAGAAAAGTAAGAGCTTTGGCCGGGGCGGTAGCGGCTCCGGGGATTTTGTATATGCTGGCGCTTATGCCTCGTATGGTAAATCGTCCGGATACTCGGCTTTTTAAGAAGCGGTATTTTGCCCACAGAGGGCTGCATGACAATGCCGGGGCGGCACCGGAGAATTCCATGGAGGCATTTCGCAGGGCGGTGCAGGCGGGGTATGGCATGGAATTAGATGTCCATGTGACGAAGGATGGGATTCCGGTGATCTTCCATGATTTTAAACTGGAGCGCATCTGCGGGGAAGCCGGGGAAGTTGAGGATTATACATATAAGGAGCTTCAACAGTTTACGCTGTGTAATTCCAAGGAGCGGATTCCTAAGCTGGAGGATCTGCTTTCCATGGTGCAGGGGCGCGTGCCGCTCATTATCGAAATCAAGTCGGAGAAAGTAGATGTGTCCGAGTGTGCGGTGATTGACAGAATGCTGCGGGGGTATGACGGGGCGTATTGTATTGAGTCTTTTAATCCCATGGTATTATGGTGGTTCCGGCTGCATCATAATGAAGTGGTCAGAGGGCAGCTCTCCTCCAATTTCCGGGCCGAAGGAGAATATCATAACGTACGATATTTTTTCCTGACACATTTGTTGCTAAATTTTCTCACAAAACCCGATTTCATAGCTTATAATCATAGGTTCAAGGAAGAGCCGGGCAGAAGGATATGCAGAAAAATCTATAGAAATCCTGCGGTGGCATGGACGGTCAGAAGCCGGCAGGAGCTTAATGATCTGAAGGATGAATTTGACGTTTTTATTTTTGAGGGATTCAGGCCGTAAACTAAATATAGTGTGATTTGGTCTTTCGGATGGAATTTATTGTGATTTTTTGGCAATAACTACAAAAAACGGGTGGTAAATTTCCAATTATATGGTAAAATAATAAAAGGGCACAATGTCACGAGTGGTAATTATGGCGGCGTGCAGTCTGCAGCAGATCAGGCTGCAGATCAGTAAGATCAGCAGAAAGGAAAAGAGAGGGCAAAAACTATGGCGAAATGGGTGTACTTATTTGAGGAAGGCAATGCCGATATGCGTAATCTTCTCGGCGGTAAAGGTGCGAACCTTGCTGAGATGACGAATTTGGGCCTGCCGATTCCGCAGGGGTTTACGGTCACAACAGAAGCCTGTACAGATTACTATAACAATGGCAGGCAGATCAGCGATGAGATTAAAGAGCAGATTTTTACGGCGCTTGCAGGACTCGAAGAGAAACAGGGAAAGAAGTTCGGCGATACGGAGAATCCGCTTCTTGTATCGGTACGTTCCGGTGCACGGGCTTCCATGCCGGGTATGATGGATACAATTCTTAATCTTGGATTGAATGACGTTGCCGTGGAAGGGTTTGCGAAGAAGACAGGCAATCCGAGATTCGCTTATGATTCTTACAGAAGATTTATTCAGATGTTCTCCGATGTTGTTATGGAGATTCCGAAGTCTTATTTTGAGAGAATTCTGGACGAGATCAAAGAGGCTAAAGGCGTTAAATACGACACGGATCTGACGGCTGATGACTTAAAAGAGATTATCGTTAAATTCAAGAATATTTATAAAGAGAATAAAGGTGAGGATTTCCCGCAGGAGCCGAAGGTACAGTTGATGGAGGCTGTGAAAGCGGTGTTCCGTTCCTGGGATAATGAGAGAGCTATCGTATACAGAAGAATGAACGATATTCCGGGCGACTGGGGTACGGCAGTCAATGTACAGGCTATGGTATTCGGTAACATGGGCGACACATCCGGGACAGGCGTTGCATTTACCAGAAATCCTTCCACCGGTGCCAAAGGTATTTACGGTGAGTATCTGATCAACGCGCAGGGTGAGGACGTTGTGGCAGGTATCCGTACACCGCAGCCGATCACGAAGCTGGAAGAGGATCTTCCGGAATGCTTTAAGCAGTTCATGGAGATTGCCAATAAATTAGAGAACCATTACCGCGATATGCAGGACATGGAGTTTACCATTGAGGACGGCAGACTGTTCTTCTTACAGACGCGTAACGGTAAGAGAACCGCACCGGCAGCGATTCAGATCGCTTGTGACCTGGTAGACGAAGGCATGATCACTCCCGAGGAAGCAGTGCTTCGTATCGAAGCGAAATCTCTGGATCAGTTGCTGCATCCTACATTCGATACCGATGCATTGAAAGCTGGGCAGGTGATCGGACAGGCACTTCCGGCATCTCCGGGTGCTGCGGCAGGTAAAGTATACTTTACCGCAGAGGAAGCGAAAGCAGCTCACGAGAAGGGTGAGAGAGTTATACTGGTACGTCTGGAGACATCTCCCGAAGATATCGAGGGTATGCATGCGGCAGAGGGTATCTTAACTGTCCGCGGCGGTATGACATCCCATGCAGCAGTAGTAGCACGTGGTATGGGTACAGCGTGTGTATCCGGCTGCGGTGAAATTGCAATCAACGAGGAAGATAAAGTATTTGCACTGGGCGGAGAAGAGTTCCATGAGGGAGACTACATTTCTCTGGACGGTTCCACCGGTAAGATTTATAAAGGTGATATCAAGACGGTGGAAGCATCTGTCAGCGGCAATTTCGGCCGTATCATGGAGTGGGCGGACAAGTACCGTAAGTTGCAGGTGCGTACCAATGCGGATACACCGGCGGACGCTGCTAATGCAGTTAAATATGGCGCGGAAGGTATCGGATTGTGTCGTACAGAGCATATGTTCTTCGATCCTGACAGAATCCCGAAGATTCGTCAGATGATCCTGGCAAGAACAGTAGAGCAGAGAGAGAAAGCATTAAATGCACTGATTCCTTTCCAGAAGGGCGACTTTAAGGCATTATATGAAGTAATGGAGGGCAGACCGGTTACCATTCGTTTCCTCGATCCGCCGCTTCATGAGTTCGTTCCGACTGATAAGGATGATATCGACGATCTGGCAGTAGAGATGATGATGACTGCGGAAGAAGTACAGGAAATCTGCGATTCCCTGCATGAGTTCAATCCGATGATGGGTCACCGCGGATGTCGTCTGGCAGTTACCTATCCGGAGATTGCCAAGATGCAGACAAGAGCGGTTATGGAAGCAGCGATTGAAGTGAAGAATGAGAAGGGATTCGATATTGTTCCCGAGATCATGATTCCTCTTGTAGGAGAGAAGAAAGAGCTGAAGTTTGTCAAGGACGTTGTGGTAGAAGTGGCTGAACAGGTGAAGAAAGAGAAGAATTCCGACATCAAGTACCATGTGGGAACGATGATCGAGATTCCGAGAGCGGCACTTCTGGCAAATGAGATTGCCGAAGAGGCAGAGTTCTTCTCCTTCGGTACGAATGACCTGACACAGATGACCTTCGGATTCTCCCGTGACGATGCGGGCAAGTTCTTAGGTGATTACTATAAGAATAAGATCTATGAGTCAGATCCGTTTGCAAGACTTGACCAGAGCGGTGTAGGTCAGTTAGTACAGATGGCAGCAGAGAAAGGACGCGCAACCAGACCGGATATCAAGCTGGGTATCTGCGGCGAGCACGGCGGCGATCCGTCTTCCGTTGAGTTCTGTCATAAGGTTGGACTTACGTATGTGTCCTGTTCACCGTTCAGAGTGCCGATTGCTAGGTTGGCGGCGGCTCAGGCGGCTATTAATAACAAGTGAGTAATTGGATAACTCACTACTGTACCACTGCCACACAGGCGGCGATCTTGGAGAAGTAATATAAGGAATTTTGGGTGTAGAGGGGTTCACCGGGATGACTGGTGAGCCTCTCTTTTTGGATACCGTTGATAACGTGACGATTGGGGATGGACGCACACAATTTTTGAGTGTTAATGTGATTGGATTAATTGCAGGATCAATAGTT